>JBGUKK010000068.1:0-1743 GCA_045114435.1 Sodaliphilus sp.
AAAAATATGTCTGCAAAGTTACACTTTCGTGAGCACATAAACAACCAATTGGTTCTTTTTCCTGAAAGAATCGACAAAGATATTGCCCCGGACGACCCTGTCCGTCTGGTCAATGCGGTTGTTGACAGCCTGGACATGGGTCGCATATACTCCCTGTACCATGACCGCGGCGCGAGCCCCTACCATCCCAGGATGATGCTCAAGGTCATCATCTACGGCTACATGAACAACATCTACTCGTGCCGCAAGATAGAGAATGCACTCAAGCGGGACGTTCATTTCATATGGCTGGCCGGTTATGCCCAACCCGACCACAAGACGATCAACAACTTCCGCAACCGCGTCAAGGATGAGATCGACAACGTGTTCACGCAGCTGGTGCTGATACTTGCCGAGCGTGGCTTCATCAGCCTTGAGGTGGAGTACATCGACGGCACGAAGATAGAGTCGAAGGCGAACAAGTATACCTTCGTCTGGAAGAAGATGGTGGTGAAGAACCGGGCAAAGCTGCAGCAGAAGATACGTGCGCTGCTGAGCCAGATCGACGATGCCATCGCCCAGGAGAATGCCGCGCAGGACGAGTCGGTGGAGTTCACGCCGGCACAGCTCACGGAGATATGCGAGGAACTGCAGCGTTCACTTTCCGCAAGCCCCGCACCTGAGAGCAAGGAAGACAAGAAAGCCCGCCGCCAAAGGGAGAAGGATATCAGGGAACTCGGGCGGATGGGAGACAAACTGGGCGAGTACGACAGCCGTCTTGAGCGGATGGGCGAGCGCAACTCGATGTCCAAGACGGACCCCGACGCCACGTTCATGCGCATGAAGGAGGACGCGATGAACAACGGGCAGACCAAGCCCGGCTACAACCTGCAGATCGCTACCGAGAACCAGTTCCTGGTGGACTTCGGCCTGTTCCCCAACCCTGGCGACACGCTCACGATGCCCTTGTTCCTGACCTCGTTCCAGCGGCGCTACGGGCGCATGGCCTCAACAGTGGTGGCCGACTCTGGATACGGCAGCGAGGAGAACTACCGCTTCATGGAAGAGAACGGCATCCAGGCCTACGTCAAGTACAACTACTTCCACATGGAGCAGAAGCGCTCCTTCAAGCAGGACCCGCGTCGCGTGGAGAACCTGCACTACAACGTCGGGGGCGACTACTTCGTCTGCCCGATGGGCCAGCACATGAGGCGCGTGGGCACACGGCACGACAGGACTGGGAGCGGCTATATCATCGAGCAGGCCGCCTACCGCGCCCAGCGCTGCCAGGGTTGCCCGTTGAAGGCCAAATGCCACAGGAGGAAGAGAGGCAACCGAGAGATCGAGGTCAGCCACAGGCTCATCGCCTACAAGCAGAGGGCGAGGGAAAACCTCAACTCCGACAAAGGGCTCGAACACCGCTCAAAAAGACCCATAGAGCCGGAAGCCGTGTTCGGGCAGATGAAGAACAACATGCATTACAAACGCTTCCGCCACTTCGGCAAAGACAAGGTCACGATGGACTTTGCCTTCTTCGCTATCGCCTTCAACATCAAGAAGATGGCCGCAAAAATGGCAAAATCCGCCCGAGATGGCGGAAACGGGCCCCATTTTTGTCATTTTGCCGTCACAGTTCATTTTTTACCCCATGAGGATCGAATGTTCAGGCAAAACACAGAAAAAACAGCCGCCTGAAAAATATCGCATTCTCAGGCGGTTGATCTGCAAAGAGGGTGAGCCATAACTGAATTATGACACACCCTC
>JBGUKK010000069.1:0-6750 GCA_045114435.1 Sodaliphilus sp.
AAATCCGTTCGCGCCAAAAACCGACTTAACTAACTGAATTTCAATAATTTCAAAGAACTTTTATGATTTTTTAGTGGACACTAATGAAAAACAGTATTCATTAAAGGTGCTCGCGTTTTTATTTGGTGTTTCATTGATATTGCAGATGGCTGAGGGTTACGTATGGACGTTAATCGGTGGCACTAATTCTGGTACTGTTCTTAAATTGAGCTCAATCATTTCTGGTGTGTTAGCCTGTCTGATTGCCTATACAATTCTGGAACGAGGAGGCTTTGCGTCATCCAATAAAATCTTGAAGAAGATAGGTGACTATTCATTTGGAATTTATTTGTCACACGTCTTTGTTTTACATCTATTAAAACGCATACCCATATATGATTCGATTCCGTTCGTTATTAATTCCAGTATTGTGTTATTGATTAGTTTCGGCTTATGTTACATTGGTGATAAGGCAATGGGTAAGCCGATGAGCAAATGGCTGGGTTTTAGGTAATGTATTGAACAGACTAAGGCAGTAGACCATTATAATCTTATTAAATCCTTCTGTGCGGTTACGTGTGGCATGTATCTTCTCATTAAAGGTATGAGAAAAGAACATACCAGCATTGTCACTGTAAAAACTATTAGCAGGTAACTTACACCTGACAAATACGGGCTGAAATATGTTGTTATCAATGTGGCCAATAAACAGTGGGTACACAAGATAATAATTGAGTATCTTCCCCAATATGATATCACTGGCAAACAACCTATTATTTTGGCTAGCATTAAGACCATGATAGTTCCAGCAATACCACTGATATAAACGAAGCCGATGCCATTCAAAGAAATCCTGTTCACACCCCATTTAACTGGCACAGCTGTATAATATAAAACGATGAAACATGTAATGATGACAATAAGACCCCGTAAATAATGAATTGGAGATGTCAATATGTTAGAATGTCTGAATAACCACCATCCGAAGGCAAAGAGTGGAAGAGACGACATGGCTGTATCAATGAAAAATGGAATATTAATTTCTTTAACTCCTAAAGTAAGCCCTGTGAATCCAATAACCAATGAAAGAAGCAGAACAATCGGGGTCTTATGTTTTTCTGAGAGTTTTTGAGCAAGCCATTGTATAAAATAGAACAGCAGATTCACCTCAAATAGACACAATAAAAACCAGATTGGATTATTGAACATGATATAGTCATCGTAATAGAATTTTTTAAAATTGTAACAAGCGACATGCAATTGATCAGGGTACAACAAAATACAGTAGAGTAAAAAAGAAGTGAAGAAATAAAAAAACAGGAATGGAATCAGCAGTTTGTTGGTTTTTCTTTTCAAGAATCCGAAGAAACCTTCATATTGTTTGAAGAAGAGCCCTGAAAGAATGAAATACAAGGGCATTCTGAATCCGAAAGCCTGTAAACTTAGTGGATAATCTACATGAGTGAGTTCCGATACATGCTGCAGCACAACAAGTATGATGCAGAAACCTTTTGCTAAATCAATCCATTGTATTCTATTTGTTTTATCAGTCATTGCCAGTTACAGTAAGAACAGCTTAATTGCTGTTGTTCCAAATTACTTATCGTGTGGTATGGAATAGAGCTAAGAGTTTGACACATTTTATTGGTAAAAAAAGGTGTTGTGCGTCCCGACATATTAAGATGAGGGGACGCACACCTATTATGTGATCATTAATGACCTTTGTTCAAAAACATGTTTTTAGGCCGTGGTGGCGTTTACAAGGTGGCGTCGCTTTCCTGGAAGGTGGTGGCTTGACGCACGTCGCCGGTCTCGTAGCCTTTCTTGAACCACTTCATGCGTTGGGCGCTGGTGCCATGGGTGAAACTCTCGGGTTGAGCATAACCCTGTGCGCGTTTCTGCAGGTAGTCGTCACCGATCTTCTGAGCGCAGTCGATAGCCTCCATCAAGTCCTTGTCGCTGATGGACTGGAAGTACTTGCTCTCGTAGTGAGCCCACACGCCGGCATAGAAGTCGGCCATCAGCTCCAGACGAACGCTGTACTTGTTGGCATTGGTCTGGTTGGTGGCCTGCATCTTGCGGTGGGCCTTATCCAGGGTGCCCATCAGATACTCGATGTGGTGTCCCACCTCGTGGGCGATGACGTAGGCTTTGGCGAGGCTTGAGTTGTCACCCCTCACGCCCAGCTGCTGGTCCATTGTCTGGAAGAACGACAAATCCAGATAAACCTTTTGGTCACCAGAGCAGTAGAACGGCCCCATTGCTGCCTGTCCCTGGCCGCATGCCGTGGAGGTGCTGCCGCTGTATAATACCAATGTGGGAGCAGGATACTCGCCGATGCCGTACTGCTTGAAAATCTGAGCCCAGATGTCCTCGGTACTTGCAATCACTTGCCTGGAGAAGGTGGCGAGTTCTTCTTCCTCTTGAGTGTATTCGGTCTGGCCTCCCTCGCTCTGCATGCCCAGGCCGCCAGCCTGTTGTAACACGTCACCGATGTTTCCACCCATCAGCAGGGTGATCAGTCCGGCGATAATCAGTCCGCCGATACCTCCCAAACCAACCTTGGTTCCGGTACCCATACCGCGGCGATCTTCCACATTTTCGCTTTCGCGTCTTCCGTCTAGTCTCATAGTGATAAAGATATTTAGTTGTTAGTTATTATCTGCAACGTGCAAATTTAGTGTTTTTTTTAATAATTTGTTAAAAAACTTGAGTTTTTTCTTTACTTTTTGCTCCCGATGATTTAGCGATGCGCCTCATCAGGGTTGTTTCTTCAGGTGGTAAACAACTGTCGTGCCAGTGGCGTCGGCCTTGGTGAACGTGACCTCATGGGACGAGGTGGTCGTGACGGTGAAGTCATTGTGATTCTCCAGGCCGGGCATCACGATGTAATAGGCGCTGGGGTCTGGGAAGGATACCGTCATCTTGTTGTCATTCTCTTCCCAAGTGCCGAAACTCTCGACCAATTGCTCGTGGCCATAGACCTGTGAGACCCTGAAGACCTTGTTCTGGAACTGGAAAAAGTAGTCGCCATTGACATTCTGGGGTGTGCCGTCGATGGTGATGTTCTCAACATGCCATGTGCCGAACCAGATGCCGATGTCGCCATGATTACGGGTGCAAGCGCCAAGTAACAGCGCAACCAGCAAGAGTGATATATTGAATGTTGTCTTTTTCATCATTTCTTGAAATTAAATGCGCCAAGGTAGTTAATGCTGAGCATTGCACCCCAGTTGTTGCCGTAGAGCGTGCCGTGGTCCATGGCCACGGTGGCTTTGATGTCCCAATTGGGGAGAGGCCTGAAGCTGATGTCAAGGGCCATCGAGAAGTCGTCAACGCTGCCTGAACGGGGAAGCCAGGGGGTGCCCCAAGCCTTACGGTAGGAGCTCATCAGGCGATAACCCCATTCCTGGGTGAACCACCCCGACATGGCAGCGTGGAAGCCTCGCAGCACATTGTCGCGGTAGCGCATGTAGCCGTCCAGGTTGTAAAGCGGTGACTTGACGAAGGGGGAGCCGATGGACAGGCCGCGGTTCTGGTAGCCGTTATAGATGTAGTTGTTGTAGTAGTCGTCGGCGCCCGACGAGTGGCTGGTGATGGGGGTGCCGGGACGATCGTTAGGAGTCCAGTGGATGGGGCCGCTCTGGTTGGTGAAGTCGATGTATTCAATGACGGCGCCGTTCACCAGCGACTTGTCATTGTCGCTGCGGTATTCCACCCCCCACAGGCCGTCAAAGCCGTTCATCTTACCGATGCCCGACCCGTCTTCCCATAGCCACTGGGTGTAGGCCCGCAGTCGCTTGCCGTCCTTGAAATTGTAATCCAGGGCGATGTCCCAGGTGCCCAGGTGGTTGCCCTCGACAAATGAGTCGCCCGCGCTGTTGCCACCGCTTCCGGCGATGAAGGTACGGAAGAAGGCCTTCAGGTCGGCGTCCATCTTGACGGTGCGTGTCACTTGGCCGTTCTCATAATACTTGGCCGTGCCGCCGAACTGGCAAGCCGACTGTGCGCCGATGGTGAAGACGACGGGTTGGCTGGGCTTGGTGCGGAAATGCAGGCTCTTGTAGTGCAGCCAGATGCCCGTGGTGATGAAGTGGTTATAGTAGTTGTAGTGGTTCTCGAGCCACTTGTTGTCAAACTGCCTGAAGTAGCCGAATTCTCCGGTGAGCTGCAGCCAACCTTTGGTAAAGGGAATGTTCTGGAAGTCGATGAAACCAGCACGCACTCCCACTGGCGGACGGGCGTTATTGCTCCACACCAGGTCGCCACTGCTCAGCGATCCGTTGACAATGGGTGAAGGCTTGAACTTCTGCCCGGCGGTAGCAAAGATGCTGCGGTACTTGGCCTCGGCATAGGCCTGGTGGACCCATGCCCGTGCAGGATGTTGCTGTTGCGTCTCGAACTGGCCATCGCCCTTGTAGCGCTGATAACCCGCACTCGAGGCATAGCCGCCCATCAGCACGATGCCGGCACCCCAGGAGAAGCGCTGGTTGCTCTTGTGGAGCTTATACAACCCCGCAGAGGCAATGGCCGAATACTGCTGGGTGACGGCGCCACCCTGGTTTGAGGAAATGTAGTAAGGTGCCAGCTCGCTGTTGCCAGCGTTCATGAGAACCCCCACGACATAGCAGCCGTCATTCACAGCAGTGGGAGTGCAACATGGGTAGGCTGTGGTTGTGGTGTCGTCTAGTGAATGTATTTCTGGAGTACCCTGGCCTGCAGCGGTCAAGCCGCAACACAGGGCAAGGGCCGATAATAGCGATGTGATGAGTCTTCTTGTCATGGGTGTCATGGGTGGTTTTGCAACATTCATTCATGATGTCGCTGATAGGTGTCGATGTGGCGTCGTTTCTTCTCGTCGGCAATCTCGTCGAGTTTGATGAGGATACCAGTCTCCTCGACGTCGCCAAACTCGCGGTTGATGGCCGTGCCCAGCAGCAGCATCTTGGGCGACAGCCCCATGTAGGCGTTGACCAGTGGCGGTATGTTGATGCTGTGCTGGCGGATGAAGGCGTTCAGCCGCTTGTAGTCCTCGCGGAAGTCGTTGCCCACAAAGTGGGCTATCAGTTCGGGGTCGTCGTTGCGCGTGTTGGGCAGCGGGTCGATGGGCACGACCAGTGCTTCCTTGTCCTTGAAATAGAGGTTGAGAAAGCACAGCAGCATGTCGCGGCATTCACGGTCATAGCTCGGGTACATTGTCATCTTGCCGAACATGTATTTCACCTGTGGATAGATGATGGTCAGGGCGCCCAGACCGTCCCACAGGTTGTCAAGGGCGAACAGCGCTCTGACTCCCTCGCGCGTCGATTGATACTCAGGACGCACAAACGAGCGTCCCAGCTCAATGGTGACTGGCAGAATCTCGTTCAGGAACTTATCGCTAAACTTGAACATGTGGCCAGTGGCGATGCGTGGCACATTTTGTTCAATCTTCACGTCCCAGCCGCCGATGAAGCGGTAGGCTCCGATGATCTCGCGCTTCTCGGTGTTCCACACCAGCAGCTGCTGGCATGGCGGCTCCATCAGGTCAAACTCGTCGATGTCACAAGCCTTGCCTGTTCCGCCACCAGAGCTGCGGAAAGAGATTTCGCGCAGGCGGCCGATTTCGCGCATCGTGTTGGGCGCATTGTGGGCCGTCACCACATAGATGTCGTTGTCGGCCTTGTTGGTGTGCCGTAACAGGTGTTCTGCGGTGAGCTCTTGCTCAATGAGTTCGACGGGGATGGGTTCAATAATCGGTTCCATAGGCAATAATCTCTTAGGCTTTGGTTGATGATGGCGGTGCCAGGGTATAAACGATATCGCGCAGTCGAGCGGCTTCTTGACGGGGCTTGGAAGTATCCAGTGAGTGCCATGCGATGGGTTCACCGATGACCATGTGCAGCGTGGAACCGCGTTTCTTGAGCATCTCCTTGGGCAGGAAGATGAGTTCGATGTTAAACTTGATGCCCAATCGCTTGCGCCACTTGGCAAAGCGATAGAAGAACGATGAGTTGGTGGCATCAAAATAGATGGGTACCATGTCTCGATGGTAGTTCACCGCCTGTACGACGGCCGCCTTGTGCCATGTCAGGTCGGCGATGCTGCCATCGGGTTGCATGCGCGAGCACAGGCCGGCAGGGAACGTGATGAACTGATTGTCGCTCTGCAGCGCTTCCTCGATGCCTAGGGCACCCTCACGTGACTGGCTGCCGTACTTGTTCACGGGAAGGAATACGCCGCGCAAGGGTTCCACTGCCATCAGCAGGTCATTGACTAGGAACTTGATGTGGCGGTTATAGTGGTTACCCAGCAGCGAAATCAGTGCCAGGCCGTCAAGGCCTCCCAAGGGGTGGTTGGACACAAACATGTAGCGCCCCTGCGGCAATCGGTCAAGCCCGGTTGCCTCGACGGTGATTCCCATCTCGTCCAGAGCTGCTGTCGCCGCGTCCACACTGTTCTTGCCAGCCATCTTCTTCAGAATGGTGTTCAATTCGTCCTGGCAGATGGTGCGCTCGAGCCACCGCACAGCAAACCGTGGGATATAGCGATAGTGCCGGGGCAAACGTGTCCTCAGCACCTGATCAACATCTATTTTCAGCGGTTCGTTGTTCATAATAGCCCACAAAATACCAAAATCAAACACAAAGATAGTGCAAGCCGAAGACAATGGCAAGAAAAAAAGAATTTTTCTTGCATTGTTGAGGCGCCGCCTATCTTGCCCGCCCGCAGGGAGGGAACGTTAGTGCAAGCCGAAGACAATGGCAAGAAAAAAAGAATTTTTCTTGCATT
>JBGUKK010000070.1:0-10342 GCA_045114435.1 Sodaliphilus sp.
TGTTGGAGATGCCCTTGTATTCCAAGATCAGTTCGGTGCGGGCATTGAGCTGCGCCGTGGTGATGGTGCCGCTGGGATACTCGCTCATCAAGTAGTTGCGGAAGTTCGCGTCAGGAAAGTTGGTGGCGTTGATGGTCACATCGGCACGCACGCCCAGCGCCCCGACCAACAGCAATAACGAGAGTAGTAACAGTTTCTTCATAATTAAAAAATATAAGCGTTCCTAATGTTAATTCTATCTATTTCTATATTCAATCGCAAATATATGAACAAATTTTCATATTTGCAATAAAAATGTCGCACAATCACATCGTCCACGAATTATTTCCGTCCTCGAATTATTATTGCCCACGAATTCACACGAATTGTCAATCAACATCTTCGTGTGAATTCGTGAAATTCGTGGGCACTGATTCGTGGGACTAATATTTAGTTATAAGTTGTTCAGCACCATGTTGATGAGGGCAATCGTATCACTGATGTTGACAACGCCCTCGCCGGTCACGTCGGCATTGGCCATGTTGATGCCCTCGAAGTTGTCGTTGACGACTGCCGAAATCAGGGTGATGGCATCAGAAATGTTCACCGTGCCGTCACTGTTCACGTCACCGATCAGGACACCGCCGCCCACCGTGATCTTGACATAACTGTTGTACCAGTCTTCCTGCTGGTCGCGGGTAACCTGGATGTTCTCAAGAGAAACCAAGGACTCTCCAGCGGCTGCAGGAGCCTTGAAAGTCAACATGAGAACGGGATTTTCAGGATATTCCTCCACCTGAGGATTAACAAGCATCAGGTCCCTGTAGCGTCGGCCATCGTCGGTATACTGGTCGGAGTTGACGAAACTGACAACGGCATTTTCACCGCAAGCCTGACCTTTTTCCACATTGAGTAGTTCGAAGCCTTCAGGAATAAAAATCTTGCCCAACATTGAATTGAAACCCTCGTACGAAAGATAGACTGGAATGGTGAAGGTGGAACCTGTGGCAACCGTATCATCCCACATGTAGAATGCATCGATGAAATACGGGGCAAACTGATAATCCGGATCTTCGATGTGCTTGCCTACATACCAATTCTTGTTTATGGCATTCAACGCCTGGGTCGAAGTGAACAAGTTCCCTTCGGCAGCATCAGGGTAAAGGGCGTATAATATTCCTTGGTCGTCAGCAATCACGGGCAAACCGGCAATCATGTCGTCAAGTTGTTGACCCTTAATTTGATTATGAAAAAAACCAATATTCTTAATCGCTTCACAAGCGCTCACATCGAGGACCGTCAATTGGTTGTCGTAGCAAAATAAATCAGTGAGTGCCGGGCAACCACTCACGTCGAGGCCCGTCAATTGGTTGTCGTAGCAAAATAAATCAGTGAGTGCCGGGCAATTGCTCACAGACAGAGCCGTCAATTGGTTGTTGTGGCAAGACAAGGTAGTGAGGTTTTGACAGACGTTAGGAGCCAAACGTGTCAAGTTGTTGTAACTGCAATCAAGATTTTTGAGGGCAGAGATATAGGCCAGGTTCAATTGTCGCAGATTATTATTGCTGCAGTTGAGGCGCTCGAGTTTTGAGCACCTGAGAGTCAGGGTGGATAATTGATTGGAACTGCAATCGGCACTGATGAGTTCCACGTTCGATAAACTAAGAGAGGTCAACTGGTTGCCGGAGCAGTTCAGCGTCTTCAGGGAATTAGCAACCGATATCAACAATGAGGTCAGCCCATTGTTTTGGCAATAGAGCGTCTCAAGGGAGGTGCAGTAATTCAGATTCAGGCGAGTCAACTGGCTGTTGCCGGTAATGGTGGCTGACGTGAACGCATCGCGATAACTCAGGTCCAGTTCAGTGAATTGGTTGTTCTCGAGGTAGAGTGACTGAATCTGGTCACACCCCGTGATATTCATACTTGCCACGCCGCTGTTTTTGATGGTAAGACGGGTCAATGCAGCATTGTTCTCCAGATTCACGCTGGTCAGATTAGGAGCGTCGTAGATTAACACTTCGCTGAGGTTGTTTTCAGGGGCATTGAACGTCCTCAGATAAGGATAGGTGCGGGTCATTATCAACTTCGAAAGTTTGCACCCCTCACAGTCGAAGTAGGCAAGATTAGTACATTGATGGATACCAGTGATACTTGTCAGGTTATCGTTGTCGAAGCACTGCAGGTCATTCAGAGCGGTGCATCCGGTCACATCCAGGTCGGTCAGGTTGTTGTCATAGCACAGGAGGATTTCCAACTCGAGGCAGTCTGCGACACTCAATTTTTCCAGATTGGTCATGCCACACGCTTCAAGATAGGTCAATGGATTGCCATTGCAATACAGGTCCTCGAGCAAGGGGCACACATCCACCTCGAGTTCTGTGAGTTGGTTATTGGGACAGTAGAGGTTCTTGAGCCCGTCGCAACCCCTCAAGTTCAATTCCGTCAACTTGTTTCCTCCACAAGAAAGGAATCTCATTTGGGAGCAGTTAGCCACATCAAGCGATGTCAGAGCGCTATTATTGCAAGACAACTGATACAGCGTCGAGCAAGCACTCGCGTCGAGCGTCTTGAGCGCCGGATAGTTATTCAAAAAGAGCATGGTGAAGTCATTGTTGTTACAAATCACCGTCTCCAGGTCAGGAGCGCTGCTCGGTATGTCAAGACTCCTCAAATGGTTATTTTGACATCTGAGCGTTTTCAAGGCGGTCAAGGTCGAAGCATCGAGGTTGCTCAGATTGTTATCGCTGCAGTCCACGTAGGTCAGTCTGGTGTTACTGCTCAGGCTGAGTGAAGTGAGGTTGTTGGAGTAGCAGCGCAATGTAGTCAAGCCAACGAAATGCTGGATTCCCTGAAGGTTGGAAATCTGCTTCTGCGACACATCGAGCGTTGTGCGGGAGTTGAGTTGAGATGTTGTGATTGTGCCGCTGGGATACTGCGAGAGCAGGTAGGCACGGAAGTTCGCGTCGGGGAAATTGGTGCTGTTGATGGTCACATCGGCACGCGCGGCAAGCGACCCTATCAACAGCAATAATGAAATGAGTAATAGTTTCTTCATGATCTTTATATTTTTATAGTTAGTAAATATTTGCTTAATGTTATTTGTTTATGCTGCAAATATACAGATTATCTTTCAAAACAACAATAAAAAACGCAAAAAACCTATTATTTTTCGGCAACATGTCTAAAAAAAACAGCAATGTATACTTGTCGGCCTTCAGAGAGGCCTTCAGAGCAAGTGCTGTCTCTAAACAAGTCGAACGAAGGCCTGCGGCTTGGAGCCGCCTGGGGCCTCGTCACCCGGAGGGTGTCGGGGGGGGCGGTATCGTCCTCGCACATTTTCCAAAAGTCCATAAATGAGGCTGTGTCATAATTATGTCTCACTGTTTTGACCATGCTATCGCACGGGAAATTAAGCAAATTAAGATTAAAACTTTTATTAATATTATATGATTAGTAATTATTCGCTTAATGCTATTTGTTTATGCCGCAAATATAAGGATCACCTGCTAAAACACCAATAAAAATGAATCAATTATCATGATTTTCCTTCCCACCACAAGTGGTAAAAAAAAACGGATTTTAGATTTTTGACATGGTGGATTACAGGAGCCGATGTTTACCTTTGTGGCGATAAAAACAACCAGAAACCTGACAAAACCAAATTAAAACCAAAGTACAACCATGAACACCACCCTTAACATCAGCATTGATTGGGCCGCGCTCGAGATGGTGACCACCTTGCTCAACGACGATGAGTTGGCAAGCCTGATGCGAGCCCTGGTGGCCTGTGTGAGCGGCAAGGATGCCGAACCCATGCTCAAGACGTCGGGCCAGCGCATCGCCTTTGCCCTGCTGAGCCCGCCCATCGTCAGTAGCGTGAAGCGTGTGGCCACCCTGCGTGCCAATGGCGCCAAGGGCGGCCGCCCCCGCAAGCACCCCGTCGAGCCGGCAGAGACTCAAAACCTCACATCTCCCGCAGGGAAAAACCAAGAAGAAACCATAAAAAAAAGCAAAAAAGAAGACCTTTCCCCCACACCCCCTATAGAAGAAAAAAATAAAAAAAATAATAATATAACTCTCTCTCCTATCACACGTGAGGAAGAGAAAAGGGGCTCGGCCAAGGTCATCTTGTCCCATGAGGAACTGCAGCGGCAACTGCTCAATGAACAGCCGTGGCTGGACGAGTTGTGCATGTCGCGGCACATCAGCCGCCAGGACATGACACGTTACATCGCCGACTTCATCAAATTCCTGCGGGAACGCGACCTGTGCGAGACGTTGCCTCACGCCAAGGCCCACTTCGTGAACCAGCTGCCCTATATCATCAAGATTTTCACTAACAACACAAACCATCCATCCTACCATGAAAACAATCAACGATATATTGCCGATCCTGTCGCCCGCCGACAAGCGGAACGAGAAGCCCGACGCCAAGAAGTGTGCCGCGCTATCGCCGAACTTGAAGCAGCAAGTCAACAGCCTGCTGTCATCCCATTCTGACCTGAAGTCGTTCATGACCATGATGAACCCCAGCATGCAGCAATTCAGCGCCGAGAATGTGGAGCACGCACTCTTCGGCACCGCTCCCACGCTGATGACACTGCGACGGGCCTACCGCGACGAGGCGGCCACCATCTGGATGATGCCGCAGCTCGATGACCTGAACGAGTACTGCTCCTGCAAGGAGAAGCTCGACAAGGGGCAGATGAAGCAGCTGGCACAGATCATCAGCACCGAGTTCTCCTACTTGAAGGTGAGCGAGATCATGCTCTTCCTGTACCGCTTCAAGTCGGGCCGCTACGGGCACTTCTACGGCGCCATCGACCCCCTGGTCATCATCACGGCCCTGCGCAACAGCTTCATGAGCGAGCGCGCAGCAGCCATCGAGAAGCACGAGCGC
Organism: Sodaliphilus sp.; assembly: GCA_045114435.1. Taxonomy (GTDB): domain Bacteria; phylum Bacteroidota; class Bacteroidia; order Bacteroidales; family Muribaculaceae; genus Sodaliphilus. Next base: position 4,880 of record JBGUKK010000070.1, read on the forward strand.
GCCCTGGAGCGTGAACGCTGGAAAGACCACTGCCGCGAGGTCGCGCGTCAGCGTGCCGAAGCGCTCGCCGCCGGCCGCCCCATGTACCCCCACAACAAGAGCAAGCCATAAAAACAGGAGGCACTGTGGATTGCCACTGTGCCTCCCTTCTTAACATGAAACAAATCTTTCTTCTGTTTGGTTATGCTAAATGATATCAGAAGTAGTTGTTGTTTAAGTTTTGCCCTAAACTTAAAGTTTTGGGTTTAGAGTTTAGGGGTTAGGGGCGGCGTGGGCCGCACAATCTTCCCCCCTACTCCATTCTCTCTATTCTAACCTCTGACGAGCCTGTCTCACTGGATCACGCTGAACATGCCGCTGATGGCATCCACAGCCCCGTTGATGTAGGTGTAGATGCAGCTGACGAGGCCGATGAGGATGACACCCAGCACACACAGGATGAGTCCCAGACGCTCGGTCCAGTGGCTCTTGATGGTGGGAATCACGCAGTCGTCCTGACGCAGGAACATCGCCTTGACCACGAGCAGGTAGTAGTACAGCGAGATGATCGTGTTGACCAACGCAATGAGCACGAGGGCATAGATGGCCACCGAGCCCTGATTGCAAGCGCCGACAAAGATGAAGAACTTGCTGAAGAAGCCCGCAAAGGGAGGAATACCACCCAGCGAGAACATCGCCAGCATCATCGTGAAGGCGAGCCAGGGATTGGTCTTGAACAGGCCATTGTAGTCGTCCATGGTGACGCGCCCCGTCTGACGCTCGATCGCGGCAATCACGCCGAAGGCGGCGAGGTTGCTGAAGATGTACACCAGCACGTAGTAGATCATCGAGGACATGCCCATCACGTTGACGGCGATGACGCCGAGCATGATGTAACCAGCCTGGGAGATCGACGAGAAGGCGAGGAAGCGCTTCAGGTTGCGCTGGCGGATGGCGAACAGGTTACCGATGGTGATGGTGAGCACGATGATGGCATAGAGCATCCATTCCCACATCTGACTGTAGGCGGCACCGAAGACCTGCACCAGGATCACCAGGAACGAGAACGCGGCAGCGCCCTTGCTGATGACCGACAGGTAGCTGGTCACTGCGGTGGGTGCGCCCTGATAGACGTCGGCGGTCCACTGGTGGAAGGGCACGAGCGAGAGCTTGAAGCCCACACCGGCGATGACAAAGGCCAGCGCGGTGATCAGCAGCACCGAGTGGTTGCCGATGAGCAGCATGGCGATGTCCTTGAAGTAGAGCGTGCCACTGATGCCATAGACGAAGGAGATGCCAAGCAGGAAAATCGCCGACGAGAAGATCGCGGTGAAGATATACTTGGCAGCAGCCTCGTGGGACTCGTAGTGACGTTTCTCAAAGGCGGCCAGGGCTGCGATGGGCAGCGAGGCGGTCTCCAAGCCGATGACGAACAGCAGGAAGTGACGGGCCGAGATCATGAGGAACATGCCCAGCAACGTGAGCAGCGTCAGCTCGTAGAACTCGCCGCGACGCACGCTGACGAAGTCGCTGTTGGTCCACTTCACGGCCTGCAGGAGCACGAGCACCACGCCCACGTTGAGGATGTTCTTCATCACCCAGGTGGCCGTGTTGCTCTCGAACATGCCACCGAAGGCTTCTCCCACCCCGGCCGGCATGCAGAAACAGTATATCGTGTAGAGCGCCATCATGATGACCGAGAACACGGGCATGTAACGTTGTGAGCGCTCCGGCATGAAAGTGTCATAGATGAAAACTAACAGGAAAACCAGCAACAGGCCAATCTCCTGCGGCATCAATAAGAACTGTGAATAATCCATCATATCTTTTTATGCAATTTTTATCAGGTTAAACACTTTCATTATCACAGGGCAGTCTTCAGGGCCTCGACAACGGGGTTGAAGCTGCTGCTGATGATGTTCACAAAGAAGTTGGGGAAGCAACCGATGGCGGCCACGGCAAGAATCAGCGTGGCGGTCGACAGGCGCTCCTCCCAGCTGGCATCGGTCAACGTGCGGTGATGCTCATCCTGCACCTCGCCAAAGAGCAGCTTGGCGACAACACGCAGGATGTAGACGGCCGTCACGACAATCGAGGTGGTGGCCATGATGGTGAGCACGCGGTGGAAGGTGTCGGTGTGCTGGAACGAGCCGAAGAAGATGGTCATCTCGGCAGCGAAACCGCTCAGGCCCGGCAGACCCAACGATGCCAAACCGGCAATCACATAGCCCACACCCAGGTAGGGCATGATGTGCATCATGCCGCCCATGTCGCGGATGTCACGCGTGTGGGTGCGGCCGTAGATCATACCGATGAGGGCAAAGAACAGGGCCGTCATCAGACCGTGAGACAGCATCTGCAGCACGGCACCGGTCATCGCCGTGGTGTTGAACATGAGGATGGCAAACAGCACCATACCGCAGTGGCTCACCGACGAGTAAGCGTTGATGTACTTGAGGTCGGTCTGCACACAGGCGCTCAACGCACCATAGACGATGCTGAAGCCCGTCAACAGCAGGAAGATCCAAGCCAGCTCATTGGCGGCAAAGGGCATCAGGTAGATGGCGATGCGGAAACAGCCGTAACCACCGAGCTTCATCAGCACACCGGCGTGGAGCATCGACACCGCGGTGGGCGCCGAGGCATGACCGTCGGGCGACCATGTGTGGAACGGGAACATGGCACCGAGCACGCCAAAGCCGACAAACGTCAGCGGGAACAGCACGTACTGCCAGTTGTGAGGAATGGCATTGTTATGAGCGATATCCAGGATGTTCATCGTCAACGGCTGACCCTCGGGAGCCGAGTGGAAGTAGATGCCAATCAGGCCGAGCATCAGGAAGGCCGAGCCACCCATCAGCATCAGAGTCAGCTTCATGGCGCTGTAGTTCTTGTTGCCGCTGCCCCACACGCCAATCAACAGGTACATGGGGATCAGAGCGACCTCATAGAACATGAACATCGTGAACAGGTCAATCGAGATAAAGAAGCCGAACACACCCGTGGACAACAGGAAGAACCACAGGAAGAACTGCTTGGGCAGCGGATTCATCTTCCACGAGGCGAACACGCCCGCAAACACGATGAAGGCCGACAGCAAGATCATCACAACACTCACGCCGTCAACGCCCAACGACAGGTGGACGTTGAAGGGCGCATACCACATCACATCGCTGCGCAGGATCATCTCGCTCGTGTCGCCAGCGCCACGGGTCTGCAGGAAGATGCTCACCAGCCAGACGGCAAGCACCATCAGCACACTGGCACCGACAACGGCAACGGTCCTGATGGCCTTGATGCCGCGATTGCTGCACAGGGCCAAGCCTCCAAGCGTCAACAGAGGCACGATCACAAAGTAAATCAGTATATTATTGAAAATTTCCATTTGATATCCTTTCTATTTTGTAAGACCGTTGATTAGATGAACAACACACAGATGGCGGTGATGGCTGCGATGAGCAGGGCACCGAGCAGATAAACGAACACATAGGCCTGAATGCTGCCCGACTGGAGGCGGCGGATGCCGTAGGAGACACTGTTGGTCGTGTCGGCCAGCAGGTTGAAGAAGCCGTCGATGATGTGACGGTCAAACCATGCGATGGGCACACAGATGGACTGGAAGATCACCTTGTGGGTGATGAACTGGTAGAGCTCGTCCATGTAGAAGCGCTTGTAGCTCGCTGTCCACAGGCCGCGCATCGCGTTGGCCATGCGCTCGGGCAGCGGATTCTCCTTGCGGTACATCACGGTAGCCAGGCCGATGCCCACCAGGGCAACGGCGATGCTGGAGCCGGCCACGGTCCAGTCGATGGAGGTGTGCAGCTCATGACCGTCCCAGGTCACCAGGTCGTGGAAGGGCACGAAGCCTGCCACACACGAGATGGCTGCGAGGATGATCAGCGGCAGCGTCATCGTCCAGGGCTGGTCCTTGGGCGCGTGATGCTCGTCGTGAACCTCATGTTTCTTCCAGAAGAAGATGAGGTAATAGATGCGGAACATGTAGAAGGCGGTCATGCAAGCCACCATCGACATCCACAGACCCCAACCCAGGCCACGGTGATAAGCGGCCACGAGGATCTCGTCCTTGCTGAAGAAGCCGGCAAACGGGGGAATGCCCGCGATAGCCAGACAGCCAATCAGGAAGCAGATGCTGGTGATGGGCATGTACTTGTGCAGGCCGTGCATCTTGCTGTTCTCATTGCTGTGAACAGCATGGATAATCGCACCAGCGCACAGGAAGAGCAACGCCTTGAACATGGCGTGGGTGAACAAGTGGAACATCGACGCCATGTAACCCAGGCCCTGACCCTCATGAATCTCGATGAGCGCGTTGTTGTTGGACGACACGGCCAGCGAGGTCATCATGAAGGCAATCTGGGAGATCGTCGAGAAGGCCAGCGCACGCTTGATGTCGCTCTGGGTGCAGGCGATGGCGGCGGCATAGAACGCCGTGAAGGCGCCGACCACCAGGATGATGTTCATCGCTCCCTGCACGAGCACATAGAGTGGGAACAGCCTTGCCACCAGGAACACACCGGCAACAACCATCGTTGCGGCGTGGATCAGTGCCGACACGGGAGTGGGACCCTCCATGGCATCGGGCAGCCAGATGTGCAACGGGTACATCGCACTCTTACCGGCACCGCCGATGAAGATGAAGGTCAACGCCCAAGCCATCACCGAGCAGCCCATGAAGGTGGCGCCACCGGCAGTGCTGATGGCACTCTGGGCCGTCTCCAGGCTGCCCGACATCGTCGGCCCGAAGACCAGCTTGTCGAAGTCGAAGGTGCCCGTGTAGTAGCTCAGGATCATGATACCCAGCAAGAAGAACAGGTCAGCCAGACGGGTGACGATAAAGGCCTTCTTGTTGGCATGATTGGCCGCGGGCGTCGAGTAATAGAAACCGATGAGCAGGTAGGACGACAGACCCACCATCTCAAAGAAGATGAAAATCTGGAAAATGTTGGTGGCAACCACCAGACCCAGCATCGAGAACGTGAACAGCGCCAGGAAGGCGTAGTAACGCTGGAAACCCTTCTCGGCGTTACCGTCGTGGTCGCTCATGTACCCGAGGCTGTAGAGGTGCACCATCAGCGAGACGGTGGTGATGACCACCAGCATCATCGCCGCGATGGGATCCACCAGGACACCCATGCGCACCACCATCGTGTCGGTAAACGACAACCAGGCGGGATTGGCAACGACCACAGCCTGGCGCACGCCATCGACGATCTGGCCCTGGCTGCTGCCGAAGAAATAGGTCAGCGCCACGCCATAGGCGAGGATGGTATCGACGAGCATGGCCAGCACGCCAATCACACCAGTGATTTTCCTACCCATTTTCACCCCGGCAAGTCCCAGGAACAGGAACATCAGCAGGGGTAATGCTACAACTATTATTGCTAAACTTAATGGCATAATCGTTAGAATTTCAGTTTAGTGATTTGGTTGATGTCCACGTTCTTGGCAATGCGGAACACATTG
>JBGUKK010000071.1:0-14552 GCA_045114435.1 Sodaliphilus sp.
GGTACAATACCGAGCTCAATACCATAGAGAGTTATAAACGTATTTAACGTCTAACTTTTTGGGGGCACTTCATTATGACACACCCTCTTGTTAATTATATCAGAGTGATAATTACTCCTCGACTGCTGCCTGGGCGGCGGCAAGGCGTGCGATGGGCACGCGGTAGGGCGAGCAGGAAACGTAGTTCAGTTTGAGTTTGTTGCAGAACTTCACGCTCTTGGGCTCACCACCGTGCTCACCACAGATGCCGACGTTGAGGTCGGGATTGGCGGCGCGGCCCTTGCGGGTAGCCATCTCGACGAGCTGGCCGACGCCTTCCTGGTCGAGCACCTGGAACGGATCCTCCTTGAGGATGCCCAAGTTCTTGTAGATGGCGAGGAACTTGCCAGCGTCATCACGCGAGTAACCGAAGGTCATCTGGGTCAAGTCGTTGGTACCGAAGGAGAAGAAGTCAACAACCTCGGCAATCTGGTCGGCAACGAGAGCTGCACGCGGAATCTCAATCATGGTACCCACCTTGTAGGCTACGGTCTCGCCACGCTCGGCGAACACCTTCTTGGCGGTCTCGTTGATGATGTCGGCCTGCATCTTAATCTCGTTCTTGACACCGATGAGGGGCACCATGATCTTGGGGTGCACATCGACGCCGCGAGCCTTGACGTTGAGGGCGGCCTCGATGATGGCACGTGCCTGCATCTCGGTGATCTCGGGATAGGTGTTGCCCAGACGGCAGCCACGGTGACCGAGCATGGGGTTGAACTCTTCCAGACCGTCGCAGATGAGCTTCACCTCCTCGAGGGTGCGGCCAGTCTGCTCGGCGAGCTCACGCATGGTCTCGAGCTGGTGGGGTACGAACTCGTGCAAGGGGGGATCGAGCAGGCGGATGGTCACCTCGTAACCGTCCATAGCCTCGAAGATGCCCTCGAAGTCACCACGCTGCAAGGGGAGCAGCTTGGCCAGAGCGACACGGCGAGTGTCCTCGTCGGGAGCGATGATCATCTCGCGCATGGCCTTGATGCGGTCGCCCTCAAAAAACATGTGCTCGGTGCGGCACAGGCCGATACCGTGAGCGCCCAGCTCACGAGCCTTCTTGGCATCGCGGGGCGAATCGGCATTGGTGTAAACGTCCATCGTGCTGAATTTCTCGGCGAGTGCCATCACTGCGGCATAGTCACCACCGAGGTCGGGATCTACAGTTGCAACGGCACCGTCATAGACTTCACCGGTGCTACCGTTGATCGAAATCCAGTCACCCTCGTTGTAGGTCTTGCCACCCATCTCGACAGTGCGGGCCTTGTAGTCCACCTTGATGGTGCCGGCACCCGACACGCAGCACTTGCCCATACCACGGGCAACAACGGCAGCGTGGGAGGTCATACCGCCACGGGCGGTCAGGATACCCTGAGCCACGCTCATGCCGCGCAGGTCCTCGGGAGAGGTCTCGATGCGCACCATGATGACTTTCTTCTTGCGTGAAGCCCACTCCTCGGCATCATCGGCAAAGAACACGATCTGACCGGTAGCGGCACCGGGGCTGGCGGGCAGACCCTTGGCCATCACCTTGGCGCTCTTAACGGCAGCCTTGTCAAACACAGGGTGCAACAGCTCATCGAGCTTACCGGGCTCCATGCGCTTGATGACGGTCTTCTCGTCGATAGCACCCTCGCGCAGCAGGTCCATGGCGATCTTCACCATGGCGGCGCCGGTGCGCTTGCCGTTGCGGGTCTGCAGCAGCCAGAGCTTGCCATCCTGGATGGTGAACTCCATGTCCTGCATGTCGTGGTAGTGCTCCTCGAGCTTTTGCTGGATCTCAACGAGCTGCTGGGCGCACTCGGGCATCGACTCCTCGAGGGAGGGATACTTGGCGGCACGCTCTTCCTCGCTGATGCCCTGCAGCTTGGCCCAACGGCGGCTGCCCTCGGTCATGATCTGTTGCGGGGTGCGCACACCAGCCACAACGTCCTCGCCCTGAGCATTGATCAGGTACTCACCGTTGAACAGGTTCTCGCCCGTGCCGGCGTCGCGTGAGAAGCAAACGCCAGTGGCACTGTTGTTACCCATGTTACCATAGACCATGGCCTGAACGTTGACGGCCGTGCCATACTCCTCGGGAATCTGGTTCATGCGGCGGTACAGGATGGCGCGGTCATTGTTCCAGCTGTCAAACACGGCATAGATGGCGCCCCAGAGCTGGTCGTAAGCGTCGGTGGGGAAATCCTTACCGGTATTCTCTTTCACAGCGGCCTTGAAGCGAACGACGAGCTCCTTGAGGTCATCGACATCAAGCTCGGTGTCAAACTTCACGCCCTTCTTCTCTTTCACATCCTCGATAATTGCTTCAAAGGGGTCAATGTCGGTCTTGTTGGTCGGCTTCATGCCCAGAACCACGTCACCGTACATCTGCACAAAGCGGCGGTAGCTGTCCCAAGCGAAGCGGGGATTGCCCGACTTCTGTGCCAGTGTCTCGGCCACCTCGTCGTTGATACCCAGGTTCAGGACGGTGTCCATCATGCCAGGCATCGACACGGGAGCGCCCGAGCGAACCGATACCAACTGGGGGTTGCTGGGATCGTTGAACTTGTTGCCCGTGAGCTTCTCGATGTGCTCAACTGATTTCATCACGTCGTCCTTGATGAGTTCAACAACAGCGTCACGTCCTTTCTCGTTATAAAGCGTGCACACCTCGGTGGTGATGGTGAAACCCGGGGGAACGGGAACGCCAATCAGGTTCATCTCGGCAAGGTTAGCGCCCTTACCACCCAACAGATTCTTCATGTCGGCACGACCTTCTGCCTGGCCGTTACCAAAAGTGTAAATCGATTTCATTTACTAAACTTTTTGTATTGAATATTTTGTAAATATTTATGATTTCTGGTTTTTGCGGTGCAAAGGTAGTGATTTTAGCGCAATTTTCAACACAAAACAATCAAAAAAACACATTATTTTATTTTTGGAGCCGTTAAAATGCCGAAATGTAATATTTCATCACAAAACATTGCACAACTTGTTACACTTCATCATCCAAGTTCACATTCATGCCACCCTGCACCATTCAAACCACCAATAAAACAAGAGCTCCCGGCCATGTTACACCTTGACACCACACCCACCAGGCACCGCCACACGCGACAGGCCACACCCCCCTCCCGCGGTCAGCCCGGGCGAGCTTTTCCCGGACGGATTCATGCGGTGGTGTCATGATTTTTTGGCACTAATATCGTGTTGCTAAAGAAAAAAGCATTACCTTTGCGACTTGTAACAAACGACATTACTATTAATATAATGGACAACGCTACTAAAAAAATGCTGGATAACGACACCAACGGGTTGTTGACCTATGAGTACATAGCCAACAACATGGGCGCCATCGACAACGACCTGCCCGAGCTGGTGGACAACATGATTATGAAGGACCGCACCGGCCAGTTTGTGGTGAGCACGGCGCGTTACCTCAACGCTATCGACAACAAGAAGTATGCCCAGAGCATCGACCTGCTCGTCAAGGCGGCAATAGCCAAGGACCGCGACCACGTCTACCTGGCCTACCTCGCCTCGTCGCTGTGGGGTGCCGACTACAAGGAGCACGCCGCCGAGCTGAGCGCCGCTGACGACAACTTCCGCCGCATCTACAAGCGTCTCTATCCCGTGGGCATCTAATCATCAATGAGGACCTTAACGGCCTTCAGGATCTCAATCACAACGGAATAATAACAGAAAAATGAGAATGAACTTTATTGTATCCATCATGATGGTGGCGTTCACCATGATGTCGTGCTCGGCCAACAATGCCAGCACCAACAGCCAGGCCAACGCAGCCACCCAAGCCAAGACCGAGAAAATGACCAAAGTAGAACTCGAAACCACCTACGGCAAAATCGTTGTTGCCCTCTATAATGAAACGCCTCAACACCGCGACAACTTCATCAAGCTTGTTGAAAGCGGCTACTATGACGGCGTGCTGTTCCACCGCGTGATCAAGGACTTCATGATCCAGACCGGTGACGGCAACTCCAAGAACGCCGGCCCCGACACCCAGCTCGGTGACGGCGACCCCGGCTACACCATCGAGGCCGAGTTTGTCTATCCCAAGTATTTCCACAAGCGCGGCGCCCTTGCCGCTGCCCGCACGGGCGACCAGGTGAACCCCGAGCGTCGCAGCAGCGGCAGCCAGTTCTATATCGTGACCGGCAAGATCTACAGCAGCGACGACTTGAAGATGATGAGCCAGCGACTGAATGAGGTGAGGAAGCAGGACATCTTCCGCCGCCTGGTGACCGAGAACGGTGACAAGATCAGGGAGTTGCAGCAGCAACAGGACAACGAGGGCCTCCAAGCCTTGCAGAACGAGCTGATCCAGATGACCGAGGCCGAGGCCGCACAGGGTCCCGCCTTCAAGTTCACCGACGAGCAGATCGACGCCTACACCAGCATTGGTGGCACCCCCCATCTCGATGGCCAGTACACCGTGTTTGGCGAGGTCATCGAGGGCATGGACGTCGTTGACAAGATACAGAACACCACGACGGGCCGCATGGACCGTCCCACCGTCGACGTCAAGATTGTCAAGGCAAGAGTATTGAAATAGCACTTAACCGCAATCAGTGATAGGGCTTATAAGGCGCTTTGGTCTTATAGGCCCATTTTTTTGGGAAAAAACAGGGCAAAAAGTAAAAAAATCGTCAAAATGGCTTTGTGATTACGAAAAAGTGAGTAAATTTGGGGTTTAGAATTTAACAACGGGGGCATCTTGCGCCCGATAAAACTAAAGAATCTATGATGGAACCGCGTGAACAGTCCGAATCGATGAACAATCTCGAGCAGGACCAGAACTTGAGCACTGAGCCCGTCAACGAGGCTCAGGAAGTTGTGAATGAAGAAGTTAAAGTTGAGGAACCCGTAGCCGAGGTAGCTCCCACTCCCGCCGAGGAGGCCGCTCCCGCCGAGGAACCTAAGGCCGAGGAAGCACCCGCCGAGGAACCCAAAGCCGAGGAGCCCGCTCCCCAGAAAGAGGAGTCGCGCCTGGACCTTGCCGGCAAGAACAAGAGCGAGCTGGTGGACATGATGCGTGAGATGGCCACCCGTCCCATCGAGGAGGTGAAGGATGAGGTGCAAGCCATCAAGGCCGCATTCTTTGCCCTGCGTCGTGAAGAGACCGCCCGTGAGAAAGAGGAATTCCTCGCCAACGGCAACAACGAGAGTGACTTCACACCCAAGGAGGACCCCGACGAGAACAACTTGAAAGAGCTCCTCAACGTGCTCAAGGAACGTCGCACCGAGTATAACGCGGCCCAGGAAGCCAACCGTGAGGCCAACCTCGAGAAGAAGCGCCAGATCATCGCGCTGATCAACGAGATTGCCAACGACCCCGACAACATCAACCGCCAGTTCAACCGCGTGAAGCAGCTCCAGCAGGAGTTCAAGGACACCGGCGAGGTGCCCGCCACTGCCGACACCGAGGTGTGGAAGGAGTTCCAGCGTGCCACCGAGCGCTTCTATGACGTGCTCAAGGTGAACCGCGAGCTGCGTGACTACGACTTCAAGAAGAACCTGGAGTTGAAGCAGCAGTTGTGTGAAGAGGCCGAAGCCCTCGATGAGGAATCGGACATCGTTGCCGCCTTCCGCAAGCTGCAGGAACTGCACAACAAGTGGCGCGAGATCGGTCCCGTGGCCAAGGAGTTGCGCGAGGAGCTGTGGGCACGCTTCAAGGCTGCCTCCAGCGCCATCAACAAGAAGTACCAGGCATTCTTTGAGGACCGCAAGAGCAAGGAGAAAGAGAATGCCGACGCCAAGACCGCCCTGTGTGAGAAGATCGAGGAGATTTCCACCGACGGCCTCAAGACCTATGCCCAGTGGGACGAGGTGACCAAGCAGATCATCGCCCTGCAAGAGGACTGGAAGAAGCTGGGTTACGCTTCGCGCAAGGCCAACGCCGCACTGTTTGCACGCTTCCGCAAGTCATGCGACGAGTTCTTTGCCAAGAAGGCCGAGTTCTACAAGACGATGAAGGAGGAGCTGAGCTCCAACCTGGCTAAGAAAGTCGACCTGTGTGAACGTGCCGAGGCCTTGATGGACTCCACCGAGTGGAAAGAAGCCACCGAGAAGTTCGTCGAGATGCAGAAGGAGTGGAAGACCATCGGCCCCGTTGTCAAGAAGCACAGCGACGCCGTGTGGAAACGCTTCATCGCCGCCTGTGACCACTTCTTTGAACAGAAGAAGAAACAGAACGTCAACATCCACGCCGTCGAGCACGAGAACCTCAAGGCCAAGAAGGAAGTCATCGCCACGCTCAAGTCCACCATCGAGGAGGCTGCCGAGGACGCCGCCCAGAAGGTGCGCGAGCTGATGGACCGCTGGCAGGAAATCGGTCATGTCCCCTTCAAGGAGAAGGACAAGATCTACGCCCAGTATCGCGAGTTGATCGACAAGGCGTTCGACACCCTCAACATGCGCGGCACGCGTCCCAGCGACGGTGGCTCGCGCGGCTCGCGCCAGTCATCGGGCAGCGACCGCGGCCTGAGCGAGCGCGACCGCCTGGTGCGCACCTACGAGCAGCGCATGAGCGAGTTGAAGACCTTCGAGAACAACATGGGCTTCTTGACGGCTAACACCAAGAGCGGCAACTCGCTGGTTCAGGAGATGGAACGCCGCATCGCCCGCCTGAAGGAGGAGATTGCCGAGCTCGAGCAGAAGATTAAAGAACTGGACAACGATTAAGTCGTGACAACGGCTACAGTAACATTGTCATAATTTCCCCCATTGACGCAGAGGGAGCGCCACCGCTCCCCCTGCTTTACCATCGACACCATTCAGACACTCCATAACCCAAGTCCCGATGAAGAGTAAAGGCCGATATGGACAATTCGTGAGATGGATATTCAGCATTGTTGACCTGCTGATTGTCAATCTTGTCTATTTCGCCAGCATGTACTGGAGCCACGATGGGTTCGCACCCACCGGCGACGCCTTGTACTCCAGGCCCGTGTGGCTTGTTCTCAACGTGGCTATGGTGGTGTGCATCTATTTCTACAGCGACGTGCATGAGCGGCGCGTCTTCTATGCCGACAAGGTTGTGGGACAGGCCCTGAAGCTGATTCTCACCCATGCGGGCATCTTCGTCACGCTCACGTCGTTCCTGGGCACGCAGGACGTGCCGTGGAAGCACGCGCTGCTGTTCTATGCCGTCTTTTTCATCGTCCTGTCCACGTGGTGGGTCATCTCGCGACAGCTCGTGAAGCTCTACCGTAACAGGGGCTTCAACTTCAAGCGCGTGATTGTCATCGGCGGCGGCACGGTGGGCGTGCGCCTCATCGACGAGATGCTTGGCGACCAGGGCTACGGCTACCACATCGTGGGCTTCTTTGACAACAACCGCAAGGCGCGCTCGGTCTCGGCGGCCTATCAGGGCACGCTCGATGACGTGGAGCAGTTTGTCAAGACCCATCAGGTCGATGAGATGTTCTGTGCCGTCCCCGACATCGAGGATAACCAGAATGTCTCGCGGATGATCCGCATCGCCGACAACAATGCCGTCGATTTCTACTATGTGCCCCAGTTCGGCAGGACGGTGACGCGCCAGTTCGAGCTCAGCTCGGTGGGCGACGTGCCCATTCTTGCCGTTCACCCCAATCCCCTGAAGAACCCCCTCAACCGGCTGGTCAAGCGAGCCTTCGACCTGCTGGTGTCCACGGTGGCCCTCATCCTCTCGCCCCTGGTCATCATCCCCGTGGCCATCGGCATCAAGCTCTCGTCGCCAGGGCCCATCTTCTTTGTACAGAAACGCACCGGCTACCGCGGACAGGCCTTCAACTGCTACAAGTTCCGCACCATGCGCGTCAATGCCGACAGCGACACGCTCCAGGCCACCAAGGGCGACCCTCGCGTGACACGACTGGGCAATTTCCTGCGCCGCACGAGCATCGACGAGCTGCCACAGTTCTATAACGTGTGGCGCGGCGAGATGAGCATCGTGGGTCCACGCCCCCACATGGTGGCGCAGACCGAGATGTACAGCGAGCTGATTGACAAGTACATGCTGCGACACACCATCAAGCCCGGCATCACCGGCTGGGCACAGGTGCGCGGCTATCGCGGCCAGACCGAGGAGCTGTGGCAGATGGAGAAACGTGTGGAGTATGACGTGTGGTACGCCGAGAACTGGTCTTTCTTCCTCGACCTGAAGATCATCGTCCGCACGGCATGGAATGCCATCAAGGGCGAGGATAATGCTTATTAGATTTTAGACGTTAGATTTTAGACGTTAGATTTTAGGCGTTAGATTTTAGGTGTTTTCATTTTAAATTCATTATTTCTGATGATGACACGGCAGGAGTATGCGTTGATGCTGTTGAGGAGCTGCTATGGCTACGACAGTTTCCGGGGCCAGCAATGGGACATCATCCAACACACGCTCGACGGCGGCGACAGCATCGTGCTGATGCCCACCGGCGGCGGCAAGTCGTTGTGCTACCAGATTCCGGGGCTGATGAGCGAGGAGGGCTTCGCCATCGTCATCTCACCGCTGCTGGCGCTGATGAACGACCAGATCGATGCCCTGCAGCAGAACGGTATCCCTGCCCTGGCGCTCAACAGCGAGAAGAGCGACATGGAGAACCGCCAGACCATGGAACTGCTCATGCAGGGCAAGGTCAAGCTGCTCTACATCTCCCCCGAGAAACTGCTCAGCGAGATTGACCGCTGGTCGAGCACGATTACCGGACGCATCAGCCTGTTTGCCGTCGATGAGGCCCACTGCATCTCACAATGGGGCCATGATTTCAGGCCCGAATACACCCAGTTGGGCATCCTCAAGCAACGTTTCCCCCACGTCCCCGTGATGGCGCTCACCGCCACTGCCGACCGCATCACGCGCGACGACATCGCCCAGCAGCTGCACATCCCCGACGCCCGGTTGTTCATCAGTTCCTTCGACAGGCCCAACATCTCGCTCAACGTGGTGCAAGGGTCCACGGGCAAGGTGAAGCTGCGCCACATCGTGCAGTTCATCAACCTGCACCGCGGCGAGAGCGGCATCATCTACTGCCTGAGCCGCAAGAACACCGAGAAGATGGCGGCCGACCTCACACGGCTGGGCATCAGTGCACGCCCCTTCCATGCCGGCATGAGCGTGAGCGAGAAACAGCGCGTCCAGCGCGATTTCATCAACGACGACGTCAAGGTGGTGTGCGCCACCATCGCCTTCGGCATGGGCATCGACAAGAGCAACGTCAGGTTTGTCATCCACAGCAACATGCCGCGCAGCATCGAGAGCTACTACCAGGAGATTGGGCGCGCCGGACGCGACGGCCTGCCCGCCGAGGCGTTGCTGTTCTACAGCTACGGCGACGTGATCACCCTGCAGCAGTTTGCACGCGCCTCGGGACAGGTGCAGGTCAACATGGACAAACTGCAACGCATGCAGCAGTTTGCCGAGAGCGGCGTCTGCCGCCGGCGCATCTTGCTCAACTACTTCAACGAGCCCTTCGACCACGACTGCCACAACTGCGACGTGTGTGACAACCCGCCCGAGCGCTTCGACGGCACACGCTACGCCCAGATGGCCCTGAGCGCCATCCGTCGCACCGACGAGCAGGCCACCATGTACACCGTGACCGACATCCTGCGCGGCTGGCGCAAGGCCGAGGTCATCGAGCACGGCTACGACCGGTTGAAGACCTTCGGCGTGGGACGCGAACTCTCTGTCGCCGAGTGGAACGCCTACCTGCTGCAGATGCTTCAGTTAGGGTTGTTCGAGGTCGCGTACGACGACGGCAACCACTTGAAGGTCACCAGCTTTGGCAACGAGGTGCTGTATGGACGCCGCAGTATCGAGCTGAACAAGTTTGAGCGCCGCGACTTCAAGTCGGCTAAGAAAAAGACCGCCGTCGCCGCCATCGTCCCCGACAACGCCCCAGCCAAGCAGATGGACAAGCAGCTGTTCGAGCACCTGCGCGACGTGCGCAAGGCGCTGGCCCAGGCGAGCCACATCGCCCCCTACATGGTCTTCAGCGACAAGACACTGCAGGCCATGGCGACCGAGAAGCCGACGACCCAGGCCGAATTCGGCATCCTCCACGGCGTCGGCGAGGTCAAGTGCCAGAAGTACTGGCGACCCTTCACTGCCGCCATCCGCGACTACCTCCATCAGCAATAACCCCGCTCCAAGCGGCCATTCAACCGCAACCACGCCCCAAACCGCACCTCACGCCGCAAGGGCACCAGGTCTTCTTTTTCGCTTAACGGTTAATAAGTGTTAATTGGCAAGCGACACGTTTGATTATCGTGCCTGATGTCGTATTTTTGAGACAGATTTTAAGTAAAAATGACATTGTGTGATTTCAAAAACATGAACGCTATGAAGAAATTCTTATTCCTGTTATTGGGCCTCACCATCGCAGTAGGCGCCCCGGCTGGTGTGAATAATCTGAAAGACCCCAAGAGGCCAAAACTCCAGAGGACTCATGTCAAGTTCCAACCCAAGAGTTTCCAGAGCACGAGCAAGATCAGACTGAGGGGCATCGCACCCGACATCATCACCGACCAACCCGAGGGCCAACTGGTGACGATGAACCGCACCGGTTACAGCATCAACTCCTATGGCCGGCCCACTGCCATCAACAGCCAGGTGAACATCGTCTACGCCCCCGACGGGAAGACTGTCTATATCCAGGATCCTGTCTTCGCCGTGGGGCTTAACACCTGGGTGAGAGGCACCATCGCCGACGGCAAGATCCATGTGCCCTTGAATCAATATGTCTATAGCGAAGAGGGATACGGCGTGCTGCTGAGGTGGGGCACCTGCACGGCCACCAACACGGTTGACCCCTATGACGACCCCTTCGTGTTCACGGCCGACGACACTGCCACCGAGTGCACTTACACCATCGACGGCAACAAGATGACCATGGACAACACCACGGCCGGCAACAATGGCAACGGAGCCGTTGGCCTGGCGATTATGCAGGATGATGGTAATCCGTTCTTCATGATGGAATACAACGCTGTTTTCTCCATGCCCGAGCCCAATGGCGACATGAACGGCGACGGCGAGTATAACATCTCGGACGTCATCATCTTCATCAACTATCTTGTCAACAATGGTGCTGATGGCTTCATGATCGAGAACGCCGACTACAATGGCGACAGCGAGATCAACGTCACCGACGTGGTTGACATGATCAACTACCTGCTCAACAACGTGTAAACGGAGACCGCTTAAAAGCTCACCAGGCCCGTGAGGTAAAGGAAGATGAAGATGATGGACACTGGAGCGACATAGCGCATGCAGAAGATGAGGTAAGGCCCCATCGTGCCCTTGAGACGGCCACCGTTGGTGAGCTGATCGCCTATCACCTTGCGGTCCATGATCCATCCCACAAACACGGCCGTGAACAGGCCGCCCAGGAGCATGAAGATGTTGCTGGCCGCATAGTCCATCATGTCGAAGATGTTCTTGCCCCACAGCTTGATGCTATCGAGCGTGCTGAACGACAGCGCTGCTACCGTGGCAAGAGTGAAGGTGATCACGGCGGTCCAGATGATGGCGCGCGGACGTGAGATCTTGTATTCCTCGATCATGAAGGTGATGGGAATCTCGCTCAATGAGATGGTCGAGGTCAACGAGGCAAAGAACACCAGCAGGAAAAACAGCAAGGCCCAGATGTAACCACCTGACATCTGCTGGAAGATTCCCGGCAACACCTCAAAGATGAGGCGCGGGCCCGCTGTGGGCTCAACGCCAAAGGAGAACACGGCCGGGAAAATCATCACGCCCGACAGGATGGCCACCAGCGTGTCGAGGGTGGCAACCGTCGTGGCATCCTTAATCAGCGACGTGTCATCCTTGAAGTAGGAACTGTAGGTGACCAGGCATGAGATACCGATGGACAACGACAGGAAAGCCTGCCCGAAGGCGTCGAGTACGCCTCGAGCCGTCAACGCCGAGAAATCGGGATAGAAGAGGAACTTGAGACCCTCGGCAGCGCCGTCCATCAGCAACGACTTGATGCAGAAGACGATAAGAATCAAGAACAAGAGCGGCATCATCACGCTCGACACGCGCTCGATGCCCTTCTCAATGCCCCTACTCATCACGAGGAAGTTGAGAACCAGGAAGAGCAGTGTCCAGCCCACACAGGTCCACGGGTTGGAAATGAGGGCCGTGAACATGTCGTTGTATTCCTGAGGCGTGTGACCGATCAAGTCTCCACGCACGGCATGGCACAGATACTCGATAATCCAGCCACACACCACGCTGTAGAAGCCGATGACGACAAAACTGCCCAGGATGCAGATATAGCTGAACAAGTAATACTTCTTGCCTGGAGCCAACTGCTTGAGGGCTGCCTTCATGTTGCTGTGGGTGGAGCGACCGATAATGAACTCGCTGAGAATCACGGGGATGCCCATCACCAAGATACAGACGATGTACACCAGGATGAAGGCTCCGCCGCCATTCTGCCCTGCCTCATAGGGGAAACGCCAGATGTTTCCCAAGCCCACTGCCGAGCCCACCGCTGCCGCGATGGCGCCCAAGCGTGTCGCAAATCCTGCTCGTTTTGCCATAAGATGATCGATTTGTGTTAAAGTATTGAGCACAAAAGTAGCACTTTCAACCCAAACAGTCAAACAAATAAATGATAAAAATCCACTTTTTTTCAGTCACATCCGCGGCCAGAACGCCAGCGCGACAGCGGAAATCAGAACGTGGGGACAGGATCCACAGGGCGAGGTGGGGTGTGGGGCTTGGACTTCTTGGGATGAGGCGAACGCTTGGGGGCACGTCGCGTCGGGCGAGCTTGACGCTTTGACGGCTTGTCAGTCACCGTGACCGACGACGAGTCCACATCGTCCTCAAAACGCTGCATCTCGACACTCGATGACTCATGCGGCGGCATCGGCCGGCACGAGCGCACGGCCACCGTCCCCAGCAGCAAGAGCGCAATCACTGCCAGCAGGGCGACGGTGCCTTGCCGTTCACGTCTCGTCATTGAAAAAAAATCCCTCATTCCGCTCATCACAATCCAACTGATTTCCAGCAGGGGCCGCAACCTTGCGGCACGCCTGCAAAGGTAACACATTAAGCCCATGCCTCACAAGTTTTGTCAATAAAATTGACATTTTGGGTCATTTTTTAGTGTTATCTCTTTTGTGGTAAAACAAAAAAGAGTACTTTTGCATCTTGAAAAATAAAAAAACGACACTATAAAGAATGAAGAGTTTCCTGCTTTCGATACCAAAAGGGGTACCAACTTTACTGGTCATCCTGCTCACGCTTTACATCTCATTTTCCAAGTATCCATTTGGCATCCATGATTTAAAGCCATTCCCGCATTTCGACCTGGTCGGTCAAGCCATCCTGTATTTCTGTATCACCCTGATCATGATCCTGGACTATGCCAAGGCTTGCCTGCCCCACCACAGCAAGCTCAACAAGGAAATCGTGATTGCCGCCGCCGCTTCGGTGCTGGCCCTCGTCATTGAGATCTGGATGGACATCCGCATGGTTTCCAACTACCGCATGAGCAAGGTGATCGTGGCTACCATCGGTGCTGCACTGGCCTTCCTGTTCTACCACTTCTGGCTGCTGCACCCCTTCCGCCACTACATGTATCACTCGATACAGCACCACTGGCGCTATCAGCACCGCCGCAAGAAGAGAAAATAAACCCTCCTGGGGCTTATTCACCATACACCATCGGGCGATATTTTGGTTCACGCAAAATATCGCCCGATAAGTTTCTCCCGCCACCTCCCTCCCCCAGCATTCGTTCGCCTTACGGCTCACATCATGCTAGGGCTTTCACCCTAGCCATCGCCGCCAGCGATACCCACCATCCGAGTCGCCACGAACTGACCGCAGCCACTTCTGGTGTTCCTCTTCGAGGAACTGCCGACCGGGGTGTCGCTGGCCCCAGCATTCGTTCGCCTTACGGCTCACATCATGCTGGGGTTTTCACTCTAGTCATCGCCGCCGGCGATGCCCACCATCCGGTCGCCACGGACTCGCGCCAGGCCGGTCGCGCCAGGCAGAGTGATGCGGACTGGCGGCTGGCGGAGTGCTGCGGATGAGACGGCTGGCCAGTCGCCGAAGGCGGTGTGCCACAGACTGACGGCTGGCGGGTCGCCGAAGGCGGAGTGTCACGGACTGACGGCTGGCGGTCGCCGAAGGCGGTGTGTCACGGACTGACGGCTGGCCAGTCGCCGAATGCGGTATGCCACGGACTGGCGGCTGGCGGAGTGCTGCGGACTGGCGAGTCGCCGAAGGCGGTGTGCCACGGACTGGCGGCTGGCGGGTCGCCGAAGGCGGAGTGTCACGGACTGGCGGCTGGCGGGTCGCCGAAGGCGGTGTGCCACGGACTGACGGCTGGCGGGTCGCCGAAGGCGGAGTGTCACGGACTGGCGGCTGGCGGGTCGCCGAAGGCGGAGTGTCACGGACTGGCGGCAGGCGGGTCGCCGAAGGCGGTGTGCCACGGACTGGCGGCAGGCGGGTCGCCGAAGGCGACTTCCACTCAGCTATCCCCAGCATGACGCCGACAGGCGAATGCTGGGGTTAG
>JBGUKK010000072.1:0-20666 GCA_045114435.1 Sodaliphilus sp.
GTCAAAGAACTCAATGGTTCAAGTGAACCGAGTTTATTTGAAAATTTTATTTATTAACCGTCCACAATTTTTAGTGGACAGCAATGAGTCGTCAGTGCAAGTGACAATGAGCCGCTGATTGGTGCCACTGTGCAAGCTGTCGGCTCGTCACAGGGCACCTCGACCGATCTGGACGGTCAATTCACAGTAACCGTCAACGACAACGTGACGCAGTTGCGCATCAGTTGTGTGGGTTATAAGACCCAGATTGTGGCGGTTTCCAGTTTTGTAACAGTAGCCCTTGAGGAGGACAACACCGCGCTCGACGAGGTGGTTGTCACTGCGATGGGTATCAAGCGTGAAGCCAAGGCACTGGGTGTGTCGGCCACCCCAATCAAGGGTGACGTGATCGCCTCGGCGCGAACCAATGATGTCATGTCGAGCCTTGCCGGTAAGGTGGCTGGTGTGCAGATTGGTGAGACCTCATCCGACCCTGGTACTTCCAAGTCGGTTATCATCCGTGGTGTGAGCTCGTTGTCGGGCAGCAACCAGCCGCTGTATGTAGTGGATGGTGTTCCCTTGAACAACTCGGCAACCTATAGCGACGATGGCCTGAACAGCGGTTTCGACTTCGGTAACGGTGCGAGTGCGGTGAACCCCAACGATGTGGAGAGCATGACGATCTTGAAGGGTGCTGCCGCTACCGCCTTGTATGGTAGCCGTGCAGGCGCCGGTGTCATCCTGATTACCACCAAGAAGGGTTCCAAGCAGAGCCGCGGTGTGGGCATCGAGTATAACGGCGGTTTGCAGTGGGAGACCATCCTGCGCCTGCCGCAGATGCAGAACAGCTTCGGTATGGGCTGGTATGGTGACCACACCGAGATTGAGAACGGTTCGTGGGGTCCGGCATTTGACGGCTCGGAGCAGCTCTATGGTTGGGTTTACAACCACAGCCAGAACCTGAAGAGCTATCTGCCCATCAAGAACAACGTGAAGGACTTCTTCAGCACCGGTTTCCGTTACAGCAACAGCATCTCGTTCAATGGTGCCACCGACAAGAGCACCTACTTCGTGTCGCTGTCGCAGATCAACGATGACGGTATCATCCCCGAGGATGCCGATACCTATACCAAGTACACCGTGTCGGCTCGTGGTAGCCACCGTGAGGGTAATTTCACCTTCAGCACCTCGTTGAACTATGCCTTCCAGCGCAACCACTTCGTGACGACAGGTCAGAAGACGGGTTCGATGTACAAC
Organism: Sodaliphilus sp.; assembly: GCA_045114435.1. Taxonomy (GTDB): domain Bacteria; phylum Bacteroidota; class Bacteroidia; order Bacteroidales; family Muribaculaceae; genus Sodaliphilus. Next base: position 1,237 of record JBGUKK010000072.1, read on the forward strand.
AGCATCATGCAGACCCCTCGTGACATCGCCATCACCGAGATGAAGGACCTGGACAACCCGTTCAACACGCCGGGTTACTACTACACCCCCTATGGTGTGACCAACCCCTACTACATTATTAATAATTACCAGAACGAGTATGAGCAGGAGCGCTTCTACGGCAACTTGCAGTTGGACTATGACTTCCTGAAGTACTTCACTGCCACCTACCGCTTCGGTCTGGACACCAACACCGGTCACCACAATTACGGCTCGCCCAACATGGCCGCGCTGTACTATGGCACGCCCAACTATGATGACGCGTTGAAGGACCTCACCGGTGAGGTGTCACAGAGCATCACACGTCGCCGCGAGATTGACCAGAACTTCATGTTGACCTACGATCAGCAGATTCTGGAAGACTGGCACGTGAACGCTCAGCTCGGTTTCAACGGCAACGAGCGCTCTTACAAGTATCTGGGTTCGTCGGTTACCAACCTGACCATCCCGATGTGGTACAACCTGTCGAACAGCGCCGAGATTCCCTCGACCTCGCAGAGCGAGTGGAAGCGCCGCTTCCTGGCCGTATTCGGCAGTGCCGAGTTTGCCTGGAAAAACATGGTTTACCTGACGCTCCAGGGACGTAACGACTGGTCATCGACCCTGCCTGTTGACAATCGTTCCTACTTCTATCCTGGCGTGAGCCTGTCGTTCCTGTTCAGCGAATTGCTGAAGCCTGAGCAGCGCAACATTATCAACTTTGGCAAACTGCGTCTGGCATGGGGCCGCACGGGTAATGATGCCGATGTATATATGACTAACTCGGTCTATGGCCAGGCCGCAGCCGCTACCAGCGGTTTCGGTAACGGCAGCTCGTTCCCCTTCACCAAGGTGGGCGTGAATGCCTACTCGATGGGTAACACCCTGGGCAGCCAGAACCTGAGTCCTGAGATGACCACCGAGTTTGAGGTTGGTCTGAACATGGTCTTCCTGAACAACCGCTTCAGCTTTGATGCTGCATACTACAACCGTAACACCGACAAGCAGATCTTCTCCCTGAACATGGATCCCGCAACCGGTTACACGGCCCAGAACATGAACCTGGGTAAGATCCGCAACCGTGGTGTCGAGTTGCTGGTCAACGTGACTCCCGTCAAGGTGGGTGACTTCCAGTGGGACATCAACTGGAACTACACCAAGAACTGGAGCAAGGTCATCAAGCTGCCCGAGGAGCTGGGCGGCATCGCCACGATCTTTGGCCTGAGCGGTGGCACGAGCCTCTACGCCATCGAGGGTGAGCCTCTGGGCGTGTTCAAGGCTTATGTTCCCCAGACGACCGAGGACGGCAAGATCATCTGTGACGGCAATGGTCAGCCCATCGTTAACAGCGAGCAGCAGATTGTCGGCAGCATGAACTACAAGTACTTGATGGGCTTCGGCACCACGTTGAGCTACAAGGGCATCAGCCTGACCGCCAACCTGGACGTTCGTCACGGCGGTATGCTGTACTCGCGCACCAAGGACATCACCTACTTCACTGGTAACGCTATCCAGACGGCCTTCAACAACCGTAACCCGTTCATCGTTCCCAACTCTGTTCAGCAGATTGGTGAAGATGAGGGCGGCAACCCCATCTACGGTGAAAACACGACACCGCTCGACGAGACCGGTATCTTCAACTACTGGGATGCTGGTGGCCCCGATCTGGACCGTGCATTCCTGGTTGACAAGAGTTACGTGAAGCTGCGTTCGGTGATCTTGAGCTGGCAATTGCCCACGCGCTGGTTCGCCAACTGCTTCATCACAGGCGTGAATGTGTCGTTCTTTGGCAACAACCTGTTCTTGTGGACTCCCAAGAGCAACACCTTTATCGATCCTGAGACTTCGACCTTCGGTAACGACCTGGAGGGTAACTATGGTGAGTTCTCGGCCAACCCGAGCTCGCGTAAGTTTGGTTTCAATGTGCAGGTTAAATTCTAATCAAAAACTGAACAGACATGAAAAAGATATATATATTATTGACTATTGCAGCAGCGTTGAGCCTGTCGTCGTGCAATCTTGACATTAACGACAACCCCAACTACCCGTCGAGCACTGATGTGACGCCCGACCTGGTGTTCCCTGCTGCCGAGAATGCTGTTGCAGCAGCTGTGGGCGATGCCATGTTCAACTACGGCGGATTCTTCGCCCAGTACTTTGAGCAGCGTCCCGAGGCCAACCAGTATAACGACGAGGCCGAGCTGAACCTTGACGAGTCGTCCAACCTGTTTGACCGTTGCTACCGCACGCTATATGCCGGCGCGCTGGCCGACATCAAGGATGTGATGGACCGAACCGAGAACGCGAGTGACCTGTTCGCCTGCACGGTGCTGAGGGCCTACGCCTTCCAGATTCTGGTGGACAACCTGGACCAGGTGCCCTACACCGAGGCCCTGCAGGGAAGTGCCAACACCAATCCCGTGTGGGACAAGGGCGAGGATGTCTATAAGGGCGTTCTTGCCGAGATGGATGCCGCCGAGGCAGCCCTCGAGGGCGACCCCATCACCTTGACCGACCCGTTGCTCAACAAGAGCCTGAGCCAGTGGCGCGGCTTTGCCAACGCGCTGCGCCTGCGCATGTACCTGCGCTTGATCGACGGCGGCATCAATGCTGGCGACTATCAGAGCAAGGCGCTGGCCCTGGTCAATGCCGATGACTTCTTCACTGGCAATGTGGCATGGGATGTCTATAGCAATGCCGACGGCCAGTACAACCCCTGGTATGATGTTGCCCGCGCTCTGGGTACCAAGAACCACGTGGCTTCCTATCCCATCGTGAGCTACTACATGGCCACCAACGACCCGCGCATCGAGTATGCCATCATGAAGAATGACGCCGGCGAGTATGTCGGTCAGCTTCCTGGTGCCAAGACTGTCTATAAGTCGTGGGGTGTGGACTGGAAGAACAAGGACGTGAGCGCCATCGATTACACGCCCGCCGTGTTCGCCCCGATCTATCTGTTCACCCAGAGTGAGCTCCAGTTCCTCATCGCCGAGACTCAGTTGCGCTGGGGTAACAAGGCCGCTGCCAAGACCGCCTATGAGGCTGGCGTCGCTGCCGACTTCGCTTCGCGTGGCATGACAGTCGGCTCATTCTTGAACGGTAACCGCGTGAACTGGGACAGCCAGGCCAGCGATGCCAATCGCTTGAACCTGATTTACATGCAGAAGTGGGCCGCCCTGTTCTATCGTGACCACATGGAGGCTTGGAGCGAGGTGCGCCGCACCGACGTTCCCACCACCAGCACCTACACGGCAAAACAAATCTTTGAGGACGGCACGATTTACAACGCCGGCCAGATGATTGTTCCGGCACGTAACTTCATCGTTGCCGGTGGCCTGTGCAAGCGCGTGCCTTATCCCAGCACCGCCCGCCAGCTGAACAAGAACACTCCTGCCGAGAAGTTGTTGAGCGACCGCGTCTTCTGGGATGCCAAGTAATTGTGGCCTACCTTATAAATGTAGAACAACATAAAATCGATTAAATATGAAAAAGATATATTTATTTGGCTTATTGCTGGCGGGCGTGCTGCTTGGCTTGACATCATGTAATGATGACAACGACGAGCTGACAGATTCTCGCCTGACTTACTATGCCGACCTGCAACTGCAGGGTGACGAATTCATGGCAATCCCCGTGGGCACGCCATTTGTTGACCCTGGTTGCATAGGCACCCTTGCTGGTGAAGACATTACCAGCAAGATCAAGATTGTGGGTGCTGATGAGGTTGATACCAACACATTGGGCTTCTACTACATCACCTACTCGGCTGTGGGCTCCGACGGCTATCCTGCCTCGGTAGAGCGCACGGTGTGTGTCTATGACCCGAGTGTGACAACCGACATGTCGGGCGACTATACCGTACAGGAAGGTTCTTTCCGCTATTGGTTCTCCTCTGGTGCAACCGTGCCGTTCTCGGGCTATCCTGTCACCATCGAGATGGTCGTTCCTGGTATCTTCTCGATCAGTGATATGATGGGCGGTTACTATGACGTGCGTGCCGGCTATGGCCCAAGATATGCCATGAATGGCTACCTGCAACTCACAGGTGACAATGAGGTGCTGGCCCTCTCGGCTATTGTTCCTGGCTGGGGTGATACATATGACGAGTTCTATGACGGTTCGTATGACCCCGAAACCCACACTGTGACCTACGACATGGATTATGCAGGATCGATGCAGTACCACATCATTCTCCACTAACTCTAATTCTTAAAATTGTAGATTATGAAGAAATATATTTCAATTTTTGCTTTGGCCCTCGGTTTGTGCCTCGGATTCTCCTCATGTAGTGTTGAGACCGATGAGCCTGCTGGAGGAACGGCTGTTGAGAAGATGGCCGGTCATTGGGTGGTAGATACTGACCTCATCATTGATGGTGACACAATTCCTGATGTGTATGCCGACTATGGTATCATCGATTGGGACATGCTCACCTACAACACAGCCAATGATGACACCGACGTCATGTGGTTGAGCGATAACGACATTTTCTGGGGCTACACCATCAAGGTGTCGGTTGACCTGAATGCGATGACCTTTTCCTGCAAGGATGTTTACATCTACACCGATGATGATGGTAATGATGTGACCTGCACCATTACCAATGGCCGGGTCATTCCTAATGGTGGCTTGAACGTCAATGGCAAACCGACTGATGCAATTGCCTACAACATCGAGTTTACCGATGATCCCGGTTCAGTCTATTACGTGCATGGAGTGCGCTATGCCGGATTCTGATCCCGCGAGCGTGTGACATAGTAGAATGATGCGAGGGCGTGCCTTGAGGCGCGCCCTCGTTGATGATTGTGAAACGGTGATGACGGAGGAGACGGCAGAAACCGAGGGGACGGGGTCACTGCTTCTTGCCCGTCATGATGTCGAGGACCATCTGGTCGGTGGCGCACATGGCGTCGGCACCGATGACGGTGAGGTTGCGGATGGAGCGGTCCACATCGTCGTCGATGATGCCCTCGGCACTGGTGACGTGGCGGCCCTCCATGGCGAGCACGGCGCTCAGCAGGGCGGTGGAGACACCCGACGAGATCTTGAGGGCACAGCTGGGCTTAGCGCCGTCGCAGATCATGCCCGTCAAGTTGGCTATCATGTTCTTCACGGCATAGCAGATGCGGTCAAAGTCGCCTCCCATCAGGTAGGTGATGCCGCATGAGCTGCCGATGGATGCCACCACACAGCCACACAGGGCGCTCAACTTGCCCAGGCTCTGCTTGATGTAGATGGCGGTGAGGTGGCTCAGCGTGAGAGCGCGGATGACCTCCTCCTCGGTGTTCTCGTTCTCCATGGCATAGACGGCCACGGGATTGGTGGCACAGATGCCCTGGTTGCCCGAGCCGCTGTTGCTCATCACGGGAATCAAAGCGCCGCCCATGCGCGCGTCGGTGGCCAGCGCGGTCTTGGACAGGATGCGCGAGAAGATGGTGTTGCCGAAGATGCCGTGGCTCAGCGGCCTGTCCATCGTCTTGCCCAGGCAATGGCCATAGTTGCCCTTGAGCGACTCCTCAGCGGCCTTGAGGTTGTAGTCGCGGGTCTCGAGGATGAAGCTGATCTCGTCGATGGGAGCCTGCATGGCAAAGTCGTAAACCAGGCGCAGGTTCAGCGCGATGTCGTTCTCGGCGACGCCCTCACTGGAGCCGGCCAGCTCGTTGAGCAGGATCTCATCGTCGCGTGTGACGCGGACAAAGCGGGTGTGTGAACCCTGGATGATGGCGCTGGCGGTGTGTCCGCCGGCCGTGCAGTGCGCCTCGACATAGAGCTTGTCGCACTCGCCTTCCTTCATCTTGATGTCGATGCGGCCCTCGTCGATGAACTGCTTGCCCTGAGCGATGGCATCAGGGCACACGTCCTTGATGACCTCGAGCTGGTACTCACTCTTGCCGATGATGGCGCCCAGGGCGATGGCGATGGGCAGGCCAATCATCCCCGTGCCGGGAATACCCACTCCCATGGCGTTCTTGAGGATGTTGGCACTCAGCAGGACGGTGATTTTCTCGGGTTTATTGCCCAGTGCCTCGGTGGCTCGGGCGACACACAGGGCCACAGCCATGGGCTCGGTGCAGCCCACTGCCGGAACCACCTCGCGCTTCATCAACGCGATAATCTGCTCTCTCGTTTTCTCTTCAATCATTATTATCTGGTTTTTCTTAAGGAAAACAATAAATACAATAATGACAAATAAGAGATTGTGATGATAAAAATTGTTCTTATTGTATTTATTGTTTTCTTTTTTTAGGGGTTTATTGGCGGAATTTGGTCAGGCCGCCGTCCAGGAAGTCGAGGAAGGCGGGCACGTCCTCCTTGTAGCTGAACGAGCCGCTCAGGGCATTGCCCTGCGGGTCAACGCACACATAGAACGGCTGCGTGTTGCTGCCGAACTTGTAGCGCTGTAGGTAGCTCCACTTGTCGCCGATGGTGCGCAGGGTGCGCTTCTCTCCTGTGGCCTCAGTCACCTCGATGGGCTCGGGCAACGGGCGCTTGTCATCGACAAAGAGCGAGATGAGCACATAGTCCTTGTTCAGCTTGTCGGCCACGCTGGGATCGGTCCACACGGCAGCCTCCATCTTGCGGCAGTTCACGCAGCCAAAGCCCGTGAAGTCCAGGAATACGGGTTTGCCTGCTGCGGCAGCGGCGGCCATACCCTGCTCATAGTCGGTATAGGCGGCGCGCACCTCCTTGGTGTTGAGGTTGAAGTCCTGGGTGTTCATGGGCGGCGAGAAGGCGCTCACGGCCTTGCACGGTGCACCCCACAGACCCGGAATCATATAGATGGCGAAGGCTATCGAAATCAATCCGCCCATGATGCAGATCACAGGCATGGGCTTGGTCTCGTCGCCAGGCATGACGATGTCGCTCTGGAACTTGAGTTTGCCGATGAGGTAGAGGCCCAGCAGACCGAAGATGGCGATCCACAGGCACAAGAACACCTCGCGGTCCATCAGGTGCCAGCCGTAGGCCAGGTCGGCCACAGAGAAGAACTTGCAGGCAAATGCCAACTCGATGAAGCCGAGCGTCACCTTGAGGATGTTCATCCAGCCGCCCGACTTGGGTGCCGACTTCAACCACGAGGGGAAGAGGGCGAACAGCGTGAACGGCAGAGCCAGTGCCAATGCGAAGCCCAGCATACCGATGGCGGGACCCCAGAAGTTGCCGCTGGTGGCAAAATCCACGAGCAGGAAGCCAATGATGGGACCCGTGCAGGAGAACGATACCAGCACGAGCGTGAATGCCATCAGGAAGATGGACAGCAGGCCGCTGGTGGTGCTAGCCTTGTTGTCAACGGCGTTGGACCACTTGCTGGGCAGCTTGATCTCGAACATGCCGAAGAACGACAGCGCGAATACAACCAGCAGCAGGCACAGGAAGATGTTGAACACGGCATTGGTCGAGAGGGCGTTCAGCGCACTGGGACCGAAGATCGCCGTCACAATTAGGCCTAACAGTAGGTAGATGACGACAATCGAGATGCCATAGGTGATAGCATCCTTGATGCCCTTTTTCTTGTCATTCTTGGCGCGCTTGAGGAAGAAGCTCACTGTCATCGGGATGATGGGCCACACACACGGCGTGAACAGCGCCACCAGTCCGCCCACCAGTCCCAGCAGGAAGATGTACCACAGCGAGCGGCTGCCGCCCTCGTTGGTGCCGTCGATGGCGCGGATGTCGCCCACCACGGGCTTCCACAACGCGTCGTGGTCCAGGGCCGCCAGGGCAGCGCTATCGACAGGTGGTGCCATTGCAGCACTGTCGGCAGCGGCCAGGGCAGCGAGGGAGTCGGCTTTAGCCTTGGCAAGAGCCTCGGCATCAGCCTTTTCCTGCTCTTCCTTGTTCTTGTCGGCTTCGCCATCAACGGCAGGTGACTTGCCTGCCTTCTTGAAGCTCACGCTCGACGGCGGCAGGCACGACTGGTCGTTGCACGCACCGTATTCCAGGTCGGCATCAATGTCATAGTTGGGCTTGGTGAACTTCACCTTCTGCACAAACTGCACGCTGTTTTCAAAGTAGCGCAACTTGGCGCCGAACATCTCGTCGAACTGCGAGATTTCCTTGCCCACAGGCTTCAGTTTGCCCACAGGCTCCACACCGTCTTTCTTATGGAAAACGATGGCGGCCTCGGTCGGGCCGGCTCCGTTCAGGTTGGTGGAATACACATGCCATCCCTTGTCAATCTTGCCGGTGAAGACAATCTCGCCCTCACTAGAACCGTTGGAGGTTCTCAGTTGGGAAGTGAAGGTAACGGGATTAGCCATCTGGGCAACAGCCATCATCATCACTGTCGCCATGGTTAACAATGTAGCAATTCGTTTCATCATATACGTCTGGTCTTCTGGTTACTTTTAACCGACAAAGATAAAAAAAAATATTTATCAAGGGTCATACTTTCCGATATTTTGACTTGTTAATGCTTTTTTATTATCTTTGCGGTTAGATATTATAAAGAAACTTAACCATTATTGTTATGAGAAAGATGATTCTGGCCATGCTCGCGAGCATGATGGCGCTGGGCTTGGTGGCCCAGGACGGCCCATTCACTGTGAAGGGCTCCTTTAAGGATATGGGCGACTCGGTGTACTTCTACTTGGCTGAACAGGATGAGAGTCTGACGCGTGCAATCACGGGCGAGATGCAAGAGGTGACGTTTGACATCAACAAGGCATCGATGCTCGAGATCGGTGAGAAGCAGGAAGGCGATGAGGCCGCCCACATCGTTTACTACATTGCCGCAATACCCGGCGAGACGCTCACCATCTGGAAGGATGCCGATGGCGTGATCAGAGTGGGAGGTTCGCAGGTGTATATGGATTACCAGGAGGCGCAGAATTGGCTTGAGCCTTCTAACAAAGCCATTGAGGACTTCATGACACAGCTTCGGCAGAAGATGGATTCTGGCGCACCTCAGGAGCAGGTGATGGATGAGTATCAGACCAAGATGCCTCAACTGTTTCAAGACAATATTGATGCTGTGATGAGCTATATCAAGGCTCATCCCGACCAGGAAGCCTCGGCTGCACTGATTGCCGAAATGCCTGCTGAAGCCGAGGCGATTGAGGCTGCTGCCGCTCTGTTGACCGAGCGTGTTCGCGGCAGCATGGTTGCCGAGTTGTACAAGAAACAACTCGAGATAGCCAGGCAAGAGGCTGCCGAGGAGGCTAAAAAGCATGCTCTCGAGGGACAGATGGCCCCCGACTTCACACTTAACGACATCAATGGCAAGCCGCTGGCGTTGAGCTCACTGCGCGGCAAGTGGGTCATCATTGACTTCTGGGGCTCGTGGTGCGTCTGGTGCATCAAGGGCATGCCCAAGATGAAGGAATACTATGCCAAGTACAGCAGTAAGCTGGAAATCCTGGGCGTGGACTGCAACGACACCGTCGAGAAGTGGAAAGATGCTGTCGCCCAGCACGAGTTGCCCTGGCTCCACGTCTATTGGGACAACGAGTGCGATGATAACCCCGTGTGGTATTATGGCGTTCAAGGTTTCCCCACCAAGGTGGTCGTTGACCCTAACGGCCAGGTGGCCAAGGTCATCATTGGTGAGGATTCCAAGTTCTATGACTTCCTCGATGAGGTGCTGAAATAAGACCTTTGATCTGTATCAGATATTAGCTCATGAACGTCAAAGTCAGAATGCCGAAATTGTCCAGGCGGCCCAATGTCAAAAATGGCTGGGTGCGTGAATTGTTGTTGTCAGTTGTTGCCACGAGTATCTCGATTGTGCTCACCTTTGGCACAGCATACATGCTGGAACAGCATCAGAAGAAATCTTCACAGCGCCACATGGCGATGATGATCATCCATGACATTGACGAGAGCATCGAGCAGATGGAACGTGTGGACAGCTTGCTCAGGCGGTTCAGCGACTTGCAGCTCAAGATCCTGGAGGGTAAGTATGAAAAGGATATCCGCTTTGCCAGCTCGAGCCTGATTTCCTGTGATCCCTCAGTCGTGCATTTTGCCGAAACGACCGAGCGGATCTTCACTTCCAATGTGGACACATGGAGCACGATAGGCAAGGTGAGCTTTATCGACAATGTGAGCAATTGCTACATTTGCCGTAGGAATTTCATGTCGAGGGTCATGGATTCGTTCCATTAAGTGCTAAAGCCCAATGGATAAGATGACGATGTCTTGTCGTGCAGGAACTGCTGGATATTGATGTCGATATTTATCATTGGGTCAAGTGAGATGATTCATCGCATGAAGGCATACAACCGCTTGAACAAGAGTCTGATGGGTGTCAAGGATGAAGACCTTGACCACTTTTTGAAAGATCGTCAAGGCATTGATGAGGCTCCTCTTGACTCATTGTTGAATATGCTCGTGGTGGAGTATGATGAGATATATGAAAGAAAAGATCAAGCCAGGCAATCCTTTGATGAAAACATGGACAAGTTGTATCCGCCTGGCGGGTCTGCCCATAATGAGTGAACAATAAAATGATAATTAATGATTAAAAATAGAGAAGATATGCAACATACCCAATGTTTGATTATCGGTTCCGGCCCTGCCGGATATACCGCAGCGATTTATCTGGTGCGCTCGGCCATCGACTGCTTGCTCATCGAGGGCCTGCAGGTGGGCGGACAGTTGACCCAGACGACCACAATTGAGAATTTTCCGGGCTTCCCCGAGGGCATCGACGGTTTCCAGCTGATGGACAATATGCGCCAGCAGGCTGTGAACCTGGGGGCCAAGATGAAATCGGGCCTCGTGGCGGGCATCGACATGAGTCAGCGCCCGTTCCTCGTCACCCTTGACGGTGGCGAGCAGATGACAGCCGACACCATCATCGTGGCCACTGGCGCCACAGCCAAGTATCTGGGCTTGCCCGACGAGACGAAGTATGCCGGCCAGGGCGTGTCGGCTTGCGCGACGTGTGACGGCTTCTTCTATCGCAAGAAGGTCGTTGCCGTCGTGGGTGGCGGTGACACCGCCTGTGAGGAAGCCGACTACCTGAGCCACCTCGCCAATAAGGTTTACCTGATTGTGCGCAAGGACTACCTGCGTGCCAGCGAGGCGATGCAGCAGCGCGTCAAGGACAACGAGAAGATTGAAATCCTGTTCAACACCAACACCGTGGGCCTCTTTGGCGACAATGGTGTAGAGGGTGCTCACCTGGTGCGTTTCAAGGGCACCGACAAGGAGGAACTGTTTGACATCGCCATCGACGGCTTCTTCCTCGCCATCGGCCACAGGCCCAACACCGAGTTCCTGGGCGGCCAGGTTGACCTTGACGAGCAGGGCTACATCAAGCTCACGGGTCACAACACCGCGACCAACGTCGAGGGCGTGTTTGCCGCTGGCGACGTCGCCGACCCACACTACCGCCAGGCCATCGTTGCTGCCGCCGGAGGCTGCCGCGCCGCCATCGACGTCAAGCAGTACCTCTCATGACGAGGGGATGGCCTTTTTATCCCAGGCGCAGCTATATATGGCATGTATAAACAACAATGAGGGCTTCTTGCCCTCATTGTTGTTATATAATACATGGTGATGGGGTTGGGTCTATTCCTCGGCGGGGACGTCAATGTTATTGGACATCACCAGGCTGTGGGTGCGCTGCATGAAACGGTTGAAGGCCTCCTTGCTGTCGGGACGCAACAGGTCAGGACGGGCTTCAGGAATGAGGACATAGTTCTGGCCTCGGGCGGCAGGTTTCTGGACAAAGAATAACTTGTAACGCGGAGCCTCGACAATGGGTTTGCCGTTCTCCATCCTCAGTGTGACCTTGACCATGGCACCGCCACGGCAGTCGATGTCACTCATGTTGCTGATGAAGTTGCCCAGGCTGTAGACGAGCAGCACATTCTTGTCATATTCCTTGCTGTAACGCATCTCCATCGGCTCCACCACGTGAGGGTGGCCACCGATGATGAGGTCCACGCCTTGCGTGACAAGGAAGTCGGCCAGCGTGCGTTGTTCGGCCACAGGTTTCAAGGTGTACTCGATGCCCCAGTGCATGTTCACGCAGATGGCGTCGGCCCCGCGCTTGCGGGCCAGGGCGATGTCCTCGGCAATGCGTTGCTGGTCAATGAAATCGACCACGACCTCACCTTGGATGCGGATGCCGTTGGTGCCATAGGTGTAATCCAGAAAAGCGACTTTGATGCCCTTGATGTTGACGATGTAGGGCAGGCGCTGGCTGCGTTCCTGAGCGTCACGGTAGGTGCCGATGTGGGCTATATTCATCGAGTCCAGGGCCTGGCACGTGCGCACCAAGCCTTTATCGCGGCGGTCTAGACAGTGATTGTTGGCTGTGAGCAGCAGGTCGAACCCCACGTCGCGCAGGCGCTCGGCGTAGCTGTCGGGCGCGCTGAAGCACGGATAGCCCGTGTAGGGCTTGCCACCCAAGGGGCACTCCAGGTTGACAACGGCCAGGTCGGCCCAGCGGACGTCTTCCTCGATGTATTGGAAACACGGCGTGTAGTCGTAGGTGCCGCCAGGTTGTTCGGCTGCAGTGATCTGTGGCGCGTGCTGCATGGCATCGCCCACAAACATCAGGTTCACCGTGTGGTTGCTTTGCAGCAGCGACACGACCGACAGCATCAAGATGGAGAGCAGTTTCATAATTGGTTTCTGGTTTTTAGTCCCTGATAAGAGTCCCTCTAATCCTTTTAAACTTTCTAACCTCTCTAACCTCTAACCTCTAAACTTCAAGTGGGCATTTTTGCCCACTTGAATTATTACCTTCCACGCTTGGCTGCCTTGGCTTGCGCCTTGGCATTGCGCATCATCTGCATGGGATTGGTCGATACCTGGTGCATGACCTTGCGCATCTGCAGGAACTGCTTCAACAGGCGGTTCACCTCCTCGACACTCGTACCGCTGCCCTTGGCAATGCGCTTGCGGCGGCTGGCGTCGATGATGTCGGGATTGGAACGCTCCAGAGGCGTCATCGAGCCGATGATGGCCTCCACGCCCTTGAAAGCGTCGTCGGGGATATCAATGTCCTTGATGGCCTTGCCCACACCGGGAATCATCGAAGCCAGGCTCTTGAGGTTACCCATCTTCTTGATTTGCTTGATCTGCTTGATGAAGTCGTCAAAGTCAAACTTGTTCTGCTTGATTTTCTTCTCCAGCTTCTCGGCCTCGGCCTCATCATATTGCTGCTGCATGCGGTCCACAAACGACACGATGTCGCCCATGCCCAGGATGCGGTCGGCCATACCTGCGGGACGGAAGGGGTCCAGGTCGGTCATCTTCTCACCGATACCCACAAACTTGATGGGCTTGTCGACAACGGCGCGGATCGACAGGGCGGCACCACCGCGGGTGTCACCGTCGAGCTTGGTGAGCACAACGCCGTCAAAGTCGAGGCGCTCGTTGAAGGCCTTGGCCGTGTTGACGGCATCCTGACCCGTCATCGAGTCCACAACGAACAGGGTCTCGTTGGGGTGGATGGCATCCTTGATGGCCTTGATCTCGACCATCATGGCCTCGTCGACAGCGAGACGACCTGCGGTATCGACAATCACCAGGTCAAAGCCGTTGCTCTTGGCATGATCGATGGCGTGCAGGGCGATGGCCACCGGGTCCTTGCTCTCGGGCTCGCTGTAAACGGGCACCTCAATCTGCTCGGCGATGGTTTTCAACTGTTCGATAGCGGCAGGACGATAGACGTCGCAGGCCACCAGCAGCGGTTTGCGCTTTTCCTTACCGGTTTTCAGGCGGTTGGCGAGTTTGCCGGTGAAGGTGGTCTTACCGGAACCTTGCAGACCCGACATGAGGATCACGGCCGGGTTGCCCTCGATGCTGAATGTCGCTTCCTCGCCGCCCATGAGTGCTGCCAACTCGTCATGGACAATCTTCACCATCATCTGGCTGGGGTTGACGGCGTTGATCACGTTCTGGCCCAAGGCCTTGGCCTTCACGTCATCGACAAACTTCTTGGCGACGGGATAGCTGACGTCGGCGTCAACGAGTGCGCGCCGCACTTCCTTGAGGGTTGATGCTACATTGATTTCGGTGATGCGGCCTTGTCCTTTGAGGACCTTGAATGACCGTTCAAGTTTCTCTGATAAATTTTCAAACATTATATGTGAGGTTTTTATGATTGCTTAGTAACATCCCGTGGAGGGGGAAATGTTATGTTATTTTTTCTTCTTGATCAAGCGGTTGGTCGCCGTGTCGGGGAAGACAATCTGGGGTTTGAACTCACGACCTTCCTCGGGTGTGACGATGGCATAGGCCATGATGATGACGATGTCGCCTACCTCCACCTTGCGTGCGGCGGCGCCGTTCAGGCAGATGGTGCCACTGCCGCGCTCACCGGCGATGGTGTAGGTGTCAAGCCGTTCGCCATTATTGACGTCCACGATATACACGCGCTCTCCCTCGATGATGCCAGCGGCGTCCATGAGGTCCTGGTCGATAGTGATGCTGCCAATGTAGTTGAGGTTAGCATCGGTCACCGTCACACGGTGAATCTTGGATTTCATGACCTGGATGTACATATTTCTGTTGTCGGTTTTTAAGTACGATTACTAAAGCCTAAAGTCTAAAGTCTAACGTCTAACATCTAATGTCTAACGTCTAACATCTCTTATAAGTAATATTGTCGATTTCGCGCACGTCACCGCAATAGACGGTGATGCAGCCGACGATGTAGTCGCTGTCGTCCCAGCTGGTGACAGGCTGCAGCGTGATGCCGTCACAGATCGAGAAATACTCGGTATCCATCTCGGGCCAGGCGTTGATGGTGGCCACAACCCAGTCGTGGGTCTGCTCCACGGTGTGGTCCTTGGCAAACTCCAGGCTGCGCTGCAGCGTGGCATAGATCTGCGGGGCGACCTTGCGCACCTCGGGGGTGAGCCGCACGTTGCGGCTGCTCTTGGCCAGTCCGTCGTCCTCGCGGACGCAGGGGCACTGCACGATATCGATATCAAAATCCAGTTGCTTGATCATCGCGCGGATGACGGCAATCTGCTGGAAATCCTTCTCGCCGAAGTAGGCGCGGTCGGGCATCACCCATGAGAAGAGCTTGCTCACGATCTGGCACACGCCGTTGAAGTGGCCGGGACGCATGGCACCCTCCATCACCTGCTGGACGGGACCCAGGTCAAACACGCGGGTGTCGGGCTCGGGATAGATCTCCTCGACAGTGGGCATGAAGGCCACATCCACACCACACGACTCAAGCATCGCTGCATCGCGCTCGGCGGTGCGGGGGTAGGTGCGCAGGTCTTCCTTGTTGTTGAACTGCGTGGGGTTCAGGAAACAGCTCACCACGAGGGCGTCGTTCTCCTTGCGGGCGCGCTCGATGAGCGACTTGTGACCCTCGTGCAGGGCGCCCATCGTGGGCACCAGACCTACAGACTTACCTGCCTGGCGAAAAGCCTCGACGGCCTCGCGCAATTCATTGACCTTGCTGATAATCTTCATTGTCAATACGTTTCAATATTTGTTTTAAACTGCAAAATTAATACTCTCAACCCACACAGGCAAATAGTGTGCCAATTTTTTGTCCTCAGGCGCAAAAATAGAGGGGGCGCACCGGCGCTGGCGGCGTCCCCTCGTTGATGAGATGAGTGATGATGCCGGCTCACTCGGGCCAGCTGTCGTTGAGGATGTAGTTGATGAGTGCGATGGCATCACTGATGTTGAGATCATCATCCAGGTTGCAGTCGGCATTCTCCACGTTGATGCCCTCGCCATTACTGTTGAGGATGCAGTTGATCAGGGCGATGGCATCGCTGATGTTGACCATGCCGTCATCATTGACGTCGCCGCGCAGGTAGCCCCCGTGCTTGGTCAGGCTCCACACGGTGAGGCGCCCGCCGGGATAGTACTGGTAGATGGTCACATGGCGCGAGTCGATGACCTCGGCGTTGAGCCAGTTGTCGGTGAAGTTGTTGGCGTCGGCGGTGGCGGTCTGCGGCACGCTCACCAGCGGCTCGGCGGCATTCATCTGGGCCACAGCAAAGCCATCGCGGTAGTTGTTGAGGGTGGGATAGACCACGAGCTCCATCCCGTCCCACACAAAGGGGAAAGCGCCGTTGCAGGCTCCCTTGCCCGGCAGGGCGAAGGGGGCGGCGGTGAAGTTGTCACCGTCAAAGGCCATCTTGACAGGCGTCGCATTGCGCGTGATGTAGAGCACGGCAGGATGGCCATCGAGGTCGGTGTAATAGTTGAGCACCGTGGTGTTGCTGGCGGTCACGCCGTCGCAGTTGGCCAGGTAGGTGTTGTCGGCATCCAGTTCGCCGCCGCTGATGGCAATACGGCTGATGGACGTGCCGCTGTTGCCGCCCACGAGGTAGAGCTCGCCGTCCTCGAGCAGGTTGCCGCGCGCAAAGCCCATGTTGTCGCTGCGGCCAAAGCCGATGACGTCAGCCGGCAGGGTGTAAGTCACCGCGTTGCCTGTGGAACGGTCAACGACCTTGACCTCGGGGTTGCCGGTCCAGGCATTGGGGAAACGGGCGTTGCTCACCACCAGATTGCCCGCCTCGTCACGCGAGAGACCGCAGTTGGTGCCCCCCTCAAGGGTGGTGCCTGTCAAGCCGTAGCGCCCCACCTCGTAGATGGTGGCCGCGCTCCTGTCGTTGATGTAGAACACACCATCCATGCCGAAGCCTTGACGCACGAGGGACGGGTCGCCCAGGAAGGCGAGGTCGCTGATTTCCCACACCTTCTCGATGGTGTAGGACACCTCGACGGGCTCGATGGGGTCGACAGGTTCATCACCGGTCCTGAGCCAGGCTGGCTCACCCTCGTTGCCATAACCGTCGATGACGCACACGGCATAGCGGTAGCCGCTCTGGCAGGCTTCGGGCACGGTGAAGGTGGGGCTATAGATGATGCCCAGCAGGTAGTCGGCGCGCAGGCCGTCATAGGCGATGCTGGAGGCAGCGTCGTCGGTCACATCATCGGGGATGGCATAGACCGAATACTTGACCAGTGTGCCCTCTTGGGGCGACCACGACAGCGTGTCGCCATTCAGAGCCAGGCTGGCGGGCGCTTGGTAGCCTGGAGCCGGTTTCCACGTCACGGCGGGAATCATCGCCGGGCGCTGGAAGGCATTGGACAGCAGATAGTTGCCCAGGCCTGACTTGCGCGGACCGTTGATGTAGCGTGCCGAGTAGAGCACGGTGCCGGGGCTGTTATCCTCGCTATATTGGCGCGATAGATTGATCTGCTGGACGACCTCGGCCCAATCGCTGGACGTGTTGCTGGAGTCGAAGAACGAGATGCTGTGGCTCGCATAGTGGTGACGGCCGAAGTGCTTGGCGATGTAGCTCCACCAGTCGGTGATGGGGCCGAACGGGTTGGTCGAGTGATTGGTCTTCCAGTAAATCTGCGGTGAGATGTAGTCGATGGTACCCTGCTCGAGCCATGCCAACGGGTCACTGAAGATGCCGTTATACTGCCAGTCACTGCCCTTGGGGCACGGGGTGACGCCATGCTGGCTGGCCGACGTGGAGGCCGTGCCAGCGACACCTGCCGGGCTGATGCCGAAACGCACCTCGGGCTTCACTTCCTGTATCATGTTATACACGTCGGCGACCATCATGTTGACGTTGTTGCGGCGCCAGTCGGCAAAGGTCATGTCCACATTGGAGTCGTTCCACAGGTTGTAGTCCTCGGCACTGCTGTTGGTGGGGATGCCGTTAGGATAGAAGTAGTCGTCAAAGACCACGCCGTCCACGTCATAGCCCGTGATGATTTCACGGATGACATCGACGATGCGCTGGCGCGTCTCGGGCAGGCCGGGGTTGAGGATGGTGGTCGTGGTGCTGCCGCTGGTATAGGAGAGCAGCATCCCCTTATTCCTCAAGGCCTGATCTTGGGCCGTGTTCCAGTTGGAACCCGTGCTGAAGCGGTAGGGATTCACCCAGGCGTGGCACTGGATGCCGCGGGCATGACACTGCTCGACGGCATAGGCCAGCGGGTCATAGCCCGGATTCTTGCCGCGCGTGCCCGTCAGGTAGCTGGACCAGGGCTCGTAGCTTGACTGGTACATCGCGTCACACATCGAGCGCACCTGGAAGAAGATGGCATTGAAGTTTTGGGCCTTGAGGTTGTCCAGGTAGCTGTCAAGTTCTGCCTTTTGAGCAGCAACGTTATTCTGTGTCGATGGCCAGTCGATGGCCCAAACGGTGGCTATCCACGCGGCGCGCATCTCGCGTTTGCGGGCCTCGTCGGCGTTGACGGTGACGCCAGTTGCCATGCCCAGGACGATGAGCAACATGAGCACTCGATTGATCGTTTTCATAATGATTTTGAATTTAAAAAGGTTGGAAGATATTTTCGCTTATTAGCCACAAAGTTAGCGTTTTTTCAAAAAAAAATTTCACCTTTGTGCAACTTTTTTGAACCCAAGTTGCGTCTAATGCATGAAAACGGCCCGTAGCCGTGAACAATGAACAACAATTTAAAAAAGATAAAACAATGAGAAAGACGATTTTAACACTTGTGATGATGTCGTTGATGGCACTCGCTGCCACAGCAGCACCCACCATCGAGTCCACGCCCAACAAGAGCAAGACCAATGTTGAGTTCAAGGGCGACACGCTTGTCATCAACGACGGTGACGAGCAGGTGACCATGAGCGGCCTGCCCGAAATGCAGAAGGTGCGCGACCGCATCAACAGGGCCCTTGACGACACCCTGACGACGGGCAGCGGCACCACCGTGGAGTTCGGTGACAGCAGGGGCGAACTTGCTCCTGAGGATATCAAGGAAATCAGCAACCAGTGGGCCAGTGTCGTCAAGCAAATGGCCATCAGCGGCTCTTTCTGTTTACTGGGACTGGTAGGCCTGGTGCTGTTCTTCCGTTACCTGAACCGTCGCAATAAGTACCGTGTCATTGAGCGGGCGATAGAAAACAACTATCCGCTCAACGAGCTGCCACTCACCGACGTGAAGCGCAGCGCCATCTACGTGCAGCAGCCCATCGTGGCCAGCGCTCCCGCCCAGCCCGGTCAGGTGGCCATGGGAACACCCCTCGAGGGCCAGACGTCGCAGCGCCCCGTTGTCGTGTCCCGCATGGTCAACTGGCGCGCTTTGATGCCCGCGGTCAAGTGGTTTGCGTGGGGCGCCTTGTTGGTCTTCTTCAGTGTGGCCATCGGTGATGGTGAAGATCCATTTTGGCCCGTCGGGGTGACCTTGATGCTGGTGGGAGTCTGCAAGGGCTTCATCCTCTACCGGGAGCAGAAGACGTTGCAGGAGGCCTGGCGCCGTGCCGAGCAGATGCGTGCCGACGAGCCTCAGGAGGAGCCGATGCGTGAAGGCATCCCCATGCCGCCCTATTTCAATGGAGATCAGTCAGCCAACGATTAATTCATTCATTCAACCCGGATCATCTCATGCTGTCCAAGCTTGATGAAATAAGACTGCTGTCGCAATGCGCCCTGGCCGACAACCGGGACGCATTCGGCAGGCTCGTCGAGGCCTATCAGCCG
>JBGUKK010000073.1:0-48208 GCA_045114435.1 Sodaliphilus sp.
GCGCCGGCGCCCGCCCCCCCCCCCACCACACGGCTGTAGGCTGTGGACGTGTCCACGCCCACTGGCAACTTGACCAGCAACAGCGTCTTGCCCTTGAGTTCCACCTCGACGGGAGAAAGCACATCGCCGATGCCCGTCGCCATCATGGGGCGATTATAGATGAAGAAGGCACAGTCGGCACCCAGCGAGGCTGCCAGCGCAGCCAAATCACTGTCGCTGATGTCCAGGCCAAACATCGCGTTGAGCATCCTCAGCGCATGGGCAGCATCACTGGACCCGCCACCCAGTCCCGCGCCATCAGGAATGTGCTTATAGAGATGCATGGCCACGGGTGGCAAGTCATGCCGGGACTGCAGCAGGCGGTAGGCCTTCATCACCAGATTCTTCTCGGGCGGACAGTCCACTTGGTTGCCATAGCAGGTGAGAGTCGTCTCCCCGTCGGCAGGGACAATCTCCAGCACGTCGGTGAGCGGTATCGGGAAAAAGATGGTCTCGATGTTGTGGTATCCGTCAGGACGACGTTGCACAATGTTCAGACCCAAATTGATTTTTGCGTTAGGGAAGGTTATCATGTCGTTAAATTTACAGGATGGGGCTGATCAGGCGGACCACCGACTCGAGGGCCTTCTGCATGAGCGGGCGCTGCTTCCACTTGCCCAGGCTCACACGGGTTGATTGCTGCAAGTCGGCCTCAAAGATGTCTTTCATCTTGCGATTGAAATCCTTGCTATAAATCAGGGCATTCAGTTCAAAATTGTGTTCAAAGCTACGGAAGTCAAAGTTGGTTGAGCCCGTGGTGACGAACTCATCATCGACGATGACCACCTTGGCATGCATCATTCCGGCTTCATAGAAGTAAATCTTCATCCCCGACAAGAGGCACTCCTTGATATAGGATGCGGTTGCCAGTCGCAGCATCAGCGAATCGGTCATGCGGGGTATCATCAAGTGGACGTCAACACCCGACAGGGCCGCGCTTTGCAATGCCTTGAGCAGGGAGTCGCTGGGCAGGAAATAGGGTGTCTGGATATAGATGCAATGTCTGGCCAGCGTGATGGCCCTGAAAAAGACCAGCGAGATATTGTTCCATCGATTGGTCGGGCCACTGCTCACCATCTGCACAAGGTAATCGACACGGGCTGGAGGCGTGTCATAGTGCATCGTGGGCAGCGTCAGCAACTTGCGCGTGGTGAAATTCCAGTCAACGGCAAACGACGATTGCAGGGCTGCCACCGCCTCGCCGCAGACGCGCAGGTGGGTGTCGCGCCACGGTTGCCACTTCTTGTCGCCGGTGACGTAACGGTCGGCAATGTTCATGCCGCCCACATAGCCCACGCGCCCGTCAATGACGACAATCTTGCGGTGGTTGCGCCAATTGATGCGGAAGGCAACATTGGCCGGCGTCACCTCAAGGAAGGGGTGCACCTCGATTCCCGCAGCACGCATCTTCCTGAGCACGCTGGGGCGCATATAGAATGAGCCCACATAGTCATAGAGCACTCTCACCTGAACGCCCTCGCCCGCCTTGCGCATGAGCAGGCTGATGAGTTCGCCTCCCACCTCATCATTCTCGATGATGAAATATTGCAAGTGAATATAGTCGCGCGCGGCCTCAATGTCGCGCTTCAGCGCCTCAAACTTGTCCTGCCCCGTAGTGAAGATGTCGATGTCATTGCCGTCAAACAGGTGGGGGATGGTCAACTTATTGACCAGAGAGATGAGCTGGCGCGACGATTCGTTCAGGGAATAATCGTCCTCGACCTTCTCGGAGTAGTCATTCAATCGGCGCAACTCGCGCAGGTCGGAACGTGAGATCAGCCTCATGCCCTTCAGGCTGCGCCCGAAGATGAGATAAACGACGAGGCCCACCACCGGCAGCAAGATGAGCACCAGCACCCAAGCCATCGACTTGACAGGATTGCGGTTCTCGCTGAGCACCACCACAATCACAGCCAACACAGTGAGCACATACAGCGCCAAGAGGACGTTGTAGATGATGTCGGCATATGGAAACAATTCAGCGAGAATCATTCACTTTTTCAGTTGTCAGTTATCAGCGGCATCCGCATTGAAACCAGTTGATCAAGTCAACTTGAGAAAATAATAAGGGACGTGACACAGTCACGCCCATCACATCTGAATTCCAAGCACAAGGGGGGGCATTGCGCTGTTTCAAGAAAATCAACGCACCACCACCTTGCGCGACCACTGGGAACCGCATTTCACGATATAGAACCCCTTGGGGAAGTCCACCGTGACACGCTGATCGGCGTTCACACGAACCACCTTAATCAACTGACCAGTGATGGAATAGACATTGAAAGTGGCATCACTATTGCCTGCAGTGAAGACGATGCGACCCTCGGTGCCTAGAGCCGTCGGCCCCGTCGTGACGGTCTCGACGCGCTGCGGCAAGAAGTTGTCAGGCACCGGGACAGCCTGAGCCAATCCCACTGCCAATAAGCAGACAACTATGTAGAGTGCACGTTTCATTTCACGTCTTCGCTATTTTTCAATCTGCAAAATTACCACTTTCTGCCGAAAAATCAAATTATTTACAGAATTTCTGACTATTAGACTCCCCAAAAAGGTAAAAGTTACATCCCAACATAGTTAAAAGGTGAAAAACTAATGCTTCATGTCAATGCAATGCTTTTTTATCACTTGTTTAAACTTTAATATAATGCTATTAAAATTAAGAGAACCATAGCGCCTTATGGTCCAAACAGGCCTCCTTGAAAACTGTTTCCAAAAGCGGTCATACCTTTCAGGACGGAAGGCGCTGCTATATAGAGCAGGATTATATGCCCGAGCAATATCAGGCTTCACCTCATGTTTGTTCAGTTCAACCTGATCAATTAATGATTGTCCTGCAAGTGAGTTGACAATTATTAAGCTAACCCCTTTTTCATCATGTAATCTCGGAGCAGCCTCTTGTACTCCCCAAAAATCGGCCATCGTAATATCGGCTCCACTCTTTCCTCCCTTGTATGAGCAACTGAAACACGAGGGTCTGAGAGAATAGTCCTTCAAGAAACACAGCATGTAATCATCCTCATCATGAGGGCGAATGTAACTCTCAATCTTTATGGAATAGTTGCTCCAGCCTGTTGATTTATCCCTGAAACTGATTTTTTTACAGGATGCTTTTGGAGACCTCATTTTGAGGTATTGACGCCATACGGCAGGACTTGGCACACCATGACAAGCCACCTCAACTGTAATAAGATGGGAATATGGTTTCAACAAATAATGTTTCAAGCCAGCTATCTGACATGGAGTCCCACTGAAAAGCACAAGCCGCCCTTGAGCCAAAAAGTCTTCAACCTTACGATAGCTAACTCCAATAACAGACTGGACATACTTGCTGCCACGGAACAATTCAAGGTCTGCTATGATTTCAACGCAGTCATGAATAACCTCGTTCTGGTCATTAAAACAAGCACCGAAAACCACACCTCCTTGGCTAATTATCCGTTCTGCCAACAACGTGAACACGCCGCCCGATGAACTACTCAAACGAGTGGCTTCATCGGGATTAATAGCGGCATAATACGTTTGTCTTGCAGGTGCATTGCCTGTTTTCATGCATGAGCAAACTTGCTCACACAAATGGCAGTCCACACACCTGTCCTCGTCCACATGAGGATAGAGAAAACCTTGAATGTCCTCCCTCATCTCGATGCAGGATTGCGGACATCGAAGACCACATGCACCACAACCGCAACACTGCGATTTATCCTGGATATCAATCATTTCTTGAAAAAAGCGATAATGCGCTTGATTGTTGGCCTTATTGGATTGGTAATGAATATCAGATCATTCTTCCAAATCTTCGTATCATACAGCCTATTAATCTTACGAATATAGTCGCGCTGCTCTAGCTGAGTCATAGCATGCATGCCTTCCAGCGTAGAGACTATTGTCTTGCGGTAAGTATTGATTAGCTTCCTAAACTTCTTCCTTGAGGCATACTGTCCACGACTATGAGAAGAATGCCGCACAAGGACACTATACATTACCCGGTTAACTGTTAAGCAACGGTAAGAGTATAAGACCGGCAACATGAGTTGCCAATTTTGACCAGCATCATGTTCGGTATATATCTTCAAGTCAGGAATAGCAGCCCTAAGAGCTACGGTCTTCATCATATAGTCGCCCGGGGTATACCAATAATCATTGTTGCCATATAAACAATCTTCAAATAAGTGGGTTGAGTACTTTCGGCTTGTGTCTAACGTCCGTATCACTGACAAATTATCCTCATCCAAATAATCTATCATACACCTTGTCATTCCTACAGAATCATCTGCGTTGGCAAGAGAATCTACAAGCACCTCTATCGCATCATCTGTCTTATAGAAGTCATCAGCATCAGGCCACACAAAGTAATCACCCGTAACTAGATTCAAATGATTATTGATTGCCGCAGACTGCCCTTGATTTGTCTGATAATGATAACAGAGTTTGTAGCCTCGCTTTTCAAATTTAGGGATATAGCTTTCAATGATATCCCTAGTATCATCGATACTGCCATCATCGATTACATGCATTTCAATTGTAGGATAGGTCTGTCGCAATATAGAATCCAACAATCGATGAATAAACTTCCCACAATTATATGTCGGGGTTAGAATGCTTACCAAATCTGACATAAGATGACATTTTATTCTTTATAAATTGTTTAATAGATGCATCAGCCGTGATGTATGCAAAGGCCAAAACACTGCATGTTGATATGAATGTTACCAGTATAAGTCTGATCCAACCTTCATAAAAAAGCATCCTCGGGACAAATGACACAGCAATGACTATCACACTAATAACAACCACAGGAATCAGTACCTTCCTTATGAATTTGAATAATGAAATCTGACTCACAGATAAACTCAATGTATACACATTACTCAGGCAACCAATGAAAACAGCAACCACATTATAGGCAAAGGCGGTATAGATACTCCCTCCTAATTTATATGAAACATATGTAAATGGAATGACACTGAGATAGAGAGACCCATTAATAAGGCTAATACGCTTCATCTTAGCTGTAGCATGAATTCCCATGGCAAGAACAAAGGACATCTGAGCAAAAAAATTAAACAGTATCATATACCGTAAAAGCCACTCCGAGTACTGAGGCACAATGCTCAGCCATACTTTCAACACAAAATGCGATTCTATCAATATGGGCACCGATATCAGTAAAAGAAGTAGATATAAGAATTTTGCTGATTTATATATCAAGTCGGACATCCTGTCATATTCACCAACAGAAAAACTCTTAACTATCTGCGGTCTAACGGCAGTGCAAATATTAAATGCAAATTGCATTAATACCGACTGCACTGTTGAAGCAACACTTACTGCCGCGTTAGCAACTGTTCCAAAGAAAATATTCACTAACATATTCACCCCTTGATTCCTGGCCAGATTGCTTGCATTACCATACAAATCCCAGCCCGAAAAAGAAAGCATTGGCTTGAGTATTGATGGCTGCCATGTCCATTGCAGATGAGACTCCTCATGATGACGTATACAATAAACCCTGTAGATTGCAACAATTAAAACCGAAACTGCAAAATTTAATATGCTATAGAGTATTAACTTATCAAAGTTACCAATAGTAAGCATATATACAATCAGCAGTTTGAGTGTTACATTTAAGATTTCCACATAAGCATAAATGTCCATCTTCTCATGAGCAATAATCACTGCATTATAAGGCACCTGTGATATACCCAACATTGCGCTCACCAAGCTCATCTGATACACCCAATTAGCTGCAACCATTCGATCTGCAGGTATATTCAATTTGTTGTTCAGGAACCACAAACCAGCGGTTTCAGCCACAATAAACACAACTAAAGATAATCCGACATGAATCAAAAAGGCGCTATTAAATGTGTCCTTCAGGCGCTTCTTATCATTTCGGCCAAGTTCAAAAGTCAAAAAACGACTTGTAGCACCGCTCATTGATGTATTTAAAAATCCAAGCATGGATATCACACCACCAACGACTCCAAAGATACCATAGTCATCAACGCCAAGCGTAATAAGAACCACACGAGACGTATAGAAGCCTATTATCATAGTCAAAAACATCCTAAAGTATAAAACCATAGAATTTTTGGCAATACGTTTATTTGATGATTGAGTATCTTTCAATTGACTTGATACAGTTCAAAGATAGTTGAAGCAATTACCTAATACGGATTAGAACTCACTATCACGTGAATGTGACTTTAAAATGGTGGCGATGAGGGTGCGCTTGCGGTCGTTGGGGGCGATGGTCCAGGTGTCGACGATGGCTTGCGACTGGCTGCGCAGGTCTTCATCGCCGGTGGCGGCGTACATGAAGGCCAGTTGCCAGGCTCGCTGGGTGTCGCTCTTGATCTTGGGCAACAGGCGGCGGCAACGGTCGAGCCACCGTCGTGCCGATTCCATGTCCTGGAGGGCGACATAGCTCATGAGCATGAGGGTCCCATGCTGGCTGGCCATGTTGACCGTCGCGGGGGACAACTGCTCGAAACGTCCCACGAAAACCGACATCGCAGTGATGTCCTCGGTGGTGAGACCTGTCGAGCCGTCGTTGCGGTTACCGCCCTCGCGCAAGTGTGTCAGCGCTTGGAGCGCACGCGGCAGGTGGGCCTCAAACTTGCGGTAAGGATGGCGGTTGCCCTTGCCGAACTGCAGGATGCGGATGTACTGTGGACTGATGTCGGGCGTGGCGACCAGAAAGAGGTTGCCGATGGCCATCAGCACCCTGCCTCCATTACGCCCCTGGCTACATTGCAGCGTGCCGCACAAGCCGTCATAGTCTCCACCAACGATTTGGACCTTGTCGCCCTCCTCAAGGTCGACCAGGTCCATGGGGTAGCATGGGAGCTCGTTGGCATATGCCCGTGCAATGGCCTTGAAGACCTCCATCTCGCTGTCACTCAGTGTCATGAATCGCTTGTCCTCACGCTCACGGTCGGGGTGAGGCAAGAGCCACAGCGACGGAATCACGCTCTTAATCTCCAGGATATTGCTATAACTGTCGTGGACAAAGATGTAATTGCCCATCAACTTGCGGCGCCGCATCATGGGCTTGCCGAACAGTGAGGCCTGCTCAATGCATGTGGGCATGAAATAGTCCACTGGAGCATCACCTCGACGCTCTCTCATGGCCGTGACTGCTGCCAGCTGTTCTTCCAGGCTCTTGATGCCATCACTGGAGCTGAGGATGTACCACAGCTTGTCACCCTTGTCTTCCATCACGAGATGCCCTAAAACAAAGTCGTGACGAGGAGAAGATAACCCCTTATCACACAACAACTTAAAGCCACAATCGTGGCCAACTTGGGAAAAAATGAGTCCATTTTTTCTATTTTTAAGTCCCACGCCATGTCTGTCATGAGGCGGGACTAATCGCAACAAAGGTAACCACTGTCAATGACATGGCAAAATATTTTGATGGAAATTTTCCCAAGTTGATGGTTTTTTCCCAAGTTTTGGCAGTGCGCTGCTCCAGCAGGTCCAAGGTCGCCAATGGTTGCCAGAGGAGTCCAGTGGCCTCATTAAGAGCTGAAGCCGCACCAGAGTCTTCCTCTGGCACGGCTTCAGTTAAGATTCAGCCACAGGTGGCAATTACCACTCTCCTGTCACGATAAAGCTGATCAATGCCGTCACATCCGAGATGTTCACGACACCGTCGCCATTGACGTCGGCAGCATCCAGATTGATGCCATCGGCCTGCAGGGTGACGATATAGGCTATCACCATGGTCACATCCGAGATGTTCACCTCGCCATCACCGTTGGCATCGCCCAAGATCAAGCCGCCCTGCTCCTTGAGCATCACTTCCTTGATGTTGCTCCAGCTGCTCTCGGTGCCATTCACATACAGCGCTTTCACGCGATACAGGTAGGCCGTGGCGGGCTGGAGGCCGGTCATCGTGTAGCTCATGCCGGGAGTAATGCCCTCAATCAGGTACTGCTCACCCTCATTGGCTCTGAAGGCGAAGGGCTCAATGTCGGTGATCTCACCGCCATAGATCTTGATGCCCTGGATTTCGGGATAGTTACCGCAGGTGAAGGTAACAAGGCCGTCACTGCCAGCATCGAGGACGACAAGGTAGCTATCGACATCATCGGCGAGGGTCAGTGTCTGGCTGCCTTCGGTGGTAGCAACCGTGAGTTTTGTCTTGCTGCCAGGGGTATAAGCCTTGGCCTTGACGATGATGCTCAGTATGTTATATCCCAGTGAGCCACAGTCGGCAGTGAATACCGAATTCTTGCTGGCCGACACAAAGCCACCATCGAGATAGAACTTCGAGCCGTTGAAGGTCCAGCCCTCAGGCAAGTAGTTGGCTGCATCCGAAGCATGGTTAGTGCTCTCCTGGGGTACGCCCGACCAGTCGGCCTCGGTGATCAGGGTCACGTCGGGTTTGGTCTTCACCTCAAGGGTGTAGCTGGTCACGTTCTCGGCGGGAGTGGCATCGCTCCAGTCGGCCCTGAACGAGGTGGCGGTAACCGACTCCTCGTCGACGTCGAGCATCACGGGGCGATAGAGCTCATATACCGACACACCCGTGAGGGTGATCTCAAAGTCCTCAACGCCAGGGGTGCTCACGACGATCGTGGCCGTGTAATTGCCCTCGGTCTTGGGAGCATATGTCACATTGATGGTCTCAACCAGACGGTTGTCTCCATCGGGGGTCAGAGTCGTGCGGTCGATGCTGAAGACATCATTCTCATCGACAAGGCGCAGCGTCACGTTGCCCTCCAGATTGCGGCCCGTGAGCTTGAACTGCGACGAGGCGGTCTGGTTCTTGAAACACTCCATCGACAGGCTGCTGGCGTCGGTCTTGAGGCGCGGGCTCTTCACGGGAGGCTGGATACCGATCACCATCTGCTGGTACTGGTTGAAGGTAGAACCCTGGCCAGTGAAGGAGTTCAGAGCGTAGTAGTTATTGCTCTCACCGCTCCAGCCGAAGTTGATGTGGTACTTGCTGGTCGAGGCGTCAAAGCCATCAACGTTAAAGGCATGGCCACCACCGAAGAATCCGCCAGCAATGGCACAGAAGACGATGGGGCGCCCCTCCGAGAGTTCCTCCTGCATCATGGCGGCCCACTCAGCATCGCTGTAGAGGGTCTGGCCACCGCTATAGGAGCTGGTCTTCTTGACCATGCGCACGGTCTCCTCATCATAGCCAAAGAGCTTGAAGGCGTTGACAATCAAGCTAACGCTGTCGGCATCGACACCACTGCCACCAGCAGCGCTCGTGCCGTAGGCCATGTGCTCGGCCTGGCCGATGTAGCGCATCAGCGTAGCCACAGCATTACCTTGCTCGGCAGTGTAGCCGCTGCTGTAACGGTCAAGCATGTTGTCCCAGTCAAAGGTGACGGGAGGCAGGGCGTCCATGTTGACATAGGTGGCCGATCCCCAATAAGAGGTGCTCAGCTCGCACCTGTAGGCAGGAACCTCGGGCGTTTCAAAGTCGGGATATTTCCAGTAGTGGAACACCATGGCAGCCGATGTAGCGGGGCAGCCCGTCAAGCACTGGTTACCATTGATCTTACACTGATTCCAATAGGGTGCTTCCTGGTCCCACAGGGCCGTCAGCAGCGGTTGCACGCTCTCGATGCGTGCAGGCGCATTGAGCGAGGGAATCTCCACCTTGAGGTCCTCATTGGCCTGCAGATACTCGATTTGCTCCCTCAGCATGGCGTGGAGGGCCTTCATGTTGCAAGGCATGTTGTTGATGTCCAGGGGATAATCTCCATAGCCCAGAATCGGCTCGGCACGGTCATCACCAGCCACCAGTACATAACCGTTGGGGCTGTTGAAGATATAGAACGCTGCCAAGTCCAATCTTGTCGAGTTGCGCTCGATGTGAGCCAGCTTCATTTCTCCGGCAATGGGAGCACGCAGTTTGCCACTGTAGGCATGCTGTTGAACGAATTGTTGCGCCTTGGACTGGGCCGTCGCAAGGTCAACAGGTGCAGCCGACAACTGAACAGCTGCAAACAAGACTGTTACTAAAAATAAAAATTTTCTCATAAAATATTGGTTATTAAATGAATATATTCCTCTTATCTCATTGATGGCAGCCCATAAACCATGATTGAAGCATGACAACCACGGTTTAAAATGCGTGCAAAATTACGGTAAAATCAATAAAACCGCAATATTTTTCAGTAAAAATATTTCAAAATCATATCAATAGCAAGGCACTATCGGTTTCGGTAACCCAATTACAATTATCCAAATTCATGTTTCGCATGCAGATAACGCAACAAACTAAGGGATATTCAGGAAACCATTAACTGAATGATTTGGCCATTAATAGAATCTCCCTAGAATCTCCCTCATTAATTCATTTTGACATTTCCAGGAACTATCGGTGAATAGTTAAGGCATCAGCAAGCGCTGGTGTGCGCGCTTGCTGATGCCTCCAGGGAAGTCTGATTGCTCAGCTGTTGATGAGAATCAGTTGTTGGTCACGATGTTGATGAGTTCAATCACGTCGCTGATGTTGATGACTTCATCGGCGTTAACGTCGGCACAGGTGTTGCAGATGTCGCCATCCTCGTTGAGGATATAGTTGATCAGCATGATGACGTCGCTGATGTTGGTGACGCCGTCGTGGTTCACGTCACCCTGGGCGAAGGGGTGTCCCCCCTCATGCAGGGCGACCATCTCGGGAGCCGTCCAGTTGCTCTCGGTGCCATCGATATAGTAGGCCTTCACCTTATAGAAGAAAATACCTCCTGGGGTGAGATCACTCACGGTGTAGCGCCTGTCGGCAGGGGCAATGCCTTCCACCAGACGGTAATCATTGCCGCCAGTCTCGCTGGCGCGGAGGGCTGCACCCTGGGTGGCATCACCGGCATAGATTTTGATATCCTTGATCATGGGATAATAACCGGCCTTGAAGACGATGCGCTCAGCGGCCTCGCAATCAAGGACGACGGTCTTGGTCTCGTAGGCGTACATGAAGACCATCTCCTGGGACTGCTTACTGGTCGAGACGGTCAGTTCCGATCCGTCGCCGTAGTAGCCATAGGCCCGTGCAGTGACCTCCACAGTGACTTTGTCATAGCCCGTCAGGTTCAACTCGGCAGTGGTGATGGTGCTGTTGCGGCGCAGGGAGACGCAGCCGCCCTCGAGATTGAACTCGGTGCCGTTGAAGGTCCACCCCTCGGGCAGGTAGTCGGTGGCATGGGATGCCTGGTTGGTGGGAGCCATCTGGGGCAGGTCGCTGAAGTCGGCCTCGGCAATCAGGCTGTAAGCGGGCTTGGCCTGCACCTCGAGGGTGTAGCTGGCCACATTGCCGGCGGGTGTCTGGTCGGTCCAGTCGGCGCTGAAGGATGTCATGGTGACTCTCGCGTCGTCAACGGGTTGCATCACGGGGGCATAGACCTCGAGCGGTGCGGTGCCGTTGATGGTGACGGTGACCGGGTCACAGCCCTCGCTGGTACAGGTGACCACCGCCACGGTGGCACCGACGGTCCTGGGGCTATAGGTCACGGTGATGTCATGCCCGGCCTCGGCCTCGTCGCGGGTCAATGTTGCGGCATCGAGGCTGAAGACACCGTCGGGGTCGTTCAGCGCCAGCGTCACGTCGCCGGTGAGGTTGGTGCCCTTGAGGCTGAAGGTGGCCGTCGCGGTCCGGTTGATGTAGCTCTGCATCTCGAGCGTGACGGGATAGACCTGCAGGCGGGGGTTCTGATACCCCTCGGGGGGCTGGACGCCGACAAGCATCTGCTGGGCGGTGCCGAAGGTGTAGCCGTTATAGGTGAAGGCATTCAAGGCAAAGAAGCCGTTGCCCTTGCCGTTCCATCCCCAGTTGATGTGGTAGGTGTCATCGGCGGCATCATAGCCATCGACATTGAAGGCATGGCCTGAGCCCGTGGCATTGTCATAGGCACAATAGACGATGGGACGACCGGCGGTGAGCTCATTCAGAATGAACGTTGCCCACTGGGCGTCGCTGTAGTTCTCGAGGCCCAGGTCGTCGCTCTTGAAGAGCATCTGGACATTCTGGTCATACTCAAAGAACTTGACGGCCCGCTGGATGTCCTTGAGGTAGGCACCACTGCCGCTGATGGTGTAGTCCATCTCCTCAATCTGGCCGATGTAGCGCATCAGGTGGGCGACGGCAGCAGCCTGGGCAGGCGTGTAATTGCCGTCGGTGTAGTTATCGATCATGTTGTTCCAGTCAAACACCGTGGGGGGCAATGCCGGCAGCGTTGTGGCATAGGAAGGCATCGTGTAGGAAGGCACCTCGGGCGTCTGCTGCTTGGGGTATTTCCAGTAGTAGAACACCATCGAGAGCGAGGTGGCGGGGCAGCCCGTG
Organism: Sodaliphilus sp.; assembly: GCA_045114435.1. GTDB lineage: Bacteria > Bacteroidota > Bacteroidia > Bacteroidales > Muribaculaceae > Sodaliphilus. The sequence goes on from JBGUKK010000073.1 coordinate 12,347, forward strand.
GGGCAGGTATCGGTACCAAAGACGGGGCACTCGTTCCAGTATGGTGCAGCCTGGCTCCAGTTGGCGGTGAGCAGCGGATTCACCGACTGTGCAGTCCTGGCCGGTGCCTTCATCGTGAGGTTATCGACCTGGACATCGGGGTGTTGCTGCAAGAACACCAGCTGCCTCTGGTAGAAGGACAGCCAGTACCTCATGCCAGAGGGCAGGCTTTCCAGGTCGCTGATGGAGCCATCGCCATAGGCAAGGACCTCCTGGGCACGGTCATCGCCAGCAACGATGACATAGGCGGCATCGCTGTTGAAGATATACAATGCGGGCATGGCAGCCGACGTGCCCGGTATCGTCACGCCCAGCCTGAGATGACGGGCTGCCGGGGCCATCAGTTTGCCGCCAGCGACCTTATCTGTCACGAAACGTTGCGCCGATGCACGAGCCGCCGTCACGTCAACGGGGGCGGCCCACATCTGCATTGCCGCCATCAAGAGCACGGCAAGCGATAAAATTTTCTTCATTTAATTCAACGGTTTATTTAATGGTTATTAAAAGTGTTCGTTCAATGAGCAGCGCAAAAATACTATATTCGTCGGAATGGGCAAACCGATAGGCTCGAAAATCGCCGACATGACGTGAAGAAAAGACTCAGGCAACCATGTTGTGCGCCTGAGCCTTTCCTGTATCAGTTTATACTGTAACAGTCGTTTACAGCTTGTTCAGAACGATGTTAATCAGATCTATCGCATCGGTGATATTAACGAGGCGGTCACCGTTGACGTCGGCACAGGTGGTGCAGATGTCACCCTCATCATTGAGGATGTAGTTGATCAACGCGACGGCATCAGTGATGTTCACTTCATCGTCATGGTTCACGTCACCCGGCTCACCAGCGTGAGGTGCTGACCCATTGTCAACCAAGATGACCTGCTGAAGATTGCTCCAGGGGCTCTCGGTGCCGTTGGTGTACAGGGCTTTCACCTTGTAGCGGAAAGTGCCACCAGCCAACAGATTTTTCACCGTGTAGGACTTGCCGGTGATGCCGGTGATGATGCGATGTGAATCATCGCCTTGCTCGGTAGCGCGCAGCTTGGCACCCTGCTCCTGACCGGCATAGACCTGCATATTCAAGAGATAGGGATTACCGCTCTTGCAGGTAACCGTCACATTGTCAAGATCGGCACAGTCCAGAACAGCCACATACTGCGTGAATACCCTATCCGAGACATTGATCACCTCCTGATCGGCACTTGTTGAAACCGTGAGACCGCTCGATGAATAACCCGTCCTGGCAGTCAGTACAACGGTCACTTTCTTCTCATCGGTGAGATTATAGGACGGTGTTGAGAAGCTGAAGTTGCTACTGATCGAGATGCTACCATCCTCGGCCCACAGGTCAGCACCGGCAAAGGACCAGCCGGCAGGGAAATAATTGGCAGCATTAGCGGTCACTGACGAGAAATCGCCACTAACCACGTTGCTCCAGTCGGCTTCTTCAAGGAGATAGTAACTGGGCTTCAGCTCCACTTCAAGGGTGTAGCTGTCAACATTCTCGGCCGGAGTCTCGTCAGTCCAGTCGGCACGGAACGAAGTCAAGGTAATGGCGCTTTCGGCGGCAGGTTGCATCACTGGGTCGGAGATAGCGATGTCGGCCGATCCGCTCAGGGAAATCACCTGATCCTCGGCTCCGGGGCTGCTCAAGGTCACTGTTGCAGCATGATTGCCGACAGCATTAGGATTATAGGTCACGGTAATCCACTTGTAGTAACCGCACTCTTCGGGCGCCAAAGATGTTGTATTAAGGGCAAACACACCAGCAGGATCGTTCAACGTCATGGTGAGGTCATCGGTGAGCAATTTACCCTTGACAGCGAAGGTCTTGGTGACGGCCTTGCCGACACGCGACTGCATGCTCAGTTGGTAATTATCAACAAAGATGGTCGGACCTTGAGCAATCGACGGATAGATGTTCTTCACGATGCGCTGGCCCAGGTGATAGTTTGCACCCTGGTTGGCAAATGCATTCAAGGCAAAATGTCCATTTCCTGTACCACTCCAGCCCCAGTTGATATGGAACATACCATCCGAAGCCCTGTATCCATCGACATTGAATGCATGGCCCGAATAGCTGTGATTGGCGTTAGTGTAGTCAAAAGCACAGAACACCATCGGACGGCCAGCCTGAAGTTCCTCAAGTATCAAGGCCGCCCAGTCCTCGTCGTTGATATAGGTCGTTTCCTCCCCCGTATCGAAGTTGACCGTGCTCTTATAGACAGGGACAGCGTGCTCGTATCCAAAGAGGTCACACGCCCTGGTGATGTCATCCTCCCAAGCGTCACTGCCTTCCACAGCGTAATTCATTTCCTCGGCCTGGCCGATATAGCGCATCAACTGGGCCACAGCCGTGGAATTGACAGTTTCATACTGGCCAAGCCTATAAGTGGGAAGCATATTGTTCCAGTCAAATGTTATCGGCGGTAATTCCTGAAGCGTGAAACTCCCGTTTCGGGTCGTGTAGCCAGGAACGGCAGGCGTGGGAGTCGTGGGGAATTTCCAATGGTAAAACACCTGAGCCAGCGATGTGCAGGCACAGCCCGTCATCGCATGCGTACCACCCGCTGCCGGGCACAGGTTATAGTAGGGAGAACCTTGATCCCACATGGCTTCAAGCATCGGCTCAATGTCGACAGCGTCCCTTATCACGGGTTTGCTGACCTTGAGGTCGGGATGCGACACCAAGAAGTCCATCTGGCGGCTGTAGTACTCCAGCCAGAACCGCATGTTCTCGGGCAGGCTCTCCAGGTCAGTGATGGAGCCGTCGCCATAGGCGAGGATATCCAGCGCCCTGTCATCGCCAGCAACGATGACAAACGCGCCATCGCTGTTGAAGATGTAAAATGCGGGAGCATTGAGGGTCTCGCACGGCATGGTCACGCCCAGCTTGAGGTTGCGTGCCGCGGGGGCCAGCATCTTGCCGCCGTTAACCTTGGCCGACAAGAAACGTTGTGCCCGCGCCTGAGCGGAGGCCACGTCAACTGGCGCGGCCCATGACTGCATGGCTGTCATCGCCAGCAAGGCAAGAAATAAGATTTTCTTCATATCGTTCAATGTGTATTTGAGTTGATTATTTGGCTTTGGATCAGGCTACAGTAGGCGGATGCGCCTATCGCTTGATTTTAAAAAAGGCCCAGGCGCTCGTTACAGGCGTCTGGGCCTAATATTCCAGAAATAGTCTCTCGGCTAAAGAGATTAATTGTTGTTCAGCACGTAGTTGATGAGTTCGATGGCGTCGGTCACGTTGATGGCCTGGTCACCATTGAGGTCGGCACAAGTGGTGCAAGGAACAGCTTCATCGTTGAGGATGCAGTTGATGAGCATGATGGCATCGGTGACGTTGATTGTGCCATCCTGGTTAACGTCGCCCACCTTGTGGGTTTGAGGAGTACCACCCGCCAGGGTCACTGTCTCGGTGTTGCTCCACTCACTCTCGGTGCCATCCGTGTAGATGGCCTTCACCCTGTAGGTATAGGTACCAGCCGTCAAGCCATCAACGTTATAGGACTTGTCGGTGATGTCGGTGATCACATTGCCTCCCACCTCGAGCGTGTAGCTCTTGACAAGGTCAGGACTAGTCATGTGGTGCCAGTCGGCACGGAAGGAGCTGGCAGTGATGGCAGCCTCGTTGGCGGGTTGCATCACGGGAGCTAACTTCTGTGACGAGCCGATAGCCGTGCTGTAGAAATAGATGTCCAGAGGCTCAGCACCGGGGCTGCTCAGGGTGATGTAAGCGAAGTGCATGCCAGCGTCATCGGTCGGCGTGAAAGTCACGTTGAGGACCTTGTGGTTGGCGGCATCCAGGCTGCTCAGGGCGATGGTGGAAGCGTCGGCGGTGATGTAGCCGTTCTCATCGGTCACGGTCACGGTGATGTCATCAGTCAGGTCGAGGCCGATGATGTCAACCTTGGTGTTTACACTGGTGCCGAAGTCAGCCTCGGGCTGGTTGACAGTGGCATGGGCAACGATGCGCGGGGGAATAGCGACACCCTCGGGGGTGGGCTTCACGTCGAGGAACATCAGCTGGAAGTACTTGTAAATTGTGATACCGTAGCCGAAGGCGTTGAAGGCATACCAGCCGTTCCTATCCTCGCTCTGTCCAAAGTTCACATGATAGGTGTCATCATCAGCGTTGTAGCCATCGACATTAAAGGCATGACCATAGAAGCTATCACCTGAATAGGTTGCCGAGTAGGCGCAGTACATCAGGGGACGTCCCTCGATCAACTCGGTCTGCATCATGGTTGTCCATTCATCATCGTTGTAGAGCTCGGTCATCGCCTTGTCATAGTCATTCTTGAGCACATAGTGAGCACCAGCATCGTAGCCGAAGAGCCTGAGGGCCATCAGCATCTGCTCCTCATCGGCACCACTCATCTGGGGATTATAATCCATAAACTCGGCCTGGCCGACGTAGCGCATCAGGTTAGCGATAGCATCGCGCTGGGCCTCGGTCCAGTTCTCGTTCTTGTAGGAGTTGAGCATGTTGGACCAGTCGAAGGTGTAAGGCTGCAGAGCGGGCACATACACGCCTCTGTCACCCGTGTAGGCGGGAAGGGCGGGAGAGCTTGCGGGATACTCCCAGAATTTCATCACCTGAGCCAGCGAAACAGCGGCACATCCCACGAGACAGGTGCTTCCGCCATCCTTGGGGCACAACCTGTTGTAGGGAGAACGGCCATTGTTGCTGCCCTGCTGCCACAGGGTCGACAACAACGGCTGCACGGACTGACCGAGGTTGGCGTTACGGACTCTGATGGCCTGGTCGGGATGAGCCAGGAAGTAATCCATCTCGGCCTTGTACATATCCAGGAAGAACTGCATGTTCTCGGGGATGTTGTTCATGTCCTCGAGTGCGCCGTCACCATAGGCAAGCACCGTGCGGGCACGATCGTCACCGGCAACGATGACATAGCCACCGTCGGTATTCACCACGTAGTAAGCCGTCCTGCCGAGGACAGTCTCGCTCTTCACCTCGTGAGTCCACTTGATGCTGGGGGCTGAGGTCATGAAACGCCCCTTGGCGGTCTGGCTCATCAGGAAACGTTGAGCAGTCTGCTGGGCAGATACCAGGTCCACATTGGCGGCGGTGAGTTGCAACGAAGCCATCACCAGTGAAGCCAATAAGAAGATTTTTTTCATAATCAAAAAAGAGTTATAGTTAGTAATAAAAAGTAATATGTCAGGTTATTGTCAGGTTAATCTACATTCATCTTATTAATAATCCAAATCCATAGGGGGACAGGAGTACTCATAAGGTCATCAAATCCCGTTGGCGGCGCAAAAGTAATGAAAAGATACTCATTCAGCAACAAAATACGAAGAAAACTGACTATCAGCCCCATTAAAAAATCTAACCGCTCAAATATAATGAAGAAACAAAAAACATCAAGCGCCAGATGGCTGAAGCCAACCGACGCCTGTAACATGTTATTCCTGCCCACTGGTCACTATAACCTGAAGTTGATGGGCATCACCACCCTCACCGGGACGGCATGCCCCTCCACCTTGCCAACGCTCCAGCGCGGCATCTTGCCAATGACACGCACGGCTTCACGGTTGAGGCTCTCGTCGCTGGCCCCGCGAACGACACGGACGTCGGTCACACGGCCATCGGTGCCGACAATGAAGCTGCACAGTACACGTCCCTCAACACGATGCTTATAGGCATTGTAGGGGTACACGCGCGTCTTGTTGACAAAGTTGATCAAGCCACGCTCACCACCGGGGAATTGAGGCTGGATGTCCACATAGTCCACCTCATAGACCTCGCTGTAGGCCTGTTTGGTCATGGGGTTGACGGTCTTCACATGACGCACCTGTGCTGCCATCGGCAACACAGCCACTAACGCCAATAATGTCAATAATCCAAAGCGTAATTGTTTGAGCATAGGCTATTTAAATTAAGTAAAGACCTGTGACCATTGACTGAATCCAGTCATTTGGATGCGCAAATATAAAGTTACAATTGCAAACTTCAAAATGTTTTGATTTGATTTTGAAAACAATTAGCATTGTTTCAGTCTTTTTGACTAAAACACGCATATATCAAAAAAAATGTAAATATTTTCAGCTTTTAGCTTTTAGGACATAACTCCCAGCAGCTAATTTTGCTAACATCTACAAGCTAAAGCCTTGAGACGGACATTCCACAGTCATCACCCGCCCCGATGCAGGGTGGCAGAAGGTGAGAGACTGCGCATGCAGCATCAAGCGTGTGGAAGCCTTGCCGTAGAGGCGGTCGCCGACAATCGGGCAGTTCAAGCCACGGGGATGAGAGGCATGAACTCGCAGTTGATGAGTGCGCCCGGTGAGTGGCTCGAGGGCAACACGCGTCATGCCTCCAGCACGCTCCAGCACGCGGTAACGTGTCACCGCAGGCTTGCCGTGCTCATCATCCACGCGCTGTCGCGGACGGTCATCAACATCGGGACGTAGGGGCAGGTCGATCACGCCCTCATCATCGGACACGAGGCCATCAAGCAAAGCGATGTAGCGCTTGACGATGGTGTGACGCTCAAACTGCTGCTGCAACGCCTTGTGGGTCACCTTGTCCTTGGCAAACACGACCAGGCCCGATGTCTCCTGATCCAGCCGATGGACCACCATGGGGCCTTGGGCCTCGGGGTGCGCCTCACGGTATCTGGTCAGCAGGCTGTCTTCCAGCAACTTGCCCGGCACAGTGAGCATTCCCGATGGCTTGTTGAGAACCGTCAGCCACTGGTCGTCGTACACCTCGTCGAGTAATGTCGCCTCCAGCGGCTGCCCCAGCGGGTTCTCCTCCACATCAAGCCCTTGAAGCATGAAATCGAGGATGGGCTTGCACTTGCTGCGGCAAGCGGGGTAGAAATGACCATGATGCCGCACCTCGCCGACGGGCGACGCCCCCCACCAGAACTCTGCCATGCAGACGGGTTGAAGGCCCTGGCTGTAGGCATAGTTGAGCAAGCGCGGTGCGCAGCACTCACCGGCCCCGGCTGGCGGCAAGGTGCCCAAGGGCTTGAACACCTCGACCAGGTCGCGACGCTCGCCACGGGCATTGCTCACGACAAACAGACGGAAAATCCGCTCCTGTAAGGCCTCACTCATCGCCTTGCGACGGTTTTTCAGTTGGGTAATGCGGTGATGAAAAGCTTCCTTCTCCTCGCCGATGGCCTGCAACACCGCCTCGTGACGATGGCGGATGCGCCGGAGCTCGGCTTTCTCATATCGGCTCTCGTTCAGCAGCGCTTCGCCCTCGGCAGCGGTGAGCGGGCCCGCCTGTCGACGCTGATCACGTTGTCGCTTGTGCCTGGCCATCAAGGACTTGAAATTGGCCACCTCGTCGGCCATCAGCTGCCTCGCAGCCCCTTCACGCTGCAACAGCGCATCCAGGTCGGGCGATTGTTCCAGCCGCGTCACCTCATGATTGATGGCAGTGATCTGGGCCTCGCCACGCTTGAACTCGCCCTGGGGATCCAGCAAGTCATAGACCGGCGGCACGAAGAAGTCGTGCCTGACACTGCCCGCCAGATTACCCGAGAATGCCGCAAGAAATCCCAACCGCCCCAGCTCGTCCCGTGCCACAAGCACGCCCAGCATCTTGCCGGCACCCATCTCGTCGGCCCAATCATCACGAGAGGCGACATAGCGCTGCACGCGCTCGACCGCCATTAGCGCCAGCGGATGCGGCTCATAGCAGAACGGGCATGTGAATTGAGACGGCAAGGTCACAGCAGCCGCTTCTTCGCCCAACAGATGGAATTTGTCATTCATCACCACAAAATTACATCTTTTTTCAGCCATAATGGCCATTAGACACGAGAAATGCAGTATATTTGCAGATTAGAATCTATCTGAAAGCAAGTCATTATGATTTTACCGTCGGACCCTTTCATGAAGTCACAGTACATCAACATGATGCTCAAGGCCAACAACATGGACCTTGAGACATTGTGCGCCAGCGCTGGCATCAACATGATTTCACTGCTCACCGAACTGGGCAGAGCCGGTATCTCATATGATCCCATCCAACGACAGTTCAACACTTAAGCATACTACAATGAAATTCATATCGTGGAACGTGAACGGCCTGAGGGCCGTGGCAGGCAAGGGTTTCAGCGACATCTTCAAGGAGCTGGACGCCGATTTCTTCTGCCTGCAGGAGACCAAGATGCAGCAGGGTCAACTCGATCTGCAATTTGATGGCTACCACTCCTATTGGAACTATGCCGAGAAGAAAGGCTACTCGGGCACTGCCATCTACAGCCGCCATGAGCCGCTGAGCGTGACCTGTGGCATCGGCATCGAGGAGCACGACCACGAGGGGCGTGTCATCACCCTGGAAATGCCCGACTTCTTCCTCGTCACCTGCTACACGCCCAACAGCCAAGACGGCCTGCGCCGTCTCGACTACCGCATGAGGTGGGAAGACGACTTCCGTGCCTATCTGCTGGCGCTGGACAAGAAGAAACCCGTCATCGTGTGCGGCGACCTCAACGTGGCCCATCAGGAGATCGACCTGAAGAACCCCAAGACCAACCGCAAGAACGCCGGCTTCACCGATGAGGAACGCGAGAAGATGACCGAGTTGCTCGCCTCGGGATTCATCGACACCTGGCGCTTCTTCAACCCCGACGTGACCGACGTGTACTCGTGGTGGAGCTACCGCTTCAAGGCACGCGAGAAGAACGCCGGCTGGCGCATCGATTACTTCCTGGTGAGCGACCGCTTGAAGGACCGGCTGGCAGATGCCAAAATCCACACCGGGATATTCGGAAGCGACCACTGCCCCGTGGAGTTAGAAATCAGGAGTTAGAAGTCATTTCCTCACGCTTAAAACCTAAGAAAACAATGGCACAGACAGAACAGAAGAAATATGACCTGGACCGCGTGGTTAGGCTGGTGCTGACCGTCATCAGCGTGGGCATCGGTGTGTGGCTCATCAACTACTTGAGCCCAGTGCTGATGCCGTTTGTCGTGGGATTTATCCTTGCTTACATCATCGAGCCGCTGGTCGAGTGGCTGCAACGCAAGGCGCACATCAAGGCGCGCGGCATTGCCGTCGTGCTGGCACTGCTCGTCGTCATCGCGGTGATTACAGGCTTGTGCTGGCTTGTCATTCCCTACCTGATAGATGAGTTTGGCGCGATGTCTAAGCAGCTTGCCGCCTACGCGCGCTCCTCGCTCAACGTGCCCTATATCCCTGCCGAAGTCAACGACTTCATCCAGCGTTACATCGATGTTGAGAAGCTCAACGAGATCTTCTCCAAGCAGCAATGGATGGAAATCATCAACAAGGCGGCATCAGGAGCGTGGTCGGTAGTGGGAGGCACGATGAGTGTCATCTTCAGCATCGTCTCCTGGTTCATCGTGCTGTTGTACATGTTCTTCATCCTGCTCGATTTCAACAAGTTGTCGAGAGCCTTCAAGACAGCGATTCCTTCCAAATACCGCCGCATGGCGTTGCGCATCTTTGGCGACGTGGCCGACACGATGAGCCGCTACTTCCGCGGTCAGGCCGCCGTCTCCTTCTTCGTGGGCGTGATTTTCGCCATCGAGTTCTACATCATCGGTCTGCCCATGGCGATTGCCTTCGGCATGTTTGTGGGATTGCTCAACATGGTGCCCTACCTGCAACTCATCTCCATCCCCATCGCCGCCTTCCTGTGCCTGGTGGCAACGGCAGCCACCGGTGGCAGCTTCTGGGTGATGTTCGGCTGGGTCATCCTTGCCTACATCATCTGCCAGATCATCCAGGACATGGTGCTCATCCCCACCATCATGAAGAACCAGATGGGCCTGAATCCCGCCATCATCTTCCTGTCCTTGTCGTTGTGGGTCTATGTGATGGGATTCATCGGCCTGATCATCGGCCTGCCGTTGACGACGCTCATCATCTCCTACTACTGCGAGTTTGTGCTTCATCAGCCCAACCCGTTGCACAAGAGCCAGAAGAAGAAAAAAGACAACAACAAAGCACCGCTGGGACTGACCTCCTCATTCATGAGCCAGTATCACAATGAGAATTCTCCTCACACTAAAAGCTGAAATATGACATTGATTGTCATCACGGGGCCCACAGGCGTGGGCAAAACGGCTGCGGCTATCAAACTGGCGCAGCAACTGCATTGTGACATCATCAATGCCGACTCACGCCAAATATATCGTGGCATACCCATCTGTACCGCCGCCCCGACAGCCGAGGAGCAGGCCGCGGCACGACACCATTTTGTTGCCTTTAAGGACCTGGAAGAGAGCTACAATGCGGCACAATTTGAAAACGATGTGCTCCAGTTGCTGCCCTCACTGTGGCGGCAGGGCGACTATGCCGTGATGTGTGGTGGATCGATGCTCTATGTCGATGCCGTCTGCCAGGGCATTGACCAGCTGCCTGACATCACCCCCGAGGTGCGAGGCGCCGTCAAGGAGAAGCTGCAGCGCGAGGGGCTCGAAAGCCTGGTGGAGGAACTGGAGCAGCTCGACCCGCAATATGCCGCGACCATCGACCGCAAGAACACCAGCCGCGTGTGCCACGGTGTGGAGATCTGCCGGCAGGCCGGTGTCCCCTACTCCACGTTGCGCACCGGCACCGCCAAGTCTCGCGACTTCAAGATCATCAAACTGGCCCTCAACATCGACCGCGAGCAGCTGTTCGCGCGCATCAACAGCCGAGTGGACCGCATGATTGAGGCCGGACTGGAACAAGAGGCCAGGAGCGTCTATCACCTGCGACACCTCAACTCGCTCAACACCGTGGGCATGAAAGAGATGTTCGCCATCTTCGACGGTACCATGGACCGCCACACAGCCATCGAGCGGATGAAGAAAAACACCCGGGTCTATGCCAAGAAACAGCTCACCTGGTACCGCCGCGACCCCTCCATCACCTGGGTCACCCCCGACCAAGCCGTCTCCACAGCTCTCACCCTCCTCAATCGCCAGCATTAAGGGACAGGAAAAGCGGGCAAGGACAAGAATGATGATCATCATCAATCTGTCCTTGCCCGCTTACTTACTATTCAGAAACAAGCGTGCGAAGGCCCTTCAGAAAGGTCATGGTATTCAATTACTCATGTGTGCCAACAGGCATCGCCTGCCAATCAAGACTACTTGGCCAAGATGAGGTCAATGAGGGCATTGACGTCGGCAATACCCACCTCACCGTCGCCATTGACATCGGCGGCAGCAACAGTACCACCATTCAGAATCATGTTGATGACAAGGTTGACATCGGCGATGCTGAGTTCGCCATCATAGTTGACATCACCCATCGAATCGGAGTAGTAGAGGATAAAGTCATCAACATAGGTCGCTGCCGTGCCGGCAATCATGGCGACACGGAAGATGGCAGGACGACCAGCCGTGATATTGAGGATCCACCTGCCGGTGACCACACTCTTCTCGGGCACCATGATAGCGGACTCATTATCGATCGTGGTGGCCTTCTGCCAGGAGGCGCCATCGTCAAACGAATATTCCAGCGTATATTTAGCTGCTGAGCCCGACTGGTTGAAGAAGGTCGCCTGGGCCATGATCATGTTATAGGCAAGAGGCTGGTTATTGTAGAATGTGCTGGCCTTCTTCATCATCACCGAATTGGTGCCGTTGCAGCGGCCCTCGCCGGGTGCTCGCACACCGCTCTTGCTGAAGTTCCACGTGGTGAACTGTCCCTGCACGTTCTTGTCACTCGTGCTGCTGTTGGCCGTCATGGACTCAAAATCCTCGGTCAGGGCTTTGCAGGGCGGCATAACGAAGATCGGGGCACATGACTCGTCCTCATCGGCCGGGAACCAGCCGTCCAACTTCCTGATGCAATTGCCGCTCTCATCTTTCAGCATCAAGACATAGTGTCCCCACTGGGCTGGAGCGGTCAACTGCATGTGACAAGTCGTCGGGGTATTGCCGGGCAGTTGCACTTCATACAGTTCACTGGTCGACACCTCAACACCATCCTTCAACACCGCCAGGTAGATATTACCCATTGGGCCCACACTAGATTCGGACCACGAGGGATAGGAAACGGTCACGTCCACGTCAAAGGGCTGATTGGACGTGATTGTCTGGGGCAGGTCAAATGAATCGGCGCTGTAATAGTTAGACAGGAAAGGGTATGACAGATAGGCGGTATCACCAGTCACCACCATGCTCAGGTGGGTTTCTTTGCTTCCTGGGCCATAGGCCTGACGGTCATAGTGAGCACCACCATCCACCGAATAGGTCAACTTGAGCTTATACTCACCCTCCTCAAGGTCAGAAGGCAGGTTGAGGCGGAACTCCGACACTGTCGAAGACCAGTAATCATCCAGATAACACTTATAGTCCAGACGATCGTTCTGGAGCTCCGTGCCATTGTGATCCACGAGACCCAACGAGAGCGGAATGATGGTATAGTAACGCCTGCGGTTGTTGATGATGTCATAGCCTGTGGTGTCCGACATATTGCCCTGGACGTAAACATCTTCTATTTCCAGCCTGATCTCGTTGCCCAGGGGAGCCGACGAGGTCTGAGCCTCCAGGGTGGAATAAACGTAGATGAAGTCTTCCACGGCATCGGCCTGCGGTTCAGGAATGACACCGAACATGCCGTCCTGCATGTACTTGAAATTCATACCTGACCTCGGCGCGAGTGCCGAGACCACAAAATAGCCGTCATAGTGTCCACCCCATCCCCAGTTGACATGAAAATAACCATTGGCATCAACACCATCAAGCACAAAGGCATGGCCACCGCCGTCATCCGAGAAGTCGTAGCCGCAATAGATGATCGGACGGCCTGCAGTGATCTCATCGACCAGGAGCTGGTCCCATTCCTGGGCGCCAAAAAAGTCCCGATTGAGCAGATAGCTCCTGTCACTATAGCCGAAGTAACGATGCAACGCCCTCATGGCGGCCGACTCCCGGGCTCCGCTGGAACTACCGTAACCCATATCCACCGAGATGCCTACGTCAGACATCAGCTTGGCAACGGCTTCACACGACTCAGGGCTGCTGTTGTTGTCGTAGGTGTCCAACATCAGATCCCATCGATAGACCGACTGGCTGAAGTCGGCACTCAGGTCGGTGGGCGTCATGTCGTTCACATTACAATGATAGGAATGGCTGCCGGTGCCCACAGGAGGCCACTGGTGATAGTTCATCACTTGGGCCGTGGCCGTGGCGACACATCCCGTCACAGCACGGTTGGTGTTGCCATTGGCATCGGTATAGGTGGGGCATAAGTCATTATAGGGACTCTCTTGGTCCCAGCGTGTGGTCATCAGCGGCGCCACAGGATGCACTCGCTTGGCAGGTTGATGGGCTGCCACCTCGGGATGGGCCTGCAAGAAAGCGATCTGCCTGTCCATCGCATCCATCCAGTACTTGACTGAGGGCGGCAACTCAGCCGGCGCGAAATCGCCCTTGTCGCCATAGCCCAGCACCTGTGGCAGACGGTCATCGCCAGCGACAACCACAAAGCCACCTTCAGTGCCATGATTAAAGACATAAAAACGGTCATGGGCGGCGGTATAAGCAAGGTGGGTAGCCGACTGGCCAGCACCGGCCGAAAGCCGAGGTTTCATCGTTGAGAAAAACCTGTCGGCGACTTGACGGGCACCGTTCACATCGACGGGTGCGGCCTTCAGGCCACTCACTGTTGCCATCAAGATGGCCGTGATAAAAAGTATTCTCTTCATAATCAATATTTTAATAATTTGCTATCATCTTCTCGCCGTCACTCAATCAAGAGAGTAGCTGGGCGATGGTTTCCTTGACACGGCGAACCGTGGTGTAGTCGAGGCAGGCCTCGTTGGCGCCCGGACGCCCCATGTAGAGGTTGGGATTGACATATTGCATCGCGCTGGCAACAGGCTCACGTCCCGAGAAGTGGAACTCATTCAGGCCCGTCGTCTCGCGCAGCTCGCGGATATTCTGTTCGGTCACGCCACTGCCAGCCATCAGGATGATGCGCCCGGCAGCCTGGCGGTTGAGTCGGGCCAGCAGGTCAGCACCCTGGATGGCCTTAGGCTGCTGTCCGGAAGTGAGAATGCGGTCGAAGCCCAGTGCGATAATGGCCTCCAAAGCCTGCTCTGGGTCGGCCGTGCGGTCAAAGGCTCGGTGCATGGTCACGCTCATACCACGAGCACATTCCATCAGGTAACGGTTTTTCTCCTCATCGATAGTCCCATCGGCCCTCAGGCAGCCGAAAACGACTCCGTCCACGCCAAGTTCGCGGCACACGGCGATGTCGGCCGCCATGCGCTCCACCTCCAGGTCGCTGTAGAGGAAATCACCTCCACGAGGTCGGATGATGACATGCAGGCGCGTGGTGGTCAGCACGCTCCGGGCCACCTTGATCTCGCCATAACTGGGCGTCGTGCCGCCCTCGGGTATGCCGGCGCACAATTCCACACGGTCGGCCCCACCCTCTTGTGCAGCCAAGCAGGATTCAACCCCGTTAGCACACACCTCCACCATAAAATCTTCTCGTTTCATCACATTTCGGTTCATATGAACCACAAAATTACTGATGATGATTGATTTTCACAACTGTTTCAGGATTTTTTCGGTCATCGGGAGAGGTTTCTGACTGCCCTGTCGGCACCCAAAAAGCCCACCCGGGATGGGTGGGCTGATTCGTTTTCGGGGTTGGACGATGTGATTCAGTAACTGAACCGTTTGCCGTTCCACTTCAGCGTCTGCTGTGTCTTCGTGCCGTTTTCATTCCATGTTGTGACAACGATGTCCTTGCCCTTGCGCGGCAGGGCATAGCTTTTGTTCATATACTCCATGTCAAAGCCGGGAGGGTCACATCCTTCCATCCTTTTCTTGGCATTATCATAGCGGTAGAAGATAAATGCGTCATACTGCCCTAAGAGCGGCTTGCCGTCACTATATGACCATCGGTTGATGGCAAAGAGTTTGTGCTTGCCGTCGGGCTCGTTCCAGTAGCACATCTCTAACCGCGAGAGCAAGTCAGAGTCATCACGCCTTATCTCATAGAGCAAATAACCGTTTTTCACATCGATGGTGAGCGTCTCGTTCTCGTCGAGCGGCAGTCCCTTGTCTTGGTTCTGGATAGCTTCTTCCAGGTTTTCGAACAGGGACAGACCCTCTCGGCAGCACTCATCTTCTTCCTCGTCATCACAGGGAGTGCACATGTGGTCGATATAAGCCCGCGCAAAGTCTCTAATGTTAGGCTTGGCGCCTTTATATTTCACAAGGAAGGCATCCTGTGCCACCATCGCCAGGGCACCGCAGACAATCATAATGGTCAATGTTATCCTTTTCATCGTCTTGAAGTGATTAAATGGTTAGGTTATATTAAAACATTTAACTCAGTATCAAGGCAATCAGTGCGTTGACGTCGGCGATATTTACCTCGCCGTCACCGTTCACATCGCCCAGGCTCGCCACGCGTCCCGACAGGACCATGTCGATGAGCGCATTGACGTCGGCGATGTTGACTTCTCCGTCCAGGTTCACATCAGGCGTGGCAGGCTGCACATCGGGCGGCATAGAGGCATATACAAGTTCCATGCCAGGAATCTCGAGACTGTACTGCTCCCCGACGTTGACAGTGCTATAGGTGATGTAGTAATACACCAGGTGCAAGGGGTAGCTGCCCATGTCGCCGGCATCACACACGTCGCTCACAGGGACGTTGACGGTAATCTCGTCCCCGACGACACCCTCAATAGGGCACTCGGCAGTGACGCGTTCACCGAAGGCAGTCTCTATCATGATTTTCACCAGTTTGAGCTGGAGGTTGCCTGGCCTCATGCGCAAGCGCAAGGTATCGGGGACACCCCACATCTGCACCGCCTTGCTGATTTTGATGTAAGGGTTGCGCGAGGAAGCGCCCGTGAAGTCAATCTTCATGCCGTTGTCCATCGCCGTGACCACGCGGTCCTTGCCGCCGCTCTGAGCGATAGACCAGGTTCCGGGGTCGATGGGCGCATTCTCGACAGTGGTGACACGGGCCTTGGGATTCTCGACCCTGACCAGTAGTGAGTCGGCCAGCAACGGGTGGCTTGAACCCACAAAGGTCTGTCCGTCGGCCACAGCGGTAATCACCCCATTGCCATCGACCGAGCAGACGTTTTCATCTGACGAAGCCCAGGCCACTACCGAAGGGTCCACTTTATCCAGGCCGTAGCCGCTGATACCGTTGATATTGATGGCATAAGGATGAAAACGGTCTATCACCACGCTGTCGCTCACCAGTTGCCACTGTGCCTCCATGATGGTCACGGGTTGGGTAGTGGTGATGCCGTTATAGGTCGCATAGAGATTGCCCACAGCAGGTGTGGAAACGGCATGGAAATAACCCTCATCATCAAAGGAACCCACCTCGGGGTCACACGTGAAGGTGCAGCCCTGCAGGTCGCGCGTCTTTAACACGCCATACTGGTTGTATCCCCACATGTCGAATGACGTAGTCGCCGAAATCGACAGGTTGTAGCAGCGAGGCTCAAAGCTGATGATGCCGATCTCGTCGTCCTCGGGAGCCACCGACACCAGCAGGCAACCATTGCCCACGGCGCGCACGGGTCCGTCGCTGGGATGATTCAACACCTCGTCATTGACCACCATGCACGATGAGCCACCGCCGTCCAGATTAACAGCATTGACGGCCCCCAAGGCGTCGAAGATGCCTTTCATCTCCAGCAACGTCACGCCCACCGACGTCATGTGGCGCCCATCGACCACGACAAAATACAGGCGTGTGCTATCGGCATTAAAGCCGATGGCTGTGCGGGGATGGCGCTCGGCCCAGTCCTCCATGAACTGACCGTTCTGCATGATGATGTGGTTACTGCCGCCAATGAGCTGGTGAATGTTGACGTCCTGCGGACCATTGTTGAGCGTGAACTTGAAACTGATGTCCAGCACGTCCCCCACGCTCATCCACTCGGTCTGGTTGGCATAGGTGCCCTTCAGCCACAAGATGGCCTTGTCATCGGGGATAGAGGCCGCGCCCTGGGCATCAAAGATTTCCTCTATCACACAATGCTCCACTCCGTTGGCCAGCCAGCGGAACTCCCCCTCGGCAGGTCGCAGCAGCACCATCTTGCCCGAGTTGGACCCGTCATAGGTCACCGGGCCATAGCTGCGCGTGAAGAGGAACGACTGGTTGGCCGCTATGTTCTCATAGGCATAGCGCATGCGGTTCACCAAGTTCAACGCGAACGAATGCTCACCGCCTGTCACACGGCCAGTAAACGTCAGTCGGTCAATGAACGGGTGGTTGTTCTCGTCAAGCGCGAGGCACGCCCGGTTGTGGCCACTGAGCACCAGTTCGCCATTGCGCACCTGTCCGCTCAACGGGAGTCCCACCTCGTTGGTGGGCGAGGTCATGAAGAAGTCACCGTTGACAGCGGCCACCACCTCATGTCCCGGCCTGGTGTTGCGCGACGCCATGTTGACCGGAGTCTCACAGGCCACCGATTTCTCGCCGCCCAGGCAGGTTTCCATCACGATGTAGGGGTTGGTCAGATCCATCTCGGTAACACTCACCTTGAGCGGCAGCGCCGGGATGTCATATTTGGCGGCGGTCACGCCCGGCCCCACCAGATGGGGAAAGACGAGCGTGTCCACCTCATAGGCTTTGTCACCGATGACCCACTGGTCCCGGGCCTGCCCTGTCCCTGCCCCCAGCAACAAGACCAGCAAGGCTGAGAGAATCAAATGCCTGTTCATGACCGCAGAATCCTGTCAATCAAAGCATTCACGTCGGCGATATTGACCTCGCCATCGCCGTTCACATCGGCCTGTGGCGCTGTCCTGCTCTTCAGAATCATGTCAATCAGGGCATTGACGTCGGCAATGTTGACCTCACCATCACCATTCACATCGCCGGTTTTGCCAGGCTGGGGCTGGCCCTCATCGACATGGGTGCCAATCTTGTAGATAGCCATACCGTTATAGGCCTTGAAGGTGAGCAGAGTCACCTCCTCATTGCCCTGGGCATCGGTGCCATACTCCACAGCGAAGCAATGCACGCGCAGGCCGCTGTCGTTGACCTTGCCCAGACTGTCGGCAGGAATGGTCCAGTACTTGGTCATATCGCCCAGCGACATGCCGTCGCCCAGCTCACAGATGTTGGCCTGGCAGCCGTGGCCATTGCCATTCATGTCGGCGTTGACATACACCAAGAAATTGCGTCCCTCCAGTTTGAACTCAATGCAGCCGTTAGGCTGTGACTGGGGCCACAAGGTGGGATCGGTGCTCTCAAACGAGTCGATGACAGAACCCGAGAAGTCATAAACCACGGGAGCGGTGTCAAAGCAGTCGATATAGAACATCTCACCGCTGTAACGCGACTCCTCGTCAGGGCCTTCAATCATCTTGATCACCGGAGCCAGTGAAAAGCCTGTCTTGGTCTCGGGATAGAAATTGATGACGTCCATGTAGGGGTCGCCGTCAAAGCCACCTTCCCACTCCCCGCCCTGGTCGGCGTGCATGCGGTACAAGGTGGGGAATCCGGGGTCGGCCGTGGAGCCCGACACCGTCATGATGTTGCACTCGGCCTGCTCTAGCGTGATGTCACCCATGACATCGAGGTAGTCGGTGCGCTGTGGGGCATCGCCCTTGTCCAGTTCCACCACGAGGGTGAGTTCACCCGTCTCGGTGTTCACCAGATAGACGGGCACATACTGCTGTGCGGTGCTCGTCATGGGGGCTACCCAGATGTGGTGGAAGTTGTCCTTGCCGATACTGGCCACACCCAGGAAGCGGCCATAGGGCTGACCGTCGAGGTAGAGGGGCAAGTCCTCGAGTTGGCTGCCATCCTCGGCCGAGAATCGATGGATGACCGACTGTGAAATCGTGTCGTTGCCCACAATGACGGCACGCTCCTCGCTGCGGGCCACGTAGATGATGCCCTGGTCCATCGTCGCTGTTCGGGCGCGCTGGTTACAGATGTCATTGCCCGTGTAGTCCGTGCCACTGTGCACACGGTCAAAGATCCACTTGTTGACGATCTTGATGCCGTTCACCGGCTCATAGGTCTGCCCGTCGGTAATCGCAACGGCGCTGAAAGCCACCGAAAATAACGCAATAAAAAGAAGTAACGATTTTTTCATTTTCAATAAGATTTAGAGTTATAAAAATCTCACGCTAAGCCGTTTGGCGGCTTAGCGTGACATCTCATGTGAATTGATTAATTGTTCAAGATCATGTTGATGAGGGTATTCACATCGGCAATGTTCACCTCGGCATCATGATTCACATCGGCAGCCGCGCTGGTGCGAGCATTCAGGATCATGTCGATCAAGGCGTTGACATCGGCAATGTTGATCTCGCCGTCACCGTTCACGTCACCCACCTTGCCAGGTCCGGGCTCGTCGCCTGTCACGCCTGTACCGATCTTATAGACGGCCATACCGTTGTAGCACTTGAAGATGAAGAGCGTGATTTCCTCATTGCCCTCGGCATCGGTGCCATACTCAACATTCATGCTCTGCACACGTGTGCCGCCATCGCTCACGGTACCCAGCTGATCAGGCACCATCCAGTAGCGCTGCATACCCGAGAGGGACATCTCCTCGCCCAGCTCGCAGATGTAAACCTGACAGGCCTTATTCTGCTGGGTCTTTTCATCATAGCCAGTGTACTGTGCAGCCACATAAACGATGAAGTTGCGGCCATCAAGCGTGAACTCACACACGCCGTTAGCCCCCACGTCCATCGGCCAGAAGTCGGGATCCACATTCTCGAAGTTCTCCACCATTGTGCCCGTCACGTCATACAGGATGGGTGATGACTGGAAGCCGTCGATATAGAATAGCGAGCCGCTGTAGTCGTCCTCGCCATTGAGCACCATCTTGGCCACAGGAGCATAGCCCCACTGGGTCACCGTCTCGGGATAGAAATCGAGGATGGCCAGATAGGGGTCGCCCTCAAAACCACCTTCCCAATCTTCACCCTGCTCGGCATGCCAGCGGTAGATGTACTCCGAGCTGGCGCCCACCGTCATGATGTTGCACTCGGCCTGCTCGCGTGTGATGTCGCCCATCACGTCGATGTAGTCACAGCGCTGCAGGGCATCACCCTTGTCGAGCTGTCCCATCAGGGTAAGTTCGCCGGTCTCCTTGTCAACCAGATAGACGGGCTGCGTCGTTGCCAGTTCACTCGAGTAGGGTGCCATATAGAGGTGGCCGAAGTTATCCATGCCCACCGTGTTGCTGCTCAAGACAGCGCCACCGTAGATGTTGCCGTCGAGCGTCAACGGCAATTCCTTGATCAGTTGACCCGTGGCAGCATCCAGCTTGTAGATGACACTCTGGGAGAGCGTGTCGGTGCCTTGGATCACCGTGTTGGCGTTAGAACGGGCGATATAGATATAACCATCCTTCATCACCGCCGTACGGGCGCTGGTGTTGCAATAGGGTTGGCTGGACCACACCTCGGGGGTGTGGGCTCGATCCTGAATCCACACATTCTTGATACCGATGCCGTTAACGCGCTCATAGGCGACACCATCGGTGACGGCCCATGCGCTGAGAGCGGCCCAAGAAAGCATCAGAGCAAAGAGTAAAGATTTTTTCATAATCATTTGGTTTTTAATTAGTTATATAAATTCTTCTGATTTCATATCCTTTAACCTAGCAAAGTAACAAAAAAAATCCCTATACTCAAAACCCAATACAGCAATTCTTTCAAAAAAAGCGCCAAAACCTTCGCGGCCAAAACCTTCGCTCCTTTTTTTCAAACAAACTGAACAACAACATGGACAACAATTATTATTGCCGGTGTTGTCTGGTGGTAACAGAATACATCTCTTCAATGACGATGTGAAGTGCCTGAAGACAAAAAGTTTAGCGGCTTAGGGCGGCATGAGATTCAGTTTCATGTGTTTTGGCGGCACAGCAACTGTCTGATGAACCAAGTGGGGTTGTGGCTGTTGCCTAATCCAGGACGAGATCGATAAGGGCGTTGACGTCGGCAATGTTGAGCTCGCCATCGCCATTGATATCGGATTCATGGTGGTTCTCTCCTCGCAGGACAATGTCAATCAGGGCATTGACATCGGCAATAGTGACCTCGCCATCGTGGTTGACATCGCCCGGACCTGTCTCGGGGACATAGTCTAATTGCCTGTCCATCCACATGATGCGACGGATGAGCCACTGCTTGATATAGGCAATCTCGTCGGAAAAACTCGTGGATACGTAATAATTGGGCCACACATAGATGCCCCAGGTGGGATAGGCGCGACTGTTGCGAGACTCCGCACCGCGAACGGTGAGCACACGAGCCAGCGAGTCGACGGTGGCCATCAGGTGGTCGATGCGCAGGTTGGACTGACGGTATTGCGCCCAGCGCTGCTTGAGATGCAAGCGATAGTAGTTGTCGGTGTTGAGTTTATACCACCAGACGGGGACCATGTTGGCTGTTGGGCGCTGCGGTAGCAGGTCATTGATTTCATAGACCCACGTGTCGGTGCGGTAGCCTTCCATGTAATCGGCATTGCCATAGGCAAAATTCATGTCCCAGAGGACCATCTTGAAGCGCGGATCCTGGCTATCGCGCCGCTTGAAGAACTTGCCACTCAAGCGATAGCCGTCGACATTATGCCCGATTTCCATCGCCAGCTGGTAGTCGATGAACGACATCTCGTCGATGTCTAAACACTCATGCGTCTGCTTGTCGCGATGATGATAGGTAACCAGCCGCTGCTCCATCTCATCAAGCTTGCCGTTGATGTACTGCAGCTGGGCGGGTGTCAGGTCCTCGTAATCGGGGATCTTGTACTGATAATAGAGCCTGGTTGAGGGAATCGGCTGGCCGTTGCTCATGACGGGATAATACTTCGACATGTAGCAGGTGCCCTCGTTGCGGTCCACCTCCAGGAGATAGCCGCCGGTGAGCTCATCGCCCTCCTCGCCCGGGTCATCCAGGTTCAGGCGATTGCTACCCTTGGAAACGACCTCGGTCAAGAGAAAAACGCCGTAATAGACGTCGTTATACATCACCTCGCAGAAGCGGCCCTGGGGCACATACTCCATCCATGGCCTGGAGATCTCAAAGGCCAGGATGTCGCGCAGCATGCTCTTGTCGTTGTATGGTGCCAGCAGGGCCCACTTGCTGTCACGCGGCATCCCGAGAATGGACACACGCTGCCAGGATCCGCCCTGCTCGAGCGGGCGGTTCAAGGGCCGGAACGAATAAGGCTTCTTGGCGCTGTAGTCAAACGACGAGTTGCCGCGATAGGACAATCCGATGTAGCCCTCATAGTCGATGCGCTGCCCGGGATGGGCCACCGTGTCGGCATAATTGAGTCTTCCAGCTCCGTTGTCGATGATTTTCATCCTAGCGGTAATTTTCTCGTCATGCTGCACGGTGCCATCCACCGTGAGCCAGACTATGGGCAGGTTGGTCAACGTGAGCTTCACGCGCGGGTTGACAGGTTCCCCGACGACCCCTGCCGTGGCATGGAAACACCATGCCACCATCAGGGACCATGTCAAGAGCGCAAGCCGTTTCATTGCCGTTGTCGATTCTGGTTTATCTCATCCAGGATTTTTCATCTCACAGGGGCTAAAAGAGAATCATGCTGATGACAGCGTTGACGTCGGCGAGATTGACCTCACCATCATGATTCACGTCGGCAAGGCGGTTCCCGTTACCACCCGACAGGATCATGTCAATCAAGGTGTTAACGTCGGCAATGTTGACCTCATCATCGGCATTCACATCACCCTCGGTCACCACCTGATAGACAAAGGATCGCACGTCGCAATAGTCGGTGTACTGTGCCGTGGTGCCCGTGGCCATGGTGCGGTAAGCATAGCGGGCGCGGGCATAGTAAGTCATGCCATCAACCAGTCTCCCGGCACCCTTGATGGTGCCCAACTGAGGAGTCTCAAAGGTGCCCTCGAGCGTGCCATTGTAGGAAGAGCGCGCAGGGAAGGTCTCGGAAGCACTGATCTGCACCCTCAACGACCCAGGCCCCATGACAGGCTCGAAACGCAACACGTCGGTGGAATAGAGCACGGTGTCGGCCTCGGTGGGGAAGAGATAAGAAGGCACGGGAGGGATGACCTCGACCGTGGTGAATGACGAGACGGGCGTGACCACTGTCGCGCCACCGTAGGTTGCCGTCACACGCACGTAATAGGGCGTCGCTCCAGCCAGTTTATACTTGGGCACAGCCCATTGCGGCACGTTGAGTCTCACCGTGTCAGGGTTATTCATTGATGCAGTTGTGGACAGTTCCAGCACATAGGTAGTGCCCGACGCGCCAGCCGTCCACGTGATGACGGGCTCCAACGGCACCGCAGTGGCGGCAGTAGCCGGAGAGGTGATCCGCATCTGTCCCAAGGTGAAGCTGCGCAGGTCGCTCGCATGATCCCACTGGTTGATGCCGCGTGCCACCACGCGCCACCAGTAGGTGCCGCTCACCAGACCAGGTATCTGGGGCAAGGGGCAGCTCATCGAGTCCACCTCCACCTGAGCGACCAGCGAGTCCATCTGCTCGTCGCGATAGACCTGCACCATGTAGGTCGCCGCATCGCCACTCCACTGCAAGAAGGAGAGCTCGGGCACCTCAGCGCCATGCTCGGGAAAAACCAGCTCGGGCTTGGTGGCCTGGGTGGGCACGGCACCGGGCGTTGCCGGAGCATACTCGTTCTCCCACCTGTCGAGGATGGTCACAGCATAACGGTAGCCCTCGCGTTTGGCAACCGGCAAGGTATAGGAAGCCCAGTAGCTGACGCCCTCGATGTACTGAGCCTGGCAGTGGAAATCCTTATCCTCCACCCCATCGGGGATGGTATAGACCACATAACGCACGTTGGGGATGCTGTCCCACGTGAGGGAGCCGTCGTTATAGGACAAGTTGGTCACCGTCTGGTAGCTCTGGTCGGGACGGAGCCAGGCGGGAGCGGGATTCAGCGCCACTGTCGAGTAGAGGCTGTCCTTGAGCCAGATGCGCAACTGTCGCACCTTGCCGTCGATTTTCTCGCTCTTGTTGCGCCACGTGCCGTAACGGAAATAGACCATGCCGGGATTGCCGCCGGCGGACATTGCCTCGCGCATCACACGGCCCTGCTTGACAAACTCCTCAAGTGTCCACCCCGTCTCATCAGGTACCCACTGACTGATGAAGATGTGACGGTTGAAACGGGCAGCTATTTTGCCCCACCAGGTCGTCACAGGGGTGAA
Organism: Sodaliphilus sp.; assembly: GCA_045114435.1. Classification (GTDB taxonomy): domain Bacteria; phylum Bacteroidota; class Bacteroidia; order Bacteroidales; family Muribaculaceae; genus Sodaliphilus. The sequence goes on from JBGUKK010000073.1 coordinate 36,521, forward strand.
GGTCCCCGTCGTTTTCCAGTAAACTTGCGGTGCCAGGAAATCGATGGTGCCGCGCGTGACCCACGCCATGGGGTCGCTGTAGATCTGGTTATACTGCCAATCGCTGCCCGGACTGGGCTCAACGCCATACTGCTCGGCCACGGCCGGCGAGCTGCAAGCCACGCCAGCGGGCCCGATGCCAAAGCGCACCCACGGCTTCACCGTCTTGACCATGTCGTTCACGTCCTTGACCATCTGATTGACGTTCTCGCGACGCCAGTCGCCCTGGGACATCGTGCCGCCAGCCGCCCTGTAGGCATTATACAGGTCGGCATCGAGTTCAAATGGCGGGTTGTCCTGATTGTAGAAATAATCGTCAAACACCAGTCCGTCAACGTCATATTTCAAAAGGATATCCTTGCACACGTCCACCACGCGCTGGCGCACCTCGGGGATGCCGGGATTGAGCACCGTCTCATAGCTGGTCGTCAGCAGCCACTCGGGATGGGTGTGCACGTAGTCGAGCGGGCTTTGGCCCCACTTGTTGTCGCCGTGTCCATAGCGATAGGGGTTGACCCAGGCATACACCTCGATGCCGCGCTTGTGAGCCTCCTGAACAAGGAACTCCAGCGGGTCAAACCCCGGTGCCACGCCTCGCGTTCCCGAGACATAGCTGGACCAGGGCTCATAGGCCGAATTGTACATCGCGTCACACATCGCCCTGACGTGGTAATAGACCGCGTTGATGTGGTTGACACGCATCGTGTCGAGCATCTTGCGGCAGGCATTCTGGACGATGGGCGCATTGCTTGTCGTGACAGCACCGCTGGGCCAGTCATTGAGATAGGCCGTCATCCAGATGCCTCGCTGCTCACGCTTGGGCGGCATGTGGGCACTATAGGCAAAACTGGCGACAAACGCCGCCAGTAATGCTATCAGAATTAATCTTTTTTTCATTGTGTCAAATTGCACTAATTAGACAAATTGGACCAATGAGCAACACACCTTAGAACAGATTGGTCAAGCGCGGGTTGATGCACAAGCCCAGGATCTTGTCCTTGTTACCATTGAAGTTATAGACCTTGCCATCGGCCGGGTTGAAGTAATACAGGCCCGTGGTGTAGGTCTTCTCGGTCGTGGCGGCACGGAAGCCGAAATAGACGTAGTGGGTCTGGGCATCCACAGCCATCTGGGTGGTGTAAACGCCCTCGGCATCGGTCGTGTTAATCGGGTCGGCCTCCATGGTGATGAAGTTGATGTACTTGTCATAGGTCACCGTGGCATTCTCGGCCGGGATGGCATACTGCGTGAATCCCACGCCCGGCGTGGTGCCCTTGGTCATCCACACGTAGAGGTAACCCAGGTCCTCATCAAGGGTGAAGGCTCGCGGCTGTGTCGTCTCGAGCACGATGGGATGCGGAACAGGCACACCCGTTCCTGTCTTGCCGATATCGCTGGGACGGAAACGGTAGATGCCGTTACCCGAGTAGTTCTTGCCCCACCAGAACATGCCGGTGCGGTCGAGATAAAGTCCCGTGTGGATGGCACCGTAGGCGATACCCTGTCCATAGTAGCTCAACTGGTTGTTGACCACAAAGTAGCCAGCCGTGCTGGCGTAGTTGGTCTGCTCGGTCTCACCTCGCGTCGACAGGGGCAGGCTGCGGATTCCCGTATTGCGGTCGGTGTAATACAGCACCGTACCATCGGTGCAGCCCTGGAAGGGGTCGTTGAAGGCCGGGCCGCCCACGTTGGTGACCATCACATTGGTGACCGAACCGTCGGCACTCATGACCGTGATCTTGCCATCGCCCAGGTTGCCGGCCTCGTCGTTGATGTAATAGTACTGCTTACCGCAATCCAGGATATAGACGTTGTCCTGCTCGATGACATCGGTCTCGGTCACGGTCTTCTCGGTGGCAAAGACCAGCGTGGTGGGCATGTTGCCCGAGCTCACGCCCATGTCAAACGGCAGGTTCTTGGTTCCTGCTGGCAGTTGTGAGAGGTCCACCAGTTTCACGGCCATGATGTTGCCGCCCTGGGTGGCATAGTACAACGTGGGTGCCGGTATCGAGGAACCCACCTGGACATTGACGTAGCTGTCCTCCAGACGACGATTCTCGCCATTGATGTCAAACCAGGTCTGGAGGGTGATCTTCTGCGAGCCGATGTTGCTGAAGGTGAGTTTGCCGGGGTTGTCAATCGTGCCATCCTCGTGGCTGTAGCCCTCGAAGGTGGTGATCGGGTTTCCCTGGGCGTCGCGGGTGCCCTCGGGGAAGGTCCACACATATCGGCAGGTCAGGTTCTCGGGGTTGGGCAACTCGATGTCAAGCCTCACGTCCACATCGTTAATGACCACAGGGGTCGCACTCTGCTCGACCACGCTCAACAGCGGGGCGATGTCATAGATGAGCAATGGATAGGTGCGGCTGCCCACACCCTCGACAGTCAAGGTCACTTGATAGATGCCCGCCTTGTCATACTTGTGTGAGGGGTTCATCTCGGTCGAGGTCGTGCCGTCGCCGAAGTCCCACTTCACCTGTCCCGACTTGGATGACGTGTTGGTGAATTCCACTGTCGAGACCACATAGAAGTCCAGTCCATAACGGTCATCGTCCACCCGATAAGTGAAGTCAACGTCCTTGGTAGGGAAGTTATCATAGTCGGGCGTCTTGTCGATACAGGACACGACCATCATCGCCATCATGAAAATGAATGCTATTTTATTGAATGTCTTCATTTTTATCAAGTTTTAAGTTTTTAGTCCGTAGTTTCTAGTTTTTAGCCTTTAGTTTGCTGGCGGATGCCAAGTCTAAACCCTAAACTTTAAACTCTAAACTTTAGTTGAGTGTTACTTCCTTGTTATCGGTAGTCACACCCATCTTGCCGTCGGTGTCATACACGCGGAACTGGGGCATCAAGGAATACTTGCGGCTGAAGTTCACCGTGTAGGCCTTATCTGCCGTGTTGTAAATCCAGGATGTGAAGGGAATGGTCTCCAGCATGCTCTTGAAATAGGGCATGTACTGGCGTCGCACCGTCGTGATCTTGCCTCCCGTGTCGTCGCTGTAGCGCGAGAAGAGCCAGAAGGCCGACCGATAAACCGGCTGCACGTTCACGCCCGACGGAGCGTCGCTCTCGTTGGCAATCTCGTGATAGACGGCTGTTCCGTCCTCGGCCACCATGATGTAGTAGTAGTGGTCCACCTCGTCGGTGGTGTACCACGCATCTGACTTGTTGTCGGCAACCGTGTCGGTGGGGAACTCAAAGCCATACTGGGCATTGAGTTGCTGGAACAACTCGATGGGGAAGTTGTACTTGATATAGACGTTGCGCAGGTCGTTGTAGTAAGTGCTGTCCTTGGTCAAGGCATTGACCATATAGGCCTTGAACTCCTGCTGGAACGTCGAGGGATAGTAGCTGTCAAACTTCTCCTGATCCCACTCCTCGGGATTGACCCAGCTGACGGGAGCCAGCGTGCGCGATGTGGGGAAACTGTCGGTGAGCACATACTCATAACCGTCCCACACGGCCTTGCTGTGGGGGTAGGTAGCCACGCGTTGCATGGAGCGCACGGTGTCGGTCAACGAGTAGTTCTTGGTATAGGCCAGCGAGGTAGTCAGCTTACTCGTGGCCGTGGCAACCTGCTCACGCTTGATCAGGCACCACACCTCGCTGTGGTCGATGGCCTTCTCGCTGATGGTGTAGTACTTGCCCTTGAAGGTGGCATAGTTGCCCGCCTTGACCAGCGTGGAGCCCTGTTCCCAGTCCACTGTGGGCAAGACCTGTCCCAGCTGCCCGTTGTCGGCAAAGGGGTCATGTATTGCGCACGATGTGGTCAGCAAAGCCATCAAAGCCAAGAGGCTATATAATTGATATCGTTTCATATTCTTATTGAGTTTTTAGTTTTAAACTACGAATTACGCTAATTTCACCAATAAACATAGAATATAACACTCTGTGTAAATTCGTGGTCTGTTATCAATTTTCTGACGTTAGGGAGGTGACTTCACCATAATCATGGGCCCAGATCATGGGCACCTGCAGCCACTTGTAGTTCTTGTAGGCACCCAGTCGCTCGAGCTCCTGGCGGTTATACTTCTCCTCGGTCTCGGTATCGTAGTTGATGCGCTGGATCCACGTGTTCTCCTTCTGCTCCTCGGTCAGGCCGTCAATCCAGTAGGCCGCATACAGGTTGTAGGGCCTGCGCAGGGTGGGATAAACGATTTCCTGGTTGTCACCGATGCCGTAGTGGTTGCGGTTGTTGCTGTAGTGGTAACGGCGCATGTCGGTCCACTGCTCGGGTTGCAGATACATGGCGATGTACTTCTGCTGCATCAGGTCGCTCAACGAGAACTCGCTGGGATTGAAGAACCAGTGCTTGTTGCCACGGTCGGTCACCTTGTGCACGGCCACATTCTTGCCCTTGTAGTAGTCCTCGTTGTCGAGGAAGGCTGCAATCTGGCCATTCCAGTACTCGGCAGCCTGGTAACCGGGCTTGCCTCCGGAAACCGAATTGCCGGGATACTTGTTGTCGGTGTTGGCATTATAGTTCTCGTTAGGATAGAGGCGCAGGAAGGCGTCGAGGTGACGCTGGATATTCCACTGGGTAGCTTCCTTGGCCAGGGCACAGGCCTCGGTCTTGTTGCCCATCCAGTAGAGAGCCTCGGCCTTGATGAAGTAGAGTTCCTCCATGGTGAAGATGGGGTTATAGGCATCGGCAGCGCCGGCATATGCTCCCATGTACAGGTTGGGATAGTTGGCAATCTTGTAGGACGTACCCATGCCGATGTTGTTCTCCAGATAACGCATCTTGATGCGCTCGCTGGTCACCGACGGACTGGCAGGTCCCGTGCGTGCAATCATCAGCAGGCCGCAGCGCGGGTCGTTGGCAAAGCCGTCGTGAGCGCCCTCGGCATTGAACATGCCACAGGTCATCTCGTTGTCGGGCTTGCTGATGCCCATGAGGTCAACCATGAAGAACTTGCTGGGGATGGCGTTGCCCAAGAGGTTACCGCGCGACTCCCATGAGTTGATGACAGGTTGAGCGACGCTCCACACGGCATTCTGTGTGCCCGTGCCACCGTCCCAGTAGTAACGCGGCTCGTTTCCGAACCAGGCCTCACGATTGCCCTGATAGTCAAACACTTCTCCCTTGCGCCACTGGTTGATGGCAGCATCGGCAGCGTCAATAATCTTCTGGCACATGGCCGGGCTGCGGTCCACATTGGGGATGTTGCGCAGCAGCAGGCGGGCCTTGATGGCATACACCAGGCCTTTCCACCTCTCGAGGTCACCGCCATAGACGCGGTCTTCCTTGACGGTGATGGGCTGGTTGTCGGGATTATTGACAATCGCAGGGTCATCATACATGGCAATGAGGTCGTCACACTCCTGCATCATCCAGGCGTAAACCGAAGCCTGGGTGTCATAGGTCGGTGCAATACTCTGATAGGCCTGGCTGCGGGGGATGTCACCAAAGGCATCAGTCGTCAACTGGGTGGACATCAGCTTAATCGTGCGGCCAATCAGTTCATAGTTGGGCGAATTGATGGCCTTGGAGTTATTGATCAGGTTGAGGGTATTCACGCCGATATCGTAGAAGTGGCGGCGCCACATCGGGTGACGGTTCATCGTCAACATCTCCCACTCGCACTTGTAGCTGTAGGCGCCCACCGAACTCTTGCCTCCGGTGGTGAGCATCTGGGAGAAGTAGGCATAATACTCGCTATGGTCATAGACAATCTGCTGGGCATAATAGATGACCACAGGCAGGCCGTTCTTGGCCTCGATGTCATGGCCCCTGTCAGGGTTGATGTTGTCGTCAAGCATGTCGTTGCAACTCACCGACAGCAGGCCAACCAGCATCAGCAATGCTAAAAATTTAATCTTTTTCATAATCTGTCGGCCTTATTTAGAATGTTGCTTTAAGCGTGAAATTGAAACTGCGCGTGCTGGGCACGTTGTAGTTGTCGATACCCGCGCTGCCCGTGCCGCCACCAGTGCCTGCCAGCACAGCGGGGTCATTGCCGCGGTACTTGGTCAACAGCAAGAGGTTGCGGCCTGTTGCGGTGAGCGACAAGCCCTTGATGGGCCAGGTGCGCTTGAAGTGCTTGCCGAAGTCGTAGCTCAGCGTCACATAGCTCAAGCGGATGTAGGAACCGTCCTCGATGAAGTTGGAGGACACTGTCGAGTAGTAGGTGTTGATGAAATAGGAATCCAGCACGATGGGCGTCGTGTTCTTGACATAGGTCGTCGTGCCATCAGGGCCCGTCACGGCCTGCACACCGTCGATGATGTACTCGCGGTTGCGGTAGCGGTCATAGAGGCTGCTCATGCCGTTGGTGATCTGGCTGCGGCCAGTGACGTTGACCACGTCACCGCCCTTGCGACCATCGAACAGGAAGGACAACGTGGCGTTCTTGTAACGCAACGTGCTGCCCAGACCCAGCAGCCAGTCGGGCTCGCGGTTACCGATGTAGAGACCCTTGGCGCTGTCGATGATGGGATAACCGTTCTCGTCACAGACGACACGGCCCTCGGGGTCACGCACGTAGTCCTTGCCCGAAATACCCGTTGAGGATTCATGCAATCGGGCTACGGGGAAGATGTCGCCATACTGCGTGCCCTGGATCTCGGTGATGTCATTAGGCAGGTAGAGCACCTTGCTGCGGTTGAACGAGAAGTTGCTGAACGCTGTCCACGAGAAATCATCGGTCTTGATGATGTCCTGATTGAGCGAGATTTCCATACCGTGGTTCCTCAAGCTACCCTCGTTGCGGGTCTGCAAGATGGTACCTGAAGCTGGCGACACACGCACGCTCACAATCTGGTTATCGACCGTGGTCGAGTAGTAAGCGATGTCGAGGCGTGTCCAGCTGTTGAAGAAGCGCAAGTCGGCGCCAATCTCCCACGACTTGGTCATCTCGGGCTCCAGGTCGATGGCGCGCGACGTGGTGGGATCCACGCCATAGCCGCCATCGGGGAAGAGGGTCCACTGCTTGTAGGTGTCGGTGAACAGGTAGCGTGGACTGTCCTTACCCACCTTGGCCCAGTTGCCGCGCAGCTTGCCGTAGTTGAACCAGTTGTTACTCAGGTGGAACAACTCGGAGAAAATCACGCCCGCGGTGACCGAGGGGTAGAAGTAGTTGGTCTTGGATGCCTGCTTAAAGGCCGACGAACCGTCCATACGGCCCGTTACAGAGAGCTGAGCGATGCCCTTGTAGTCAAAGCGCAGCTCGCCGAAGTGGCCATACTTGTTATACTTGCTATGGTAGAGCGTGGGGTGGTTGCTGATCAACAGGTCACCATTGGTAAAGTCGGTGTTGTTGAAACTGTAGAACTCACCGCCCAGCTGGAAGTGCTCGTTGTAGATGGATGCTTCCAGACCCTTGGTCTCCTTGAACTCAACGCCGTAGAGGGCACTCACGGTGTAGTCCTGGGCAAAGGTGTGCTGATAGGTGGCCAGCAGCTGCATGTTCAGCAGGGCACCGCGTGAAGGCTGGAAACTATAGGAACCGTACTTGGACTGCAGGTCCGACAACTTGGTCTGCACATCCTCGGCCATGGGGTCCACAAGGTCGCCGTCATAGAGGCGCGGCACGGTGTAGGAGTCGTACATCGAGTAGCTCTTGTCATAGCCCATCTTGCCGGTAATCACCAGGTTCTTGATGGGCTCGTAGCTGATCTGACCATTGATGACGAAGCGGTTACCCTCGGTCTGGCTCCAGTCCATGTATCGGCCGAAGTAGGGCGACACGGCGCCATTGATGCGCTCGGTGTCGAGCAGGTTCTCCCAGTGGTCATAGTAGGCCCACCAGTTGACGTGCCCCTCGAGGGTGCGGTAGTTGCTCATGTCCTTGTTGATACCCCAGTTGTAGATGGTGGACATCGAGTTGCCGAAACCGCGGCCCGTGCGATTCATGAAGTTGGCACTCAGCTGCACGGTCACCTTGTCGCTGGGCTTGTAGATGCCCTTGAGCAACAGGTTGATCTGCTTGCGGTAGTCCTTGGGGACGATACCCTGATTGTCGGTATAGGAGACGGAGGCATAGGACGAGAACTTCTCGGTGCCGCCGCTGACGCTGACGTCATACTTCTGCATGATGCCTGTCTTCAAGAACTCCTTCAGGTTGTTGTAATAGGTGTCGCCCTCGCCCATATAGGGGCCCCAGCCGCCACTGCCCATGTTCTCCTTATACATCCCCTTGGCACCGGGGATGAAGGTGGACTGGATCCTCGGCAAGCGGGCAGGCGTGTTCACCTCGAGAGATGCCGAAGCAGTGACCGTAATCTCGCCATTCTTGCCTCCATTCTTGGTGGTGATCATGATGACACCGTTGGCGCCCTCCTGACCATAGAGCGCCGATGCGGCGGCACCCTTCAAGACGGTGATGTTCTCGATGTCGTTAGGGTTAAGGTCGGCCAGCGTCGATGCGCCGCCACGGATGGCCATGCCATCGACAATCATCAGCGGCTCGTTACTCTGTGAGTTGTTCATCGACGAGATGGCGCGGATGATGACCTGGGTCGAGGAGTTGGGCGAGCTACCGCCGGTGCTCACTTGCAATCCGGCAATCTTGCCCTGCAACGAATTGGCAAAGTTGGTGGAACCGCCAGCGGTCACCTGCTCCCCGTCAAGGGTCTGAACAGCGAAGTTCAGTTTCTTTTTCTCTTGGGTCTGGCCCATGGCGGTCACCACGACCTCACCCAGCATCTGGGCATTCTCGTCAAGGGCAATATTGACCACGGTCTGTCCCGGGGCAATCTTGACGCTCTTGGGATTCATGCCCACGTAGCTCACATCGAGCACGTCGCCATCGCTTGCCTCAATCGAGAAACGGCCGTCGAAGTCGGTCGCCGTGCCGCGTGTCGTGCCGTGCACCTTGACCGACGCGCCGATAATCGGCTCGCCGTCGCTCGACTGCGTCACCACGCCTGTCACCACACGCGCCAGTGCGGGCAGCGACAAGAGGCTCAGGCAGAGTAGCAGTAGAATCTGTTTTCTCATATTAAAGGGTTTTTATTGATTAGAAATATTGATTTCTCAATTAGGCGAAAGATTGAACTACAAACATAGACATTATTTCTCAATTATTAAAATATATTTGCGGTTTTAACACTAAAAAATCACAGATTTTGTATTTAACAACACATTTTTAATCATTTTCACAAATCAAACCTGAGATATGCACCTCCTTGCAGACCAGTCGTACATTCCTCTTGCCTTCACGACCGAGACGCAAAAGGCGAAGCGCTTGAAGGCCTGGCACACACCGAGGACGTATGAGGGCAAGGCATTGTCGAGCAAGAAGTCCTCGACCTCCCGCTTGACATTGCTACACTATTAAAAGTTAACTCCATAATCTTGCGAATTTCTTACCGCAAAATTATGGAGTTATATCGTAGTCTTAAAAGACAAGGTTGGTATGGTTCTTTCGGATAAATCCTATATAGAATTTCCCAAACGTTGCCTGTGCTCCAACTCTTTTCTTCAAATTTCATTTTCAAGCGATACTCATTTAGGTGACTAAACGTTAAAGTATAAGTATTTTTTATCCTCGGCAACAAATGTATATCCATAGTACGATTCCAAATTGTTTTAGATTGACATTGTTCCAATTAACAACATCTGGTTAGTCTTTCTTATCATCACCTCCACAAGAAATAAATGGGAGGATGTGTATGACCAATTTGCTATTCAGCAAAATGACCTATACGCTCAAATTAACGATAAATGTCGCAGAAGGAAGTTTGAAGCGGTTTGAGCGTGAATCGCTCACCTTATCTGCTCAGGCGGGATAAGGCTGTAGTCGTACATCACTTCGGAGTGATTGTCGCGGATTAGTTCGCACGCGAGCAGATTTCCCGTAGCCTTGTCGATGGTCTCGCGGTAGATGCGTGAGAGGCGGTAATACTTGCCATCGTCCTCAAGGTGGAAGTGGTGGTCTTCTTCGGTGAGACGATAAAAGTGGGGCAATTCGACTGTGGTGCGCAACTCGGCGCGAAGCGTGTCGCCTTCGGTCCATATGCATAGTTGCATCGGCTGGTCGGTGTCGTTGCGGAAACGCAGGTCGAGGAAATTCCAGTTGACCGACGTGCCGCTGCTGAAAGGCACATGTCGGCCGTCGGGATCGGGCGCTAGCGCGTCGGAGTGGTAATGCCGCTCGGTGATGGTGAGCGAACTATGGAGGGCGAGCAGGTGGAGCGTGTTGGCAAGATTGCACAAGCCTCCACCCACACCTGCCACGAGGCGCCCGTTGACGAGTACGCGCCCTTCGGTGAAGCCGTTGCGCTTCGACGTTTTCCCTACTACGCGCCAAAACGAGAATGTCTCTTGCGGCCAGACGACAAGACCGTTTATTTTACTGCAAGCCAGCCGTATATTATCTGCCTTGTTTTGCTGCAGCACGGCGTCGATGCCCGGTCCTCGCTTAATCATGTTGCTGCTCGTGGAATAGACCACCACGGGCAACTTCGCTTCTTGGCGGCGTACGGTGAAACGCTCGTGGCTCAAGCAATTTTTCACGTGGCGCTTGATAATTTCCTTGTGCAGCGAGATTGCGTAGGTGAGCGGGTTGATTTCGCAGAATAGTTTTCGCTTTGCCATGGAGGATTGATGCGTTAATTGATGGCCTCCGTCTTTACAAGTTCAAAGACCAGATACGAACTATATTCCCACATGAAACTGTTGGCGAGGGCATAGTCGAATGATGTGAGCCTTGGTCGCCACGATTCGGGGATTTTGTGAATCGGCAGCATCGCCACGCCGAAAGAGCGTCGCAGTGCGAATTTGCCTGACGCGAGTGATTTCAATTCGGAAGTGGAGAGTTGTGCCGCGCCATGCCATGTGGCCTGATTGTGGCGCAACAACCGACGTCGGAGGCTCGACGGAATATCGAATATGAGGCGGCCGCCGGACTTGAGCACTCGCCACGCTTCATCGACAATCAACCCGATGGTGGGCATGTCGAGGTGCATCATCAGGTGAAAGCAATAGACCACGTCGAAGAAGCCGTCGGCATAGCCGGTGTCGGTGGCCGACGCGAGTCGGAACTCCACTTCGGGGTGGCGTTGTCGCGCACGCGTCATCATTTCGTCGCTCGCGTCGAGGGCGTGTGTGGCATAGCCCGTCAGTCGGCCGGTGCCGCAGGCCAACTCAAGGCGCTGCTCATCGCTGCCGGTGTCAATAAGTGCGTCCAAGATGCGGCGCTCTTGCACGTCGATAAACCGGCCGTAACTATTGCTGAAACGCGACTCGTCGTAGGTAGGCGCTATGCGGTTGTAATAATCAACTACTTGGTTATAGGCCATAGTTTCGATATTTCTGCAAAGGTAACGTATTTCTGTCGTATCGACAAATGATGTCAATTTTTTTGGTCGTTTTGCCCGTTATCGGCAATTCGCGCTGCTCAACCAGAGCCGCGATACGAGTCGGTGTTGTACTGCAGCCCGCTGCCGTAGCACACCTCAGCATTGAACATCTGGCAGGTGGCGAGGGTTTGGCAAAGGTTTGCTTTCCGCACACCGCCACTGAGTGGCGACTATTGCTGCAAACTTTGTCGAACTAAAGGGTCGTCACTCTCGAAGAGGTCGATGATGTGGTACAGCATATTGTTATCGCTTCCCCATGGGATGTAGGACAGCGATTTGTCGATGATCGTCGGCACGATGTCCACGTCTTCCTTGAACACCTTGCCGCTGTCGGTCTTG
>JBGUKK010000074.1:0-2668 GCA_045114435.1 Sodaliphilus sp.
AAGTTAAGCCTCACCACGCCGATGGTACTGCGAAAGTGGGAGAGTAGGTAACCGCCCCCTAAGAGGGAGTCGCCCGTCAGGGTCGGCCCCCTCGTTTTTATTGTATTCTGCTGCCCAATCATCCTCACGCTGCCATGGTCGCCAAGTTTTTTAAATTGCCGGTAAATGGAACTGAGGGGATGAATCGGAGTGAACGGTGAGAGGGTTGGGGAGTAATTGTGCTCTCGATTTTTTGTTAAGGTGTTGTGGAAGGATGATGATTTTTTACTAACTTAGCATCCTCAATCATAGAATTATTAACCCAAAGTCGATGTATTAAAATGGAAATGAGATATTTAAAAAAACTCCTGTTTCTCATTGCTCTATGTATGCCATCGTTCGTTTTGGCTCGTGTTGAGACGGTGTATTCGCCCAATCGACAGATTGCGGTGAATTTTGACGTGAGGAACGGCGTGCCGGTCTACGAGGTGATGTTCAATGGCCAGCAGGTAATTCGCGAGAGTCGCTTGGGCTTGGAACTTGCCAGTGTGAAGGGAAACAGCGATTTCAGCAATTTTGACAGCAATCAGTCCCTCAATCAAAATTCGATGACTGATGGTTTCACAATGATGTCGGCAAGCTACTCCTCATTTGACGAGACTTGGCAACCGGTCTGGGGTGAGGAGAGCAGCATCCGCAATCACTATAATGAGCTGTCTGTTACACTCAATCAGCAGGAATTGGACCGTTACATCATTGTTCGATTCCGTGTGTATGATGATGGTGTGGGGCTGCGTTATGAATTCCCACAGCAGCCCAATCTCACCTATTTTGTCATCAAGGAGGAGCACACTCAGTTTGCTATGCCAGGTGACTTGACAGCGTGGTGGATAGCCGGTGACTATGACACTCAAGAGTATGAATACACCTGCTCGAGATTGAGCGAGATTCGCAGTCTGTTCCGTAGTAGGATCACGCCCAACGCGTCTCAGGAGCAGTTCAGCGACACTGGCGTGCAGACCTCCCTCCAGCTCAGGACCGATGACGGCATTTTCATCAACCTGCATGAGGCGGCCCTGGTGGATTATCCCTGCATGCACTTGAATCTGGATGACAAGAACATGGTGTTTGAGTCGTGGCTCACGCCAGATGCCCAGGGTAACAAGGGGTACATGCAGACGCCCTGTCAAACGCCGTGGCGCACCATCATGATTGTCGATGACGCTCGCAAGGTGCTTGCGTCGCGCCTGATTCTCAACCTGAACGAGCCCTGCAAGATTGAAGACACCTCATGGATCAAGCCCGTGAAGTATATGGGCGTGTGGTGGGAACTCATTACCAGCAAGAACACGTGGAACTATACCGACCAGTTGCCATCGGTCAAGCTGGGCGAGACCGATTATACCACACTGCAACCCAATGGTCGTCATGGAGCTTGCAACGAGAACGTGATGCGCTACATCGACTTTGCGGCGGCCAATGGATTTGACCAGCTGCTCATCGAGGGCTGGAACGAGGGCTGGGAGGACTGGTTTGGCAACAGCAAGGATTATGTGTTTGACTTTGTGACGCCTTATCCCGACTTTGACATCGCGATGCTCAACGAGTATGCCCACAGCAAGGGGATGCGGCTGATGATGCACCACGAGACGTCGTCGAGCGTGCGCAACTATGAGCGTCATCTCGAGGCCGCTTACCAGCTGATGGACAAATACGGCTACAACTCGGTCAAGACCGGATATGTGGGCAACATCATCCCGCGTGGTGAGCACCATTATGGCCAGTGGATGGTCAACCACTACCAGTATTGCGTTGAGCAGGCTGCCAAGCACCACATCATGGTCAATGCCCACGAGGCGGTGCGCCCCACCGGATTGTGCCGCACATGGCCTAACCTGATCGGCAACGAGAGTGCTCTGGGAACCGAATATCAAGCCTTTGCGGGAACTCAGCCCGGCCACACCGCCATCCTGCCATTCACGCGCCTGCAGGGTGGGCCGATGGACTACACGCCAGGCATCGTTGAGATGGATCTGGCGAAATTCTCACCCGAGAAGCAGACGCATGTGTTGTCCACCATCTGTGGCCAGCTGGCGCTCTATGTGACGCTCTACAGCCCCTTGCAGATGGCCGCCGACCTGCCCGAGAACTATGCTCGCTACATGGACGCCTTCCAGTTTATCAAGGACGTGGCTGTGGATTGGGACCGCTCGGTTTACCTTGAAGCCGCCCCGATGGAGTATGTCACCATTGCCCGCAAGGCCAAAGGCGGTGAGGAATGGTTTGTGGGCTGTGTGACCGGAAAACATGCTCATGACAGTGCCATCAAGCTGGACTTCCTGGATGAAGGGCGCAAGTATGAGGCAACCATCTATGCCGATGGCAAGAACGCCGACTACAAGACCAATCCACAAGCTTACACCATCACCAAGAAGAAAGTGAATGCCAAGACAACGTTGAAGCTTCACAGTGCTGCAGGAGGCGGTTTTGCCATCAGCATCAGACCTTTGTGATATTCAACTCCCAGGTAAAGCCTGGGAGTTGAAGTTTAGAGTTTAGAGTTTAGAGTTTAGGGGTGCACTCGCACCCTTTTTTAGTACATAAAAAGAATGGGCAACCAGCCGAAGCATGGTCACCCAAATCCTCTCTCCACTGCGGTGCGTACGTGACTCGAACACGCGACCCCCTG
>JBGUKK010000075.1:0-2279 GCA_045114435.1 Sodaliphilus sp.
GTTCGTTCCGCTTGGCATCGTGCCTTTATACTTATAAGCGACCATGCCGGCATAGACCAATCCGTCAGGCTGGTTATCGTACCATGCTGTATTATAGAACGCGTAGGAACTGATAGCCGTTACCGAGTTGGGGATGTCGATGCTGGTCAGCCCAGTGCAGTCCATAAACGTCTGGCGACCGATCTCAGTTACCGAGTTGGGGATAACGATGTTGGTCAGCCCAGTGCATTCCTCGAACGCATAGTCACCGATAGAAGTTACCGAGTTGGGGATGTCGACGCTGGTCAGCCCAGGGCATCTCAAGAACGCTCCTTCACCGATTGCAGTCACCGAGTAGGTAGTTCCATCGTAGGTGACGGCGGCTGGGATAGTCACTGCGCCGTGGTATTGATACCGATGGTCAAAAATTTGCCCATAGGTTACTTCGACTTCATTGTCATTGATTCTATTGTAATAGATACTATCGACCTTGAAGTCGTGGGCCGTGGCGAGTGCGGGCAACAGAAGGGCCAGCAAGAGGATTGTGGATGTGATAAATTGCTTCATAATCAAAATGTTTAGAAATAAATAACGGTTAATTGAATCATTGATTAAAGGTATCGCCACAAAGGTAGTAAAGATTTTTAAATTTTCATCACAATCATGCATATTTTTTCATACATCCAACAAAAAAACGGCCGGCTGCGCGGGCAGTCGGTCGCTTCGTGTTATTGGAGGTGGTACCTCAGGTCTCGTTGCAGATCAGTTCAGGATGATGTCGATTAGGGCGTTGACGTCGGCGATGTTGATTTCGCCATCACCGTTCACATCGGCAGCAGAAGTGCTACTATTTCCGCCTAAAATGATGTCGATGACGGCGTTCACATCAGCAATGTTGACCTCAAAGTCACGATTCACGTCGCCCAGGAATATATCTTCCACAATCTGCCCGAAACACGGATACCAGTTCTCGTTAGCCCGGTAGGCATCACCCGTCCCCTGCAGCACATGTAGTGTGCGGCCAGAGTAAGCAAGATTATCCAAATAGAATTGACGATCCCCACTCGATACGCTCGAGAGGTCAGCAATGTAGCAATACACATCCGTCAGCCCTGTGCACCAGGCGAACGCCTCGTAACCGATCTCAGTTACCGAGTTGGGGATGACGATGCTGGTCAGTCCAGTGCAGTTGTAGAACGCATCCTCGCCAATCTTTGTTACCGAGTTGGGGATATCGATGCTGGTCAGCCCAGTGCAGTCTCTGAACGCCTCGTCACCGATAACGGTTACCGAGTTAGGGATGTCGATGCTGGTCAGTCTCCAGCAGCGAATGAACGCCTTGTCACCGATCACAGTTACCGAATTGGGGATGTCGATGCTGATCAGCCTACTGCAGTAAGCGAACGCCTCGTCACCGATAACAGTTACCGAGTTGGGGATAATCGTGTTCTTGCAGCCAACAATTAACATATTAGAGGCGCTCTCTATAATTGCATTGCAGTTGTTGCGCGAATCATATCTTGGATTGCCACTTTCTACCACGATGCTGGTCAGACCAGGGCAGTGATAGAAAGCATGGACACCGATAGAAGTTACCGCGTTACCTATGTTGATGCTGGCCAGCCCAGAGCAGTCCATGAACGCCTCGTCACCGATAGAAGTTACCGAGTTGGGGATGTCGATGCTGGTCAGACCAGTGCACCCATAGAACGCAAAGTCACCGATAGAGGTCACCGAGTTGGGGATGTCGACGCTGGTCAGTCCTGTGCATCCATAGAACGTCTCGTAACCGATTGAAGTTACCGAGTTGGGGATGGCGATACTGGTCAGACCAGTGCACTCATAGAATGCCTTGTCACCGATAGAAGTCACCGAGTTGGGGATGACGATGCCGGTCAGTCCAGCGCACTGATAGAACGCCTCGCCAGAAATTCCTATTGTTCCTTCTTTTAAAGTGATATTCGTTCCACTTGGCATCGTGCCTTTATACTCATAAGCGACCAAGCCGACGTAAACCATTCCGTCTGGCTGGTTATTGTACCATGCAGTATCATAGAACGCCCCGGGATCGACAGAAGTTACCGAGTTGGGGATGTCGATGCTCGTCAGCCCCGAGCAGCCAGCGAACGCACAGTAACCGATAGAAGTCACCGAGTTGGGGATGACGATGCTGGTCAGACCAGTGCAGCCCTCGAACGCATAGTCACCGATAGCAGTTACCGAGTTGGGGATAATCGTGTTTTTGCAGCCAGCAATTAGCGTATTAGAGGCGGTTTCTATAATTGCATTGCAGTTGTTGC
>JBGUKK010000076.1:0-2100 GCA_045114435.1 Sodaliphilus sp.
AGAGAACAATTATCATTACGGGTGGTACAACAGGTATCGGTAAGGCTACGGCTTACCAGTTTGCAAAGAACGGTTGGAATGTGGTTATTACAAGTAGAAGTGAAAAGAAGGGTCAGGCATTCGTCGAGGAAGCCAAGAACGAGGGGTTGGATATGACCTTCTTCCAGTTGGATGTGACGAACGAGGAGCAGGTGGCTCAGGTCATCGAGCAGACGGTGGCCAAGTTCGGCAAGCTGGACAGCATTGTCAACAACTCTGGCATCTCGCTGGGTGCCGCACCGCTGGCTGACACCGAGACGGACGAGTTCAAGCAGCAGCTGGACACCAACGTCCTGGGCGTTTATTACGGCATGAAGTATGCCATCCGCGCCATGCTGAAGACGGGCGGTGGCACGATTGTCAATCTGGCATCTATCGCAGGACTCAACGGACTGATTTACACCGCACAATATTGCGCAACTAAGCACGCCGTGGTGGGACTGACCAAGGCTGCTGCCATCGACTACGCCCAGCAAGGTATCCGCATCAACGCCGTTGCTCCCGGTGCCATCAAGACCGACATCCTGAAGCACGCTATCGAGGCTGGGGCTTATGATGAGAAGGGCATTGCTGCCATCCATCCGATGAATCGCATGGGCGAGGTGCAGGACATTGCCCTGGCTATCTATTATCTGGCTAGTCCCGACAACAAATTCCTGACAGGTACCATCCTCAACGTTGACGGCGGTTATAATTGTAGATAATATGGAACTGATTGACTATACCAACAAATGGTTGACTGGCGAAATTCAGGAGGATCTGGCAATGGTTGCAGGAGGCGTGGTATGCCTCCTGCTGGCCCTTGTGGCATGGCGTTGGGGCTCGTCGGAGTCGGCTCGCGCCATCATTCTGCCATTGACGGTGGTGGCGGTAATCTTTATCGGAGGAGGAGCTGCATTAGCCTATAATAATCATCAGCGGAGCAAGCAGTTCGTGGAACAATACCAGGAGTCGCCTGAGAAGTTTCTGGAGAGCGAGAAGGCTCGCGTGGCTGCTTTCATGAAGATCTATCCGCAGACCATCATCGTCTCTGCCGTCATGATGGTCATCGCTGTCTGCGTGTTCACCTTCTGCGATAAGCCCTGGCTCCGAGCATCTGCCCTTGCGCTCATCCTTGTAGCCCTCGCCGCCCTGACAATTGATTTCTTCTCGAAGGAGCGTGGCGTGATTTATCAGCAAGAGTTGGACACCGTGAAGATAGAAAATGTAGGATGATAGTCATTATCTGCGAAAAAATTTGTATCTTTGCGCCATGAAGATAAGACAAATCCATTTCCCCACCGTGTCGGCATTCATGCATGCCCTCGGACGTGACGATGTCCGCCATCCGCTCATTGAGGTCATCCATCTCGACGACCTTGCTGATTGCAGCTCGTTTGGCAACACCCGCTATACGTTTGGCTTCTACTGCGTGGTTTACAAGGATGCACGCTGCGGCACCGTGCGCTACGGGCGCAACGAGTACGACTACGACAACGGCACGCTGCTCTTCTTCGCCCCCGACCACGACGTTGAGCTGGGCACGCTCGAACAGAGCTACCAGGGCGTGATGCTCATCTTCTCGCCGGCACTGATGCAGGGATTATCGATGTCGCCCTACACCTTCTTCGGCTATTCAGTCAACGAGGCCCTGCACGTATCGGAGCGTGAGCGCCAGCAGCTGCACGACATCCTCGGCAACATCGAGACAGAGTTGGAACGCGGCATCGACCGCCACACCCGCCAGCTGATGGCGCAGAACGTCGCCCTGATTCTGAACTACTGCGTGCGCTTCTACGACCGCCAATTCATCACCCGCGAACCCGTCGACAGCCAGCTCATGCAGCGCTTCACCGTCCTGCTCGACGACTATTTTGCCCGAGGCCTAGCCGCACGTCAGGGAGTGCCCACCGTGCGCTACTTCGCAGACGCGCTGAACCTCTCGGCCAACTACTTCGGCGACCTCGTAAAAGCCCAGACGGGCAATAGTCCGCAGCAGCTCATCCAGCAGCACCTCATCGCTCAGGCCCGCCACCGCCTCACCACGACCACCGACACCGTCAGCCAGATAGCCTACGCCCT
>JBGUKK010000077.1:0-16609 GCA_045114435.1 Sodaliphilus sp.
CGTTCGCCCTTGACGGTTACGCCATCGAGAGCATATTTATCGGGCTGCATTTTGATGGTGCCCAGGTGAGGGGTCTTGCAGTGGCGATAGATGGGGCGGTAACCCACGTAGGTGATGCGGGCGAGCACGCCCTGTTGGTCACAGGGGATGACGAAAAGGCCGCTCTCGTTGGTCACGCCGCCTGTGATGAGGGTGGAGTCGCGCGGCGAGAGCAGGGCGACGTTGGCATAGGACAAGGGCTGGCCCGTCTCGTCAAGGACGGTGCCCTTGTAGCGCGTGGAGGCTTTCTGCGGGCACTCGACGGCAATTTCCTTGCCCTGCACAGTCATCTTGATGGGATAGAAGCCTATCAATTGCTGGATGGCATCAGGCACCGACTTGTTCTTGACCGAAGTCGTCACCCTGAAATCCTCCAACTCATTGTACAGGAAACTGATGTTGTATTCCCCACCCCGCTCGTTGAGCCACTTGAGCGCCTCGCTCATCGACACGTCATCAAACGTCCGCGTCACCCGCTGCCCGAAGGCAGCCGTGGCGATGCACAGGCATGCCACGAGATAAATCATGCGTCTTGTCCTCATTCCACCACGATTGTATTGCCCTCGATGCTGACTGACACGCGCTCGAACATGTTCAAGCGTTCAACGATGCTCGGCAAATCTTCATCCGGATGCAGCTCAAAGTAGAAGCGCAGGTTGCGTGCCTCCTCATTGCGGAAGTCAACCCGCATCTGGTGACGACTGGCAATGTCGCTGATGATGCTCTCGAGTGTCACATTGTCGAAGGTGACAGGCTGTTCCATTGAGACGCTGTCGATGGCCTCGGTCGAGGTCGGGGCGGATTTATCTATAATGCCATCAGTTTTTTCCACCTGCTCGGTTGTGGTTTGCTGGGTCTCGGGCTGGTGGGTGCGCACGGCACGGATGGCTGCATAGGTGAAGGCCGAGAGCATCATCACCCCGAGGAAGATAGCGGCAACCTTGAGCCAGGGGCGATTCTTTACCGGGGCGAAATGCGCTTGCTCAAAGCGTTGCCACTCGGCATCCACATCGGGCTCGGGAATGTCTGTCATGGCGCGCTTGGCGGTGGCCAGATGCTCCTGCATTTCGTCATCAAGCATGGCGGCCAACTGCTCGTCGGTGTAATTCTCGGGATGCTCGTGCATGTCGAGCAAGAGACGGATGTTATCGTTCTGTTCCATAACGTCTATTGTTTTGTGTTGTTGAAATAGGCATTGATTTTCTCCAGTGACTGTGACAAGTGGTGATGGACGGTCACGCGGCTCACGCCCACGGCATCAGCGACCTGCTGGCAGGTCATGTCCTGCAAGTAGCGCAGGGTGAAAATGCGACGCGACAGCGGCGACAGGTTGTTCTCGATATAGTCCCTCAGCTCGGCTAGCATAACCGAATCATCGGGGCCATCGGCAAGCGGCTCGGCGCTGGTCGAATAGAGCCTGATGAAACGCTGGTGCATCTGCTTGTGGCGGATGACATTGATACAACTGTTGCGGACGCACGTCAACAGATAGCCACGGGCATTGTCGCTGCGGATGGCCAGCCCTCCGCCAAGCAATGAGGCAAACACGTCGCTCACGACATCGCGAGCCTCGTCCTCGACGTAGAGTAACGACATGGCCAGGCGGAACATCGCCGCGTAATGCGTCTTGAACAATATTTCCAATTCACTTGTTGTCATAGTCGTGGGTCAATTACACTTGATAGACGTTTCAGGTCAAGGAAATGTAAACTTGACTCGGGCTTTTTCACACAAAGGTACACTGATTTTTCTTACGAGCCAAAGGCTCGTACTACATAACAACACGCACAAAAGGCTTTTCCCAAAGGCCATTGTCACAGATATTTTTGCTATGTGTTAGATTTTGCACTACCTTTGCAGTTATGAAAGGTTTTTGGCAACTGTTGAAGCGGTTTGTGCCGCCCTACAAGAAATACATCGCGTTGAACATCGTGTTCAACCTGCTGGCAGCGTTCCTGACCCTGTTCTCGTTTGCGCTCATCATCCCGATACTGGAGATGCTCTTCGGGCTGAACACCAACCACTATGAGTTCATGGCGCTGGGCTCTGGCAGCCTGCAGGACGTGGTGGTCAACGACTTCTACTACTACGTGCAGTGCATTATCGAGCGCTACGGCCAATCGACGGCCCTGGCGTGCATTGCCGCGGCACTGGTGTTCATGACAGGCTTGAAGACAGGCAGCAGCTACCTGAGCTTCTTCTACATGATTCCCATCCGCACCGGCGTGGTGCGTGACATCCGCAACCAGATTTATCACAAGATGACATCGCTGCCCATCGCCTTCTTCTCCAATGAGCGTAAGGGCGACGTGATGGCGCGCATGAGCGGTGACGTGACCGAGGTCGAGAACTCCATCATGACCTCGCTAGACATGCTCTTCAAGAATCCCATCATGATCATTGCCTGCCTGGTGATGATGATTGTCATCAGCTGGCAGTTGACGCTGTTTGTGCTCGTGCTGCTGCCCATCGCCGGGTGGATCATGGGACGTGTGGGCAAGCGGCTGAAGCGCGTCTCGCTCGAGGGGCAGAACCAATGGGGCGTACTGCTGAGCAATATCGAGGAGACCATCGGCGGCCTGCGCATCGTCAAGGCCTTCAATGCCGAGGACAAGGTGCGCCGCCGCTTTGAGGGCGAAAACGAGAAGTTCCGCTCCATCCAGACGCGCATGAACCGTCGCTACGTCCTCGCCCACCCCATGAGCGAGTTCCTGGGCACGTTGACCATCGCCATCGTGCTGTGGTTTGGCGGCACGCTCATCCTGGGCGGTCATGGCGGCAGCCTCACCGCTCCCAAGTTCATCTACTACATGGTGATCTTCTACAACATCATCAATCCCGCCAAGGACCTGTCCAAGGCCGCCTACTCGATCCAGCGTGGTCTGGCCTCGATGGAGCGCATCGACAAGATCCTTGCCGCCGACAATCCCATCAAGGATCCCACACATCCCGTGCCACTGACCGGCATGAAGCATGGTATCCAGTATAAGGACGTGCGTTTCCGTTACGGTGATGCGTGGGTCATCGATGGCGTGACGCTCGACATCAAGCAGGGGCAGACCGTCGCCCTCGTGGGCCAGAGCGGCAGCGGCAAGACGACGATGGCCGACCTGCTGCCACGCTTCTATGACGTGCAAGAGGGAAGCATCAGCATCGACGGCACCGACATCCGCCAGTTTAACATCAGCGACCTGCGCGGCCTGATGGGCAACGTGAACCAGGAGGCCATCCTGTTCAACGACACATTTTATAATAATATCACCTTCGGCGTGGAAAATGCCACCCGTGAGCAAGTCGAGGAAGCTGCCCGCATCGCCAACGCCTACGACTTCATCATGGCCAGCGAACAGGGTTTCGACACCAACATCGGCGACCGCGGCTGCAAGCTGTCGGGGGGCCAGCGCCAGCGCATTAGCATCGCCCGCGCCATCTTGAAGAATCCGCCCATCCTCATCCTCGACGAGGCCACCAGCGCCCTCGACACCGAGAGCGAGCACCTCGTCCAGGACGCCCTCGACAAGCTCATGGACGGCCGCACCACGCTGGTCATCGCCCACCGCCTGAGCACCATCAAGGGAGCCGACCTGATCTGCGTCATGCAGGACGGTCGCATCATCGAGCAGGGCACCCACGACGCGCTAATCGCCCGACAGGGCGCCTACAAGCACCTTGTCGACATGCAGTCGTTCTAAACCATCGCGATAACCTATAGTTGATAGAACATCTATAGCATCCAGAAAAAAAATAAAAATATAGTGTAGTTTTTTAGTTCCAGCTTGCGTCTAAAGGGCAAAAGAGTCAATAATGGAAATCAACGAAGCCGAATTTGCACGCATCATCCGCGAGAACAAGGGCACCATCTACACCGTGTGCTACATGTTCTCCAAGGACAAGGAGGAGGTCGACGACCTCTTCCAGGAAGCGCTCATCAAGTTGTGGCAAGGCCTGGCATCCTTCAAGGGCAATAGCGACTTGAAGACATGGATCTACAAGGTGACCCTCAACTCCTGTATCTCCATCGACCGCAAGAAAAAGATCCGCAAGACCCAACCGCTCATGGAGGGCATCGACCTGTTTGACAAAAACGATGCCGACAACCGCCAGACCGACATGCTGCACGCCCGCATCCAGCGGCTTCAACCCTTTGACCGGGCCATCGTGCTCCTGTGGCTCGAGAACATGAGCTATGACGAGATTGCCCAGATTGTGGGCATCGGCGTCAAGAACGTGTCGGTGCGCCTCTATCGCATCAAGGAACAACTCAAACAGATGAACTAAAACAGACTACACTACTAATATGGAAACACAGAACAGCAACTTCAACGAGTTTGAGGACCTGCGCCAGCAACTCAACGACGTCAAGAACAAGGTGGACGAGCAAGGCCGCCTCAACGAGGAACTGGTCAAGACCGTGGTCCAGGACAAGATGAGAGGCGTGCACCGCACGATTCTCAAGTTGGCGGTTCTCGCCGTTGCCAGCATCCCCCTCTTCATCATGATGAAATACCAAGCAGGCTTGTCATGGGCACTGATTATCTTCACCATCGTCATGCTGCTGGGCTTCATCGTCGGCGACTACCTCATCAACCGCATCGACATCAGCCACATGGGCGACGACATGGTCGAGACGGCACGCAAACTCACCCAGATGAAAAAGAACCGCAGCCTCTCACAGAAGGTCGGCCTCGCCGTGTGCGCTCCCTGGCTGGTCTGGTTCAGCTATGAGTACTACCAGCACAACCTCACGGTATTCGGCCAGCATAGCGCTGTCGCCACAATCCTGCCCATTGCCGTCGGCGCTATCGTGGGCGCTGCCATCGGCATCGGCATCTACCGCAGGATGCAACGCACCAACGATGAGATGATCAATCAGATCAACGAGTTGACGCGAGAGCAGTAAGTCCCCGAAAAAGAGCCGAAATGAAGAAAAACAGGGCTAAAACGAGTAGATTATAAAAAAAACACTAATTTTGCAGGTTAGTTTGAAAGTTTTGGATACAATTGACGGCTCGATGGCCATCATTGCGAGTGGGCAGACCACCAGAATGCACATTATTTAACACCTTGTGATGTAACCAAACGGCCTAATAAAACGTCTAACAGAACAAGACAACAAGTATCAATAACGTTATATTACTAATTTTCAACCACATGAAGATGAAAAAAATCTTTGCTGCGATGCTGTTGATCGCAATGGCATTCAGCACCAGCGCCCTCAAGGCGCAGTCAATGGGTCCCATCCCTGTTGACGACCAGGTACGCGTCGGCAAGTTGGACTGCGGATTGACCTACTACATCCGCCACAACGACTATCCCGAGCACCGCGTGAACTTCTACATCGCTCAACGCGTGGGCTCCATCCAGGAGGAGGAGAGCCAGCGCGGTCTGGCCCACTTCCTGGAGCACATGGCCTTCAATGGCAGTGAGCACTTCAACGGCGAGGGTAAGGGCATTATCGACTACACCCGCTCGCTGGGTGTGGCCTTCGGTAAGGACCTGAACGCCTACACGAGCATTGCCGAGACCGTCTATAACATCAACGACGTGCCCAGCACCCGCCAGAGCGCTATCGACTCCTGCCTGTTGATCCTCAAGGACTGGAGCAACGGCCTGTTGCTCACCGACGAGGAGATCGACAAGGAGCGTGGTGTGATCCACGAGGAGTGGCGCCTGCGCCGCAGCGCCCAGCAGCGCATGCTCGAGAACCAGCTCGAGACGCTGTATCCGGGTTCGAAGTACGGCCGCCGCATGCCCATCGGTCTGATGGAGATTGTTGACAACTTCCCCTACCAGGTGTTGCGCGACTACTACCACAAGTGGTATCGTCCCGACAACCAGGCCCTGGTGATCGTGGGTGACGTCGATGTTGACCACATCGAGGCCCAGATCAAGGAATTGTTCAAGGACTGCAAACTTGACCCCAATGCCGCCCAGGTGGTTCCCGAGCCCGTTCCCGACAATGAAAAGCCCATCATCGTTGTCGACAAGGACAAGGAGCAGCAGTTCAGCCAGGTGATGGTGATGTTCAAGCATGAAGCCATGCCCAAGGAGATCAAGGGCGACAAGGTATACATGCTTATCGATTTCGCCAAGAGCATGATGAGCAGCATGCTTAACGACCGACTGAGCGAGAAAGCACAGGATCCCGACTGCCCCTTCATCCAGGCCTTTGCCATGGACGGTGGTTACCTGCTCTCGCAAGACCCCGAGGCCTTCACCCTGACCGCTCTTCCCAAGGAGGGCCAGATTGAAGCCGCAACCGAGGCTGTTGTCACCGAGGCCATGCGTGCCGCCAAGCACGGCTTCACCGCCACTGAGTTCGAACGCGCCAAGGAAGAGTACATGAGCCGCCTGGAGAGGCAGTACAATGAGCGCAACAAGATCCCCAACGCTCGTCTTGCCGCACAATACTACCGCAACTACCTCGACAATGAGCCCATGCCCTCGATTGAGCAGGAGTATCAGATCATGAGCCAGTATGCTCCCATGCTGCCTGTTGACTTCGTCAACCAGATTATGCCCGGCCTCATCAGCACCGATGGCCAGAACCTCGTTGTCGTTAACTTCAACCAAGAGAAAGACGGTGCCGTTTATCCCACCGCCGAGAGCCTGAAGGCTGCCGTTGACGCCGGTCTGAACGCACAGGTTGAGGCCTTTGTTGACAACGTGAAGCAGGAGCCCCTGATTGCCAATCTTCCCAAGAAGGGCAAAATCACCAAGGAGAGCTACAACAGCCAGTTTGACTACAAGGAGCTTGAGCTGAGCAACGGTGCCCGTGTCATCCTCAAGAAGACCGACTTCAAGGAGAATGAGATTCGCATGAGCGCATTCCAGCGCGGCGGTGCTTCGCTCTATGGCGAGAACGACTGGGTGAACACCGAGTTGCTGCCCCTTGCCACGATGATGAGCGGCCTGGGTGAATTCTCCTACACCGAGTTGCAGAAGGCTCTCGCCGGCAAGCAAGCCAGCGTCGGCTTCAGCATGGACACCTATAGCGACGACTTCAGCGGCCAGTCCACTGTTAAGGACCTCGAGACCTTGTTCCAGCTCACCTACCTCAACTTTACCCACATGCGCAAGGATGAGAAGAGCTTCAACATGATTAAGGGTCAAGTGGAGACCATGCTCAAGAACAGGAATCTCGATCCCGAGAATGTATTCGAGGATTCGGTTAACTACATCCTGGGTAATCACGACTGGCGCAAGAGACCCTTCGAAATCAGCTATCTCAACCAGATGAATCTGGACCGCATGATGCAGATTGTCAAGGAACGCACTGCCAACGCCGCCAACTACACCTTCATCTTTGTCGGTTCATTTGACGAGGCCGTAATCCGTCCCCTCATTGAGCAGTACATTGCCAGCCTGCCTGGCAAGAAGGGCATGCAGTCCAACTATGTTAACGTTGAATCACATCCCGCAGGACAGACTGTCACTCACTTCACCAATAAGAGCGAGACTCCTAAGGCCATCGCACAGATCTACTGGTACGACACCAAGACTCCTTACTCGCTGGAGAACCAGATCAAGGCCAACATCCTGGGTCAAGTACTGAGCAAGATCTACCTCCAGAAGATCCGTGAGGACGCTGGTGCCGCTTATTCGGCCGGCGCCCGTGGCTGGTCAACCTATGAGGGCAACAACATCTTCACTGCCGTCATGGCTTCCTGCCCGATGAAACCCGAGATGGCCGACATGGCTGTCAAGATCATGAACGAGGAGATTTACGAGGCCTGCAACAACATCGATGCCACCACCCTCAAGGAGATCAAGGAGCTCATGATCAAGGACCATGGCACCAGTCTCAAGGAGAATGGCTACTGGATGAGTCAGATCTACAACTACCTGTTTACCGGCGCCGATGGCCACACTGGCTTTGAGCAGATTGTCAATGCCCAGACCCCCGAGACCATTGCAGCCTTTGCCCGCCAGCTGCTGAACGCAGGCAACAAGGTTGAGGTTGTCATGCTCCCCGAGGAGTAATCATCGCCCTGACAGCGCCACTACTGTGACGCCAAGCATCATCAAGGAGCCGAGGACCCATCGCCGGGTCCCCGGCTCCTTGTCTTTCACGACCAGCGCATGCCACAACGTCTATAGTTCTATAGCCACTATAGCTGCTATAGTTTTCGGTGGCTTGCGAGGTGGATAGCTGTATTTTCTGGAAAAAGTTGTACCTTTGCAGTTTGAAATGAATTAAAACGATATATGGATACAACACGACAACAGAAAATCAGCCGCCTGGTGCAGAAAGAACTGAGCGAGATCTTCCGCCGCGAGACCGCCAAGACGCGCGGCACGCTCGTGACGGTGAGCAGCGTGCGCGTCTCGCCCGACCTGAGCGTGGCCAACGTGCGACTGAGCATCTTCCCCAGCGAGAACGCTCAAGGCATTATGGACAACATCAACCAGAACGAACGCGGCATCCGCTACCAGCTAGCCCAGCAGGTGCGCTATCAGTTGCGCCGTTGCCCCGAGTTGAAGTTCCACATCGACGACTCGCTGGACTACATCGACCACATCGACGAACTCCTGTCCAAGGACAAGAAGAGCGACGAGTAATGAAACCTACAACAATAACAACCCTCAACAACCCAAACAGCATTGTTTCCATTAAAGGGTTATTGGAGTTGTTGCATGTTGCTTGATTTTAAAAAAACAGTCGTTTGACAATGCAGTGACTATGAGACTGCCGTTGAAAATAGCGTGGCGCTACCTGGTGTCCAAGAAGGGGCATCAGGCGGTGAATATCATCTCGATTGTTGCCGTGTGCGGTGTCGTGGTGGCCACTGCCGCGCTCATCTGTGTGATGAGCGTGTTCAACGGATTCCGGGGAATCATCATGGGACGCCTCGCCATGCTCGACCCGCAGGTCGCCATCACGGCCACCATGGGCAAGACCATCAACGATGCCGACAGCGTCATCGATGCCGTCACGGCTGTGCCTGGCGTGGAACGTGCCGTGCCCGTCATCATTGATCAGGCCCTGGCCATCTATGCCCAGCAGCAGATGCCCGTGAGACTCAAGGGTGTGCCCGACGACTACAACACGATGAACGACATGGACTCGGTCATTGTCGACGGTGAGTGGAAACTGCGCGACCAGGTGTCACGCTATGCGGTGGCTGGTGCAGGACCAGCAGTAACCCTCTGCGTCAGGCCCGAGTTCCTGGGGATGGTGCGCCTCTTCGCGCCACAGCGCCAAGGACGCGTCAACATCGCCAACCCGATGGGCGCCTTCAGGCAGGACTCCGTCTTCGTCTCAGGCATCTTCCAGCTCCAGCAGAACAGCTATGACGCCGACCTGATCTATGTGCCGCTCGACCTGGCCCGACAGCTGTTTGACTACGAGACCGAGGCGACACAGGTCGAAGTGAAGCTTGCTCCAGGGGCCAGCGAACAGCAGGTCATGCGCAGCCTGAGGCAAGCGTTGGGCGACGGCTACCAAGTGAGAAACCGCCTCATGCAGCAACAAGAGGCTTACCGGCTGGTCAACATCGAGAAGTGGATGGCCTTTCTGCTGCTGGCCTTCATCCTGGTCATCGCCACCTTCAACGTCATCAGCACCCTGTCACTGCTCATCATCGAGAAGGACGCCAGCATTGCAACGCTGAAGGCCCTGGGCGCCAACGACCGCCAGATCTCACGCATCTTTATCCTCCAGGGATGGCTCATCACCCTGGCAGGGGCCGTGACGGGAGTCATCATCGGTCTTGTGCTCTGCCTGTGCCAGCAGCAATTCGGCTGGCTCAGGCTCAGTGGAGACCCGGCCAATATGATCATCAGCGCCTACCCCGTCGAGGTGCAATGGACCGACGTTCTTGTCACGCTTGTCCTCGTTGCCGCAGTGGGCCTGCTCACCAGCATGGTCACCGCCCTGATCATGCGCCGTCGCCTCCAAACCAGTAACAATCAACTATAGTTACCATAGCCACCATAGAGACGCTATAGCGGCTATAGATAAGACATCAATAAAACAGAACACCATGCTTATCATTAACTCCTACGACGAATTTGCCGCCCACCTGGGCGAGGAACTCGGTGCCAGCGAATGGCTCACCGTGGACCAGGACCGTATCAACAAGTTTGCCGACGCCACACTCGACCACCAGTGGATCCATGTGGATGTCGAGCGCGCCAAGGCCGAGAGTGCCTATCACAGCACCATCGCCCACGGCTACCTCACCATGTCGCTCATTCCTCACCTGTGGAACCAGATTATTGAGGTCAACAACCTCGAGATGCAAGTCAACTACGGCATGGACAAGATGCGCTTCGGACAGCCCGTCATCACCGGCAGCCGCGTGCGTCTGGTGACCAAGCTGCACAACATCGCCGACCTGCGCGGCATCTGCAAGGCCGAGATTGACTTCAAGATGGAGATTGAAGGCCAGCGCAAGCCCGCACTGCAAGGCATCGCCTCCTTCCTCTACTACTTCAAGAAGCAATGATCATCCACATCATCAACGGCCCCAACCTGAACCTCGTCGGGTTGAGGGAGCCCGAGGTCTATGGTAACCGTTCGCTCGACCAGTATCTCCAGCAACTGGTCGAGCAATATCCCGGTCACACCATCGACGTCTTCCAGAGCAACATCGAGGGCGAAATCGTGGACCGGTTGCAGCAGGTGGGCTTTGACGACTGCGGCATCGTGCTCAACGCCGGCGGATACACCCACACGTCGGTCGCCATTGCCGATGCCGTCGCGGCCATCACGGCTCCCGTCGTGGAGGTCCACATCAGCAATATCTACTCGCGCGAACCCTTCCGCCACAAGTCACTCCTGTCCCCCGTGTGCAAGGGCATCATCGCCGGCTTCGGCCTCGACAGTTACCGCCTCGCCCTCCACTCTCTCCTTCCCGCTCTCTCAGGCAACTAAGACAACTTAATTAATTTCCATGATTTGAATAATGAATGAGGAATTAGAGGAGTATATTTTGGGGCATATCGATGACGAGCCTGCGGCGCTGGCACGCATCGATCACGACACCCATGTACAGAACTACTACTGGCACATGTGCTCAGGCCACCTGCAAGGGCGCTTGATCAAGATGCTCACCCGCATGGTGGCACCGCGACGTGTGCTGGAGTTAGGCACCTTCAGCGCCTACTCGGCCTTGTGCCTCGCCGAGGGGCTGAGCGACGATGACTGCCTGGTCGACACCATCGAGATCAACGATGAGCAGGAAGACTTTATCCGTGACCACCTCGCCCTGTCGCCCCTGGGCAAGCGCGTGAGGCTGCACATCGGCGATGCCCGCGACATTGTCCCCACCCTGGGCGAGCGCTACGACCTGGTCTTCATCGATGCCAACAAGCGCCAGTATGTCGAGTACTACGACCTGGTGATGGACTACCTCAACGACGGCGGATTCATCATTGCCGACAACACCCTGTGGGCAGGAAAAGTCGTTGACCCGAAGGCTCAACGCGAGGCCCAGACCCGCGGCATCCTTGAGTTCAACGACCGTGTCAAGCAGGATTCTCGTGTCGAGAAGGTCATCATCCCCCTGCGCGACGGCCTCACCCTCATCCACAAGTTGCCTACCTCATCTTAAGAATCTTGCCCCAACCTTGCCGGGTGGCAAACGGGGGAAGACATCATCCATGAAAAAAAAACACAATAATCTTACTCTTATTCCACAGAAATTTACTATTTTTGTGAGCAAGAAGCAATCACAATAACATATCACATTACTTTTAACACGTTTCATTATGGACAATCAGAATTACCCGAACCAGCAGCAGCCTCAGTATCAGCAGCAGCCTTATCAGCAGCAACCTTATCAGCAGCAGCCCTATCAACCGAGCTACGGCTACCAGCAGCCCAACCAGCAACGCCCCATGAAGCCCGACAACTACCTGGTGTGGGCCATCCTCACCACCCTGTTGTGTTGTCTGCCCTTTGGCATCGTGTCCATCGTTTATTCTTCTAAAGTGGACAGCCTGTACAACGCTGGTGACTACATGGGAGCGCAGAATGCCGCCAACAATGCCAAGAAATGGGCCATGTGGAGCGCCATTATCGGAGGTGTCATGACAGTCATTGTCATTATCTTATACGTCATCATTATAGCAGGTGCCGTGGCAGAAGGTGCCTATTGATACTGCATGATTAGCCGGATTGACAAAATAATGCCTTATGCGTTCCCTGTCATCATCATTATGCTGGGCATAACGTATTATTTTCTCAACCCCACCCTGCAATCACATCCCATCAAGTGCCCGTGGCTCTTTTGCACGGGCACCTTTTGTCCCGCTTGCGGCTCTCAACGTGCCCTGCATGCCCTTGTCCACGGCAATTTGTCCGAAGCGTTGCGCTACAATTATTTCTTTGTGTTTTCGGTGCCCTATGCATTGATTGCCGTGCTGGTGAGCTGGTACAATTTCAATCATTGCTTCGACAAGCTCAAGCAACTGGCATTTCACCGATACACGCTCTACGCCTATGTTGTCCTGTTCTTTGCCTGGTGGATTGTGCGCAATATCCTGCACATCTGACCACTGGCAGCATCATCTGCTGAACGACAAAAAAAAGCCGCAAAGCCCATGAGCAGGGGCCTTGCGGCTTGTGATTTCTTGTTGTCTGTCTCTCTTTAGTTCTTGATTGTGGCGAAGCGCACAAAGTTAACCTTGTTGCCCTTGGAGCCCTTCATCTCGAGCGAAGACTCACCGATGTTGACGGTGCAGGTCTGCTTGTTGAGCATCTGTGTCTTCACTTCACTGTCATTGACCTGCTTCTGAGCCCTTGACTTGATCTTGGAGTCATTGATCACGCGGCCGTTCTTCGAGATACTCAGGACATCCGACTTGAAGCTGTTCTTGTTGGGAGTGAGGGTCAACTGGTCACCGCTCAGCGAGTAAGTACCCTTGACCTCGAGAATGGTAGCAACTTCCAGAGCCATCGTCTGAGCCGGCTCAGAGGCAATCGTCTGCTCTACGATCTCAGAGTAGGTGCCATCACTGAAGAACGTGTAGGTGTAACTTGCGGCTGTAAATGAATCATCAGCAGCGGTTGAAACAACGGGTTGCATACTGCGCCATGTCGAATTGATCGACTGAGCCTGGGCGGTCATGACTGCCATCAGGGCAATGAGTGAAAATAATATCTTTTTCATAATAAGTAAGTTTTTGTTTTCACTGCAAAGATAATCAGAATTTTCATGCCACCGCATTTTTAAGCGATTTTTTTTCTATTTTGAATTAATAACTTAATTTTTGAACCGCTTTTTTTTAGAGGGGCACTGTAAAACCATAACGACACACGCCAGGCCGTCGAGTCGACAAGGGGTGACCCCCAGCGACTCTGTGGCCCGGCGTGAGGCGTTTTCTCAGTTCACCTGATGGTGGAAAGATCAGATGAGCTTCTTGTAGCCGTACTCAGCGGCCTCATCGAGTTCCTCCTCGATGCGGATGAGCTGGTTGTACTTCGCCATGCGGTCGGTGCGCGAGAGCGAACCGGTCTTGATCTGGCCGCTGTTGGTGGCCACGGCGATGTCGGCAATGGTGGTGTCCTCGGTCTCGCCGCTGCGGTGCGAGGTCACGGTGGTGTAACCATGACGATGAGCCATCTCGATGGCGTCGAGCGTCTCGGTCAGCGAACCGATCTGGTTCACCTTGATGAGGATAGAGTTGGCAGCGCCCATCTTGATGCCCTTCTCAAGGAACTTCACGTTGGTCACGAACAGGTCGTCACCCACGAGCTGGCAGCGGTCGCCAATCTTCTTGGTGAGCTTCACCCAGCCGTCCCAGTCGTTCTCGTCCAGGCCGTCCTCGATCGAGTCGATGGGGTACTTGGTGATCAGTTCCTCGAGATAAGCGATCTGCTCGTCGTCGGTGAGTTTCTTGCCCTTGGGATCCTTGGGCTGACCGCTCTTGAGCTGGCTGTAGTCGTAGTAGTACTTGCCATCCTCAATCACAGCGAACTCGCTGGCAGCGCAGTCCATGGCAATCTTCACGTCATCACCGGGCTTGTAACCGGCATCCTTGATGGCTTGCACGATGCTGTCCAGAGCGTCCTCGATGCCATCGAGTGCGGGAGCAAAGCCACCCTCATCACCCACGGCAGTGCTCAGGCCGCGCTTCTTGAGCAGCTTGGCCAGCGCGTGGAACACCTCAGCACCCATGCGCACGGCCTCGACCTCGGTCTTGGCACCCACGGGACGGATCATGAACTCCTGGAATGCGATGGGGGCGTCGCTGTGTGCACCACCGTTGATGATGTTCATCATCGGCACGGGAAGCACGTGAGCGTTGGTACCACCGATGTAACGATACAGGGGCATACCAAAGTAGTTGGCTGCAGCGTGAGCCACGGCGAGCGATACGCCCAGGATGGCGTTGGCGCCGAGCTTGCTCTTAGTGGGGGTGCCATCGAGCTTAATCATCGCCATGTCAATGGCGCGCTGGTCAAAGGCATCCATACCCTCAATCTCGGGGGCGATAATCTCGTTGACGTTCTTGACAGCCTTCAAGACGCCCTTGCCACCGTAACGGTTCTTGTCACCGTCACGCAGCTCCAGAGCCTCGTTCTCGCCCGTGGAGGCGCCACTGGGCACCGATGCACGGCCCATGTCACCACTCTCAAGGGTTACCTCAACTTCTACAGTAGGATTGCCACGCGAATCCAGAATCTCTCTGGCATGAACTTCTTCAATATACATAATCTTTTACCTTATAAAATTTTACAAAAAGTCTTGATATCCTAATAACGGGTGCAAAATTAATAAATTTTAGGCGCTTCACAAAATAATATTCATGCTTTTGTAACACTCGCCACATGCAACCGATTGACAAAACAATCAACTGACATAAAAAAGCATTTTTCGGTCTATTTGTCTATAAAAATATCATGTTTGTATAATAAATTTCAAAAAAAGCCGCAATAAAAACTATTTTTGCAGCACCAAAAAAAAGGAAGGACATCAGTTACATTTTCATAACCAAAAGTTTATAGTTTTAGAGAAACACATGATAAATCGCTGTCTCGTGATGAGGCGGCGGTTTATTTTTCGGCACAGGCTCACCGGTAGGCCCCACCCGCCCCTGTTGCACATGTTGTTTTTTTGATTTAACTTTGCCTCCTGTAATCAATTCATTCTTTTCATCATGATCAAGCAATTCATCATCACCCTGGCCCTGGTGCTCGCCGCAATCAACGCGGGCGCCGTCAACAGCCGCCCCGCGGCCACCGATACCATTCAGCAGGTCACTCAGCAGCTGCCCCCGCTGCCGGCCAAGCCCAGCGGCAAAGCCTTCATCGTCATCTCAAAGCTGAACTTGACACTCAGCGTATATGACCGCGACGAGAAGGGCGACACCATCCTTGTCGCCCAGTACCCATGCTGCATGGGCAAGAACAAGGGAGACAAGAAGAAACGCGGCGACATGCGCACGCCTGAATCGCCAGCCGGCAAACCCTTCAAGATTTCCATGATTCAAGACGCCTCGTCGTGGAGACACGATTTCAAGGACGGACGCGGCAACATCAAGGCCTACGGCCACTGGTTCCTCAGGCTCGTCACCCCCGGCCACAGCGGCATTGGCATCCACGGCAGCACTAACAATGAGAAATCCGTACCCGGTCGTGCCAGCGAGGGCTGCATCCGCCTGCTCGACAAGGACATCATCACGCTGAAGAAGCATTTCGCCTACGTCGGCATGCCCGTCATCATCCAGGGCGAAAACGACGCTCCACTACCTTGGGAGCCCCTTGCTCGCCAGCGCTCCGTCCTCAAAGCGAAGCCGCAAAGTCAAGACTGATAGTAATAACAAATTCAAGCTTCTGAAGTGCTTAGCACTTTAGGAGCTTGAATAACAATAATACTCCAGACAGTTCAACCGCACCATTTTTTTCGACACAAAAAAAACGGCCGGCTGCGTGGGCAGTCGGTCGCTTCGTGTTATTGGATGTGGTGCCTCCGTAGTTTTACAACAGGCTCCAGTTATATCTAATTCCAGGTGCCGCTCAGGATGATGTTGATCAGGGCATTGACGTCTGCGATGTTGATTTCGCCATCACCGTTCACATCGGCAGCAGGGATGCTACCATTTCCGCCCAGAATCATGTTGATGACGGCGTTCACATCAGCAATGTTAACCTCAAGGTCGCCATTCACGTCACCCATGAATATATCTTCCACTATCCGCTCAAAATACGGATACCAGTTCTTGTTAGCACGGTAGGCATCACCCGTCCCCTGCAGCACATGCAGCGTACGGCCAGAGTAATCACCGTTATCCAATTCGAATCGATTATTCCCGGTCGATACGCTCGAGAGGTCAGCAATGTAGCAATACACATCCGCCAGCCCAGTGCACTCATAGAATGCAAAGTCATTAATCTCAGTTACCGAGTTGGGGATGACGATGCTGGTCAGACCAGTGCAGTCCAGGAACGCTAACTCGCCTATCTTTGTTATTGAGTTGGGGATGACGATGCTGGTCAGTCCTGTGCAGTCCATGAACGCCCCGTAACCTATCTCAGTTACCGAGTTGGGGATAATCGTGTTTTTGCAGCCAGCAATTAGCGTATTAGAGGCGGTTTCTATAATTGCATTGCAGTTGTTGC
>JBGUKK010000078.1:0-3075 GCA_045114435.1 Sodaliphilus sp.
TACTCCACCTGCTCGATGGTCGCCTGGTAGACGACCTCCTCATCGAGGTAGAAGAGGCCGATCTTCCTGCCGCGCTTGTGCGCCTCGGTCAGCGCAAGGTGAGCGAGGACCGTGGAGTCCTTGCCGCCGCTGATGCTCACGATGATGCGCTCGAAATTGTCAAAGATATAGCTGATGCGCTGGCGCGCAGCTTCCAGCACGTTAGTTTCCGGATGGTATGTGATCATAAAGGCTCTCAGCCTCCTTCTTCTTTCTCAGCAGTTCGTTGTAAAAATACCTGTCGGCCTTTGTGTCCGCGACGCAGACGTTCATCTCCGGCTTGAAGTCATCGAGACGGTCAAAGCCCTTCGGCTTGTACTTGTCCGCGAGGCGCAGCAGGTGCCGGGGGATTATGCCAGTGTCACAGGTGATGGCACGCTCAGCCTTCTCCATGCGGTCGGCGATGAGGTCAGCCTTCATCTTCGCGTATTTCTCATGCGCCTCCGGCGGCAGGGTGATCTCCTGCACGTGGTAGGTGATGCGGAAGTTGGCATGGATGTGGCTGTAATCGCTGTCGAACTCCTTCATAAATGGGTTCGGCGCGATGAAAGATCGCAGGATGTTGAAGTCCTTAATCGACTGAAGGAGCGGCAGGCGGTTGAATACCAGTATGCTTCCCGCCTGCTGACAATAGTGCCTGATACAGTTGTAATCGAGCAGGTTGGGCTTCACGTTCCGCAGGCACTGGTTCAGGATGAGGACGGAATCCTTGTTTATCTCCTGGAGCCAGGGGAACATCACACGGTACATGATGGTCTCGTGGAACGTCACCTGCCACGCTCCCTCGATATGCGCATCCTCTCCGGCAATGTACAACTTCCGCCCGGTCAGGCCGTAGCGGTCAAGCACCTCCCTGATGTCGTAATTGCCTATAAATGCTTCTTTAACCACTTTGCTTTCTCCTTGCTGTTCATTTTTGATACTTTCTCCTTCACTTCGTCAAGCAGGCCAGTCTTGCGGTCCAGATTGCGGGTGATCATGTCCTCGATGCCAACGGAGGTGCAGTAAACCGTATGGTAATCCACGTGCTGCTCCTGCCCGAGGCGGTAGACACGTGCCTCGGCCTGCTCCATCTGGGCGTAGTCCCATGTCCTGTCCGCGAAGACGAGGTTATGGGCGAACTGCAAATTCAAGCCGAAGGCGCCGCAGCCGAAGGTAATCCACAGAGCCTTATCATCGCCTGTCCGGAACCGCTCAATCACCTCCGCACGCTCATCAGTGTCCATATCTCCGGTGATGCGGAGCGCATTGGCGGGGATTGAGTTCAGGAAACGGACGAAGACAACGCATTTGCCCTCCGTCTGCTCAATGCACTCCTGCACTGCCATCTTCTTCGATTCGCAGCTGTACAGGAAATGCAGGCAGGCGGTTACCAGCCGGTAAAAGTTGATGTCGCTGTCCTCGCAGCAGTCCATCAGGATATCCTCCTTGACCTGCTCGTAGGCGTCCTGCTCCTCGCGCGTCAGGCTGTAGCCGTGAGACCAGTGGGACTGGCCTACGCCGAGGTTGAGGCTGGCGTCATAGACATACGGCGATATCCTGCTGACAAGGTTCGCGACATTGCAGGTGCGCTTGATACGCCCTGCGCGCACTCCGGTCTTCCAGTACTCGCAGTACATATCCCTAAAGCTGTACCAGTTCTCCGGCAGGATTTTGTCGGAGAGGAAGCGCATCTGGCTGTACAGGTCAAGGATGTTCTTGCTCAGCGGTGTGCCGTTCAGTATCAGCTTGTATGAGGCATAATTAGACAGCTCAAGCAGGCGTTTGGTACGCTTCGCCTTGATATTCTTGATTTTCAGGGACTCATCGACAACAAGAAAAACCTTGTTGTTGTACTGGCTCACCTCGTTCAGGAGGTCAAGATATATCCGGTCAGACGCGCCAATGCTCTCCACGCCGACGACTGTCAGAGACAGTTCAGGATGCCATTTCTGCCGCTCCTCCTCGATGGTGGCTTTGAGGGAGCAGGGGCAAATCCACACATTCATCTTCACCTTCTTCTGGCGGTCGGCCATGAGGTCGAGGGCTACCTTTGTCTTTCCGGTGCCCATCTCCATAAAGAGGGCGCCCACCTTGAGGCGCCTCAGCTTGTTGATCGCCCTGCGCTGGTCGTCTGTGTCAGTCATCAATCAGCTCCTCCGGTATTGTTACATCGACATGGGCGGGCAGTGGCTCCGGCGTGTGGATGCGCTCCCTTGAGTCAAAATACTCCGGCAGCTCGTTAGGCGTGACGCTCTTCGTTTCGACATCCTCCCATGTGCCGTCAGATTTGCGCTCGGAGCGCGAGATGTAAAACTGCCAGCACATGCTGTACGTGATGACGATGACGCCCTCGCCGATGACGGTCATATCCCCGGGGTGGAAGAACTTCCAGCCGGAGTCCTTCGAGCGCAGGAGGAAGCTGCCGTTGCGGCAGCGCTTCCAGTACACCTTGCTCTCCGTCAGGACAATCTCTCCCATGGCTACTCCGCGAGAAGCTTGTCAATCTCGGCGATGCGGGCGAGGAGCTTTGCCTTCTCCTCCTCGAGCTCCTTGCGCTTGACGTCCTTGCCCTCGTCGACAAGCTCGGCGTCGAACTCCTCGGAGCCCCCGAACCTGTCCCAGACCGACTTCGGGACATGGCGGAGGAGGATGACGCATCCCTCCGGGACGATGGACTTCCAGTTGGCGCGCGAGCCGCCGGAGGTGGGCTCGCCCTCGAGGTAGGTTACGTCATCGCCGGGACGTGCGCCAGAGTCCCTGTCGCGGGCAAGTGCGAGCACCTTCTTGAAGCGAACGACGCCATCGCAGTACTCGGAGAGATCCTGCTTAATGGTCAGCTTGACGGTTACGGAGCCGCCAGCGTCAGGCAGGTCGGTCTCACCGTAGACTTCCTTCATGATCTGACGAACCTGGGGAAGAGCCTCCTCGGGCACGGTCCAGCACTTGTTGTCAGCGTCCCACTTACGGCCGCCGATGTTGCTCTTGATTGCCGCAACGAAGTCGCGGTTGAAAGGGGTGTAGATTGAAGCCCTGCCGTCCTTGATGGTTACTTTG
>JBGUKK010000079.1:0-79007 GCA_045114435.1 Sodaliphilus sp.
TGAGTAGCGGGAGCCAGACTCGAACTGACGACCTTTGGGTTATGAGCCCAACGAGCTGCCACTGCTCCATCCCGCAATTTGCGAGTGCAAAAGTAGTGCTTTTTTTGGACATGACAAGGGACAAGACGCAAAAAATGTGTTTTTTAACATATTTTTACTAAAAATAGTAGGGTTTGAAGCGAAAAAATACCCGCTGCAGGTTTCCAAAGATGGAAAAACCTGCAACGGGTGATGCTTGGGTCAGCTCTTCGACAGGGGCCGTTTACAGGCCGATTTTCTTGAAGAAGTCGTTGCCCTTGTTGTCCACGAGGATGAAGGCGGGGAAGTCCACAACGCGGATTTTCCACACCGCTTCCATGCCCAGCTCGGGATACTCGACACACTCGATGCTCTTGATGCTCTCCTGCGACAGGATGGCGGCGGGACCGCCGATGCTGCCCAGGTAGAAACCGCCATGCTTCTTGCAGGCGTCGGTGACCTCCTGGCTGCGGTTGCCCTTGGCAATCATCACCATGCTGCCGCCCTGGCTCTGGAACAGGTCAACGTAGGGGTCCATGCGGTTGGCAGTGGTCGGGCCCATCGAGCCACACGGCATGCCCTGCGGCGTCTTGGCGGGGCCGGCGTAGAGCACGGGATGATCCTTGATGTACTGGGGAATGCCCTCGCCGCGGTCATAGCGCTCTTTCCACTTGGCATGGGCGATGTCGCGGCCCACGATGATGGTTCCGCTCAGCGACACGCGGGTCGATACGGGATACTTGTCGAGGATGGCGAGCGTCTCGCTCATCGGGCGGTCCAGGTCAATCTTGATGCCGTCGCCCTCGCCAGCCTGGCGCAACTCCTCGGGAATCAGCTCGGTGGGCTTGTCGTCAAGTTTCTCGATCCACACGCCGTCCTTGTTGATCTTAGCCTTGATGTTGCGGTCGGCACTGCAGCTCACACCCAGGCCGATGGGGCACGATGCACCATGGCGCGGCAGACGCACGATGCGCACGTCATGGGCCATGTACTTGCCGCCGAACTGGGCGCCCAGGCCAATCTTGTAAGCCTCCTCAAGCACCTGCTTCTCCAGCTCCACGTCGCGGAAGGCACGGCCGGTCTCGTCGCCCGTGGTGGGCAGGTTGTCATAGTAGTGGGTCGAGGCCAACTTGACAGTCAGCAGGTTCTTCTCGGCGCTAGTGCCGCCGATGACAAAGGCGATGTGATAGGGTGGGCAGGCTGCCGTTCCCAGGGTGCGCATCTTCTCAACCAGGAAGGGCACCAGCGTACCCGGATTGAGCACGGCCTTGGTCATCTGGTACAGGTAGGTCTTGTTGGCGCTGCCGCCACCCTTGGTGACGCACAGGAAGCGGTACTCCATGCCCTCGGCGCACTCCAAGTCGATCTGGGCAGGAAGGTTGCAACGGGTGTTCACCTCCTCATACATGCTCAGCGGGGCGTTCTGTGAGTAGCGCAGGTTCTCCTGGGTGTAGGTGTTATACACGCCACGGGCGAGTGCTTCCTCGTCACAGAATCCGGTCCACACCTGCTGACCCTTCTCGCCATGGATGATGGCGGTGCCGGTGTCCTGGCACAGGGGGAGCTGACCCTTGGCGGCCACCTCGGCGTTGCGCAGGAAGGTAAGGGCGACATACTTGTCGTTGTCGCTGGCTTCGGGGTCGCGCAAGATCTTGGCAACCTGCTCGTTGTGGGAACGGCGCAGCAGGAAGTTCACGTCGCGGAAGGCCTGCTGGGCAAGCATCGTCAGCGCCTCGGGTTCGATCTTGAGGATGGGTTTGCCCTCAAACTCGCCGACCGACACATAGTCGCTGGTCAGTTTGTAGTATTCGGTGTCATCTTTGCCCAACTGGAACATGGGCGCATAACGGAATTCGGGATTGTTTGCCATAATTTGTTTTGGATGATTATTGTGATAATTGAATATTTCAGTGGTGCAAAATTAGCGATAATCTTTCACATGTCAAAACCCAGGCGCTTGAAGTCGTCGGGCAGGGGAGCGGTAACGTCGATTTCAGCGCCGCTCACGGGGTGGGTGAAGCGGATGCGATGGGCCTGCAGCGAGATGCCGCCATCAGGGTTGCTACGGGGGGCGCCATACTTGAGGTCGCCCTTGATGGGGCACCCGATGGCCGACAGCTGGGCCCTGATCTGGTGCTTGCGGCCGGTGATCAGGTCCACCTCGAGCAGCCAGTAGCGCTGGCTGGCGGCGATGACGCGGTAGCTGAGCACGGCTTTCTGGTGGCCCTCACGGGGCACGATGCTCACGCGGGTCTTGTTGCCCTGTTCCACGCTCTTGAGGTAGTGGGTGAGCGTGGCTTCCTGCTCGGGTGGCTGGCTGCCCACAACGGCCCAATAGGTCTTGTGGACTTCACCCTTGCGGAACAGCTCGTTCATCCGCGACAGGCCCTTGCTGGTCTTGGCCATCACCACCAGGCCGCACGTCGGGCGGTCGATGCGGTGCGTCACCCCCAGGAACACGTTGCCGGGCTTGTCATATTTCTCCTTGAGCCACGCTTTCACCGTGTCGATGAGCGTCGGGTCCCCAGTGCGGTCGCCCTGCACCAGCTCGCCGACTGCCTTGTTCACGATGATGATGTGATTGTCTTCATATACTACTTCCATGACAATGGGTCACCACCCAGTGGCGGTGAGTGTGCAAAATTACTGCCTTTATCGCAATATTCCTACCCGATAGACCAAAAAAACGCCTTCCGGCGGTGTTTGTCGCCTCACCTTCTGCCCGCGGTGGACCGCCTACGATCCACGGTGGTCATCACGGTCCATCCCTATCGAATTCGGTTAAATTAAGGTTTTTTATATAAAACAACCGTTAATCGATTGATTTGCAGCGTGTTAGTTCGCGCATTGCAGTCTTAAAAGTTAAATTGTTGATAGTCAAATGATTGAATAATTCGGCATAGCACGATGATAAAAAAAATGAAAAAGTTTTTGACACTTTTACATTATATTAAAAAAAATCAATTAACTTTGCAAGCCTTTCTTTTATAGATGTGGTGTTAAGAAACAAGGAAACTGTAGATTAACAATCTGTTGTAGGGATTGTGCTTATTAAGTCTGATTGTGGCCTGAAAAACAATTTGGGCCCACAAGTTTAACGTTTTTGAAGCATGAAAACGACATAGAAGCAAGGCGAAACAAGTGAAGTAAACTGATAAAACATTTTAATAATTAATCACTTAAACTAAAATTTATGAGTCTAAAACATTTACTCTTGTTTCTTGTCATGGCTCTTGCCTCCATCGGTGTTTCGGCACAGGTGTCGGGTACGGTCGTTGACGAGAACAATGAACCTGTCATCGGCGCGTCCGTCGTTCAGCAGAACAATCCGAAGAACGGCGTGGCTACCGATTTTGACGGTCAGTTCACTTTGAATGTGCCAGCGGGCACTAAGATTAAGGTTACCTATGTGGGTTATGAGGATGTCATCGTTGCTGCCAAGGCTGGCATGACCATCACCCTGCAGCCCAAGGGTAACGTGATTGGTGAGGTCGTTGTCACCGGTTACCAGAAGGTGGACAAGCGACTCTTTACCGGTGCTACCCAGAGCGTAGATGCCGAGAAGACCAAGCTCTCCGGTGTCGCCGACGTCAGCCGTGGTCTGGAAGGACGCGTCTCGGGTGTGCAAGTGCAGAACGTTTCCGGTACCTTCGGTACAGCACCCAAGATCCGCGTGCGTGGTGCTACCTCCATCTACGGTAGCTCCAAGCCCCTGTGGGTTGTCGATGGTGTGATCCTGGAGGACAACGTGGACATCAGCGCCGACGACCTCTCTTCGGGTGACGCTACCACGCTGATCGCATCGGCCGTCGCTGGACTGAACGCCGATGATATCGAGAGCTTCCAGATCCTGAAGGACGGTTCCGCTACCTCTATCTATGGTGCCAAGGCTAACGCTGGTGTGATTGTTATCACCACCAAGACCGGTCGCAAGGGTACCTCCTCCATCAACTACACCGGTGAGTTCACCTATCGCCTGAAGCCCAGCTACCGCGACTTCAACATCTGCAACTCTCAGGAGCAGATGAGTATCTTGCGCGAGATGGAGCAGAAGGGCTGGCTCGAGTATGCCAACCTGGTCAACAGCACCACATCTGGTATCTATGGCCAGATGTACACCCTGATGGACACCTATGATCCCGCAACCGGCACCTATGGCCTGCCCAACACCCAGAACGCCCGCAACCAGTACCTCCGTGAGGCTGAGTTGCGTAACACCGACTGGTTCGACCTGTTGTTCGACAACAACGTGATGCAGAACCACGCCGTCAGCATCTCGGGCGGTACCGAGAAGGGTTCGTTCTACACTTCGGCTTCGGTCATGACCGACCCGGGTTGGTACAAGAGCAGCCGCGTGGAGCGCTACACCTTCAATGCCAACGCCATCTATAATCTCACCGACAAGATCAAGGTGAAAATCTTGAACAGCAACAGCTTCCGTGACCAGAAGGCTCCGGGTACCCTGAGCCAGAACGTCGACGTCGTTTACGGTGAGGTGAAGCGTGACTTCGATATCAACCCCTACAGCTTCGCGTTGAATACCGCGCGCACGCTGGACCCCAATCGCCGCTATGTGCGCAACTACACCTCTTTTAATATCTTTGATGAGTTGGAGTCCAACTACATCGATGTGGAGGTGACCGACCTTAAGTTCCAGGGCGAGTTGAACATCAAGCCCATTCTCAAGAGCGACCAGTCTCTGGAGTTCAACCTGCTGGGTTCAATGCGTTCAGTGAACTCTGAGCAGAACCACTACGTCCTCGAGAACAGTAACCAGGCCAACGCCTACCGCGCTGGTATCATTCCCGAGAACGCTTCGATCCGTGCATCCAACTCCTACCTTTACACCGACATCGACGTGCCCAACGCACTGCCCGAGAGTGTGATGAAGGAAGGCGGTATGCTGTTCTTCTCCAAGAACAGCCTCAAGACCTTTGACATCCGTGTCACCGGTCAGTATATGAAGGACTTCAACAACGGCCAGCACCTCCTCAACCTCTATGCCGGTATGGAGGCCAGCCGCGTTGACCGCTTCTACGAGAACTTTGAGGCTTGGGGCGTTGTTTACGACAACGGTAACATCCCCTCGCTGAACTACAAGCTCTTCAAGCAGATGCAGGAAGAGAACGGTGCTTACTACAGCGTCGGCAAGACCCATCGCCGCAATATGGCTTACTTCGCTAACGCCAACTATGCGCTCCTGGGCCGCTACATCTTGAATGGTACTATCCGCTATGAGGGTTCTAACCTGATGGGTAAGACCGACCAGAGCCGCTGGCTCCCCACCTGGAACATCTCGGCTGCATGGAACATCAATGACGAGCCGTTCTTCCAGAGCACCAACCTCTACCAGAAGGGTATCCTTTCCTATGCAAAGCTCCGCTTGAGCTACTCGCTCACCGGTGAGAGCGGCCCCTCGGGATATGCCAACGCCGAGGCCCTCTATTATCCCACCCGTCCCTGGCGTCAGGAGACTGATGCCTATGAGACCGGCCTCTACCTGGCAGGTCTGGGTAACAGCGAGCTCACCTATGAGAAGAAGCACGAGTTTGACCTCGGTGTTGACCTCGGTTTCCTCTACAACCGCATCAACCTGGTATTTGACTGGTACTTCCGTAACAACTTCGACCTGATCGGTCTGATCCGCACCCAGGGTGTCGGTGGTATCACCAACAAGTATGGTAACGTGGCCGAGATGAAGTCACATGGTATCGAGTTCACCGTATCGTCGCGCAACATCGAGCCCAGTCGTCCTGGCGCTTTCTCTTGGAGCA
The DNA here is from genome assembly GCA_045114435.1 of Sodaliphilus sp. Classification (GTDB taxonomy): domain Bacteria; phylum Bacteroidota; class Bacteroidia; order Bacteroidales; family Muribaculaceae; genus Sodaliphilus. The sequence continues at coordinate 5,793 of JBGUKK010000079.1, forward strand.
CCGACTTGACCTTCTCCTATGCCGTGACCGAGATCAGCAAGCTGCAGTCTCGTTCGCGCGTGATCGACCTCGTCACCGGTGGCGGTTTCCCCTTGGAGGGCTATCCTCACCGTGCCATCTTCTCGATCCCCTTCGCAGGTCTTGACAGCCACGGTCTGCCCCTGGTCTATGACGAGACTGGCGCAATCTCCAACGTGGGTGTGAACTTCCAGGAGTATGAGAACCTGGGCTTCCTCAAGTATGAAGGTCCCGTTGATCCCACCTTCACCGGCGGCTTCGGCAACAACTTCGACTTCAAGGGCTTCCACCTCAACGTCTTCATGACTTACGCATTTGGTAACAAGCTGCGCCTGGATCCCGTCTTCGGCGCCGGTTACAGTGACCTGACTTCCTTCACCAAGGACTTCAAGAACCGTTGGGCTTTGCCCGGTGATGAGGCCTTGACCGACATCCCTGCCATCGCTTCACGTCGTCAGGTTTACTCCAACAACTACCTGAGCATGGCATACAATGCCTATAACTACAGTACTGCACGCATTGCCGACGGTGGCTTTATCCGTCTGAAGGAGATTTCTCTCACCTACGACGTGCCCAAGTCGCTGATTTCGCACCTGCGCTTGAACACCGCTTCCATCAAGCTCGCTGCCACCAACATCTGCCTGCTCTATGCCGACAAGAAGTTGAACGGCCAGGATCCCGAGTTCTTCAACAGCGGTGGTGTGGCTTCACCTAACCCCAAGCAGTTCACCCTCACCCTGCGTCTGGGTATGTAATCGATAGTTGTTACACATTATTTATATTATATAAAGATTATGAAATTACGATATAAAATCTTATTCATCGCCGTGGCGCTCATCGGTCTCAGCTCTTGCAAGGACTTCCTTGACAAGGTGCCCGATACCCGCGTCTATCTGGTGAACCTTGACCAGCTGCAGCAGCTGCTCGTGTCTGGTTACACCGATGCCAACTATGCTCTCGTGGGCGAGCTGTCGAGCGACAATGTCATCGACAACAACTCACCCAGTGACGATGGTGTGCGTTATCACCTCTCTTTCTACAGCCAGGCCGACGAGCAGGTTTACGCCTGGGAAGATGTCGACCTTGATATCTCCAGCTCCGACACGCCTTCTGGTATCTGGAACGGTTGCTATGGCGCTATCGCCGTGGCCAACGCCGTCCTTGAGAAGACCGACGAGTTTGAGGCTACCGGCATGATTGAGGACGAGCCCATCACCGCCAGTGACCAGGCCCGCATCAACGCCATCAAGGGTGAGGCCTACATGATTCGCGCTTACCACCACTTCATCCTGGCTCAGATCTTCTGCATGCCTTACCGTGGTGAATCCCTGAGCGCAAGCCTCCCCGGCATCCCCTATGCTACCGAGCCCGAGAAGGAACTCAATCCCAAGTACGACCGCGGTACCCTCTTGGAGACCTACCAGAAGATTGAGGCCGACCTCAAGCTGGGTCTCCAGTTCATCACCGACGAGTACTATCAGGTGCCCAAGAACCACTTCAACGTCGCTTCGTCCAACGCCTTCGCTGCACGCTTCTATCTCATCAAGCGTGAGTATGACAAGGTGGTTGAGTATGCTACCGCCGCGTTCAAGGGTAATGACCCCGCTACCATGCTCAACGATGGATGGTGGCAGGACGACTTCTACTACATCAGCGACATCGGCCGCTACTTCACCAGCATCGAGCGTCCCAGCAACTTCCAGCTGTTCACCAACTACAGCACCTGGTGGCGTCGTTTCCTCGGCTATCGCTTCACCTGCAACCGTGACGCTAAGCGCGGCACCGTTCAGGGTCCTGGCCCGTCCTGGCAGCGTTGCCAGTACCAGAACTCCAAGACCAAGGAGAAATTTGCGATGATGCCTTGCTTCAACGGCGTCTGCGGTAGTGCAGGTGGCCAGGAGTATGGTGCCTACTTCGCCGGCAACTGCTTCGAGCAGTTTGAGTACACCGACAAGATTTCGGGCATCGGCTACTGTCATGAGATCCGTCCCGAGTTCACCACCGAGGAGACCCTCCTGATGCGTGCCGAGGCTAACCTCTTCCTGGGTAACATCGATGCCGCCTTCGACGACCTCTATCTGTGGAATGCCGAGCACCTGTCAACCGACGAGTCTCGCAACTACAACATGACCGAGCTCACCAAGGATCAGATCCTTTCGTTCTACAGCTACTATGACAATCCCGAGCGTCGTGATCCGGGTTACAACATCGTGATGAAGTTCCACATCGACGAGGTTTGCCCCAGCGACAAGTATCGCTTGACCGACGAGATTGAGCCTTACCTCCAGTGCGTGCAGCACTTCCGCCGCATCCAGATGGTGCACCTGGGCAACCGCTGGTTCGACATCAAGCGCTACGGCTTCTCCATCAAGCACAAGATGGGCATGAGCGATATCTACACCCTCGAGGTGCTCGACCCGCGTTACGCTATCCAGATCCCCAACGAGGTGATCGGTGCAGGTCTGGAGCCTAACCCCCGTGTGACCAACAAGGCCGAGGCCCCCGCTGTGGTTTCACGCAGTAGCGAGAATGTACGTATTTCTGAATAATGACGACACGCAATATTATGAAAAAGATTCAATATATCATATCAGCATTGATGCTCGCGGCAGTGGCCATGATGTCACTCTCGTCGTGCAGTGAGGATAAGCTGGGTCCCACCATCTTCCCCGATGTCGATGAGTCGCTCGACCCCACGTCCTACACTTATCAACTGGACAAGTTCCTGAATGAGAACTACCTCAAGAAGTACAACCTGACGTTCCTCTACAAGATGCCGGATGTCAGCACCAACATGAACTACAACCTCGTGCCTGCAACCTACGAGAACTCCATCGACCTGGCAGTGCTCTGCAAGTACTTGTGGTTTGACGTGTATGACAAGGTCGCTGGTGAGGACTTCCTCAAGCTCTATGGTCCCCGCATCATCCTCTTGATCGGTTCGCCCGCCTATAACCCCACCTCGGGTACCGAGATCGTCGGTCTTGCCGAGGGTGGTATCAAGGTGTCATTGTTCAAGGTCAATGCCATGCGCATCAACGACTTTAACATGATGAACGAGTACTACTTCAAGACCATGCACCACGAGTTCGCTCACATCCTGCATCAGACCAAGACCTATCCCAATGAGTTCAACACCATTTCGATCGGTCACTACGACAGCAACAACTGGCAGGACCGCAGCGTCGGTCAGGTGGCATCGCTCGGATTCGTGACCACCTACGCTTCCAGCGAGTTCCGTGAGGACTTTGCCGAGACCATCGCCAACTACATCGTCAAGACCGACGAGGAGTGGAACTACATCCTCGACCTGGCCAGCCGTGGCTGGACCTCGGGTGACGAGGACGACGTGACCAGCGAGTTCTTCTGCTACTACTACTATCCTGACAACGACGTGACTCAGGAGGCCAAGTACCTCCATGAATGGGAAGTCTTCATCGAGGAAGATGAGGAAGGTGTTGTGCACAAGTACTGGCGCAACTACCGCGACAAGGAGGGCAACCGCATCCAGGTCTATGACGTCGAGGACAAGGACGGCATCAATGGTGCCGAAGCCATCCTCCAGAAGGTTCAGATCGCTCGCGAGTGGCTCAAGACCGCTTGGAATGTTGACCTCGACGAGTTGCGCAAGGAGGTGCAGTATCGTCAGACGCATTACGACATCAACGAATTGCGCAAGCAGGTAACCAGCATTCAATAATGTTTCACCTTAACATCTTGTAAAGAAAATGAAGAAGTTTTTAAATATCTCTTTGTTAACCCTCGTGGCACTGGCATCGCTATCGCTCGGCTCGTGCAAAAACGAGGTGGATGAAATCTTTGACGAGGATGCTGTAGCACGTCTTGAGAAGGCTCAGGCCGAGTACACCAATATCCTCACCAGCAATGGTGGCAAGTGGCAGATGGAGTACTATGCCAACAGCAAGGAGCCCGGCTACGTCTATCTGATGACCTTCAACAAGAATGGTTCGGTGACCATCTCGGGTAAGAACAAGTGGATCAGCACGGCACAGGGTGGCATGCAGGGAACTGTTGCCTATGGCAGCCAGACCTCGCTTTGGGAGGTAGTGACCGACAACGGCCCCGTTCTCTCGTTCAACAGCTTCAACAAGTATTTCCATCTGTTTGCCGACCCAGAGGACATCCCCAGCATGAGCGAGGAGGAGACCGACGAGACCGGTTACGGACACGAGGGAGACTATGAGTTTGACCTCATGAAGTACTCCAACGACACGCTCTACATCACCGGCAAGAAGTATGGCATCGACATGATCATGACACGCGTTGACGCCAATGTTGACGACGAGGTCTATATGAACGAGGTAGTGGCCATGGCCGACTCCTTCTTCCATGCCAAGATCCCCTATGTCTATATCAACCTGCCGAACGACACCCGCTGGATCGTGAAGAACGGTGCCAGCAGCATCCTGAAGATGTTCCGTGAGGGTGCCGATGAGATCTCCACTGCCGAGGAGCACAACGTGATCATCACCCACGACGGCCTCTCCTTCATGGAACCCATCACTCTCGATGGCTACACCATCAGGAACTTCATCCGTCAGGCCGATGGCTCGCTCCTGTGCCGTGACGATAACCAGACGACAATGACAGCCGATCACTTGAGCACCGTCTTCTCGACAACGACCCTCAAGTGGCGCATGGACGCCGACAAGGTCGGTGGCACCTATACCGACTTGATGGCTTCCTTTGCCAACGAATTGAACGCTTATAACAAGTCGAAATTCGTCTTTGCCCAGATCGATTACCTTCCTGCAAGCTCCACCTTCGAGATCATCTTTAACGTGAAGAAGGGTGCGACGACCTACAAGCCCACCTTCTACATGAAGATCGTCCCCGTCAGCGAGACTCAGGTCAAGTTTGAAATTCAGCAAGAAGGCAATGCCGCCGGTCAGCTCTATCGCCAGAAGTGCCCGTCAATGGAGGCTATCGTGCAAGCAATGGCTTCGCACATCTACGACATTCAAGCCAACTCGCTGCTCGCTCCTGTCAACCTGAAGTTGCTCGAGAATGGCAGCTCAGCGAACTACCTCTACTGGGTAATCCAGTAATGTGACCCTATCGACAGCCAGGGTCTGCATGACCATGGGACCCTGGTTGCCGGTTTTTGCGATTGAAATCAACAATATTTTATTAACTCAAATTATTTTATAACCATTTCATTTATTATGAAGAAGATTTTACTTTTAGCTGCTGCCGCTCTGATGGTGATTACCGCTAGCGCCCAGCTCAAGCCTGCACAGAAGCAGACTAACGCACGTCCCCAGATGATGCGCCAGATGCCGAAGAACCTCATGAAGGAGGCTCAGATGCGCGAACCTGGTGCTCCCGTGGCCAAGGCCCCCAAGAAGGCCGGTACGCTCGAGCCCATGTATCAGCGTCCTGCTGGTGCTTTCCCCGGCATCATGTTTGTCACCGCCGATGGCACTCTGGATGGCATGGCCTATGCTAGCTACATCTTCATGAAACCCTATGCCGAGTACACCTTCCACGGTATTGCTGAGGGCGCTTCCGAGAACGTGAAGTTTGAGTGGGACGTTCAGCAGTATGGCTACAACGACGCTGGTGAGTATGTGAAGCAGTGGTTTACCTATGCTCCTGAAGGCAGTGACCTTGATGTGACCTACGGTTGGGAGGTTGACTCCGTGCCCAGCATGTGGGTTCAGGATGAAGGCAAGTGGTACAACTGGTTCATGCGTGGACACCAGATGAATGGCACCAGTATCGTTGCCACCTATTTCTCCAACATCATGGCAGGTCCCGCTGCCGATGAGATCTTCAGCGATATTGAAGAGGGCGGTAACTTGATCGTCTGCAGCAAGAACCCCAGCATCGGTGGTCTCAAGGGCGACCAGGAGTATCCTTTCACCTATTACAGTGGCATGGATCCTTATGGTGCCAATGAAAACGGTTGGTGGTTCGGTAAGAACGGTGGTACCACAACCCGTGACGGTGTGACCCGTACCCTCCGCATGGACGGTATCGCTCAGGCCTTTGAGAAGCCCAGCCATCCCTACCTGCTCAGGTCGGTATTCCTGGATTGTGCAGTTCTTGAGGTGACCGAACAGGTGGACCTGACCTGCAAGATCTATAAGCTCGATGAGATTCCCGCCTATAATGATAGCGTCGCTGTTGCTCTGCCCGAGGAGCCCGGTGAGCTGATCGCTACCGGTCGTGCAACCCTCGTGCCTGGTAATGATATGCTGGTGAAGTTCACCGTCTTTGACGAGGAGGATGGCCTGGAGGTTGAGTACACCCCCACCATCGACTATCCCATCCTGGTGACCGTCGAGGGTTATAATGAGCCCGATATGGCTGGTCTGAAGGACTTCTCGGCTCTGATCGTCAGCGACGACCACACCGACGAGGGCTTCGGTGAGCTGGCTTACCTCAAGCGCGGTCTCAACGATGAGGATGGTAACTTCACTGGCCGTTACGTGTGGGAGGGTCTGAACCACTTCTTCGGTGGTGACGACAACACCATGATGACTGGTCTGACCATCTTCCTGGATATCCAGAACCCGTTCCTCACCTTCAGCTACACCGATCTTGAGGATGGTGAGTTCACCTTCCCCAACGAGGGTGGTCTCATGGAGAAGGTCCTCTATGAGGAGGGCTCACAGCAGCTCGTTACCCGCAGCATCCGCTTCTTCGCTTACATGCCCAGTGTTGACGAGGGTTGGACCCTCACCTGCAATGGTGAAGATGTTCCCGAGTGGCTCGACATCGAGCTCATCGACGAGATGGAAGGTGAGGAGTTCACCGGCAACGTGACCGCTGTCGTTAACGCCGAGCCTCTCCCCGAGGGCACGCCCTATCGTGAGGCTGTCGTTCGCTTCGAGTTCCCCGGTGCTTACCTGGATTACAAGTTCATGCAGGGTGAGAAGCCCGACTTCAACATCTATGACGTGAACCGTGACAATGAGGTCAACATCGCCGATGTTAACTTCTTGATCAACATGATCCTGACCGAGAACACTTCTTCGGTTGGTGACGTGAACAGTGACAGTGAGGTCAACATTGCCGACGTCAATGCACTGATTGACTACATCCTGAAGCACTAATCAAGATGACACTTGAACTGATAATTATTACAGTTTCTTAACATATCATCTATTACCTGTAGAGACGGGGCGCCTGATAGAAGGCTCCCCGTTTCGTTCTTTTGTACCGACTGCATTGACAGCGGTTGACGGCTGGGATGTTTGCGTTTTTGCGAGATATTGTGTAACTTTGCACACATGAATGACAATACAGCCAGCAGCGGGGACTTGAAGCGCGTGCGCATCACGGCCGTGCGTCAGACCGTCTATCGTGACTTGATGGAGCGATTCGAGAATCCCATCGAGCATGCCTGTGACATCACCGTCGGACAGACCTTTATCGCAGTGGATGCACAGCGGCCTGAGGGACTGTGTGAGAGCGCATGGGAGTCGATGCGACCCTTTGTCGAGGCCCTGGCGCGTGGCGAGGGCAATTTCTATGACGGGTGGATGAAGAATCCCCACTCGGCGATGATCTCATGCAACGACGGCTTCCGCCCCGTCTCATTCTATCTCGAAACCCTATAGATGATTTAGAACTAATAAAACTCAATAATATGAATATCAAATCTGCCGAATTCACCATCAGTAACAGCGACTACCGCAAGTGCCCCGACACACGATTGCCTGAGTATGCCTTCATCGGCCGTAGCAACGTGGGCAAGTCGTCGCTCATCAATATGCTCACCGGGCGCAAAGCCCTGGCCAAGACCAGCGCCACGCCAGGCAAGACCATGCTCATCAACCATTTCCTCATCAACGGCGAGTGGTATATCGTCGATCTGCCGGGATACGGATACGCCAAGCGCAGCAAGGAGGACCGTGACAAGCTGTGGCGCATGATTCAGGGCTATGTGCTGGGACGGGAGCAGATGACCAACCTCTTTGTCCTCGTCGACAGCCGCATCAAGCCCCAGAAGATCGACCTCGAGTTCATGGAGTGGCTGGGAGAGAATGGTGTGCCGTTCTCCATCGTGTTCACCAAGATGGACAAGCTCGGCAAGGTCGCCGGTCCGGCCGCTGTCGAGGATTACAAGAAGGTGCTGCTCAAGACCTGGGAAGAACTGCCCCCCGTCTTTATGACCTCGAGCGAGGACGCCCGTGGACGTGACGAGGTGCTGGACTATATCGACTCGATCAACCAGCAACTGAAATCCAACCAATAATCCCTATAGCAACTATAGCATCTATAGCATCTATAGCGTCTATTAAAATCTTTACAGCAAGATGATGAAAAAAATGATAAGCCTCATGGCCATGACATTGGTCGCCATGACAGCAGTGGCACAGAGTCACCTTGAGGTGACCCTCAGCGAGGGATGGCAATTCTCGCGTGACCAAGTCAATTGGCAAGAAGTGACCGTGCCCCATGATTGGGCCATCAGCGGACCCTTTGACAAGAAATGGGACCTGCAGGTCGTTGCCATCAAGGAGAACGGCGAGGATGTGGCTACCGAGAAGTCTGGCCGTTCCGGAGCCTTGCCCTGGATTGGCAAGGGCTACTACAGGACCACTTTTACAGTGCCTGAGGAGTATAAGCATGCCGAACTCTTGTTTGACGGAGCGATGGCCGATGCCCATGTCTATGTCAACGGGCGCGAGGCAGGCCATTGGGCCTATGGCTATAACGCCTTTATCGTTGATGTTTCCAATCTTGAGAATGATGGTTCACCCAATACCCTTGAAGTTACTCTCGAGAATAAGGAGGAGAGCAACCGCTGGTATCCTGGCGGCGGCATCTACCGCCCCGTCAAACTAGTGATGTCGCGTGGAGAGAATGCATTGCATACCTGGGGGCTTTTTGTGCAGACTCTTGAGACAAAGGATGAGTATGGCTTTGCGCATCTGAAAGTTGAGCATGATTCATGGCCATTAAAGGGATATGAGTGTGATTATGTATTGGAGATTTCGCTCAAGGATGCCTCTGGCCGCGAAGTGGCAAGAAACTGGTCCAAGCCTGATGGCGTTTGTCATTATGCCATGACGTTGAATGTCGAGAATCCCCAGTTGTGGTCTCCCGAGCATCCCTATCTCTACACGATTACGGCCACACTGTTGTGCGACGGCGAGGAAATTGACCGGCAGTCGCAAAAAGTGGGCATCCGCACGGTTTTGTTCAGCCGTGAGGGTGGATTCCAGCTCAACGGCGAGCGCCGCAAGATCAAGGGCGTCTGCCTGCACCATGACCTGGGCCCGCTGGGTGCCGCCATCAACAAGACGGCCCTCATCCGCCAGATCGAGATGATGAAGGCCATGGGCGCCGATGCCATCCGCACCAGCCACAACATGCCGTCGACGATGCAGATGGAGATCTGCGACAGCCTCGGCATGATGGTCATGGCCGAGAGTTTCGACGGCTGGAAGGAACCCAAGGTGCGCAACGGTTACGGCAGCTACTGGGACGAGTGGTGGCAGCAGGATATCCGCAACCTGGTGCTCAACCACCGCAACCATCCCAGCATCATCATGTGGAGCGTGGGCAACGAGATTCCCGAGCAATGGAAGCCCGAGGGCGTGAAGCGTTACAAGGACCTGATCGCCCTGTGTCACAAGTATGACCCCTCGCGCATGGTGACCTGCGGCATGGACCAGCCCGACGGCACCATCTGGTGCGGCTTTGCCCAAGTGGCCGACGTGCCTGGCTACAACTACCGCGTCCACAAGTATGACGAAATGATAGAGCGTCTGCCGCAAGGCTTCATCCTGGGCAGCGAGACGTCATCGACCGTGAGCACACGCGGACATTACTGCTTCCCCGACACCGTAGCCACCAACAAGGCCTGGCCCGATGGCCAGTGCTCGGGCTATGACGTGGAATACTGCTGGTGGAGCAACCTGCCCGACGATGACTGGAAGATGCAGGACGATCGCGACTGGACGGTAGGCGAGTTCGTTTGGACGGGATATGACTACCTGGGCGAACCGACCCCTTACGACGAATACTGGCCCTCGCGTAGCAGCTACTTCGGCATCTGCGACCTCGCCGGCCTGCCCAAGGACCGTTATTTCCTCTACCGCAGCCACTGGAACAAGCAGGAACACACGATTCACCTGTTGCCCCATTGGACCTGGCCCGACCGCAAGGGTAAGGTGACACCGGTCTATTGCTACACCGACTATCCCACAGCCGAACTTTTTGTCAACGGCAAGAGTCAGGGACGCATCACCAAGAACGATACCACTCGACTTGACCGTTACCGCCTGCGCTGGCGCGATGTCATCTATCAGCCTGGCGAATTGAAGGTGGTGGTCTATGATGAAAACGGTAACAAGGCAGGACAGCAGGTGATAAAGACGGCTGGCAAGCCCAAAAAACTGTTGCTGGAGCCCGAGCGCAAGACCATCAATGCCGACGGCAACGACCTGGCTTACGTCACTGTGAGCCTCGTGGACAAGAACGGAACCCTGTGCCCCGATGCTGCCAATCGCTTGCAGTTCACCGTCACGGGTGCTGGAACCTATAAAGCCGCCTGCAATGGCGATGCCACCTCGCTGGAGCCGTTCACCGAGCCGCAGATGAGCCTCTTCCACGGCCAGTTGGTAGTCATCTGCCAAGCGGGCAAAACCCCGGGCGTGATGACCTTGACTGTCAAGGACCCTGCCACCGGCATGAAATCCAGCATCAACATCAACGTGAAATAATCGTTCGGTGGAGGGTGTGTCATCATTGCGACTCCGTGTTGTCGCACGGGAAAGTTCTAACCTTTGAATGATGACACAGCCTGATTTCATCATGGTCAACGTCTATCTTTTCAATCCCGAGCACGACCTGGCATTGGCTCATGGTGCGCACAACTACACCGCGCCGCCGTTTGCCCGCCAGCTCCGTCACGACCTGCGGCTCTTGCCGGCATGGGTGGCGCCGCCAGGGAGTTATATCGCTGTCCCTGACGATGCCCCGATAGAAGATGACCGCCGTTGGCTGTGGGACCATCACCTTGATGTCACGCCAGTCCCCATCAGCCGGATTGCTGATTTAGGCGATTGCCGCATCCATCCCTGGGGCTGGGATGCCACCGTGCGCCACCAGTTGCTGTCGTGCGGGGTTTCGTCGGCGTGTCTGCCCACCGATGAGCAGTTGGACTGGATCCGTCGCTTGTCGCACCGCCGTTTAACCATCATGATGCATGAGGCTATGGGAAATGCTTTCTCGCCGCCTCCTGTTGAACTGAAAACCCGTCAAGAGGTCGCCGCATTCATGCACGCTCATCCGGGTTGTTTCCTCAAGATGCCGTGGTCGGGCAGCGGCAAGGGCATCTATCGGGTCATCGACCCTGAGGGAGACAACCACGTGCCTCAATGGGTCGCCGGCGCGTTGAAGCGGCAGGGATCGTTGCTGTGCGAGGTGGGACTGGACAGGATGCAGGACTTTGCCATCGAGTGCGAGTGTCGTGAAGGGAAAACGCTGTTGACCGGCTTTTCGGTCTTCGACAGCGACTTTCACAGCCAGTTCGGCAGGGGCAGGGTGGCACCGATGGGGGAGCTGCATCAATTCCTGGTGAAACAGTATCCCGCGCTCGACAAGGTGATTGATGATGTGTTAGCGGCATTAGACCGCTTCATCGCTCCGCATTATTGCGGGCCGCTGGGCGTGGACATGATGTACTATCGTGCTGGCGACGGGCAGATCGCCCTCAATCCTTGTGTCGAGATCAACTTGCGCATGACGATGGGTATGGTGACGGCAGCCATGGGAGAGCGTCATGGCCTGAGTGGACATTTCATGATTGCCAACAGTGATTCTCGCTACTTCGTTTCTCTCTCAATAAAGTAGGCGTAGTACTCGTCAAAGGTCAGATCCTCATCGTGGATAAGCTGGGCGGCATCCACGCCCACATAGCGCAGGTGCCATGGCTCATAGTCGAAGCAGGTGATACGGCTTTTCCCCTCGGGATAGCGCAGGATGAAACCGAACCGATGGCAGTTCTCACGCACCCACGCGCCCTCCTTGGACTTGCCGAAGCTCCATTTCTCGGGATGTTCCATCGATGTGATGTCAAGGCTCAGTCCCGTCTGGTGCTCGCTGTAGCCGGGTTGAGCGGCGAGTCGGTCATGGTAGATGCTGTGTGAGTAGTGTTGATGCTCAAAGGAGCGATAGGAAGAACTGACCATCAGCATGCGGCCCGTCTGGGTCTTGCACGCTTCCTGCATGTTGACGAATGCCTCCACAACGGGGCGGGCAGCCTGGTTCCCCTTGTAGGAACAGGTCTTGTTGAAGGGCACCATGTCCTGACGTTGATAGTCCTTGGTCAAGTAATGGTATTTATTGACCAGTATCAGGTGGCCCTTGCTGGTGTCACTCGGTACCGATCCATCATAGGCCTTGCGGTCGGCACCGGCATTGACGATGGCGATGATGTCCCTGATCGAGGCCGACGTGTCGCTGTTGTGGTAGGACAGATAACGGCCCAGGTTGTCGGTGATGAAGTAGCGCTGAGTGACGATGGAATAGATAATCGTGTCGTGGCCGATGTGGACTATCAGGCTGTCGGCTTGATCATTGGACAACTCGCCCAGGATAGCACGGGCCTCGGTGACGGGGTAACCGAGACGCAGCAGCTTGCACTCGTTGCTGTGGCCGTAGACAAGGCCCTGGCAACTCTTGACGAGCACCAGCAACACCAGCAGCAACGCACAGGTGACGGGCAACGTGATCCACCGGTGGTCACGGCTTGCCCATCGCTTGAACAGATGCATGAACGCTTGCAGCGATTTCTGCTTCATCGGCACGAGGCTGTCATCTGTTGGCACGCTTGGCCATCTCAAACAGTTCTATCGGCAGGTGACAATATCCCTCGGGATTCTTGTTGAGGTAATCTTGATGGTACTCCTCGGCGAGATAGAAATTCTTCAACGGCAGCAATTCCACAGCGAGGCGCAATTTCACTTCGGCCTGGACACGGTTGTACACCTGTTGCAGCGTCGGCAGGTCGCCCTCGTCGGTGTAGTAGATGCCCGTGCGGTATTGTGTGCCCTTGTCGTGGCCCTGCTGGTTCACGCTGGTCGGGTCAATGGCCTTGAAATACATCTCGGTCAGGAATTCCAGTGAGATGACATCGGGGTCATAGATGATGTGAACCGTCTCGGCAAAACCCGTCTTGTCGGTGCACACGTCCTGGTAGGTGGGGTTCACGGTGTGACCGTTGGCATAGCCCACCTGGGTCTCTGTAACACCGTTCACCAACTTGAAGTAATGCTCTGTGCCCCAGAAGCATCCGCCTGCAAAATAGATCTCTTTCATTGTCTCTTGATGATTATTTTGAGACAAAGTTAATAAATCTCTTCGTATTATGCACCCATCATTCGCCACTTTTGCTCATCTGATTCTTTTTTGCGTGTCTGGATATTGCAGGGCTTTATCTTGAGACTTCCGAAAAGATTAAACTTTCTTGGTCATGTCGAGTCTTAAATGTAACTTTGCACCAGTAAACAGCAGACTGATGAGACGTGTGGTGATAATCGGTTCTGGTAATGTGGCGACAAGCATGGCCCATGGCTTGACAACCCGTTGTGAGGTGGCTCAGATCTATAGCCGCCAGTTGGCACATGCCCGTGCCCTGGCCGATGCCATCGGTTGCTCGGCGGCCACCGATGACTTGAGTGACCTCGTGACCGATGCCGATGCCTACATCATCGCCGTGCGCGACGACGCTATCGCCGGCGTGATCGCCTCTGTTCCCGACAACGGCTCGCTCTGGGTACACACCTCGGGCAGCAAGCCCATGGACCTGTTTCTGGGACATCGCCGCCGCTACGGGGTGCTCTATCCCATGCAGTCCTTCTCGCGCCAGGTGATCACACCGCTCGACGAGGTGCATTTCTTCATTGAGGCCAGCGACGAGTCGGCGCTTGCCGATGTGCGCCGCCTGGGTGAGTCGCTCTCTTGTCATCTCACCGAGGCAGACAGCGACCAGCGGCGGCAACTGCATGTCGCAGCGGTGTTCTCGTGCAACTTTGCCAACCACATGTGGACATTGGCCGACGAGGTGTTGCGAGATGCGGGACTCCCCTTTGATGCGATGAAACCGCTGATTCGCACCACGGTCGATAAGCTCGACCGCCTCTCGCCGGCATTGTCCCAGACGGGACCTGCCGTGCGCCACGACACCCAGGTCATCAATCGGCATCTGGCGATGCTCGACGGTGACAAGCGTGACATCTATGACTTGCTGTCACAATCCATTATGAACCGTAATCCACAAGACGACGATGCTCAATAATCTTGAAAAATATGACGTGGTACTGGGCAGTAATTCCCCACGGCGCCGCGAACTCTTGAATGACATGGGCGTGAACTTCCGCGTCGAGGCCATCAAGGGTATCGACGAGTCCTATCCTGCCAGCCTTCCCGTTGAGGAAATTCCCGCCTATCTCGCTCGCATCAAGGCCCAGGGACATCCCTTGCAGCCCAATGAACTGCTCATCACTGCCGACACTGTTGTCGTCCTCGATGATGCCGTGCTGGGAAAACCCGCTGGGGAGACCGACGCTCATCGCATGCTGCGTGCGCTCTCGGGACGTGCCCACCGGGTCATCAGCGGCGTGTGTGTCACCACGGTGGATCGCACCGAGTCGTTTGCCGACACCAGCGTCGTCCATTTTGCCGACCTCACCGATGACGAGATCGACTATTACATCCAGCACTATCGCCCCTTCGACAAAGCTGGGGCCTACGGCATCCAGGAGTGGATTGGCAACATCGGCATCTCGGGCATCAATGGCGACTTCTATAATGTGATGGGCTTGCCCACTCGCAAACTTTATCAACTGTTGAAAACGTTCTAATCTCTCAATTGATATGAAAAACTGGATAAGATATGCTTTGCTGGCCGTTTGGGCTTTGGCTTCATTGACTGCTGTTGCCGACGAAGCCACTGAACCGCTTGACACGGTCTATTTCTATGACACGTGGGAGCAGATGCTGGATCAGACACCCGTAGCGGCGGTTGTCTCTCCCTATATCGAGGCATATACCCCCTATGAGATATATATTCACATTGGGAATGACCAGATCGATGATGTAGTCTCCATGGAACACCTGGCGGCCACTTTGGGCGACAGCATCTGGCTTGTCAGCTCTCAGTTCTTGAAGACGGAATTCAAGGGCGATGTTCGCAAGCTGCATGGCTTTGTGCCGGTTTTCTTCAACGAGAAAGTCGCCTTCATTACTTTTGCCGACCCGAGCGATGAATTGTCGTTCAAGACCTTCCTGTTCGGTCAGTCTGAGGATGAAATTGAGTTTGAGAACCTGGTCAACTACTACTATATTGACTTTTCTTCCATGAAGGTGCTCAAGGTCACTCCCGACGTGTTGAGTGAGTTGCTCGAGGACTACCATGACTTGAAGATGCGCTACGAGGGTATGAAAGACTACAAGAAGCGCCACATCATTAGGGAGTTTTTCTTGAAATATGTGGACCGGGCGACACAGGACGTCATGCGGCCTTATATCCTTGACCTGGTGGATTGATACTGTTGAGCGATGAAAAGAACAGCCTTGTTTTTATTGCTGCTGTCCGCGTTGCTCCTGATGCAGTCTTGTTTCAGGGGCGCCGACCATGCTGGCAGCGCCATCAATACGGATGATAATCAAGTGGTCAATGCCAAGTTGTTGACCATGCAACGTGAAGCGCATTACACGCTTGTCACGGTCGCCGACCCGTGGAAGGGTGGGGTGCTGCACCGCTATGTGCTCGTGCCTAGTGATTCGGTCTTGCCCGAGAATCTGCCCGAGGGAACTGTCGTGCGCACGCCTGTGAAGTGTGCCCTGGTCTACTCGTCGGTTCACACGAGCCTGATGAATGAGCTGCATGCCATGGAGGCCGTGCGTGGTGTGGTGGACAAGCAGTATTTCATTGATTCAACCATCGTTGAGGGGGTGAAGAGTGGCAAGATTGCCGACTGTGGCAACTCGATGAATCCCACGGTGGAGAAGGTGATTGACATGCAGCCCGATGCCATTCTGCTCTCGCCCTATCAGGATGCCAGTTACGGCCAGATTGCTAACCTTGACATCCCTATCATCGAGTGCGCCGACTATCTGGAGTATGACCCTCTCGGCAGGGCCGAGTGGATGAAGTTCTACGGCGAACTGGTGGGAAAACGTCAGGAGGCCGACAGCCTTTACAATACGGTGGTGGAAGCCTATAACGAGATGAAGAGTAAGGCTGCAGGTGCCGAATCCCGCCCAACTGTCGTGACCGAGATGGTGATCAGCGGCGTGTGGAATGTCCCGGGCGGTGAGAGCTATATGGCGCGCATTCTGGCTGACGCCTGTGGACAATACCTTTGGGCCGATGACAAGAACACGGGGTCGCTGGCACTTGATTTTAATCAGGTGCTTGCTGTTGCCCAGAATGCCGACTACTGGTTCATCAAGTGGACCAATATCAATTCGTTGAGGGATTTGCAGGGCGCCTACGACCTGAACAAGGAGATGGCGGCCTTCAAGAACAAGCGCGTCTATGTCTGTGACACCGACAAGACCCGCTTCTTTGACCGCATTCCGTTCCATCCCGAGGTCTTGCTGCATGAGTTCGCTTCGATCCTGCATCCCGAGTTGTTCCCTGATGCAGAGCCGCAGATGTACCACCACATCGACTAACCTCTAAGACTTGAAGAGATGCCCCGCTATACCATCACAATGATAGCCCTGACGCTGCTGCTGGTGCTCTTGGCACTGGCGTGCCTGGTGTTTGGCTCGGTCGATATCCCGGTTCACAGCATCAGCGATATCATCTCTGGCAAAGGCAGTGGCAACAAGGCGTGGGACATCATCATCCTGCAGTCGCGCCTACCGATGATTGCCACGGCAGCATTGGCAGGAGCGGCCCTCTCGGTCTCGGGTCTGCTGTTGCAGACGACCTTCAACAACCCCTTGGCCGGACCTTCGATTCTGGGTGTCTCGTCGGGAGCGGGCTTGGGAGTGGCCATCGTCATTCTGGCGATGGGGGGCTCGTTGGGCGGACTCCTGGGAGCTGGCGTCGGCAGTTACATCGCTGTCCTTGTCGGGGCCCTGTTAGGCGCCGGCGTGGTGTTGCTCGTGCTCATCGCCTTCTCGGCCATCGTCCGCAGCAACACGATGCTGCTCATCATCGGTATCCTTGTGAGCTACCTCACATCGAGTGTCGTGCAGCTGCTCAACTCGGTGGCTACCGAGGAGGGCGTGCACAACTATGTCGCGTGGGGATTCGGCAATTTCTCGGGCGTCAGCGTGGCACAGATGCCCATCTATGCCAGCGTCATCATCCTGGCTCTCGCCGCGTCATTACTCATGGTCAAGCCGCTGAACGCCCTCTTGCTCGGAGCGCGATATGCACGCAATCTGGGCATCAATGTCTCTCGCACACGCAACATCCTGCTCATCATCACCGGCATCTTGACCGCTGTCGTGACGGCCTTCTGCGGTCCCATCGGCTTTATCGGCCTGGTCGTGCCTCACATCGCCCGTATGTCGCTCGGTACAAGCAACCATGCCCGGCTGGTGCCGTCCACGATGCTTGCCGGTGCTGTTATCGCCCTGCTGTGTGCCGTGGTGAGTGTCAATAACCCTCAAGGCATCATCCCCATCAATGCCATCACGCCCATCATCGGCGTGCCCATAATCCTGTATATCATCCTGAATCGTCGTCGCATCCAATACTTTAATTAGCGATAAGCTGAAAAACTGATGAAAACCGAAAATTCCATATTGACAACCCGTGAACTCGCAGTCGGTTATCGCAATGGTAACCAGCAAGTGACCTTGCTCAGTGGATTGAACCTCAGTCTCGAGAAGGGAAAGCTCGTGGCCCTGCTCGGACAGAACGGTGCCGGTAAATCGACCCTGTTGCGCGCCATCACTTGTGATGAGCGGCCCTTGGGCGGCACCATCGAGGTCAATGGCAAGAACCTGCTCGACATGAGCCAGAAAGACCGCTCACGCACCATCGGCCTCGTGTCGACCGAGCGCATTCAGGCAGGAGCCCTCACGGTGACCGAACTGGTGGGATTAGGCCGCCAGCCACACACGGGTTTCTTGGGACGGCTTGATGACAAGGATCGCGAGATTGTGCGTCAAGCGATGACCGATGCTGGCATCATTGGCAAGGCCGATGAGTACATGGCATCGCTCAGTGACGGCGAGCGCCAGAAGGCGATGATAGCCCGTGCTCTGGCACAGCAGACCCCCATTATTATTCTCGATGAGCCCACGGCATTTCTCGACGTGGCCAGCCGCATCGATACCATGCGCCTGTTGCAGACCCTTGCCCATGACCGAGGCAAGGCCGTCCTTCTCTCCAGTCACGACATTTCCCAGTCCCTCATGCTGGCCGATGAACTGTGGCTCATCACAACCGACCGCCAGGTGCTCACGGGAACAACCAGTCAACTGGTCGCCGATGGTGCCATGGACCGTCTCTTCACTGGCCGTGACATCCACTTCAACCCTCAAATTCTGGACTATTCATTCTGATTTGCCCTTTTTTAGCCTCATTTTGTCGTGATTTGTGTATTGGAATACTACTGTATTTGATAGTATTTCGGGTTTGGAAATCGCGCCAAAGATGTCAATTTTTCCCAAGTTGAGCTTGCTCTTGACCCGTCCCGTGCGAGGTGCCGCAATGTCCCGTCAATAGGGAGTTTAAGCGCTGTTTTGGCCTGTCTTTCAGGTCACTTTATAGCCCAAAAATTTGGTCAATTAGATAGGTTTTTATACCTTTGCAATGACGAACCAATTACTAACAACTTATGCTAAGACGATTTTTTTTAGCGCTTGCTGTTGTGATTGCTGTGGCCGCTTTTGGCCAGGAATATACATTGCACGCCACGAAGTATCACCCTGGGATGGGTGGCTGTGGTTGGGTAACAGCAAGCGGAGACCGAATCAATTATGATAGGTTGAAAAACTATCAGATTCGATGGGTCGCCCTATCGCATGACATGTTTAAGCAATATGGCTTCAAAATGGGCGACGTGATTATTGTTGAGAGTGAGTCAACGCCCTCCATCAATGGTGAGTGGGTAGTGAAGGACAAGATGGGACCGCGCTTGCGCAAGCACATTGACTTCCTCACTCCACGTGGTGACAAGTACAACTTCCGTAACGGACCAGTCACCATTCGCAAGAAGAAGGCGAGTGCCTACTGATGTACGCCTTGATGCCCCTGTGGTGGCATCACTTCACGGCGTGAGCACTCGGCCATGTGAAATTGGACTTTGATGAATCCTCCATGGATTCTTTGATGAAATGAATCAGGACGGGACAGATAACCTCTGCCTCGTCCTGATGTTTTATCGTTGCTGATTCAAGTTAGGGAGATGTGGGGTGATCTTCCTCGCGCCCATGAGTCAATCGGTGATCGGGAAGGCTGCCTTGTGGCGGTTCAGCGCCTTGAGGGCGGTCTGGACAGTCAGGTCGTTGCGGTTCAGGATGTAGGAATAGGCCATTGGGCCAAAGATGTCTCGGGCGACCTGGGCTTTCAATGACGTCAAGATCACATCGCGGGATTGGTTGATGGAGCCCCATCGGGGAGCGAAACCCTCGGCCGAGGCAAAGTCGGCGAATTCTTTGATCAGCGTGTCGTCGATGGGTGTTGTCCGCAGGAACTGCTTGTAATCGCTCATCTGGTTGAGGGTGGTGCGGTTCTTTTCACAATAGGTATAGGCGAAGCGTTGCAGCAGGCCAGAGTTTTTCACTTCTATGTAATAGTTAGTGATACCCTCAATGTCAAATGCCACAAAGATGTCAGGAATGATGCCTCCTCCGCCATAGACCGTGCGGCCATGACGGGTGGTGAATCGTTGGCTCTTGTCAATGGTCATGCTGTCACGGGAGTAGACTTCACCATGGTGGTAGCGCTTCAGCAGCTCCTGCCGATAGTCTCTCGTGAATTCTTTTTGGATGCAGCGGCCGCTAGGCGTGTGGTAACGGGCAACAGCGAGACGCAGGATACTGCTGTCAGGAAGAGTGAAGTCTTTCTGTACCAGTCCCTTGCCGTAGGAGCGACGGCCGACAATCAATCCGCGGTCGTTATCCTGCAGTGCACCAGCAAACACCTCGCTGGCACTGGCGCTGAACTCATCGATGAGCACGGCCACCTCGGCATTCTGGAATTCCCCCTTGCCATCACTCTTGTAAGTTTTCTCGTATCTCTTGTGCCTGCCGCGTGTTTCAACAATGGTCTGGCCCGAGGGCAGGAACTCATTGGCCATGAGCACGGCGATGGCTAGATAGCCGCCACCATTGCCGCGCAAGTCAATTAGGTAACGCTTGGCTCCCTCGTCACGCAGCTGGCTCAAGGCCTTGACAAAATCGTTGTGGGTACTTCCCTCGAATCGGTTGACCTTGACGTAGCCGGTGGTCTTATCCATCATGAAATAGGCGCCAATGGAGCGTTCCTTGATTCGGTCACGGGTAATCGTGAACGCCAATGGTTTCTCGTAGCCATCGCGGTGCACACCCATGACGAGCTTGCTGCCGTTGGGCCCGCTCATGAGTCTCATCACCTGGCCCGTGCTCATGTTTCCCTCGGTAAGGGACTTGCCGTCAAGGGAGATGATTCGGTCGCCTGGCATGATGCCGGCTTTGTCGCTGGGCCCGTCAGGAACGGTGCATTCCACAAACAGGGTATCGTTGATAGTGATGAAGACAATGCCGATGTCGGGGATGACGCCGTCGGGCTCATCTATTGTCTTCCGGGAATGCTGACCATCAATGTAGCTCGTGTGGGGATCAAGTCCTCTCAAGAGTAGGGGGATGCTTCTCTCCATGAAGTCCTCAGGATTCACAGTGTCAACATACTCCCGTGAGATAAGGTCAAGAATGGCCTTGACCTTGGGGTCAGTGCCATCAGTCACCGCAGGTGAACTCACAAACTGGCGGTCAATGAGGCAGCCTGCCGCAAATGAAATAACAGCGATGACTATCGTTGACCAGATGGGCAGCTTGCTTCTCATTGTGGGGCATTCAGTCGGTGATTGGGAAGACGGCCTTGTGCTTGTTCAGCGCCTTGAGGGCAGCCTGAATGGTGGCATCGTTGCGGTTCAGGATGGGATAGTAGGCTTGGTTGCCGAAGATGTCACGCGCAATCAGCGCCTTCAGGTTGGTCACGATCAGTTGCTGGGATTGGTTGATGTAGTACCAGCGCGGAACGATGCCACCAGCCGCAGCATAGTCGGCAAAGTCCTTGACCATGGCGTCATCGCTCGGGGCGGTGCGCAGGAACTGGTTGTAATCGTCCATCTTGGACAATGTGGAGCGGTGGCTGTTGCAGTAGTCAAATGCATAGCGCTGCAGCAGGCCGGCGTTGTAAACGTCGATGTAGTAGCTGGTCACGCCGCTCGTGTCGCGGGCCACAAAGATGTCGGGAACGATACCGCCACCGCCATAGACCGTGCGGCCAGTGTGAAGTGTCGTGAAGACCTGGTTCTTGTCAACCTTCATGCTGTCGCGGCTGTAAAGCTCGCCGTGAGTGTAGCGGTCGATGAGCTCTTTCTCGTAGTTGAGCATGCCTTCCTTATAATCCTTCTGGATGCAGCGACCACTGGGGGTGTAATAGCGGGCGGTGGTCAAGCGGATGGCGCTACTGTCAGGAAGCACAAATTCTTTCTGTACCAGTCCCTTGCCAAATGAACGGCAACCCACGATCAGGCCGCGGTCGTTGTCTTGAAGGGCTCCGGCAAAAATCTCGCTCGCACTGGCGCTGAACTCATCGATGAGCACGGCCACCTCGGCATCCTGGAATGAGCCGTTGCCGTCACTCCACACCTCACTGTCGTCTCGCTTGTAGCGGCCCTTGGTGAAGACGATGGGCTCGTCGGCGGGCAAGAACTCGTTGACCATGAGGACTGCCATCTCCATGAAGCCGCCGCCATTGCCGCGCAGGTCAATCATGTAGCGCTTGGCGCCTTCTTCCTGTAGGCTGGCCATGGCAGTGATAAATTCATCATAGGTGTGGCGCCCGAACTGGTTGATCTTGATATAGCCGGTGTTCTTGTCAATCATGTAATAGGCGTCAACCGTGTTGACGGGGATGTCACCGCGCGTGACGGTGAACGTGAGCAACTTGCTGGTGTTCTGGCGCTTGATGCCCAGTTTCACCTTGGTGCCCTTGTCACCGCGCAGGCGTTTCATCACCTCACCGGTGCTGATCTTGGGTCCCGTGGCCACCGAGTCGTCAATCATGACAATCTTGTCTCCGGCAAGGATGCCCACCTTCTCGCTGGGACCGCCAGGAATGACCTCCACCACGCCGATAGTGTCACCAGTCATCACAAAGGAGATGCCGATGCCGCTGAACGAGCCGTTCAGGTCATCGGTGGCAGCCTTCAACTCTTCAGGGGAGAAATAACTCGTGTGAGGGTCCAGATTGCTCAAGATCATCGGGATGCTCGTCTCGATGAGTTGGTGCATGTCGGTTGTGTCAACATAGTCCTGAGCAATCAGGTTCAATATCGCGTTCAGCTTGTGGTCATTCTCGGCTACTGGTTTGCTGGACGAGAAACTGCTGCCGATAATGATGCCAACCACCATCGCCGCGGCAATGGCGAGGGGCATCCAGATGGGCTGACGTGTGGACTTTTGTTTCATGATTGTTGTATGTTGCTGGCGGTCTAACGTGAATCAGTTACATCAATCTGATTCTGACCATGACTTCTAATGTCTGACTTCTAGCTTCTGATTGCTTGAGCAACCTCTTGATAATGGCTCTCGCTGTTCTCGCCTGTGATGGCGATGGCCTCATAGTCGTGGTCACGTTTCCACAGGTGGATCACCTCGATGCCAGCTCGGCACAGCAGGTCGACACCGTCGTGCATGCGGTAGTACTCGCCGAAGACCACTCGGCGGATGCCGGCTTGAATGATGAGCTTGCTGCACTCCATGCAGGGCGAGGTGGTGATGTAGAGCGTCGCGCCATCGCTGCTGTTGTTGCTGCGGGCAACCTTGGTGATGGCATTGGCCTCGGCATGCAGGACATAGGGCTTGGAGTGGTCGGCATCTTCCTCACACACGTTCTCAAACCCCACTGGCGTGCCGTTATAGCCGTCGCTGATGATCATCTTGTCCTTCACAAGCAGGGCGCCCACCTGGCGGCGCTTACAATAGGAGTTCTCGGCCCAGATCTGCGTCATGCGCAGGTACCTGGTGTCGAGCAGCAGTTGTTTTTTCTCGCGAGCTTCCATTGACTGAATCTTTTAATTTGCAAAATTAGTTATTTTTTATCAATGATATCGATGTAGTGGAAAAATATTTATCATGATTGTGTGTCCTTGCCCATGATAGTCGCTTGAAGTCTGCCGGTATCATCGATATTCAATGGTGGCTGGACTTTGTGAAAAAGTGTAAGAATTGATGGTAATGGGTTAAAACATCCAAATGGATGCAACAAATCTGCATTTTTTGCGTCTAATTAGAACGACGTGAATCTGAATATTGATTTTTTAATGTTGAACAATATGAAAAAGAGTGTTTTAATGATGACCATGCTGGCAGGTCTTGTTCTCGTGAGCAGTTGTGCCAGCAAGAAGGATCTGGAAGCATGCAAGCAGCGCAACATCGGTATGATGCAATCCTACAAGGACCTCAACATCAATTACCAGGAGGCTAAGGAGCAACTTGCTGCAGCCAATGTGCGTGTCTCCTCGCTCGAGGAGCAGCTGGCTGAGTCCAAGGCGGCCTATGAGCGCTTGCAGCAGTCTCTTGACAAGAGCCTCATCAATTCTAGCCAGAGCAATGTCTCTATCGAGAAACTCGTGGACCAGATCAATGAGAGCAACCAGTATATCCGTCACTTGACTGACCTGAAGACCAAGAGCGACTCGCTTAACCTGGCGCTCACCAACAAGTTGACCCGTTCGCTCTCTAAGGAGGAACTCAAGGATGTCGATGTGCAGGTCCTGAAGGGGGTGGTTTACATCTCGTTGGCCGACAACATGCTCTACAAGAGTGGATCTTACGAGATCAATGACCGTGCCGCCGAAACCCTCTCCAAGATTGCCAAGATCATCAATGATTACGAGGACTATGACGTGCTCATCGAGGGCAATACCGACGATGTGCCCATTCGACGTGAGAACATCCGCAACAACTGGGACCTCTCGTGCCTGCGTGCATCATCGGTTGTGCAAGCGCTACAGAATGATTATGGCGTGAATCCCAAGAGACTCACCGCCGGCGGCCGTGGTGAGTACAATCCCGTGGCTACCAATAGCACGGCCGTGGGCAAGCAGCGCAATCGCCGCACACAGATCATCATCACGCCCAAGCTCGAAGAGTTCCTCGAACTCATCGACGAGGCTCCCGAGGATTAATCCTCTTGATTGGCCCATGAGGCATGTCTGTCCTGTGGGCCGAGACATGGCCTTGGCCGCAATAATAAAGCAAGTCCTTGACTCGACGTCGAGGACTTGTTTTAACTAATTAACCTTCTAATACCATTAACATAAACCTTAAACATTGATGAAAAGCCGGTCTGTCTCACGACACGCGTATTTTCACAATCTTAAAAACTAATACCATGAAAACCATCGCAAATATAATGCCGTTTACTAGTAAAAACCTAATTTTTTACCGAAAAAATGATGGATTTTAACACAAATTAGCAAAACGAGCCATAAAATCGCCGAAATAACACAAAACTACCACTTAAAATTTCATTTTGAAACAATATTATTTAATCAAACGATAAACGGCCCCCAAAAAACAAATTGCACGTGACAGGCCACAAGCCCACGTGCAATTCGGTATGAGAGTTGACTGATAGCCCCCCTGCTTTATGCCTAGTTGTGGTCGGGTGGGGTGAAGGCGTTCCAGCCCTGGGCACGGATTTCAAGTTCCTGGTCGTCGCGGGTCACCATGCAGGCGCCGAGCTCGGGCTTGGTGATGCGCCCGATGAGTCGGGCCGTCTGCATGCGCGCCACCTTGTCGTGATCGGCAAGGGGGACGGTGAACAGCAGTTCGTAGTCCTCTCCGCCATTCATGGCCGCCGTGACGAGGTTCATGTTCAACTCCTCGGCCATCAACGCGGTCTGGTAGTCGATGGGGATGCGGTCCTCATACACGCGGCAGCCCACGCCCGAATCCTTGCAGATGTGCAGCAACTCGCTCGACAGGCCGTCGCTCACGTCCATCATCGCAGTAGGGCGTATGCCTAGTTCGCGCAGTTCGGCGATGACATCACGTCGAGCCTCGGGTTTCAATTGGCGTTCAATGATGTATTCTTTTCCCGAGAAATCGGGTTCAAAGTTCTCGTCTTTCACTTCGGCGCTCACACGGCGTTCGCGTTCCAGCAGCTGCAGGCCCATGTAGGCGGCTCCCAGGTTTCCGCTCACGCAGATGAGGTCGGTGTCCTTAGCGCCCGTGCGATAGACGATATCTTCACTGGCGGCCTCGCCCAGGCAGGTCACGCTGATGATGAGTCCCGTGACCGACGCGCTCGTGTCGCCGCCCACCAGATCCACGCCGTAGTGCTCACAGGCAATGCGCATGCCCTCATAGAGCTGCTCGATGTGCTCCAGGGTGAAACGCTTGCTGATGCCCAGCGACACCGTCACCTGGCGTGGCGTGCCGTTCATGGCGTACACGTCACTCAAGTTCACCACGATGGCCTTGTAGCCCAGGTGCATCAGGGGCACATAGGTCAAGTCGAAGTGGATTCCCTCGAGCAAGAGGTCGGTAGTGACCAGTGTCTCGCGGTCCTTGCCATAGTTGATGACAGCACAGTCGTCGCCCACGCCGCGGCGTGTCGACTCGTTGCGCACGGGGAAGGAGCGAGTCAGGTGCTCAATCAGCCCAAACTCACCTAATGTCGAAATTTCAGTCTCTTTCACTATGTCTTCTTAACTTAAGGTTCACAAGTGGATAACTTGCTCACTGTTTACTCCTGCCCATCCAGATGTCCTGGACATTCCAGGCCATCCCGTTCCGGAGTCATTGCTCTACAATTCCTCAAAGCGGTCAATCATTTCCCTGACGAGCATGGCCATGATAGGCTGTGCTGCGGCAGCGGCCTTCTGCACCTCCTCATGAGATGCCTTCTCGACAGCCCCTTCAACCCCCAGGTCGGTAATGATCGAGATGCCGAACACCTCCATGTCGCCATGACGGGCCACGATGACCTCGGGGACGGTGCTCATGCCCACGGCATCGCCGCCGATGCGCCAGAAGTAGCGGTACTCGGCAGGGGTCTCAAACGTGGGACCCTGAGTGCCCACATACACGCCTTCCATCAGCCGGATGCCTTTCTCCTTGGCGATATCACGGGCCATCTGGATCAGGCGGGGGCTGTAGGCGTCTACCATGGCCGGGAAACGCGGGCCCAACTCATCGATGTTCTTGCCGTGCAGCGGGTGCTCGGGGAAGACGTTGATGTGGTCGGTGATGATCATCAGGTCGCCCACCTTGAAGGCGGGATTCATGCCGCCCGAGGCGTTGGAGACAAAGACGGTCTTGATGCCGATGGCCTTCATCACCCTCACGGGGAAGGTCACCTGTTCCATCGAGTAACCCTCATAATAGTGGAATCGGCCCTGCATAGCCATGATATACTTCTTGCCCAGGGTGCCGAAGATGAGGCGACCCTTGTGGCCTTGCACCGTCGACACGGGGAAGTTGGGAATCTCGCTGTAAGGAATCTCCACGTCAATGTTGATATGGTCCACCACAGCACCCAGGCCAGTTCCCAGTATGATGGCGGTCTTGGGCAACTTGTTGTTCACGCGTTGCTTGATGAATTCACTGGTTTCCTGAATTTTCTTCAGCAGTTCGATTTCTTGTGCCATTGATTCAGTCCTTTCTTTATGAGTTGATAGATGATAGTTCGTGTTATCGTGTTGTCGGTCGTGGCTCATGAACCCGAGAACTGGCCGTCCTGCATCTCGATCCTGTGAATCAGCTCCTCGACAAAGTTGCAGCCCTCCATCTCCAGGAAGCCCACCTTCATCGGGATGTAGAAGATGACGTTGCGCTTGATGGGCGGGAAATAGGGGTTGTTGATGATGCGCACCGCGTCTTTCTCGGTGGTGATGATGAATTTGCGCTTCCCCTCCAGGCTGTTGAAGACCTTGAAGATGTCGGTGAAGTCACGGCGTGTGAAGAAGTGGTGGTCATCAAAGTGCATCACCTTCACACGGGCAGAGAAGGAACGCAGGTAGCGCACCAGGGGCTTGGGGGTGGCAATGCCCGTCAGGCACAGCACGGCATCGTCGTCATGGAGCCATTGCAGCGACGTGAGCTGGGGGGACTGGATGGGGAACACCGGCACGGGATCGGCATAGCGGATGTTGCTGAAGAACAGCTGCTGCGACGGGGGCGGGAACATGTACTGGTCCAGGTTCTTCTTCATCATCCTGATGTCCATCGCCGTCAGGTCGGTGGGGCACTTGGTGACGACCACAAAGTCGCACCGCGTGACACTTGACGCGGGCTCACGTAACGTGCCCAGGGGCATCATCTTGTCTTCGTAGCAGGGACGGTTGTAGTCCATCAACAGGATGTTGACCTTGGGCTTCACATAGCGATGCTGGAAGCCGTCATCGAGCAGGATAAGCGTGATATCGGGATCGATGCGCAGCAACTCCTTGATGCCCTTGCGGCGGCTCTCACACACGGCGAGCGTGATCAGGCCGCTATACTTGCGGTAGATCTGGTAGGGCTCGTCACCGATGTCGCGCGGCGTCATGTTGTCGCTGGCCAGGATGAATCCTTGGGTCTTGCGCTTGTAGCCTCGGCTCAGCACGGCAATGTGATAGCGGCGGTAGAGCGCCTCGATGATATACTCCACATGAGGCGTCTTGCCGGTACCGCCCACAGCGATGTTGCCGACCGAGACGACAGGCACGTCATACTCTTCTTGGGGCAATATGCCCAGGTCGAAGGCTTTATTGCGCAACCACACGCCGGCACCGTATCCCCAGGAGAACGGCGTCAGCAGGGCGTCCATGATGGACTTGCGTTGTTCCTTGTTCAGTATCTTAGAAAGGTCCATTGCTATCTTTACGGGAGACCTTAAAATTGATTATAAAAAGGTTGGCAAGCATTCAACTTGCTCACTGTTTCTAGTTGTACTGGGTTGAGGGACATTTCCCCTCTATTAATGGTTGTGGCCAGCAGTTTAACCACCACAAACCGTTAACCTAATTTCTCATTCAATCCCATGCCACTCTCTGAGCGGCCGTTGCCGCATCAGTGGGGGCGGGTTGATGTCCTTATTCGATCTCGCACTCGGGCATCAGGCACAGGATGCGGTCACGACCCAGGATGCGCTGCAGGTTCTTGTGCCAGTCATACATCAGGCCCATCTCACCGCGCAGGCGGGACTCGTAGCGGCTCACCATGTACTTGTCGAGCATGCTCATGAACTCATCTTCGAGAGAAGGATAGTTTTGGGTCTGGTAGTTGTCGCCCATGTTGAGTTTCTTGGCTACCCACGCCACGGCGTCGTCAAGGCCGCCGAACTCGTCAACAAGGCCTATCTCCTTGGCAGTGACGCCGACCCACACGCGGCCCTCGGCAATCTGCTTGATGGAGTCCTGGCTGACGTGGCGTCCGTCGGCACAGCGCTTGGTGAACAGCTCGTAGCCATCATTCACCAGGTTCTGCATGGCTGCCAATTGGGCGGGTGTCATCTTCTTGCCGATGGCGCCCATGTCGGCATTCTCATTGGTCTTGACCGAAGCCATGTGCACGCCCAGCTTGTTCTCGATGAGCTCGCTGAAGTTGGGAATCATGCCGAAGATGCCGATCGAGCCGGTGATGGTCGTCCGCTCGGCAAAGATGCGGTCGGCTCCGCATGAGATATAGTAGCCACCTGATGCGGCATAGTCGCCCATCGACACGGCAACGGGCTTGCCTGTAGACTTGAAGTCATGAATGGCTTTCCAGATCTGCTCGCTGCCGAAGGCGCTGCCGCCGGGGGAATTAACCCTCAGCACCATGCCCTTGACGTTGTCGTCGTCCATGAGGTCGTAGATGACCTCACTCAGCCGGTCGCTGTTGATGCCCTCCTCGGTGGAGCCAAAGCTGCTGGCACCATCAATCTCTCCGACGGCATACACCACGGCAATGTGGTCGCCAGTGGCTGTCTCCTCGAGCGACGAGGCGATGTCCTCGGGGCTCACAAATTTCAGGTCGCGATCCTTGTCAACCTTGGTGCGACCGCGCAGGATGTTCTCCATCTCATTCTGGTACACCAGTTTGTCCACCAGCTTGTTCTTCACGAGGTCGGGGGCGGAGAAGGTGAAGACAACGCTGTCACACAATGTGTTGAGCGTGGCCGACGGCAGCTTGCGGCTGGCCGCGATGCTGTCACGCATATCGTTCCAGATGCCTCCCAGGTACTGCTCTTGCTGCAAGCGGTTGGCCTCGCTCATGTCATCGAGCATATAAGGCTCAACGGCGCTCTTGAAAGTGCCCACACGCACGATCTGCATCTCCACGCCGACCTTGTTGAGCAAGTTCTTGAAATAGGGCGTTACTGATGCCAGGCCGTGAAGGTCAACCGCTCCCACAGGATTCAAGTAGATGCTGTCGGCGACGCTGGCAATGTAGTAGTCGGCCTGATTGATGCCTTCGTGGCCATAGGCGGCAATCCACTTGCCACTCTTCTTGAAGTCCAGCAGAGAGCGGCGCAGGGCTTTCAACGTGGCCGGGGCGGCGCTCACACCGTTGCACTCGATATAGATGCCGTCAATCTTATCGTTCTTAGCGGCATTCTCGATGGCCGACAGCAGGGTGTTCAGACCACTTTTTGCGGGCAAACCTTCGCCTTGCAGCAGCGCCATGAAGTCCATGTTCTGCATGCTGCTGCGCTCAGTGATCTCGGTGCCCAGGTCAAGCTTCAAGATGGAATTCTTGGAGACTGTAACGCTCTTGGAACCGTCCATCGAGGCCATGAGGCCGATGCTCATGATGATGGCCGAGAGCATGAAGAACAGGAACGCAAGAAATGCACCCACAAACGAGCCGCACACGATAAGGATAAATTTCTTCATCATAATTGTATGTTTTTTGATTTGTTATCTAATTATTTTAATGTCAAAAAGTTATTTGCACACTTGAGGCATGATGCCTGTAGCGCACATTACTCTAAACTACAAAGGTAACGCATTTTTCTTGACAAATTGCAAAAAAACGGCTCATTTTCTTTTTTTTAAGAGCGATTAATCCTATTGGCCCAGCTGAGCCCGCCCGAAGCTGTGATGGTTGTTGACTTTTTCACTGTAGCTACTGACAGCTGACAACCTATTCATATGACAAATCACGATGCCGCATGAAGTGGTGATGGCACCACACGGCGATGGCGAGGCACAAGACGAAGCTGACGATGACCGCCCATGGGAACTCACCATCCTGTGGCAACCCGAAGTTGTCCCCGAAATTGGGGCCAACCACTCCCTTGTTGGCCAGATAGGCCATCACGACAACGGTGCTGTTGTTGAGCGTGTGGGCGATGATCGGCACCCACAGGCTGCGCGTCCACACCAGCAGATAGCCCAGCCACACGCCCAGGAGCATGCGCGGGATAAAACCGTAGAACTGCATGTGCATGGCGCTGAACAGGATGCCGACAGTCCACACCACGACGTGAACATTCCAGCGACTGTCCTGCATCGTGCGCAACATGGCGCCGCGGAAGAGCGTTTCCTCACTCAGGCCGGCCAGGAAGCCGACAACCAGCAATGTGACGATTAACTGGCTGATGCTGTGGATATTCAGAATTTGCTTTGTGGTTGCAGCTGCGGTGTCTTCCATCAGCCGCATCGTCTGTTCAATGCCGCTCATCCACGATGGCAAGGACATGGATTCGTTCATCGACACTGTCCAGTTCATGGCCGGCATCGACACAAAGTAGAATGCGACAACCACCGATATGGCCGTCCAGCTGGGTGAGCGGTCCAGGCACATGGCGCGTGCCGGACGACGGTAGAACAGCGACATGGCTGCGATAGACGGGATGATGAACGCGAGAATCTGTTGGACCGACAGCAATGTCAACATCCCTTCGTTTTTCAGGAGCTCAATGATGACCGAGGCAACAATAAAGCCCACGCCGACACAACACAGCAGGACCAGCAACCGTGTTCCCATCTTCCAGTTGGTTTTTCTTTCCATCTTTTCTTCGTTTTTTTTTGCACTGCAAAATTAAACAAAAAACAAAAAAACGCGTCTAATAAGCAAAACAATAAACATCTTTAAAACCTCTTAATGACTATGAAGGATTTATTACTGACTCTTTGCGCGATGATCTCGGTGAGTCTCTGTGCCACGGCACAGACGCCCGATGAAATAGAGATACAAACCGCTGATGTGCAGCTGCAGATGATTACAGCAGGTGAGCCCGTCCAGGATACCAAGCAGGAAATCAAGGAACGGGAGAAGAGGTTGCGGGAGCACAACGATGACATCGACTATGCCAAGGCCTCCAATTCCTTGAGCCGAGGCTACTTTGTTTTGCTCGCCGACGATATCCAGATTGGTAATGCTGGTTACCGTGAATACAACCTCAGGCACAATTCCAATTTTATCCTGGTCCAGGACTGTGACGGCATTATCCAGTTTGCGCTCAATGGTGCCAATCCTGCTTTCAATGGCTTGGGCGGATGGACCGGCAAGGGAACAGTAAAAAACAAGACCATCCAGAACAGGGATAATGGCGATGTGTATCTGCAATATGATTTAGTGGGACCACGGGTTAATGTCAAGGTGCACATCACGTTGTTCCATGGCGGCAAGCGTGCCGTGGCAACCATCAATGGCGGACCGAGCATGACCATCCGCGGCGAGATTCTCCCTTATCGTGATAAGGAGCACAAGTGATTCGCTCTCAAGATATCATAATGAATTTTATAAACGTTTCGGCTGGTAATAGATGGTAGCTCCCGAGGGGAGCAACAAGCCGAGAGCCCTGCGAGCCACACTCAGTGACTCATGCAGGGCCTTTTTTATTGGGACTGACGAAGGGATGGATAAGGTTCATTCATGGCAACAGCAGGAGTGGGGGAGAGATGGCCTGATGGAGCGATCATAGGTCTCGCGATTCACGATGCGGTAGTGCGGTGAATAGGCTTCGCGGTAGTCGGCAGAGTGGCTGATGGCATATTTCCCCTGGGACAGCACATCGCTGATGAATTGCCGGTCTTCCTCATAGTGGGGCAACTGAAGCGACATCCTGTCAATGATGGTGATCATGCTTTGCCATCGTGACGCCCATTGTTCCACCGTCGGACGACTATCCACATTGGCACTGGCAATGAAGGCGTCCAGCAGCTGTTCGGTGCTCACGTGCCCTTCGAGAACCGCACGCAGGCTCACTCGGACGTAATGGCCACCGGGGCCGCATGGCTCACTGTACCACGGCTCCAGTGTCGTGGTGTCACACTGTGCCAATTCCTGTTCCAGATAGGCCCTGGCGCTGGCTGTGTCGCCCACCAGGTGCTCGGCACCCATGTAGTCCTGGAAACAGGATTTATAGATGTCCAGCAACCGTGACTTGGGATACCGTTCCAGTTGCTTGTTGACAAAGGCTTCCACATCTTGGGCGATTGTGGTCATGCTGCAGGTGAGCATCATGGTGAGGAAGAAGATAAATGTGCGTCTCATCTTATTGCAACATGTCGAGGAACTGGTCCTCGTTGATGATCTCAATGCCCAGTTTGCGGGCTTTCTCGAGTTTGGCGGGGCCCATGTTCTCGCCAGCGAGAATGAAACTGGTGGCGCTCGAGATGCTGCTCACGTTCTTGCCGCCGTTTTGCTCGATCATTGCCTTGTACTGCTCGCGCGAGTGTTTGGCAAACACGCCGCTGATGACCACTTTCTTGCCGGCCAGTTTGTCGGTTTGCCCAGCGGTCTCTTCCTCGCTGAGCGACATCTGCAGGCCCGCATTGCGCAGGCGCTCGACGATGATGCGGTTGCGATCCTCGGCAAAGTGGTTGACGATGGATTGGGCAATCTTGGGACCAATCTCGGGAATAGCGGCAAGCTGGTCGGCTGGCATGGCCATCAACGTGTCGATATCACGCGTGTGACGGGCGAGAACCTTGCCCGTGGTTTCGCCCACGTATGGGATGGAAAGGGCAAAAATCACGCGGGCGTAGGGCACCCGCTTGGACGCGTCAATGCCGCGCAGGATGCGCTGGGCACTCTTTTCCTGGAAGCGGTCGAGATTGGTGAGCTTTTCCTCCGTCAGGTCATACAGGTCGGCCACATCGCCCACAAGACCGCTCTTGTACAGGACGATAGCAACCTCCTCGCCGATGCCTTCGATATCCATGGCATGACGGCTCACAAAGTGTTCGATACGGCCGCAGATCTGGGGTGCGCAACCCCACCGGTTGGGGCACACCCAGGCCGCTTCGCCCTCGATGCGCTGGAGAGCCGTGCCGCACGATGGACAATGGGTGACAAAGCGCACGGGAGAGGTGCCTGGCTGGCGCTGCTTCTCATCCACACCGACGATTTTAGGGATGATCTCGCCGCCTTTCTCAACGTAGAGCATGTCGCCCTCGTGGATGTCAAGTTGCTGGATGATGTCGGCATTGTGAAGCGAGGCGCGCTTGACGATGGTGCCGCTCAGCAGCACCGGCTCGAGGTTGGCGACGGGGGTGATGACACCTGTGCGACCCACTTCAAAGGACACATATTGCAGCTTGGTGCATTCGCGCTCGGGGGCAAACTTGTAGGCGATGGCCCAACGGGGCGACTTGGCGGTTGCGCCCAGGTTGAGTTGCTGCCGCAGGGAGTTGATCTTGAACACAAGGCCGTCGGTGGCAACGGGCAGTTTCTTCCTCTCCACGTCCCAGTGGCCGATGAAGTCCTTCACGGCGTCGATGCTGGGAAGGATTGACATGTCACCCGTCTTGAACCCCCACCGCTTGAGGGCCATGATGCTCTCATAGTGTGTCTCAAAGGGCAGGTTTTCACCCAGCAGGAAGTAGAAGATGGCATCAAGGCCACGGCGGGCCACCTCGGCACTGTTCTGCAATTTCAATGTGCCGGCAGCGGCATTTCGGGGATTGGCCAGCAGGGGTTCCTCATTGAATTGTCGTTCCTCGTTGAGTTGCTCGAAGTTCTTCCACGGCAACACAATCTCGCCGCGGGCCTCAAACTTCTCGGGCAGGTCGGGGGCACCGGTGATTTCCAGGGGCACGCTCTTGATGGTGATGACGTTGGCTGTCACATCATCACCCTGGACGCCATCGCCGCGAGTCACGGCACGCACCAGGCGACCATGTTCGTAGGTCACCGAGATCGAGGTGCCGTCATACTTCATCTCGCCGACAATCTCGCTGCGCTCGCCTCCCAAGCCCTCCTGGGCGCGGCGCAGGAAGTCCTGAACCTCATCGATGCTGTAGCTGTTGGACAACGACATCATCGGGCGCTCATGACGAACCTGGGTGAAACCCTTGCTGATGTCGCTGCCAACGCGTTGGGTGGGGGAGAGCGGGTCTTGATACTGTGGATAGTCACGCTCCAGGTCCTGAAGTTCGCGCAGCAGGGCGTCAAACTCCTGGTCGCTCACCGTCGGGGCGTTCAGCACATAGTAGTTATGGTTGTGGCGGTTGATGATTTCGCGCAATTCCTTGATTCGCTGTTCAAATAGGTCCATCTTTCTATCGATTAATGTGATTCGGTGCGCTAAATTAGTGTTTTTTTTAATAAATACTATGTTTTGTTTCAGATTTTAATTAATTTTGCAGTTGATTATTGATTAAGTATATATGTATGAAGAAGTTGATTAAACTCATGACAATAACAGCCGCGGTACTGGGCATTGCTACTGTTTGTACAGGATGTTTCCGGCAAGATTACATCTTCGAGGACGGCGATTTTGACGGCGTCGAGTTCTCGGACTATGATCTCATGCAGAATGCCGAGCTTGACATGGACGACATGGACCGTAACTGAGCATGGACTGCCAAGATTTATTTTCACTATTTTTAAAAATTATTAATAGACACGATATCCTGTGAGTGAGCATATTAGTAATGATACTTTTGGCCGCTTTGTCTGATTTTGTCGTTTTTTTAACATTAGCTTAACAATTCTTTTTGTATATTTGCAGCCAATTATAGAGTTACACCACGCATGACGAGCGTCATTGCTGGTTAATCAAGGATTTAGACATTTTTATATGAACCTATTAGAGAACAAGTTAGCGCGATATGAAGAGCCCCAGAAGGCTAAGGCCGCTGGCATATATCCCTACTTCCGCGCAATCTCAAGCGAGCAGGACACCGAGGTCATCATGAATGGCCGTAAGGTGCTCATGTTCGGTTCCAACTGCTATTCAGGTTTGGTCAACGATGAGCGCATCAAGCAAGCTGCCATCGAGGCCACACAGAAATACGGCACCGGTTGTGCCGGCTCGCCCTTCCTCAACGGAACACTCGACCTCCACAAGGAGCTGGAGCGCAAGCTCGCCGACTATGAGGGCAAGGAGGACGCCATGATCTACAGCACCGGCTTCGGTGTGAATCTCGGTGTCATCTCCACGCTCACGGGACGTGAAGACTACATCCTGTGGGACGAGCAGGATCATGCATCAATCATCGAGGGACGACGACTCTCGTTCTCCAACTCGCTCAAGTACAAGCACAACGACATGGCATCGCTCGAGGCTCAGCTCAAGAAGTGCGAGCCCGACCGTGTCAAGCTCATTGTCACCGACGGCGTCTTCTCCATGGAGGGCGACGTCTGCAAGCTGCCCGACATTGTGGACCTGGCTCACAAGTACAACGCCAGCATCATGGTCGATGAAGCCCACGGCATCGGCGTCTTCGGTGAGGGTGGACGCGGCGTGTGCGATCACTTCGGCCTGCGCGACGAGGTTGACCTCATCATGGGCACCTTCTCCAAGTCCTTCGCATCACTCGGCGGCTTCATCGCCACCAGCAAAGTGATCACCAACTACCTGCGACACCACTCGCGCAGCTACATCTTCACCGCCAGCATCACACCCGCATCCACAGCAGCAGCGATGAGGGCCATCGATATTCTCGTCAGTGAGCCCGAGCGACAAGAACACCTCTGGAAAATCACCCGTGAGGCCTTGCAGGGATTCCGCGATATGGGATGCGAGATCGGCCATACCGAGACCCCCATCATCCCCCTCTTCATCCGCGACAACAACAAGACCTTCGCCATCACACGTGACCTCTTGAACGAAGGCATCTTTGTCAACCCCGTTGTCTCGCCTGCTGTGGCGCCCAACGACACGCTCATCCGCTTCAGCCTCATGGCAACCCACACCCATGAGCAGGTCGCTTTCGCTCTCGAGAAAATCAAGAAGGTCTTCCAGGCCTACGGGATTATTTCCTGAGCGTAGCACCCCTTGCAGAATGACTTGAATACATTTGTATTATAATAATGTGAAGCCGCACCAGGTAATGAGTGCGGCTTTATTTATTGATGATAAAAAAGCCCCATGAAAACCAAAACTCATCTCCAAAACGAAAAAAAACTCAAAAAAGATTTGCTTGATAAAAATGTATTAGTAATTTCGCAACATCTTTACACAACGATAGCAGTCATATCAATTATTTATTTAGTGTTATGATTTATAGATTTGTCATAGTCTCTGACGAGGTCGATAATTTTAAATTGCAGATCGCCATCGATTCTGCGGCCACTTTCATGCAACTGCGCAACATCATCCTTGATGCAGCAGGCTACAGCAAGGAACAGATGGACTCCTTCTATATCTGTGACGAGGAGTGGAACAAGGAGAAGGAGGTCACCTGCATGGACATGGGTACCGACACCGACGAGGATATCTGGATCATGGACGACACCCAGCTTGATGAATTGCTCGAGGATGAGGGACAGCGCATGAAATTCGTCTTCGACTACATGACCGAGAGATTCTTCAAGGTCAAGCTCAAAGAAATCGTCCCCGGCAAGACGCTTCATGACCCCCTGTGCGAGCGCAAAGTCGGTAACCCGCCCACCGAGAGCGTCGACATCACCGAGTTTATCACCATTCCCAAGATTCCCGACGCCAGCAATATCGAGGCTATCGACAAGAGCGAGTTCTACGGCGATGAGGAGTATGACGAGGACGAGATCTCCGATTACGAGGAACTTGACGGACTCGATAACGATAACTACAAGTTCTGATCATCATCCCCTTGCAAGAAAATCGCCTCATTCACATTTTTGGCACATTACTTGCACTGTCGGTAAATAATCACTAACTTTGCACCAGCAAAACAAACGCATAAATTTTTCAGATAAATGAAGAAATTCGTTTTTGCCATAAGCGCCATCCTGGCTCTATCGATGAGTTCATGCATCGGTGACTCGCAGCCTGCCAAGCAAGACGCAGAGCAGCCCGACAAGGCCTTGGAGCAGAAGCAAGACTCCATCATCGAGGTCGCAGGAATTGCACTCGACGGTGCCAAGAATAGCGTGGAGCTGCTCGTCGGGGAAGACACTCTCACCTTCGAGTATCCCGACCTCGACGTCGACCACAGGCAGATTTGGGCCATCGGAGACTCTGTCAAGGTGCGTTACTACGTTACCGAGAGCGGCGATAGCATCACCGACGTCATCAACGAGAGCGTCGGTTGACGCGCAGCGAATGCCCCACAGCATTCAACACAAGATACAGCCCTGACAACGAGGCTGAACAGAAAGGTTTGCGGTAGTAGCTCAGTTGGTAGAGCATCAGCTTCCCAAGCTGAGGGCCGCGGGTTCGAATCCCGTCTACCGCTCAAAGGACATAAGGACTTGATAAACAATTTGTTTGATGGTCTGAATGTGTGGAGGAGACCGCTGGAACGGTTCAAAAAAAAACGGGTAAAAACGGCGCAAAACGGCGCAATTTGACGCAAATCAACGCAATGTTTGCGAAGATGATAGGGATGCAGCGCCAGAACGTCAAGAAGATGGTCTTTGAGAAGCGTAGTCTTGATACTGAACTACTCTGTACTATCTCCGAAGTCTTGGAGTGTAATATTTTTGATTACTTCAAAAGTAATACAGATGATGACACCGGGAAAACAGAGTTACGCGCCACCCTGTCGATTGAAATGGGCCAAGAAAAGCAGGATAAAACAATCAGGTTTGTCTTTGGTGAGAACGATATTGAAATACTAAATACATAAACCAATGTTACTCGAAAAATTTAAAAATTATTTGGTAAGCAAAAACATTGATTTTGATACAATTAATGAGGAAATGATTCATTTCAACGCAAATGAATTAGATTATGTTTTTCAAGTTGATGATAGGGATAAACCATATTTCAGACTAATAGTGCCAAATCTAATGGAGATTAATGACAATAATAGAAATGAAATAAGGGATTATATTGCTGTCATGAATGTTGAATTTAAAATCGGCAAAATGGTTGAAGTGGAGCATTCATTGTGGTTAACAGCTGAAATGTTCGTATATTCATTTTTAGGAATTGAACCTATGTTTGAGCGATTAATTGATATGTTGCATGAGTTTTTTAATAGAATTAGGCAGGATTTTCAGAATAAAAATTCTACGAATAATGGAAGAGCAGAAGAATAATAAAAATTTCTGGTGGACGATTGCGCTACTGGTTATTGTTATCGTTGTATTGTTGGCATTTCTGTTTACTACAAGAGTTTCAGAAGAAAGACCAAGTATTTTATTATTTATGGAATTTTCTGGTACTTTGCTTTCTATTGTATTGTCTGTTTTTGCTATTGCATATTCTCATACATCCATGACAGAATCAAATAGACAATGGAGTTATGTGGATAAGGCGACCAAACAAATTGAGACTAATACAAACCAGATCTTTAATAACAATAATAATCTTTTGTTGCTTGTTTATGAGTTAAGTAATACTATCCATCACATGGATGGTATGATGGGCTCAAATTATCAAAGACAGTCCTCCATTGAGAGCATTAGAAAACTCGAGAGCAATAATGTATTACCACAAAATAATATAAGTGGAAATAATCCAGATACTAAGGTTCGATCATGAGAGTTCAAGATAATTTTTACTCACCGCTTCCTCTCAATCCTGGTGACGGCATCAGGTGCGTGTCGTTCAACAAGGACTATCCTGACTTCGTGATACCGAAGCAGGAGATCTATTCGTTTAACCTGGTTGTTGGATTGATAAGGTTATGAAGGCGGCTTTGGCATATCTCGGTCTATTCGTGGCCGTGCTGGCTGGATCGGCAATTGTTGATTGCAGCAGGAGGGAAAGTCCTGACAAGGATGAGGTGTACCGCAGAATCGAAGAAATCAAGACAAAACTTGAAACCCAGGACTCATGTGTTGCCGAACACCTTGACAGCATAAGGGCGCGCATTGAGACAACAGAAGACACGGCACTGTACAACTCCGTCATCGATGACCTTGATGACGCGTTGTATCATGTCCAGGAAGGCGACGAGGCGTGGTTCGAACTTGACGCGCTGCAGAGTGATCTGCTGTGATTGAGAGGCTTGTGAGTATCAAAAACCGATTTGATACATTGGCATTATAATATAAAGAGTTTATTATTAACCGAATACGTTTCAGTGGTTTCCCTTCCCAAGCTGAGGGCCGCGGGTTCGAATCCCGTCTACCGCTCAAACAAAGTAATACGCTAACAATCAACTGGTTAAACCGTTGAATGTTGGCGTTTTTTTCTAGAGATAATGGCGGTGCTCTGCGGACAGTCGGCCAGGGGCAGTTCAATCTCCATGCTGTAGTCCTCGGCATCGGTGAAGATGCAGTTCTCCGATACATATTCTATCGAAGACCCCTTCTTAAGCGCTGCCTGCTTTCCGTTTATCGTAAGTATCATAAAGAAAAATCGGTTGGTTTACGCAAAGGTAAGCCAGTCGATTAGACCTTGAAAAGACGAGCCAAATAGATTCCTTAGAATGGAATGTACTTATTCATTTACCACATCAAAACTCACCCATGCGATGCCATTCATAGATGTATTATCAGCTACTGCAGAGAGCACAATTCCTGTAGTATTGGATAAGCCTTCAGGTAGTGTGAGATTCCAATTATTTGAAATCAATGAAGATGTTTTCAACACTTCAAATATTTCAGACTCAATATTTTGGAACTCTATCGGTTGCGTTATGTTCACGTCTGTCAAAGCATTGTCCTTCCAATAAGTTTCCTGTTTTTCTACACGTGCTGATTCGCCAAGAATATCCAACAATGGTGCCAACAACTTTTTTACCTTTGGTTCCTTGGTTGAATTTACCAACACTCGCCAATATACTATGCTTTTCATTCTTCTTTCAAATTAATACCATGTTATCAATTCTCCCAATTTTCTAATATTTTGGGACGGCCTGAGAAAAATGATTCATTCTTTTCACAGATGAGATTAGTCGAGTCATTCTTGAGACATATCAAGAAATGATACTGATTACTAAAATACTCTTTTTTGAATACGACTTCATACTTTCCACTAAATGGATGCCCAGGAACAAGAATTTGTATTGAGTCAGGCTTACAACTAATAATCTGCCAAGAGCCAATACAATCCAGTTCCTGATCCGTAATGATATCATTGTTAAAAGTATCGTTCTTCATCATGAGCAAAGGCAAACTTATGCTATCACCTTCTATATTGATGGGTTGAAGAACCAAAGGAAAAGAATAATCAGAACTTCTTTCCAAAGCACTGTTTTGCCAATCCACATTCAAGTAACCCTGCATCTTGCTATACAATCGCTGTTCCTGTCGATGATTATTACCCATCATCAACAACGCAACTATTGCAGCGATAACAAGAATTAGAATAACGACTTTTTTCATAATGAGCAATTTTTTGTATCTATCGGCAAAGGTAGCGATTTATTTCGCTAAACACTCATTTTCTCTTAGATTTCGTTGATTTATTATTCATGAGGCGCTGGTACTCGTCCTCGTTTTATCATTTTAGTATAAGTTCTTCAACAGCTTATGCTGGGAAAAGACGGGAAAGATAACAAATGATTAGGTCAGGAAATAAGCTATAATTCCAACAATAATTATAAGAAAAATACAACCATAACTTCGGTTAGCCATTTCATTCGTGAATATGTCCAACTCATTATCTTTGTCAATCTTTCCTTCTTGTGCTGGGTGTAGCAGTTCCTTAAAGCTCACATCTTTTCTTTTAATAAATCGTAAATATACGAATCTAATAAAAGTACCAAGATATAATACGAGTAAATTTCGAGACAAAAACATAGACATTGAGACTATATTTAGTATTAACTACATTTTTATTCTTGCAAAGATAGCAAAAATCATGCCTAAACACTCATTTTCTCTTAGATTTCGGGGATTTATTGTTCTTGAGGCGCTGGTGCTTGTCCTGCGCCTGGTTGGATAAACTTGGCGGCGGCTCAGCTAATCGAGCGAGCTCGTTTGCCTTCGGCACAAGTTTTTATGCCCTTGTCGCCAGTCACGGTGCCCGCGGTGAAGGGTGGCCCATGGTTACACCGATTGTGACAACCAATACGGATTGCCGGAAGATTTCACATTTTTCAGATTACCCCATATTTTTTTACATATTATTGTTTGAATTGGATTATTTGTTTATATTTGCGGATAGAATTAACGCTTTAAAACTATTGTGAGATGAAAAAAATTCTGTTTTTTACCCTGTTGTTAGTAACGGCGCTAACTGCCGGAGCCCAAAGCACGTTTAACGCTTTTTTGTGGGACAATGATGAGATGACCAACATCCGCGAGAGCCCCAAGGGCAAAGTCGTCATGTCTCTGTCGGCAGACGAACCTTATGTCTTTGAACTCACCACACCGAGCAACGGTTGGTGGAGAGTGGAATCGTTCAATAATCCAGCGAACTATGACGAGGATACTTCGCTTGAGGGCTCCAGCACCGGTAAATATTGGATCCATTATTCTGTCATTGCCGTGAGCTCAAGGAATTATGGTGGCGAGGATGTTTATTTGCGCGACGCTCCCGATGAAGATGCCAACTTCGTTGCCGTCTTTAACGAGGAGGTGATTCTCAGGCCGATGGATATTGTGGGAGACTGGGTGAAGGTCAAGCTGGACAACACCGAAATCGTCGGCTGGATTGAGGTCGAGTGGCTCTGTGGCAACCCGTTATCAAACTGCTCTTGATAGCTGATCGGCAGATGGGGTTCACAGCTTGACGGCTTGGATGTCGATGAGTCCGTTGACGATGGCATAGATGGTGAGGCCTGCTGGGCTGTGAATCTGGAGTTTACGGGCGATGTTGCGGCGGTGGGTGATGATGGTGTTGACCGAGATGCCCAGATGCTCGGCGATTTCCTTGTTGGCCATGCCTTGAACGAGGGCGATGATGACTTCTTTCTCTCGGTCGGAGAGTGTCTCGCTGTCGCGTTTGCCGTCCTTGAAAACCATGTTGGTGATGTTCCTTGTCACGTCGCCGTGCTTGACGAGTCGTTCCAGGCGGCGGATGGCCGGGACAAAGATGTGATCCTCAACCATGGCGTGCTGGGCTAGCCATTCCTCGTTCTCATAGATGTCGTGAAGGGCTGCCGTCAGCTTGTTGTTGTGCAGCCCGTCTTGTGGCAGATACTTGATGATGAGGATTTTCAGCTCTCGCAATTGCTGATCGGACGCGCCGTGGTGCTTGGAAAAGGTTTCCACGTTGTAGTCGCTGGCGGGCTTTCCCTCAATCAACGATTTCACATAGGGGAAAAGTGTCTGCTGCTCGTAGTTCATGTGGTGGCGTATCTCGTGAGCATACTCGTCATATAGTTTGAGAATCAGCCGTGCTAATGAACTCTCCTCATTGAGCGATTCCTCCAGTTCCCTGCGGATGTATGGCAGCTGGAAATCGATGAAATAGGCATGGCTTGCTTCCAGGTAATGCAGCAGGGTGGTAACCGAGATGCGGTCGTCGTCATCGGCGACCCCGATGCCGTTGATGGTGTAATTGACCACCGTCAAGAAGGTGTGGGTGTCCACCCCGTTGCTGTCACAGGTCTCTCTCACCGTCTTGTCGCCGAAGCCCAGACTGATACCAAAGCTT
This sequence comes from Sodaliphilus sp., assembly GCA_045114435.1. GTDB lineage: Bacteria > Bacteroidota > Bacteroidia > Bacteroidales > Muribaculaceae > Sodaliphilus. The sequence goes on from JBGUKK010000079.1 coordinate 48,823, forward strand.
CCCAGCGCTTGCAGCAGGTTATAGTTGTCGCCGATGAGTGAAATCATCTTATCCTCTGACTCATATATTTTCTGATTTTTCATGATGTCAAGCATGCTTTGTCATTGCAAAATTACCTTGGCTTGACTGGTGTCGCAATCCTCATTTGTTGGTATTTATGAAAGAAATGCCCCCAAAAGTGATGTGGAATCACCCCCGGGGGCATGGTTATGATAATGATGGAAATGTTATTCTGAGAGCATGGTCACCTCGATGCAGCGTTTGGCGGCGAGAAGCCGTTGAGCCATGCGCTGCACTTGTTGTGGTGTCATGTCCTCCACCATCATGCAGTAGTTGATGTCAAAGTCGGTGTCATCGTCCAGCTCATGCCAGATGATGTAGCTCCAATAGTCGTTGGTGATCACCATCTGGGAGTACTGCTTGGTCAGGTATTGCTTGACCTTGGCCATGCTCGACTCGACAGGGCCGTTCTCGGCAATGTTCTGCAACTGCTTGTAGATGATCGGGTTCAACTCCTCGTAGCGGTCGGGGTCGGCATTGTATGAGATCTTGAACGTGGTATTGGGTTGGTCATCCTTGGCCAGCTCAAAGTCCACGCTCACGCCGTAGGTGCCGCCTTTCTCCTCACGCACCGAGTCGGTGTAGGCGATAGAGAGGCAGCGCTTCAGGAAGTCAAGCTCCAGGTCGCTCTGCGCTGTGAACGGCACGTCGGCGGTGTAGAAGATGCTGACGTTGGCCAGCGGTGTCGCCATCTTCTTGGTGAACTTGTGCACTGCCTGACCGGCCACAATCTGCGGCACGTTGCTGTAGTTGGTCTGCTCGTGCTTCCCGCTTGCTGGGAGGACGGCAAGATATTGGCAAAGCAGTCGTTTCAACTCGCTCTCGTCATAATTGCCGATGATGACCGTCTTGAAGTTGGACGCGTCGCTGAACCGTTCCTTGTAAATTTCCAGGATGCGGTCGTAGCTCACGCGGTCGAGAGTCGATTGCACGACGGGCTCCATGCGCCGATGGTGACCGTAGAGGATGGCCCTGATGGAGTCGTTATAATCCACCTTGGGCGAGGCGTTACGGTTTGTCAAGAAGGCGCGATTGCGGGCGATGAACTCGTTGAAGGCTGTCGTGTCACGTCGTGGTGAGGTGAAGTACAGGTAGGTCAGTTCAAACATGGTTTTCATGTCCTTTACCGATGACAGACCGCTGATGCTCTGACCCTTGGAACCCACCGAGGGACCGACGTTGGCGCTCTTGCCCATGAGCATCTTGCGCAGGGTGATTGCGTCAAACTCACCGATGCCCGACTCGGTCACGCAACTCGAGATGAGGTTGAAGTTGGGGATGTCCTCGTCACCATAGAGCGATGTGCCGCCCTCGGCCTGCATGCTCAGCGAGACCATGTCGGCACTGTAATCGGTCTTGCGCGCATACACCTTCATGCCGTTGGACAGCGTGTACTCGGTGAAGCCGTGGCGATAAGGCTGTTCACCGACGATGGCGCCGGCTTGAGGAAGCTGGCTCACCAGATTGTCGGCTAATTGGGGCTCGGTATAGGGGGCGTAGGCGAGCCGCTGAGCTGCGAGGATGACCTGCTCAATCTGTTCCTCGCTGGGAAGAACGACACCTTCCTTGTCGGGGGCGTACATGACCACGACCTGATTCTTGTCGGTGATCAGTTCGCTAGTGGCGGCATTGACTTCATCGAGCGTCACCTCCTTGTCGAGGCGGCGAGTGTTTTCCAGCTCATAATCCACCGACACGAGGGGCTCTCCAGTCAGGAAGTGGCTCACACATGCATTGACGTAGTGGGAGTTGCGGTAATCGTTGCGCATGTTGTAGCGGCGCTCGGCGGCATTGAGGTAAAGCTTTTTGGCTCGGTCAAGCTCACTCTGGGTGAAGCCGTGCTGGCGGGCCTGCTCGGCAACGCCCACGGCGGCAATGAGACCGCCCAGGATGTTGTCCTGCTTGCAGCTCACGCTCATCGAGAAGGCTTCCTTGGTGCGGCTGATAAAGAATGTCGAGGCGCGGCCCGAAGCACTCTGCACGGGCGAACCCGGTTGCTGGCGCAGCTCGGCGAAGCGGTCGTTAAGCATCGTGCTGATCAAGCCGTCGATGTAGTCGCCACGCAGGTAGGCCTCGCTGTTCTTCTCGCTGTCGGGTGTCGCATCACGTTTCTGGTAGATGTGGCACAGGACGATGGGCTGTTCGGCATCTTTCTCGATGGCGACAATCATCTTCTCGTTGTCATTCACGGGATAGTAGATGCGTTCGGCGGCATTCTTGGGCATCGGGATGGACGAGAAGGTCTTCTTGATTTTCTTCTCCATCTTGTCCACGTCAATGTCACCCACCACCACGATGGCCTGCAGGTCGGGGCGATACCATTTATGGTAATAGTCGCGCAGGTCCTGATAGGGGAAGTTGTCCACAATGTCCATCGAGCCGATGGGCATGCAATCCTCATATTTCGTGCCGCCGTAGATCTTGGGCATGACAAGCTCTTGCATGCGCTGCACGGCCATGCCGGCACGACGGGTGCGCCATTCCTCATGGATGACACCGCGCTCCTTGTCGATTTCCTCGTCTTCGAGCAGCAGGTAGTGGCTCCAGTCATGGAGCACCAGCAGGCAGGAATCAATGATGCCCTCACGGGTGAGTGGCGCTGAGCCGATGTGATAGACCGTCTGGTCTATCGAGGTGTAGGCATTGAGGTTGGCGCCGAATTTCACACCGATGCTCTCGCACCAGGGCACAATGCCGGGTTTGCCGTTCTTGCCGGGGAAATTCTTGGTGCCGTTGAAGGCCATGTGCTCCAGGAAGTGGGCCAGTCCGCGTTGACGGGGCTCCTCAAGGATGGAGCCCACGCGCTGGGCAATGTAGAAGTCGGCCAGACCGGCTTCCTTAGCGTTGTGGCGGATGTAGTAGGTCAGGCCGTTCTTGAGCTTGCCCGTGCGCACCTCAGGGTCTTGAGGCAACTGGGCTGCCACCGTTAAGGGCAGCAGCACCAGTGCGATAAGGGATAGAATGTATCGGTTCATCTCTTTACTTGTTCAGCAACGAGGCAGGTGCCTCGGCAATGAAGTCGTTGGTGGAATTGTTGGTGTCGATGTACTTGCCACTTGCATCCTGCTTGCGGATAACCGACTTGTTGAAGCGGGTGTCATCGCGGTCCACCTTGCCGCAGTAGGTCCAGCCTGCATCGATCGAAGCGTCGAGCACGTTCCACTCGCGCACCGATTCAACGCTCAGGTTCACGCCGTCGAGAATCCACTCGTTGGGCACCTTGTAGATGCCGCTCTTGGTCATCTCCTTGGAGAAATCGCCGAACACGAACATGTAGGTGGCGTCATACACGTAGTTCTCCAACCAGTCTTCCTTGCTGGTCTTCATCTTGGCGATGGCCATCGAGTTGAAGCCGCGGCTGTGGAACTGGTAGATGGTGGCGGTATAGCAGTACCACTTGTCAAGGTTGGGTGCTGTGCCGTCAGGATCGGTGAAATTGGGGTTGGAGGTCTCGTCGTAGAACTCAAAGTCGGCGTCGCTCAGGTCGATGCTGTTGGGCTGCTCGCTCGTGTGGTTGATGGCGTTGACGGCGAGTTTGAGGCTCTGGCCGGGCTCAACGGGTACGCTCTTGCCGTCGCCGGGAATCATGTAGCAGGCCTGTACCGAGAAATGGGTGGACATGATGTCGGGGCTATAATCCTCCTTAATGGTCGTCAGGAAAGACGATTCGAGCACAGCGATGCTGTCGGCATACAGGGTGACATCCGAGTTATTGGTGATGATGATGTACTGGTCTCCGCTGTAGGATTTTCCCTCGGGCGTTGTTGTGCCAGTGAAGAAGATCTCGCTGATGACAAAGCCGCCTTGGGCGGTGAAGGTGGAGATAGTCATCTTCAGGTCGTGAGAAGTCTCGGAAATCACGACGTTTTCTGAATTGACCTCAAAGTCCTTCTGTCCGGCGATGCCGTTGAGGGTGAAGTCGAGGTGACCGTTCACGTTCACATTGTAAGTTCCGGCCTGGATGTTATTGCACATGATCTGGTAACCTTTCTCGCCCTTGACAAACTGTGAGGACTCGACGGTAACGACCTGCTGCGTCTCGACGTTGGTCAGCTTGGCGCTGGCACCGGTCAGAACGACGTTCTCCAGGTTGGCGGGCACCTCAAGGGTGACCATCGTGGTGGGAATGACGGGGATGGGGTCGTCGCTGCTGCATGAGGTGAGACACAGGGATACGGTGAGCATCATCATGATGCCTTTCAAGATTAACTTTTTCATTACTTTCTTTTTTTAATGTTTGAATAATATGGTTTTGATATTAAAATGTGATTCCTATAGAACAGTGCAGTTGCGCCATGTGCTCGCTGGTTGAGCACAGGTTAAGCCCGCCTCCTGCCTCGGCAAAGAGTCCGATGCGGGATTGCTTCCAGGCATAGTCTCCTCGCACCCTTGCTCCCAAGTCGGTGTAACTGGCGCTTGCGAACTTGTGCTTGTGCCGGATCAACTGGCTGAAGCCTTCGCTCATATTGGCAAACGGCATCTGCAGTTTGTCACTCACATTGGCATGATAAGACGCATTGGCATCGACGGTGAGCAGCAGCCGGCTGGCAGGGCGCAGGAAGCATTGCCCCTGCAGCATGCCGTAGGCGTGGCTGGTGTTCATCTCGCGGTGGGGGTAGATATACTCCTCGTTTTGTGACTTGTAGCCGGCTGTCAGGACGACATTCCATCGGCCCTTGCCGTAGAGAGCCCCGATATGGCCGTGTAGCAGATGGCCCTTGTACATCGTCAAGCAACCGATGACAGGAAAGTAGCGCGCGTCGGATGTGCCGCCGATGTGCTCGTTGCCCGTGCGACGGCTGTAATCGATGTGGCCGAATGCCGCAATGCGCCGCCTGGCATCTTCACGTTTCCATCCGATGGTCGCGGTGGCGCGCTCATTGTAGAGGTCGGTGAGGGGCATGGAATTGTATTCGGCGAGTTTGCGGTGATAACGGTGCTCTTCGACTGTGATATCACCGTACATGCCGCGCTGGCTCATGGGCGAGGCGTGAAGTGACAGGGCCACGCCACCGCCGTCATAGTACAGGCTGCGTTTATCGCCCGAAAAGCGGCTGTATTCTGTCCCCAGGCCGGTCATCTGATACTCGGGGATGACGCCCTCCTCGCGATAGAAGGCGACGCTGTTGGTCTGCTTGTAGATGTTGCCTTCAACGCTGGCTCCCATGTGATAGCGGCCCAGGTCATAGCCGGCGCCGAGACGCAGTGTCAGGTCGGTGACGATGCCCCTCATGCGCGGGTCGTGACCGCGGTACTCCTGCTCGGCTCGCACCAGCATCTCGGCGCCAAGGTGCCACCGTGTCAAGTGCATGGCATATCCTCCCGAGATGCTGTAACGCTCGCGGCGCGTGTCGCCGCCGAGGGTGTCGGCGAGGATGTAGGGTTGGAGCAGGTCATAGTCGCTGGCCGAGTTCCACTTGATGTCATGCTGCCGGCCGGTCATGTAAGAAGCCTCGCCCCAGACGGCGCTGCGCTCGTTCAGGTGATGATAGGTGTTCACCTTGAGGTAGGGCAGGGTATAGCCCTTGCCCTTCTCGGGAACGTAGGCCATGGACTGGCGCTCCAGGTCGATGCCTAGGGCCAGTTGGGAGAATGAGCGCTTGTAGAGCGTGCCGTGCAATGCGGGATTGCGCAGCGACTCAAGCAGTGTCAGCCTTCCCAATGTCGTGTGTTCGACGAGGGCCGAATCGGCATTGGACGCCATCATGGTCACAGTGGTGGTTATGAAGATGAGTATAAGTGTGATCAGGCGTCTCATGTCAATCCAGAAAAATCATTTGAAGTGTAGTATCATTTTGTCCCTCCTTGACAAACTCGACATAGTCGCTCTGGCAACGGAATTGGCGCATGCGCGTCATCCCGTCGGGCGATTGACAGGTGGCCACGCCCTCGATGTCAATCTGGTAGGCCCCGCGCAGCAGTTCTACAGTGACCGCGCTCCCGATAAAGTCGGCCGTTGTCGTGACCTGGCGCGTGTTCACGTTGGTGAGCTTCACTTGAGCCTGAACACGCGACAGGACGGACTCGTCGCTGCCTGCAACGATGATGCGGGCCGTAGTCAGGATGTCGTCCTCCACAGGGGCACAGGCGTTGATGGCAGTGGCCAGTATGGTGATGATGATGAAGTGGAATATCTGTTTCATAGCTTGATGTTCATTTCGAGACCGAAGTAGGGCGTGACGTGGCGACGGATGGTCGTGCCTCGGCTGTCGTAGTCGGGCGTGTAGTCCCACAGCTTGTTGCAGAACATGGCGATGTGCAGCCGGTCCTCAAACAGCTTCTTGGTGACCTTCATGTTGACGTTCATCGAGAACGGCACGCGGTTTTTCTCAAACTGTGACGGCGTGTAGTCCCTCACCAGCCAGCGCAGGTACAAGTCATCGGCATCGCTCGCTTTCCACTCGTGGATGCTGCCGTCGGGGGCGATGTACTGCACGGGGTAGTTGCTCACCTCCTTGCGCTGCGACGTGGTGAACCACAGGCACTGGGCCGACAGCGAGAAGCCCAATTTCAGGCGGGGCACATCGGTGTCGAGGGTGAAGTTGGTGTTGAACGATTCCCTCACCGAGCCGTCGTCATCGGCATACAGGCCCACATATTGTATCTGTCGTCCTCCGACCACCTGACTGGGACGGTAGGAGTCCACGATGGAATTGTTGTAGGTGGTGCGGAAGTAAGCGCCGTTGATGGTCAGGCGTGTCAGCACGACCGGGAAGCGCACCGTTTCCAGGGTGTATTCAATGCCCTCCTTCAGCGTCAGGCTGCCGTTGGTGTAGTTGCCGTAGCCTGCCAGCTCGTCGATGACGGTGTAAGGCAGTGTGCTCAGGTCGGGTTGGCCTGTCAGTGCGCTCGCGTCGATGGCGCTTGCGTCATACTGTTTGTATTGATAGGTCTGGTAGTAGGACTGCATCCTGAAACCCGATGTCATCTTCTCGCGGAATGCGGTGACGGCCAGTCTGTTGCCGCCGATGTTGATGTCAAGCGACACCTCTTTCTTGAGGTTACGGGCTGGCTGGAGGGCGGTATTGCGGGGATTGACGATATAGGTCATCAGGTTGATGCGGCGATAATCGGGATTGTCGTGGTAATAGTTGAGTTGGATGAAATCGATGTACAGCAGGTCGGGGAAGAGCTGTTCCATGGTCGGCATCTTGGTGTGCCGCCCGATGCCGGCGGCCAGGCGGATGAATGTGGGCTTGCCGATCACCGACAACCGCGGCAGCGAGTAGCCGATGTTGACACGGGGGTCCCAATAGACCCTGCCATCCATCGTGTACTCACGGTCGAGGTTCATCAGCGTGGTGGCGCGGATGCCTGCTGTCATCTCCAGCGTGCCGATGGCGCTCGGCCATTTCACGCTCTCCTCAACGAAGGCCGACAGGCGGTGGTTGGCGGGAATCTCCTTGAGCGAGCGTTGGCGCGACGAGATGCCCGTGTAGACGGGTGTCAGCGGGTCAAAGACCTGTCCACGCCCTAGGTTCTTGTCAAGGTTCCAGTCGGTGCCAATCAGCAGCGTGTTGGAAATCTTGTCGTTGGGAATCTGCAGGCGGGCATTGAGTTTGATGAAGGCATTGACTGGCTTTCCTTCAACCTCATGATGGCCGATGTACTTGAAGGGGAGGATATAAGCGTCGTTCTCGCCTTCCTCTTTGGACAAGGGCGCCACGGTCATGCGTGACAGTTGCACCAGGCGTGTGCGCTCGGTCAGGTCGTTCTCGAGCGAGGCCGAGAACGTCGCCTCGGCGGCTTGCAGCCATGAGCGATGCTTAGATTTGAACTGCAGGGCGCTTAGCAAGGCATAACGGTTATAGCTCGAGCGGTAGGAGTCCTCGGCGCTGTAGCTCTGGTCGATGTCTTCCTTGTCGTTGTCCAGCGACCGGGCAAAATCGATGTTGGTCGACAGCGAGAGTCGGTAGCTCTCCTTCTCCCACTGTTTGTGCAAGCGCGCCGACAGGGTCAGGCGCTTGTAGTTCTCCAGTCGGTTGCGGGGATCGGCCTTGGCATCGAGATAGTCGGCGCTCACGTTTAGGGAGAGCCGACGGGGTTCCCATTCCATGCCCTTGGACATATAGAAGAGCTTGGAGCCCATGTCGGCTTTCAACCGGAACCGCATGTCGTGGCCCCCACGGCGACGCTCGATCTTGACCAGACCGCTTGTCAGGTCACCATATTCCACCGACGGGATGCCGCGCACGATCTCCACATGCTCGATGTCGTCGGTCGAGATGCCGCGCATGTCCACGCCGGCGTTGGTGTTGTCGCGGCTCGTGGCCATGTCGTCCCACGCTCCAGCGAGGTACTGCATGTTGGCGCCCGTCGAGACGGGGGCGCCATCGATGACAAAACTGGTGCCCAGCGAGCTGGTGGCATAGTTGCTGCTGCCTGTCGCTATCTCGCGGATGTGGATGTTGTTGGGCGTGCTCAACGACGGGTCGTGGCTGCGGCCCCCAGGCAGCAGCTCCAGCAGGTCGGCAAAGCTCGAGGGCTGCAGGTGCTCCATCGCATGCTTGTCGATGCGTGACGAGGTGGTCAGCCCACGGTTCTCCTGAGCGGTCACGACGACTTCACCCAGCTGGCTCACCTCGGCCTGAAGCAGATAGCGCCCGTCGGCTCTGGGAGCGGTCACCAGTGGCTTGTAACCGATGGACGAGATCTTGAGCCGCAGCTCATTATTTTTAGGTATGGCAAAGGTGCCGTCGGCTTGGGTGACGGTGAGGCCACGGCCCCTCACGGCGTCGCTGACGGTGGCGCCGATGACCGGTTCAAGGGTCTCAGCATCAAGCACGGTGCCGGTGAGCAGTGCCTGAGCATCAGCAACTTGCAAGGCCAGGGCTGCGAAAACCAATATGATATTTCTGATCAATTGCATCTCAGTGATTTTGGAGTATAAAATTACTCCTAATGAATAGGGTTCACAATACCTAAAAATAAGGGGGGCTCAGCTGTAAACCCATTCAGTGATAACGCCGCCAAACTGTAAACCCAATTTAGGCGAACCATAAAATTAGTGTAAACCAACTTAGTTAATCGCTCTCAAATCTGTCAAGTAATTCCAGGGATAGTCAACCAAAAATTACTCTTTTTAGATTCTTTGTGATAGCAGTGCCAAGTTTTGACACTCCTGGGCTCTACCTTTGCATCGTAAAACCAAAAAAAACAAGGAGGAACGACACTATGAGCAACATCAGCAGTTACATCAACGGCGGCCATAACGTCCGCTTGGGCGACAGAATCTGTGCTTCGCTGGAATGCAATGGCAGGCGCCTTGCAGGCGTCATCGGCACCGATTTCCCCAGCCTGGCCGCCGTAAAGGACACCTTACTCGACCAGGCAGGCCCCTATGCGGGCATGGCAGTGATCACCGTGCGCAACTGCACCCAAGGGTGGCGCGACGTGTCGGCCCTGGCCGTCATGCGCCGCCAGACGGCTGCGGCAACAGTACACCCGAAGACGGTCCCTGCAGCCCCCCACGACGGCGCCCAATATCTCATTCCGTGGGCCTCATGAAACATTATTGTGGCGCTGATTGTGCCGCAATTGATAAAAAAGCAGTAAATTTGTCAATTCTTAAATACAAGTTCCTGAAGTGACTGAGCCTCTTCAATGGACTTGAATGAAGAAAGGAGAATGGAGAAAGGAGAATGAGGGATGGCCTGCTTACGTAACTTCATTAACCTTTAACCAGTGAGCAAGTTAGCAACTTGCGAAACTTAAATATACACTAAACCCTAATAGATTATGAAAGGAATTATCGGAGCAATTGCTGGCGACGTGATCGGGTCGGCCTACGAGTTCAACCCGACGCGTGACCACGACTTTGAGCTGTTCACGCCACAAAGCACCTTCACCGACGACACGGTCCTGACCATGGCCAACGCCGAGTGGTTGCTGGAGGACGAGCACCACACTCATGAAAAACTCGTCGGCATCATGCAGGACATGTGCCACAAGTACCCCAACCGGGGCTATGGCGGACGCTTCGCGCGCTGGATCACCGATCCGAATCCCCAGCCCTACAACTCCCTGGGCAACGGCTCGGCCATGCGCGTGAGTCCGGTGGGCTATTATGCCCGTACCCTTGACGAGGCGCTGGAGCTGGCACAGGTGTCGGCCGAGGTGACCCACAACCACCCCGAGGGCATCAAGGGGGCCCAGGCCACAGCAGCAGCCATCTTCCTGGCTCGACGGGGCAAGAGCAAGGCCGAGATCCGTGACTATGTGGAGAAGACCTTCGGCTACGACCTGTCGCGGACACTCGAGGAGATAAGACCCACCTTCACCTTCGACGAGACGTGCCCACGCACGGTGCCCGAGGCCATCACTTGCTACCTCGAGGGTAAGGACTATGAGGATGTGGTGAGGCTCTCGGTGGCCCTTGCCGGCGACGCCGACACGATTGCCGCGATTGCCGGGGCGATAGCGTCGGCGACCCAGGACGTGCCTGCCGCAATCACCCAGCGGGTCATCTCGCTGTTGAACGACGAGTTCTGCTCGACGTTGTTGCGCTTCAATGAGTTGGTGGCTAAACGCGAGGACGATACGCTATGATGGATATGAACAACGGCATCCTCAAGGTCGTCAAGACCCTCGGTGCCAAGAAATATCGTGACGAGGAGGGGCTGTTTGTTGCCGAGGGCACCAAGTGTGTGCGCGACACGTGGCAACACTTCAATTGCCGCTGGCTCATTGCCAAGCGTTCATGGTATGAGCAGTGTGGCACGGCCGAGCACTATGACAAGATCGTCTTTGCCAACGGTCAGCAGATGGCACGCATCTCGCAGTTCGACACGCCCAGCGACGTGATCGCCGTCTATGAGAAGCCACAGGACACTGTCGATGCACAGCGCGTGGCACGGAGTCTCAACATCGTGCTCGACAACGTCCAGGACCCGGGCAATCTGGGCACCATCATCCGCCTGGCCGATTGGTTCGGCATTCGTGACATCTTTGCCAGCCGCACCACGGTAGACGTCTATAACCACAAGGTCGTGCAGGCCACGATGGGGGCCATCGCCCGTGTCAAGGTGCATTACGGCGACTTGGAGGCGTTGTTTGACGAGTATCCCGACATGACGGTCTATGGCACCTTCCTCGACGGCCAGGACATCTACCGCAGCGAGCTGGGCAAGACGGGCTTCGTGATCTTCGGCAACGAGGGGCAGGGCATCAGTGCCAAGGTGGCGGGGCACGTCAACCAGCGCCTGCTCATCCCCAAGGCTCGAACCGCCGGGAGCGAGTCGCTCAATGTGGGTGTTGCTGCCGCCATCACCATCAGCGAGTTTTTCAGGAGATAACTCTTTGTTAAGTTTCGCAAGTTACTTGCGAAACTGGATAATGGATAATGGATAATGGACAAAGGTTAATGTATGGCTAAGCAACAACTCAAGACCACCTACTACTGCAAGAACTGCGGCAACGAGTCGCCCAAGTGGCTCGGCAAGTGCCCCGCATGCGGCGAGTGGAACACCTACATCGAGGAACCCAAGGCACCCAAGTCGTCGCAGGCGTTGCGATACGGCCCCGTGGGCGCTACCGAGCACAGGACGCTGGAGCCGGTCAAGATCTCGGAAATACGTGCCGAGGACCAGCCGCGCATCAACCTGCCCAGCGGCGAGCTGAACCGGGTCCTCGGTGGGGGACTCGTTCCCGGTAGCATTGTGCTGCTGGGCGGTGAGCCGGGCATCGGCAAGTCAACGCTGGTGTTGCAGAACGTGTTGCGCATCCGCTCGCGCCGCGTCCTCTATGTCTCGGGCGAGGAGAGCCCACAGCAGTTGCGCATGCGTGCCGACCGCATTGCCGGCGGACGTATGGACTGTGAGTGCTATCTGCTGTGCGAGACATCGCTGGACAACATCTTCGCCAGCATCCGTGCTTTCCAGCCCGGACTCATCATCGTGGACTCTATCCAGACTATTGCCAGCGAGCAGCTGGAGAGCGCCCCGGGCAGTGTGACACAGGTGCGCGAGTGTGCCGCGGCATTCCAGCGTTATGCCAAGGAGACCTACACGCCCGTCATCCTCATCGGCCACATCAACAAGGAGGGCAGCATCGCTGGCCCCAAGGTGCTGGAGCACATTGTCGATGCCGTCATCCAGTTTGAGGGCGACCGCAACTACCTGTACCGCATCCTGCGTCCCATCAAGAACCGCTTCGGCAACACGAGCGAGATCGGCATCTACGAGATGAAGGAGGACGGCCTGCGCGAAGTGACCAACCCTAGCGAACTGCTCCTGAGTGACAGGGACGGCGACTTGTCGGGGACGGCCATCGGCGTGACCATCGACGGCATGAGGCCTTTCCTCATCGAGGTGCAGGCACTGGTGAGCACCGCGGCCTATGGTACGGCGCAACGCTCGGTCACTGGCTTTGACCAGCGCCGCATGAACTTGCTGCTGGCTGTGCTGGAGAAAAGGCTAGGCTTCAAGTTGGCTCAGAAGGACGTGTTCCTCAATATCGTGGGGGGTATCAAGGTGGCCGACCCCGCCCTGGACCTGGCTGTCATCAGCGCCATCTTGTCGTCCAATGTGGATATGGCTATTAATAATAATGTGTGCTTCGCTGGAGAGGTGGGGCTCTCAGGTGAGATCCGTCAGGTCACCCGTTGTGAGCAACGCGTCGTGGAAGCCCAGAAACTCGGCTTCGAGACCATCATCGTCCCCAAGAACAACCTCAAGGGGGTGAAACGTGACGCCTGGACCATCAAGGTGGTCGAGGTGGCTAGGGTGGAGGATGCCTTCAGGCACCTCTTCGGCTGACATGTGAGTCGAACACACATCACCATCAAGCTGATTAACCAATGAAAGAGAGAAAAATCGGAATCGACATCCTCAAGTTTTTGGCCGTGCTGTTCATCCTCAATTCCCACATGGGGATGCTCTATGGCAAGTTTGCTGCGCTGGCGACAGGTGGAGCCATTGGCAACGTGCTGTTTTTCTTCTGTTCCGGTTTCACCTTGTTCCTGAAGCCGTTCAACGGCGTCGGCGGTTTCCCCGATTGGTACAAGGGTCGCATCAACCGCATCTACCCGACGGTATTTGCCGTCGCCATCGTGCTGTGCCTCTTCTTCAACCAGCACCACGACATTGTCTGGATCTTCCTCTATGGTGGGCAATGGTTCATCCCGTGCATCATGGTCTACTATGTGGTGCTTTACTTCATCGGCGTCTTCTTGCGCGACAAGCTCAATTGGGTGATGGGAGCCGTGGCGCTGGCCTTCTGCGGCTTGTACTATGCGATGGACCTCGAGTTTCCTTACAGCCTTTATGGCGACGACGTGCACGAGCTGAAGTGGTACCTCTATTTCATCTTTATGCTCCTCGGCGCTCGCATGGGCATGATGGACACCAGCAGCCTCGCGAAGCACCAGTGGAGGAATCTCTTGTTGGCTTTGATGTCATGTGCGGCTTTCTATGCCATCAGTGAATTGACCATCAAGGTCGAGCAGGCGGCTTTTCTGCACGTGCTCACGGTCGTGCCACTGTTGCTGATGCTGTATTTCCTCTATCTGTGGGCCGATGGCGCCTGGGCAAGGCGTCTCTATCAGAGCAGGGTGGGGAACTTTGTCATACGCTTCGTCGGCGGCCTGTGCCTCGAGATTTACCTCATCCAGAATTGGCTCATCACCGATGTGATCAACTTCTTGTTCCCGCTCAATATCCTGATCATTGCCTGCATCATCGTGCTGGCGGCCTACCTCATCAGGTGCCTGGCGCGCTTCCTGGCACAGACGTTCAAGGAAGCCCCCTACGACTGGCGCAAGATGTTCAGTGCCTATTGACAAGGCGTCCCCAATCACACCCACATCAGGGCTAGTATTCTTTTCCGGGCTTGTGCTTGCAGTTCTTGCCGCAGCCGCACCCACAGTCGCTGTCCTTGCCGCGCGCTGCCTTGAGCACACGGCGCAGCACATACACCAGTGCCACGGCCACGATGCCGAGCACCACAATCGTCTGTATTATACTCGAATCACTCATGAGCTAACTCCTGACTTTTAATTCTTAAATCCTGATTGCTATCTGGTAGAACAGGAACGACACCAGCCAGGCCACACCTGTGGTGTAGATGACCTCAAAGGCTACCCATTTCCAGCCGGCCTCGCGCTTGATGGCGGCTAGCGCTGCGATGCACGGGAAGTAGAGCAGGATGAACAGCATGAACGAGTAGGCCACAATCGGGTTGAACACCTGCTCGCCGTTGGGCTTGGTGGCGGTCTGCAGCTTCTCCTTCAGCGAGGTGCTTTCTTCATCGAGGTCCGACTCACCGGTATAGAGCACACCCATTGTCGAGACAACGATTTCCTTAGCGGCAGCGCCGGTGAGCACACTCACGCCCATTTGCCAGTTAAAGCCCAGTGGCTCCACTATCGGTTCAATGGCCTTACCCATCTGTCCCATGTAGGAATTCTCGATCTGCTCCTGGGACGTTTGGCCCTCATGGCGGGGGAAGTAGCCCAGTGCCCACACGATGATCGAAGCCGACAGGATGATGGTAGCCATCTTCTGCAGGTACTGCTTGCCCTTGCTCCACATGTGGATGACGGCATTGCGGGCCGTGGGGCGGCGGTAGGGAGGCAATTCCATCACAAATTGGGTCTTATCGTGCTTGAGGAATGTCTTGCTCATGATGATCGCCGTGATGGCGGCCACAAGGATGCCCACCAGATAGATGCTCATCAAGATCAGTCCCTGCTTAGCAGTGAAGAAGGCGGCCACCAGCAACAGATAGGCCGGCAGGCGCGCCGAGCAGGACATGAACGGCACGGTGAGGATGGTCACCAGGCGGTCTCGGCGGTTCTCCAGCGTGCGGGTTGCCATGATGGCCGGGACGCCGCACCCGAAGCCGATCAGATACGGAATGAACGACTTGCCGTGCAGACCCACGCGATGCATGATGCGGTCCACAATGAAGGCGGCACGCGCCATGTAGCCGCTATCCTCGAGCAGCGAGATGAAGAAGAACAGAATCAGGATCTGAGGCAGGAACACCAGTACACCGCCCACGCCGCCGATGACACCGTCAACAATCAGGTCGCGCAGGATGCCTTTGGGCATGGATTTGCCTATCCACTCGCCAATCCAGCCAATGCCGTTCTCAATCCACTCCTGGGGATAAGCACCCAGCGTGAAGGTGGCCTCAAACATCAACCACATCAGCACCAGCAGTATCGGTAGCGCCAGCCAGCGGTTGGTCAACAGGCGGTCCAGCGAATAGCCGGGCTTGGTCTCGCCGCTGGCGCGCTCGGGATTGGGCGTCAAGGCCTCGGCCAGGGCTCCGCGCACGAAGCCGTATTTCAGGTCGGTCACGATGCTCACGATATCGTCATTGTAGTCGCGCTCGATGCGCTCGCGCATCTCGGTAGCGGCGGCCTTGATGTCATCGCCGTTCTTCAGGCCGTCGAGCAGTGCGACAGCATGCTGGTCGTTCTCGATGATCTTGAGCACCGTGTAGCGGTCCATGTCAGGGCACATCGTGCCCAGGTCCTTGAGGCAGTCCTCGATGAGGGGACCGTAGTTCACGTTGTGATGGCGCGTCTCCTGCTCGCTCTCGTCGATGGTCGCCATTGTTGCCTCGAGCACTTCCTTCACACCGTTGCCGTTATAGGCGGTCACGGGCACCATCCTCGCTCCCAGCAGGCGGCTCATCATCTCGATATCGAGTTTGTCTCCGCTCTTCTCGAGCTCGTCCCACATGTTCAGGGCAATAACCATCGGGATGTTCATGTCCATCACCTGGGTTGTCAGGTACAGGTTGCGTTCCAGGTTGCCGGCATCAACGATGTTCAGGATGGCGTCGGGGCGATGATCACGGATGTAGGTGCGCACATACATCTCCTCGGGCGAGAACTCAGTCAGCGAGTAAGTGCCGGGCAGGTCCACCAGCTGCACTTTGCGGCCTCCGATGCTGAACCAGCCCTCCTTGCTGTCAACGGTCACGCCGCCGTAGTTGCCGACTTTCTCTTTGGCACCTGTCACGTTGTTGAACAGCGACGTCTTGCCACAATTGGGGTTGCCAATCAAGGCGACGCGCAGCACGTCATCGGCCATCGGGTCAACGCCGGCAATGGTCGTCTCTACAACGCCGTTATAGGCATCCTCCATATCGCAGAACTCTGCGTCCTTGTCGGTGATCTCTATCTGGGAAGCCTCGCTGTGCCGCAACGAGATGTGAGACCCCATGATCATGTATTCAACGGGATCCTTCAGGGGGGCGTTTTTCAGCACGGTCACACGGACTCCACGCACGAAGCCCATCTCCAGCAGTCGCTGCCTGAAGGCACCGTCACCCATTACTCTCACCACTTGTACCGTCGAGCCCACTGGCTCGTTGTCGAGCAAGCGTGTAATATTGTTGTTTTCTGTAGTACTCTTGTTCATGTTGTGTTGATAGGTTTTCTTCCAATTTGCAAAATTAGATTAAGCCATCAAGCTGTGCAATCCCAATTTTTTTTGAAATTCACGCCTTTTTATCCCCATATATGGGGATATTTAATCAGTAAATTGAGTTTAATTATTAAGGAATGTTAAATATTGGCGTTTGATTAAACTTTTTTCCTTTTGGTCAGTCTTTATATTGACTTCAATGAAGATTTTACTGCTTCAAACGAATAAAACTGACTTTTTCTTAATAATAAAACACTTCAACAATTGTGTCGAACTGCTGGCGAAGCATCACTAGACACAGAACATATAGGTCCCGCTTGACTTCAATGGTCTCGGGACTTTTGTTTTTTATCCTTATTCCCTTATGGAATCAAGCGTGGACGCAATCACATCTTCAAGTAGAAGGCACCGGTCAGGGCGACGTACTGGCTGGTGAATGTGCCGTCGCGGTGAGCGATGGTCAGTGTGTCCTCGCGGTAGGGAAGGGCACGACGTGACAGCAGCCACAGCGTGCGCTTGGGCAACGCCCCCTCGACAGGTAACACGCGTGTCAAGCGTCGAACGGGCAAGGAGGCCATTGTGGCCGCCTCAACAATGTCGTGCTCGGCATCGGTGGGTGTGATGAGCGACAGCGTTCCCTCATCGGTCAGCAGGCATGCCGCTCTCGCGATGAGTTGAGAATAGGAGAGTGACTGGGTGTGTCGGGCCTGGGTGCGGGCGGCGCCGGTGGGCAGCACGCCATTGGTGAAGTAGGGCGGGTTAGAGACAATCAGGTCATAGCCCATGTCTGTGGCTTGCAAGTCATTGAAATCTCCTTCAAGAGCCGTCATCTGTTCGCTCCAGGGCGAGCCATCAAAGTTGAGTTTGGCCTCATCGATGGCTTCATGGTCGATGTCAATGGCATCGATGATGGCCGTGGAGTTGCGTTGTGCCACCATCAGGGCGATGACGCCGCACCCCGTGCCCACGTCGAGCACGCGCCGCACGTCGTCCACAGGGCACCACGCACCCAGCAGCACGCCGTCGGTGCCCACTTTCATGGCGGTGCGGTCGTTCAACACCGCAAATTGCTTGAACCTGAAAACCTTCTCTCGTCCCATATTCGCCTGCAAAATTACAAAATAAGTTTTAAATCCGCCCATCTCACTTTGAGCCCTTGGCATAGTTTTTGCACGACCATGTGCGTGACAAATAGTTAAAAACAAAGGCTTTTTGCATTTTTTCACTCAAAAGAGTGCCGCTGGTCACTTTTTACTTTATAACTTGCAACACTTTTTTAACAACATCTTAAACTTTTCTAAAATATTCTTGTCTAAATGGCAGAAGAATATATTAATGAATTTTAAAACGTAAATGATTATGAAGTACCGTGTTTTCGCATTATTGGGCATGCTGGCGCTAACTGCCGGTTCTTTTCTACAAGCCCAGGACTATGATGACATCTACTACGATGCCTCCAAGTCCGAGAATGGGACGACCAAGGTGAAGAAGTCGTCCAAGACTGTCGCTGTTTATGGCGAGGTCCCCGAGAAGTATAAGGTGACCGTACAAAGCAATTATCGCGCCGAGCGTGATGAGGACGAGTACAACCGCCGTGGCAGCTATAGCAGTGGCGTGAATGAGCCATCATTTGAGGTGGATCTCAATGGCGACACCATCTATTTCGACAGCGACAGTTCCTATGTCGATGCCTTTGCTAACACCCGTCGCATCGAGCGTTTCTACAACCCCGACGTTGTCATCCTCAGCGATGATGATGAACTGGTGGAACTCTACTACGACGAGTCTCCAACAGTGAATCTGATCATCGGCAGCGACTGGATTAACAGCCCTACCTATGGTTGGGCTGCTACCAGCTATTATCCCTGGTACACGGGTTGGTATGATCCCTGGTACATCGGATGGGGCAGCACCTGGAACTATGGTTGGTATCATGCGTGGAACTACGGATGGGGATATTATGGATCTCCTTATTGGTATGGACCTCGTCTCTGGGGATGGAACTACTGGGGTGTAAGGCCTTATTGGGATCGTCACTACTGGGGATGGGGCGGATGGTATGGTAACCATGACTGGGCAAGACCTCATCGTCCGGGCGTTAACCGCCACTATGGTGGCAGCACCCATCGTGGAGGATTGGCACCCAATCGCAATGGACGCGATCGCGTGGGCACTCCTGCCGGCGGGCGCAATGGCATCGCCCGTGGCAACAACGGCCCGACTGGCACTCGCACCAGCGGCGTGAGGACATCTGGCACTCGCAGCAATGGCACTGTGGGTTCGCGCAGCGGTGGCAACATGGGCTCACGTGGCACCAGTGGTGTGGGCTCACGTAGCACGGGATCCGTTTCACGCTCCTCCGGTGGCACCAGCTCCTATGGCGGATCACGCAGCAGCGGCTCCTACAGCGGCGGCTCGCGCAGCAGCGGCTCGCGCAGCAGTGGCTCCTACAGTGGCGGCTCACGCAGCAGTGGCTCTTACAGCGGCGGCTCACGCAGCAGTGGCTCTTACAGCGGCGGTTCGCGCAGCAGCGGCTCCTACGGCGGCGGCTCACGCAGCAGCGGCTCCTACAGTGGTGGCTCACGCAGCAGTGGCTCGTCGGGAGGCGGTGGCTCTCGTGGCGGTTCATCAAGTGGCAGTCGTCGTCACTGATCCAGACTTACCACACACATTTTATAATTAACTGAATACTTAATTATACTCTAAACTTAATGAAGACTATGAAGAAGAAAGTTTTAGCCATGCTCGTGTGCGGACTTCCTCTGATGATAAACGCTCAGGAGACATTTGATGTCCTGCAGATGTCTCAGACTGAACTGAGGGGCACATCACGCTTCCAGTCCATGGCAGGTGCCTTTGGCGCCCTCGGTGGCGATCTCTCAACACTCACTCAGAACCCTGGTGGTATCGGCGTCTATCGCAACTCCGATGTGGGTATTACGTTAGCTTTGGATTTCAATAGCACCAAGGCGGGTGTGGACAAGATGAATGAAACCAAGTTCAATGTCAACAATGTGGGTTACATCGGCGCTATCCGTCTCAACAGCGAGTCGGTGCCCAACCTCAACTTCGGTTTCTCCTACAACCGATTGCAGTCGTTCAATCGTCACTACTACGGCGCAGTGAGCAACATCCCTGAATCGATGAGCAACTTCATTGCCAACGAGTTCATCAATGTGCCGGGCTATCATGTGGGCAACCTCTTGGCTGATAATGACTACAATCCCTATTTTGACGGCAGCGCTCCCTGGGCGGCTATAACCATGTTTGACTTGCCGACGAACAACAACGGCCGCGTGGGCATCATCAATGCTGAGGATGGCTTGATGAAGGGAATGTATGTGATCGATGAGAATACGGGCCGTGCGATTACCTCTGGTAATGCTTATTATGAGGTCGATGAACGAGGACATGCCGATGAGTACAACATCGCCTTTGGCGGCAACTTTGCCAACAAGCTGTATTGGGGTCTCGACTTCGGTATTCTTGATCTGGACTTCAAGAGTTTCCAGTCCTATGACGAGGAACTGGACAATCCTTACATCATGACTGATGACCACGACCTGATGGGCAGCCCGATGTCCTACGATAACACCTATGCCGAATGGGGGCTTTACAACTACAAGCACACCGAGGGTACTGGTGTCAACTTCAAGTTTGGTCTCATTTGGAAGCCCACCCAGGCCTTGCGCATCGGTGCCGCCTTCCACACGCCCACCTATTATGACATGCGTGACACCTATTATGTCAGTGCTGCCTTGAGTGCTTATATGAACGATGAACTGCTCTATCGGGCCGATAAGGGCAGCAACGACGGCTACGATTACTCCAGCACCTACACCATCAAGACGCCGTGGCACTTCATGGGCAGCTTGGCAAGTGTGATTGGCACCAGTGGCATCCTCAGCCTGGACTACGAGTATGTGGCCAACGAGACGATGCGTATCGGCGACTATCGCAACAATGATTATGCCGATGTGACCTATCGTGTCAAGGAATACCTCAAGCCTTCTCACATCATCCGTGTCGGCGGTGAGTATCGCATCAATCCCAACTGGAGCCTGCGTGCCGGTTACAGCTTCAAGAGCACGCCGGTCGAGGATGGTGTGGACAAGTATGATTACAATGTCGTTACAGTGGACTACAATCCCACCTTCCAATATGACAAAGAGGTGCATCACATCACCGGTGGCGTCGGTTACCGTTACAAGTCCTTCTATGGCGACCTGGCCTATGTCCACAAGATTCGCAAGGGTGTTTACAATGCCTTCTCAATCGTCAATGATGAAGGTTACTATGTGCCCAATGTCAGTGCCGATATCGAGGACCACAATAACCGTGTCTCGCTCACACTGGGTATGAGATTCTGAGAAACAATGAAAATTCCAACCCGGAAATTACGTTTATAAAATTCATTAAACAATGTCTGGCAATGCGCGGTGAACGCGTGTTGCCAGATTCTTTTTCATGGGGCTTCTATAAACGAGATTACGCTGGATGTCGATTTACTTGGCTGCTGGTATATTGGGATACACCTCGTCCAGCGATTGCTGGAGTTGCTGGAGCTGGGCTTTGATGTCCTTGAGGCGCTCGATAGCGTCAAAGCGCTTGTCGACGCCGTCACGGTTGTGGCGAATCTGGGCCTGGGCAGCATCGAGCTTCAGACCTTTTTCCTTGACGAGATAATATACCTTGCTGATGATCTCTATGTCATTGGGTGTGTAGTAGCGGATGTTTTTTTTGTTGCGCTTGGGACGAATGATGGTGAACTGAGACTCCCAGTAGCGTAATGTCGATTCAGGGATTCCCAGAATCTCTGAAACGTCACCGATTTTGTAAAATTTTTTGTTCAGCTCCTGCATGGTCTTGCACAAATTAACAGAAATATTTACCTTTGCAAGTTGTTTACAACCCTGCAAAGGTAAACAATTAGTTTAGACTTTGCAACAAAAACTGAACATTTATAACATATTAAGATATAGAATTATGCTCACAGCAAAAGAAATCCGTGAAACGTTCAAGCGTTACTTTGAGCAGCACGAGCACCACATTGTGCCCTCTGCACCCATGGTAATCAAGGACGACCCAACCCTCATGTTTACCAATGCCGGTATGAACCAGTTCAAGGACATCATCCTTGGCAATAAGGAGCCTCAGTGGCGTCGCGTCGCCGATTCGCAGAAGTGTCTGCGCGTCAGCGGTAAGCACAACGACCTGGAAGAGGTGGGACATGACACCTACCACCACACCATGTTTGAGATGCTGGGAAACTGGTCCTTCGGCGACTATTTCAAGCATGAGGCCATCGACTGGGGTTGGGACCTGCTCGTCAATGTGCTCAAGATTGACCCGACACTGCTGTATGCAACAGTGTTTGAGGGTGACGAGAAGAATGGCTTGAGCCGCGATAACGAGGCAGCGGGTTTCTGGGAAGCGCACCTGCCCAAGGATCATATCATCAACGGCAACGCCCACGACAACTTCTGGGAAATGGGCGACACCGGGCCCTGCGGTCCTTGCAGCGAGATTCACATCGACCTGCGCAGCGAGGAGGAGAAGGCCAAGATTCCTGGCGCGGAATTGGTCAACAAGGATAACCCGCTGGTGATCGAGATCTGGAACCTCGTGTTCATGCAGTATAACCGCAAGGCCGACGGCTCGCTGGAACCACTGCCCAACAAGGTCATCGATACGGGTATGGGACTGGAGCGACTCTGCATGGTACTGCAGGGCAAGAAGTCCAACTATGATACCGATGTCTTCCAGCCCCTGATTGGCAAGCTGGGAGAGATGTGTGGCAAGAAATATGGTGACAACAAGGATGTGGACATCGCCATGCGCGTGATCGCCGACCACGTGCGAACCATCGCTTTCTCGGTTGCCGACGGTCAGCTGCCCAGCAATGCCAAGGCCGGCTACGTGATCCGTCGCATCCTGCGCCGTGCCGTACGCTATGGTTACACGTTCCTGGGATTCCGTGAGGCTTTCATGTATCGCCTCATCGACACCCTCATCGAGGGAATGGGAGAAGCTTATCCCGAGATTGCCGCCCAGGCCGACCTCATCAAGCATGTCACCAAGGAGGAGGAAGATGCCTTCTTGCGCACGCTGGACACGGGTATGAAACTCATCGAGAAGGTTATCGCCGACACCAAGGCCGCCGGCAAGACGGTCGTGGATGGCAAGGAAGCCTTCACGCTCTATGACACCTTTGGTTTCCCCTTGGACCTGACCGAACTGATCCTGCGTGAAAACGGCATGACGGTCAACGAGGAGGAATTCAATGTGGAGATGCAGAAGCAGAAACAGCGCGCTCGCAACGCTGCCGCCGTCGAGGCTACCGACTGGGTGGAACTCAAGGAGGGGGTCACCGAATTTGTGGGCTATGACCTCACCGAGTGTGACGTGAACATCCTGCGCTATCGCAAGGTGACGCAGAAGAACAAGTCCTTCTACCAGATTGTCCTTGACCGCTCACCGTTCTATGCCGAGATGGGTGGCCAGGTCGGCGACCGTGGAACCCTCACTCTGGGCGACGAGGTCATCGAGGTGACCGACACCAAGCGTGAGAACAACCTGCCCGTGCACATCACGGCCAAGCTGCCGAGCGATGTGAATGCCACGCTGCACGCCGCTATCGACATGGAAGCACGGCGCGCCACCGAGTGCAACCACACGGCGACCCACCTGCTGCACGCCGCCCTGCGTCAAGTCCTGGGCACACATGTGGAGCAGAAGGGATCCTATGTTGACCCCGTGTCGTTGCGTTTCGACTTCTCTCACTTCCGTAAGGTGACCCCCGAGGAAATCCGTCAAGTCGAACACTTGGCCAACAGCATGATACGCAACGCCATCCCGCGTGAGGAGCATCGTGAGGTGCCCATCGAGGAGGCTAAACAGATGGGAGCCATGGCGCTCTTCGGTGAGAAGTATGGCGACCGCGTGCGCGTCATCAAGTATGGCGACTCGGTGGAGCTGTGCGGTGGCACCCATGTGGCCAACACGGGTAATATCGGCATGGTGCGTATCGTCAGCGAGAGCAGTATCGCTGCCGGAATTCGCCGCATCGAGGCTGTGACTGGAAGCCGTGTCGAGCAGATGCTCGATACCGTTCAAGACACTCTGGGCCAAATCAAGGAGATGCTTAACAACGCTCCCGATGCCATTGCCGCGCTGAAGAAATCGCTGCATGAGAATGCCGACCTCAAGAAGCAGGTTGATGACTTCATGAAGCAGCGCATCGCCATCCTCTCCAAGCAATTAATCAACGAGGCCAAGCAGATCAACGGCATCAACGTCATCACGCTGACAGGATCGCGCATTCCTGACGTGGTCAAGGGGGTGGCCCTTGCCATCAAGGCCGAGTGTCAAGAGGCTACCGCCTTCCTGGCGGCCACCGAGCATGAAGGCAAGCCCATGTTGACGGTAATGCTCAGCGAGGACCTCGTCAAGGCCGGAAAGCACGCCGGCAACATCGTGCGTGGAGCGGCCAAGTGCATTCAGGGTGGCGGTGGCGGACAGCCCCACTTTGCCCAGGCTGGCGGACGTGATCCTCAGGGACTGGATGATGCCATGCAGGCCATGCGTGAAGCTCTGGGCGTGTAATGGGTCATTCATCTTTTTAATGAACAACGGCTCGTTGCCATCAAGACGGGTGGGAACGGGCCGTTTATCAATGTTTTTTTAAGATTCAAGATATGGATTATCTGTTGCTTATCGTTGGATTGGGCCTCCTGTTGCTGGCGGCCAACTATCTCGTCGATTCATCGGTGGCCATCGCTCAGCGGGCCAAGATTTCCAACTTCATCATCGGCTTGACCATCGTCGGTATCGGCACCAGTGCCCCCGAACTCTTTGTCTCGGTGTCATCGGCGCTCAGCAATAGCGGTGACATCGCCATGGGTAATGTCATTGGCTCTAACATTGCCAATGTGTTCCTGATCATGGGTGTTGCGGCAATTATCTTTCCTTTTGACATCGAGCGCCTCCAGCGGCGGCGCGACATTCCGTTCTTGATCTTGGCGACCCTGTTTGTCATCCTCATCGCCAATGATTCGATTGTTCCGGGTATCAATAAGAACAGCCTGAACACGCTCGACGGCATTGTCCTGTTGTTGCTCTTCATCGGCTATATGGCATGGGTCATCGTACAGAAGGGTAAAGATCCCAAAAAGGCCATTGAGGACGCCGATGAGGAGGCAACGTCTTCTCTCACTGGTAAATCACCCTGGCTGCTCTGGGCTATCGCTATCGTCTCGCTCGTGGCGCTGATATTTGGTGGTAATCTCTTCCTCGATAGCGCCAAGAATCTGGCACGCGCATGGGGCATGACCGAAGCGGTGATCGCTATTACCATTGTCGCCGTGGGTACATCGTTGCCCGAATTGGTTACCGCTATTGTTGCAGCCAGCAAGAAGAACCCTCAGCTTGCGTTGGGTAACGTGATCGGCAGCAATCTGTTCAACCTGATGTTTATCTTGGGCGCCTCATCGACGGTGAAGTCGTTGACGTTCAATGATATCAATATCGTTGACTATCTTGTGATGTTCATTGCGGCAGTATCGCTCTATGTCGTGGTGCTGACCTTCAAGAAGGATAAGTTTGACCGCATCGAGGGCATTATCTTCTTCACCGCCTACGTGGCCTACACGGCCTACCTGCTCTTGCGTTAAACCTTGGCGCTTTTCTGTAGTCCAACAAACTGATGAATTGAATTGCATAACATGAAACATCGTCATGCCATATTGTTAGCCTGCTGCTGCTTGACTCTCGCGGTCATGGGCCAGGACAGGGTGGACACCCGTCCACGCATCTATGATAACAATGTCAAGTCGCTCAAGGTGTGTCTCGCCAGCAACATGTACATTCCTCCGGTGCTCATGATGAATGGTGACGACCAGCTGATTGTCAATTTTGATTATCTGGACTATGACGTGCATTACCTGCGCTACAGTGTCACCCATTGCAATGCCGACTGGCAACCGTCGCAACTGGTCGAGAGCGAGTATGTGACAGGTTTCAACTATGCCGACATCGAGGATTATGCCCAGAGCGAGGCAACCTATGTCCACTACTATAATTATCAGTTTGCACTTCCCAACGCCGACATGGAGTTCCTCGTCAGCGGCAACTACTTGCTCACGGTCTACGAGCAGGATAATGCCGATGACATTCTCTTCCAGACGCGTTTCTCGGTGTGCGAGGGTGCCGTCGGCGTCTATCCTCAAGTGACTTCACGCACCGACCTGGAGTATAACAACCGCTTCCAGCAGGTGTCATTTGAAGTGCGTTACAAGCCCAATCAGATTCAGGATCCGTATAGTGAATTCACCTGTGTCGTCAGTCAGAACTCCCGTGATGACAACACGGTGACGGTGAAGCGCCCCATGATGGTATCGGTCGATCGTGCCACCTATGACCACAATCGCGACCTCATCTTTCCTGCGGGCAACGAGTTCCGCCGTTTCGAGACGGTCAACGCCCACAACATCAACATGGGCGTGCAGTCCATCCGTTACTACGACCCCATGTATCATGCCACACTGCTCATCGATGAGCCTCGCAACGAGGTGCAGTACCTCTACGACAAGACCCAGTTCGGACGTTTCACCATCCGCAATGCCGAGGCTTGGGGCGAGAGCGCTGTCGAGGCCGATTACATGATCACCCATTTTGCGCTTGACGCCGGTGGCAAACTCAATGGCGGCAATGTTTACCTCTATGGCGAATTCCTGAACTACAATCCGTCATCGACGATGATGATGAATTACGATGCCAGCAGTGGGCTATATACTGCCGACCTGCTTCTCAAGCAAGGTGCTTACAATTACATGTACCTATGGGTTCCTGATGGTACATCGATGGGACAGACGTCACGCATCGAGGGCGACCATTACGAGACCGTCAATGAGTACCTTGTCAAGGTCTATGACCGCCCCATGGGCGAACGCTATGACCGCTTCATCGGCTACGGCGTTGCCTATTCCGGCAAGTAAGCGCTACGGCTCTCTCTTGCCGCTGTTTTTCTCCGTCAAGACATCCGGCTCTTGTAGTCGATGTAATCAAACTCCCGCAACACTTCAATGGTCCCGTCCATGCGCTTGAGCAGGATCGACGGGTGCTGGATGCCGTTAAACATGTTGGTCTTGACCGTCGTGTAGTGGTTCATGTCCTCAAAGGTGATGTGATCCCCGCGCTTCAATGGCTTCTCAAAACTCCAGTCGCCAACATAGTCTCCACTCAGGCAGGAGTTGCCGCCCATGCGGTAAGTCGGCTTGGACGGGTCCACCTCATCGAGGGCCTGTGTGATTCTGGGCTTGTAGGGCATTTCCAGGCAGTCGGGCATGTGACAGGCAAAGGAGACATCCACAATAGCTGTGTTGATGCCGCTATTGCTCACGACATCAACCACGGTGGCTTCCAGATCGCCCGTTTGCCAGCACCAGGCACTGCCGGGTTCGAGGATGAGCTGCAGGTTGGGGTAGGCGCCTTGAAAAGCCCCCAGCACCTGCTCCAGGTGCCCGATGTTGTATCCCTTGCGGGTCATCAAGTGGCCTCCACCCATGTTGAGCCACTTCAGCCGTGGCAAGTATTTGCCGAACTGCTGTTTCAGCGCCAGGAGCACCTTCTCCAGGTCAAAGCTTGTGCTCTCGCACAGGGCATGAAAATGGAAACCCTCGATTCCCTCGGGCAACTCTTTCAGGTCGCTTGCCAGCACGCCAAAACGTGATCCGGGGCAACAGGGATTGTAGATGTCGGTCTCGATGACCGAGCACATGGGATTCACCCGCAGGCCGCAACTCACCTGCTCTCCGGGCCAGTCGATATTGTGCTGCTTCACCCGCCCGGCAAACCGCTGGTACTGTTCAATCGAGTTGAACGTGATGTGGGAACTGCCGGCGATATAGGCATCGATGGTCTCCTCGGTATAGGCCGGGCAATAGGTGTGAGTGCGGCATTTCAACTCGTCGTTGGCCAGTAGCATCTCGTTCACTGAACTGGCGGTGGACTCGATGCCATATTCCCTGAATATGTCAAATGTGCGCCACAAGGCATTGGCCTTGAAGGCCATGATGATATCCACACCCGTGCGCTGTGCCACGCCGGTTATCAACTCGATGTTTTTGCGCAGTTTTTCCTCATACACGATGTAATATGGCCTCTTGTACTCCTCCATTGTGATATTGTGGTTTTAAAGGATTTCAAATTTGGCGAATTTCAGCAGCAGTTTTCTGGTCTGCCCGTCACTGAATTCAACATCTATCTTGGCGTCGCTGCCGCTGGTGTCGATGGCTGTTACCCTACCGCGGCCGAATCGCTGATGCAGAATCTGGCAGCCCTGTTGCACCTCCTCGGCAGTGTGTATGGTGAAATTACCGCTGCCGCCGGTTGATGGTGATGCACTGCCTGGACGGGTGGGCGTGGTGGCTCGAGAGGACGCAACGGGTCGCGTGGGCGCCTGTCTCGGGGGGCGAGGCAAAGCCTCGGCACTCCTTGATGGGCGATGCTGGCGCGGTGCGGGTTCATTCCACGCGTCACGCATGGCGTCGATGTCGTCATCATCGTCCCAACGTGAGCGCTTGCGCGACGAGACGGTGGACGAGTTGGTGCTCCCCATCAGCAGGTATTCAGGGTCAATGTCACGCAGGAAGCGGCTGATGACACAGGACTTCGTCTGTCCGTTATGGTAACGTGACGTGGCGTAGGTGATCACACAGTTCACCTCGGCGCGTGTGATAGCGACATAGAGGAGCCGGCGCTCTTCTTCAATCTGGTACATCGAGCCGGCGCTCATGGCACTGGGGAAGAGGTCTTCCTCCACACCCACGATGATGACGTTACGGAATTCGAGGCCCTTGGCGGCATGAACGGTCATCAAGGTGACTTTCTCTCCATCGGGATCATTCATGTCCTGGTCGGTGAGCAAGGAGGTCTCGGCGAGGAAATCGCCGATTTGGCAATGCTCGTCTCCGCTTTCCTCTTTCAACTGCTGGAAGTCGTTGACGGCGTTCATCAACTCGTCGAGGTTCTCGATGCGGCTGATGTTCTCGGGGGTGTTGTCGCCCATGAGCACGCTCTTGATGCGAGAGCGGCCGATGGCTTCCCTGGCGACCGTCAAGGCGTCCGCTCCGTCCTGGTTCAATTCAATGAGACTTTTCATCAGTGTGGTGAACCCTTCAAGCTTGGAGAGCGTGCCACGGTTCACGTTGAGGCTGTAGCGCTCGGCATTGTTGATGACTTGCCACATGCTCACGCCACCCACGCTGGCGCAGTGGTTGATTTTCCCCACGGTGGTGTCGCCGATGCCCCTGGCGGGATAGTTGATCACGCGCCTCAGGGCCTCGTCATCATCGGGATTGATGACCAGCCTGAAGTAGCAGATGGCGTCGTTCACTTCCTTGCGCTGGTAGAATGACAGGCCGCCATAGATGCGGTAAGGGATGGCACTGCGCATGTTGCCGTGCTTGTCGCGGCGACCACCGTTGCTCAAGGCTTCCTCCAGCAGGCGCGACTGGGCGTTGGTGCGATACAGCACAGCATAGTCCTCGTAGCTGTCGCCTTGTCGGGCCTTGAGTGCTGCAATCTGGTTAGCAACGACGTAGGCCTCCTCGTAGTCGCTATAGCACTGGATGACGGGAATGCGGTCACCGACGGCGTTCTTGCTGAACAGGTGTTTGGCGATTTGTCCCTTGTTCTTCTCGATGAGGCTGTTGGCCGCGTCGGTGATGGTCTGCGTTGAACGGTAGTTGCGTTCCAGCTTGAAGGTCTTGATGCCGGGGTAGAACCGGTGCAGTCGCAGGATGTTGTCGATGTTGGCGCCACGGAAACTGTAGATGCTCTGCGCGTCATCGCCCACGACACACAGCCGGTTGTGCTTCTTGCTCAACTGATGCACAATCAGGTGCTGAGAGAAGTTGGTATCCTGATACTCGTCCACAAGGATGTATCTGAAGAAGTCCTGGTATTGCTCCAGCACGTCGGGGTTATCCCGTAACAGGATGTTGGTGTACAGCAACAAGTCGTCAAAGTCCATCGCTCCGGCAATGCGACACCTGTTCCAATAGGCCTTATAGATGTTAGCCGTCTCGGGGCGCATGGCATCCTTGTCGGCATCTGTCAGCGACTGGTTGCGCGCATAATCTTCAGGGGTGATTAACGCATTCTTGGCATTGCTGATCTGGGTCTGGATGGTTGCTGGTTTGTACAACTTGTCATCAAGGCCCATATCCTTGATGATGAGTTTGATCAAGGAGCGGGAATCACTCTGGTCATAGATGGTGAAATCCGACTTGAACCCGATGCGCTCGGCGTTGCGGCGCAGCAGTCTCGAGAAAATGGAGTGGAAGGTGCCCATCCACAACTGGCTGCTGGCTTCGGGACCCACCAGTGGCTCGATGCGCTCGCGCATCTCACGTGCAGCCTTGTTGGTGAACGTCAATGCCATGATGCGCCATGGCTCGTAGCCTTGTCGCAGCAGATGCACGATTTTATAAGTCAGCACGCGCGTCTTGCCCGACCCGGCACCGGCAATCACCAGTTGGGGACCGTCGCAATACTCGACGGCCGCCCGTTGCTGCTGGTTAAGCTTCTCCAAGTAGTCCTCGACGTTTTTCATGCCTACAAAGGTAGTGCAAGCCGAACACAATGCCAAAACTTTTACAAGCATTAAGTTTGCAGCGTCGTTGCAGACGAAGTCTGCTAAAAGCAAACATGATGTTAATGTAATACGAAGAATGCCAGGTAGAT
>JBGUKK010000080.1:0-23079 GCA_045114435.1 Sodaliphilus sp.
GTGGTACCTCCAGGAATCGAACCGGGGACACACGGATTTTCAGTCCGATGCTCTACCAACTGAGCTAAGGCACCATCATTATGTTTCTTTCAAGCAATCCTCTTGATTGCGGGTGCAAAGGTACGAAGAAAAAAACAATCCGCCAAATTTTTAGCGGATTATTTTTTATAAAAGTGTTATTTTATTGGTTTTATAGCGGCTGCCACCCTTGAGCCTTGAGTTCGAACTCTTGGTCGTCGCGGGTGACGAGGATGTGGCCGAGGCTCTCCTTGGTGATGTGGCCGATGAGTTTTACGTCTTCCATAGCCTCGATTTTCTCATGGTCGCCGATGGGAACGGTGAAGAGCAGTTCGTAGTCTTCGCCACCATTGAGGGCGCAAGTCGTGACGTTCATATTCAATTCCTCAGCCATCACAGCCGTCTGATAGTCGATGGGAATCTGTTTCTCGAATACACGACAGCCTACATGACTCTGCTTACAGATGTGCATCAGTTCGCTGCTGAGACCATCGGAAATATCCATCATGGAGGTGGGGCGGATGTTGGCTTCGCGTAGCCGTTGGATGATATCGCCACGGGCTTCGGTCTTCAACTGACGTTGCAGCAGGTATTCTTTGCCAGCGAAGTCGGGTTGAAAATCGGGAATCGGGCGCCCCTTCTTCTTTGCCTCGTCAACCATCTGATAATAAACCGCCTTTTCGCGCTCCAGCAGTTGAAGTCCCATATAGGCAGCACCTAAGTCGCCGCTGACACAGATAAGGTCGGTCTCTTTAGCACCATTGCGATAGACGATGTCCTCTTTGCGGGCTTCGCCGATGCAGGTAATCGAGATGGCCAAACCAGTATAACTGCTTGTAGTGTCGCCCCCTACGATATCGACATTCCATTTGTTGCATGCCATACGCAGACCACTGTAAAAAGCCTCCAGGTCTTCAACACTGAAACGCTTCGACAGTGCCAGAGAGACCGTCATCTGGCGAGGGATACCGTTCATGGCAAAAATATCGCTGATGTTCACCATCGCCGATTTCCATCCCAAGTGTTCCAGATCGATATAGGTGAGGTCGAAATGAACGCCCTCCATCAGCATATCGGTGGTGATGAGTACTTCGCTATCAGGATAATGGAGTACGGCACAATCGTCGCCTACACCATATCGCGTGGATTCGTTCTGTGGTTTAATATCTTTTGTCAATCGGTCGATGAGACCGAACTCTCCTAATTTTGCTATTTCCATCCTTCTGTGGGGTGATCTTGATTTTTTTGAATTGATATGTTATGTTCAATTTTCTCAGAACGGATAATCATTTCCCGCATAATCTCCGTCATGCGGGGTTGGGCGGCATTTGCTGCTTCCTGGACTTCCTCATGGCTTACCTCTACGGGATTGTCGAAGCCACCTAAGTCAGTGATAACGGAAACACCGAATGTGCGAATGCCGCAGTGGTGGGCTACAATGACCTCTGGGACGGTTGACATGCCTACGGCATCGGCTCCCATCAGGTGATACATCTTGTATTCGGCAGGTGTCTCGAAGGTGGGTCCCTGCAGTCCGAGATAGACACCGTAGGTAATGCGTATCTTCTTCTCAAATGCGATGTCAGCAGCCAGTTGGATGAGCTTTTTGTCATAGGTCTCGTGCATATCGGGGAAGCGAGGACCGGTTGGGAAGTTCTTGCCACGCAAGGGATGCTCCGGGAAGAAGTTGATATGGTCGGTGATAATCATCAAGTCGCCAATCTTAAATTGAGGGTTCATACCGCCAGCTGCATTAGAAACGAACAGTGTCTTGATGCCCAGTTCGTACATGACGCGGACAGGGAAGGTTACCTCCTTCATGGAATAGCCCTCATAGAAATGGAAGCGTCCCTGCATCGCCATGATGTCGATACCTCCCAACTTGCCGAATATCAGCTTGCCGCTATGTCCCTCCACGGTAGATACGGGAAAGTTGGGAATTTCTGTGTATGGGATTTCAATCTTGTCAGTTATTTCGGAAGCTAATTGTCCGAGACCCGTCCCCAGAATAATTGCCGTCTTGGGACTTGTGGTCATTTTTCCTTTTAACCAAGATGCTGTTTCTTGAATTTTTGCGTACATAGCCTATGATATATTGGTTAAACATATCTTCCTGGTCTTGCAGGAAGTGGATATTGACAGGTAGTGTATAGATGTTCTTGCGCACCAGTTCACTCAATCCTTCAGCGTTCTGCAGGCGAGTGGCGTCTTTCTCTGTCGTTATAATGCATCGCGGCTCGGGTAGTTGTTCGAACGTCTCATTGATGAGTCGGATGTCTTTCGCCTTGAACTGATGATGATCGGCAAAGGTGAGGGGAGTGAGATGCTTTGCAAAAGGCTCCAAATCGTGTACCATCTGTTCGGGCGATGCTATGCCCGTGAGGAGTAGTACCTGCTCGTTGGGTTTCAAATCTTCCAGACGTCGTGCTTGACCTTCAAAGATTGGGACAAGTACATCGTAAGTAAGACAAGTGAAGTAAAGACTCTGATAGGGATAGAGATTCATGGCTTTGGTAATGACACGGTACTCCATCGGTTTTAAGTCTTTCGGACATTTTGTCACAATCACTACATCTGCACGATCCTTACCCGACAAGGGCTCACGCAGCCTGCCGGCAGGTAGTAGTGTATCATAGATAATCAGCCGGTGATAATCTACCAACAGGATATTGATACCAGGTTTGACATAGCGGTGTTGGAAGGCGTCGTCTAAAAGGATGACATCCAGGTCCTCGTCGTTGGCAACCAGTTCCTCAATACCGTGACAGCGATTCTTGTCAACGGCAATCGTCACCTCCTTGAACTTCTGTTTCATCTGATAGGGTTCGTCGCCAATTTCCGGCATCGTGGTATTGGCGCTGGCAATGATGAATCCTTTGCTCTTACGCTTATACCCACGACTCAGGATGGCTACATGGAATATCTCCTTCAGATGCTTTGCCAAATATTCCACATGAGGGGTCTTTCCTGTACCGCCCACCGTGATGTTGCCCACCGAAATGATGGGCACATCAAACGAACGGCTCTTCAGTATTCCTGCCTCAAATGCGAAATTACGTAGTTTGACAGCCAAACCGTAAAGCCAGCTCAGCGGGAGCAGCCATTTATTGATGACAATGAAATCACCTTCAACCCTCATACCTCTTTATATTTAACGAATGGTGATGAAGAATGGCAGACGAGCTTGAATAGCGCTCTGACTGTTGATGCTCTTCAGATAGCGGAAAGGCTCATAGAATTCGCCAAAGTTGGCACGCATCTGTTCGTCGAGATAGCTGTCGCTGTTAGTCTTATCCAATATCTGTGTAAACCAGTCGGCGGGTTCTGGATATGACTCGGTCTTGAATTCATCCATCTTAGCCAGTTGGGCAGCCTTCTTCACAGCATCGTCCAGCGAACCGATAGCATCTACCAGTTTGATGCCCAGTGCATCGTTACCCAGCCATACACGGCCCTGAGCGATTTCCTCTACGGCATCAACAGACAATTTACGTCCGTCAGCCACACGCTTGCGGAACAGCTCGTAACCACGTCCGATATACTGGTCGAGCAAAGCTAACTCTTCTTCGTTGAACGGACGGGCTATCGTTCCGAAAGCAGCATGCTTGTTGGTTTTCACTTCGTCGAACTTCACACCCAGTTTCTCTGTCAGCAGTCCGCTGAAGTCAGGGAACATGCCGAAGATACCGATAGAACCAGTGATAGTGGTTGGCTCTGAGTAGATGTAGTTAGCAGCACAACTGATATAGTAGCCACCTGAAGCAGCATAGCCACCCATAGAGACTACGACAGGCTTCTTTGCCTTGACATTCATGACGGCATGCCAGATCTGTTCAGAAGCATAGGCAGAACCACCAGGAGAGTTGACACGCAGAACAACGGCTTTGATATCATCGTCGTTGGCCAGTTTCTCCAAGTCCTTGCATACAGTATTGGCCACGATGTTATGTTCCTGATCAGCCAAACTGCCAGTCTCAGAGTCGACAATCTCGCCATAAGCGTAGTAAACGGCAATCTTGTCGCCTTTTTCCTTCTTACCCTTTACATTCTTCATGTCTGAGAGCGACAACTGGTTGATGTCGTCATCGGCATCAATTTTCAGCAGTTTCTTGATCTCACCCTTCACCTCGTCGGTGTACATCAGTTTGTCCACCAGCTTCATCTTGACCAAATCAGGCTGATTGGCTAAGGCGATGAACTTGTCAGCGTAGGCATTCAGTGAGTCAACAGAAATCTTTCGGCTGTCAGCCACATCTTTCAGCATCACCTTCCAGATGCCTGTCATATAAGCAGTCACCTGCTCACGGTTAGGCTCGCTCATCTGGTCGGCTGTCATCATTTCGGGGGCGCTCTTATATTTACCTACCTTGCAAAGTTGGTATTTTACACCAAACTTGGCCAGCAGATCCTTCACGAAGTATGGATTGGCTGCCAGTCCGTGCCAATCGACCATACCCTGTGGGTTCAGATAGATTTTGTCAGCTGCCGAGCAGATATAGTAAGCCGTCTGTGTGTAGCTGTCGCCATAAGCCACAATCCATTTGCCGCTTTTCTTGAAGTCGAGCAATGCCTCGCGGATAGCGTGGGCAGAAGCGGGAGTGTCAATAGCGAAGAGACCTGTCTCGATATAGATACCCTTGATGTCTTCGTTTTCTTTAGCTTTCTTGATGGCTGAGATGATGTCGTCGAGTCCGAGATTCTCGCTAATTTGACCAGACAACTGTCTCATGATGTCTTCTTCGGTGCGTTCGTCAACCTGACCTGACAGCATGAGGGTGAATACAGAGTTCTTCTCAACAGGAACGGTCGAAGCCGATGAGGCTGCCAGTCCTACGAGAGAAATCACAAAGAGAATTCCCATGATCAGGGAGAACACAACGATGCCGGTAACAGTGGCAAACACATACTTGATAAAATCTTTCATAACCTAAATTTATAATTGATTGCTTGTGCAAAGGTACGAATAAGTGAGGAAAGAACAAAATAAATTCAGTTTTATTTTATATATTATAATAATGTGGAGACTTTTTTCTGCCAAAGTGTCAGTCGTAAGAGATTGGCACGTTTTTCGCTAACTCTGTGGCAGAAAAAGTTTATTAACAATTAAAAAGTAACGTAATATGAATATCAAACCATTAGGAGATCGCGTGTTGGTAGTTCCAGCACCGGCAGAAGAAAAAATCGGTGGTATCATTATTCCTGATACTGCAAAAGAAAAACCTCTTCACGGAACAATCAAGGCCGTTGGTCAGGGTACCAAGGACGAGGAGATGGTTCTGAAGGCAGGCGATGAAGTGCTCTATGGCAAATATAGCGGCACAGAACTTGAGTTCGAAGGTGAAAAATACTTGATGATGCGTCAGAGCGACGTGTTAGCAGTGTTAGAGAAGTAATCAGAATAATCGGAATAATCAGGGTACTCATAGTACTCAGAAAATAATTAAGAATTATGGCAAAAGATATCAAATTCAATATTGAGGCCCGTGACCTGTTGAAAAACGGTGTTGATCAGTTGGCCAATGCAGTGAAGGTAACATTAGGTCCTAAAGGACGTAACGTAGTGATTGAGAAGAAATTCGGTGCTCCACAGATTACCAAGGACGGTGTAACCGTTGCCAAGGAAATTGAGTTGGAGGACAAGTTTGAGAATACCGGTGCCCAGCTCGTTAAGAGTGTGGCTTCCAAGACTGGTGACGATGCCGGTGATGGTACAACAACGGCTACCATCCTGACTCAGGCTATTGTGACCGAGGGTCTGAAGAATGTCACAGCAGGTGCTAATCCAATGGATTTGAAACGTGGTATTGACAAGGCTGTCAAGGCTGTTGTTGATTTCATCAAGGAGAATGCCGAGCAGGTTGACGACAACTATGACAAGATTGAGCAGGTAGCCACCGTTTCTGCCAACAACGATGAGGAAATTGGTAAACTGCTGGCTGATGCTATGCGTAAAGTTTCTAAGGATGGTGTCATCACTATCGAAGAGAGCAAGAGCCGTGATACTCACATCGGTGTAGTAGAGGGTATGCAGTTCGACCGTGGTTATTTGTCACCATACTTCATGACTGATTCTGAGAAGATGGAGTGTGTGATGGAGAACCCTTATATCCTTATTTATGACAAGAAGATTTCCAATATCAAGGACTTCCTGCCCATCCTGCAGCCTGCTGCTGAGAGTGGACGCCCATTGTTGGTTATTGCTGAGGATGTGGATTCAGAGGCTCTTACCACATTGGTTGTCAACCGTCTGCGTGGCGGTCTGAAGATTTGTGCTGTCAAGGCTCCTGGTTTCGGCGATCGTCGTAAGGCTATGCTTGAGGATATCGCTATCCTGACAGGTGGTGTTGTTATCAGCGAGGAGAAAGGTTTGAAGTTGGAGCAGGCTACACTCGAAATGTTGGGTACTTGCGACAAGGTGACCGTTTCTAAGGACAATACTACAATCGTTAATGGTGCTGGCGAGAAGCAGGCTATTCAGGATCGTATTGCCCAGATTAAGAAGGAGATTGAACTCACCACATCTTCTTATGATAAGGAGAAACTGCAGGAGCGTCTTGCTAAACTGGCAGGTGGTGTTGCCGTTCTTTATGTAGGTGCCAACAGCGAGGTGGAGATGAAGGAGAAGAAAGACCGTGTTGACGATGCTCTTTGCGCCACTCGTGCAGCTATTGAAGAAGGTGTCGTAGCCGGTGGCGGTACAACCTATATTCGTGCTCAGCAGGCTTTGGTCAATGTAAAGGGTGTTAATGCCGACGAGCAGACAGGTATCAATATTATCTGCCGTGCTATCGAAGAGCCTCTCCGTCAGATTGCCTTTAATGGTGGCGGTGAAGGTGCTGTTGTCGTACAGAAAGTTCGTGAGGGTAAGGGTGACTATGGTTACAATGCCCGTACCGATGAGTATGAGGATATGCGCAAGGCTGGTATCGTAGATCCTGCCAAGGTGGCACGTGTGGCACTTGAGAACGCAGCCTCGATTGCCGGTATGTTCCTCACCACAGAGTGCCTGATTGTTGACAAACCAGAAAAGGAACCTGCTATGCCAATGGGTGGTGCTCCTGGAATGGGCGGCATGATGTAAGGAATTGTAAACCAGACATATCAAAAAGCGGGGGATTAAGTTAAAATTAATTCCCCGTTTTGATTTAAATCAAGAAACGTTCATTTTTTTGCAATAATGTTTGGATTTTTCATTCTTATTGTATATCTTTGCAATGTGAAAGGAAAAAATGACGAGAATAGATTTAGCGAAATAAAGATATTTTTTTGATTTGTTTTAGTAGATTAGTTTTTAAGTAGTTTGTTTTAAAGAGCCGATTGTCGTGAGGACAGTCGGCTTTTTAGTTTTCAAGCAAAAAACTTTTCATTCTTTTGGTATTATTCTCACTTTTTCGTACCTTTGTCGGCACTATGCATCAGTTACTTCAGTTATATAAGCAATGGAGTGGGGAGGAGCCTGCCAAATACGAGCAATTACCCGTGGCAGGAAGCAACCGCATCTACTATCGTCTGACGGCTCATGACGGTTCTACGGTAGTAGGCGTCATTGGTACCAGTCGTGATGAAAATCATGCTTTTGTCTATCTTTGCCGTCATTTCACTAAACGGCAGTTGCCCGTTCCCCGTCTTTTGGCTGTCAGCGATGACGAATTGCGTTATCTTCAGACCGATTTGGGCAGTTTGTCTTTGTTTGATGCCATTCGTGGCGGTCGTGAGGCTGGTGGTCGTTATACACTGAAGGAACAGGAACTGCTGCGTCGTACCATTCGTCAGTTGCCTAACATCCAGATGCGTGGTGCCCGTGAGTTGGATTTTTCCAATTGTTATCCACAGGCAGAGTTCGATGTCAATAGTGTGCTCTTCGATCTCAATTATTTTAAATATTGTTTTCTGAAAGCCACCGAACTCGATTTTCATGAAATCAAGCTGGAGGCCGACTTCCGTCTTTTAGCCAAAGATCTTACTTCGGTTGATGACGTACAGGGTTTCCTCTATCGTGACTTTCAAGCACGCAATGTGATGCTCGATGCTAAAGGGAATCCGTATTTTATTGATTTCCAGGGCGGTCGCAAAGGTCCATACTATTATGACCTTGCTTCCTTCCTTTGGCAGGCGTCTGCCAAATATCCCCATAAACTGCGTCGAGAACTGGTGTATGAATATTATAATGCCCTCAAGCAGTACACAGAAGTACCGTCGCCCCATAAGTTTGTTGAGCGTTTGTCGCTTTTCGTGCTGTTCCGTCAGTTACAGGTACTGGGTGCCTATGGCTTCCGTGGCTATTTTGAGCGTAAGCCTCATTTTATTGAGAGTATTCCGCCAGCCATGCAGAACATCCGCGAACTGCTTAGCGAACGTAACTTCCCCTACCCATATCTCACCGATCTGCTGACGCGCCTGGCTAATATGCCACGTTTCCAACGGGTAGAAACAACTGTCAGTCGTGCTGACGGATACAAGACCACCGACCGCAATCCCTATAAGCCTCATCCTCAGGATGGTCCGGCTACCTTCTCAAAATATGACGCACAGGGACCGCTGATAGTCAAGGTTTTTAGTTTCTCTTATCG
Organism: Sodaliphilus sp.; assembly: GCA_045114435.1. Lineage (GTDB taxonomy): Bacteria > Bacteroidota > Bacteroidia > Bacteroidales > Muribaculaceae > Sodaliphilus. The sequence continues at coordinate 8,589 of JBGUKK010000080.1, forward strand.
TAAAGGTATTCCTGAGGATGAGAGTGGCAATGGCGGAGGCTATGTGTTCGATTGCCGTTCCACCCACAATCCCGGACGTTACGAACCCTATAAGAAACTCACCGGATTGGACGAGCCTGTTATCCGTTTCTTGGAGGATGATGGTGAAATCCTGACCTTTCTTGATAGTGTCTATCGTTTGGCAGATGCTCATGTACGGAGATATATTCAACGTGGTTTCACGTCACTCATGTTCTCCTTCGGTTGTACGGGCGGACAGCATCGCAGTGTCTATAGTGCCCAGCACTTGGCGGAACATATCCACGAGAAGTTTGGCATAGAAGTCCATATCTGCCATCGTGAACAGGGTATTCATCAAATACTGAAAGCGAAATGAGGCAAGCCATGATTTTTGCAGCGGGGTTAGGAACACGCTTGAAACCCCTGACCGACACGATGCCAAAGGCTTTGGTCCCTGTGGGTGGACAGCCTTTGCTCTGGCATGTCATTATGAAACTGAAAAAGTCTGGTTATGAGCGTATCGTGGTGAATGTGCATCATTTTGCCGACCAGATTATTGACTATCTTCGTTTGAACGACAATTTTGGGTTGGACATCCGCATCAGTGACGAGCGTGAGCAATTGTTGGAGACGGGCGGCGGTATTAAGAAGGCATTACCCCTGTTTGACCCCTCGGAGCCTATCCTGATACATAATGTCGATATTCTGAGTAACCTTGATTTGAGCCAATTACCTACAGATGCTCCCGTATTGGTAGTCAGTCAGCGGCAAACGAAGCGTTATCTTCAGTTTGATGATGAACAGCGGTTGGTAGGCTGGAAGAATATTGAGACGGGTGAAGTGAAGGGTCGTGAGGGACATTCGTTGGCTTTCTCAGGTATTCATGTCTTCCACCCTTCGTTGGTACCCTTACTCAGTGAATGGCCCGACCGGTTTCCCATTATGGACTTCTATCTGAGTGCTTGTGCTACTCATCTTATCAAAGGTTTCGAGGCGATAGACCTCCGGCTGATGGATGTCGGTAAGATGGATACCCTCGACCAAGCAGAGAATTTTATAAATAATATATAATATAGTATGCAACAGAAGATAATTATTTTGGATTTCGGTTCACAGACCACTCAGTTGATTGGTCGCCGCGTTCGTGAACTGGATACCTTCTGCGAAATTCTGCCTTACAATAAGTTTCCTAAGGATGACCCCTCTGTGATAGGCGTTATCTTAAGTGGTTCGCCTTATAGCGTTCATGACCCAGAGGCTTTCAAGGTAGATCTCAGTCAATTTATTGGTCGCATCCCTGTTCTGGGCATCTGCTATGGTGCACAGTTTATTTCCCATACCTTAGGCGGAAAAGTGGAAAAGGCCGACAGTCGTGAGTATGGACGCGCCCATCTGGAGACGATTAATCTCTATAATCCGTTGTTTAAAGGCTTCGACCGAGGTTCCCAGGTCTGGATGTCGCACGGTGACACCATCACTGCCATTCCAGAAGGCTTTGAGGTCATTGGTAGCACACACGATGTCAAGAATGCTGCCTTCTGGAATCAGAAGGATATTTGGGCAGTACAATTCCATCCTGAGGTATATCACACACTTCAAGGTGCCTTGTTGCTAAAGAATTTCGTGGTGGATATCTGTGGCTCTAAGCAGGACTGGAGTGCCGCCTCCTTTGTTGATACTACCGTTAAAGAACTGAAAGAGCAAATCGGTAACGACCGTGTAATACTTGGTCTCTCTGGCGGTGTCGATTCTTCCGTTGCTGCAGTATTGCTCAATAAGGCGATTGGAAAGAATCTTACATGTATCTTCGTCGATCATGGTATGCTCCGCAAGAATGAGTTTACGCAGGTAATGAGCGATTATCAGGGCTTAGGACTTAACGTTATTGGTGTTGATGCCAGCGAGAAGTTCTTTAATGATCTGGCAGGCGTCAGCGACCCAGAGCAGAAACGCAAGATAATCGGTCGTGATTTCGTGGAGGTATTTAATGCTGAGGCCAAGAAGATTACCGATGCTAAATGGTTGGCACAGGGAACGATCTATCCCGACCGTATCGAGTCGCTCAATATCACAGGTAAGGTTATTAAGAGTCATCATAACGTAGGCGGACTGCCTAAGGAAATGAACCTCCAGCTCTGCGAGCCCCTGAAATGGCTCTTCAAGGACGAGGTTCGTCGTGTCGGTCGCCAGTTGGGTATGCCCGAACACCTCATTACGCGCCATCCCTTCCCAGGTCCAGGACTGGCTGTTCGCATCCTTGGTGACATTACTCCCGAGAAGGTGCGTATCCTACAGGATGCCGACGACATCTATGTACGTGGACTCCGTGAGTATGTCGATACCGACGGTGAGACATTATATAATAAGGTATGGCAGGCTGGTGCCGTGTTGCTCTCCACCGTACGCTCTGTTGGTGTGATGGGTGATGAGCGCACCTATGAGCATCCAGTAGCCCTGCGTGCTGTTACCAGTACCGATGCCATGACAGCCGACTGGGCTCATCTGCCTTACGACTTCCTGGCAAAAGTCTCCAATGAGATTATTAACAAAGTACGTGGCGTCAACCGCGTCTGTTACGACATTTCGTCGAAACCACCCGCAACGATTGAGTGGGAATAAATGAACAGAACAAAAAAGGCTGGGAAAATATGTTTTTCTCAGCCCTTTTTATTATTCAACAATCTCCTTGGCTCTTGCTAAGGCGAGGTCGATGTGGTTGCAGATGTTCTGCTCGCCTACAATGCGCTCGAAGTGGTTGCGCTTTAGCACGCCATCTACTTTCTCATTGACACCCGAGAGGACAACGGTGACGCCCTCCTTCTGACTCATCAGACACATATTCTCGAGGTTATGCAGACCTGTGGAGTCGATAAAGGGAACTTTACGCATGCGGATGATGCGTACCTTGGGGCGACTGCCGTAGCGTGCCATGATGTCCTCAAAGCGGTTGCCGGCTCCGAAGAAATAGGGACCGTTGATTTCATAAACCTCTACACCCTCTGGGATAGTGAGGTGTTCCAGATTGCCACGTTCCATATCCGCATCTTCGTTGAGGTCAATTTCGTTGAGTACGGCATGCACATCGGTAGTCTCTGCCATACGTCGCATGAACAGCAGACAGGCGCAGATGAGACCAAATTCGATGGCGATGGTGAGGTCGAAGATGATGGTGAGGAAGAAAGTGAGCAACAGTACGGTGATGTCGCTCTTGGGATTGCGCAACATGGCGAGGAATGAACGCCAACCACTCATGCCATAAGCGACGACAACGAGTACGCCAGCCAGACATGCCATCGGTATGTATTGTGCCAATGGCATGAGGAACAGGAAGATGAGCAGTAGTACGGCTGCATGGATAATACCAGCAACAGGCGTGCGTCCGCCATTGTTAATATTAGTCATCGTACGGGCAATGGCTCCTGTGGCAGGAATACCACCGAATAGAGGAGATGCGATGTTGGCAATACCCTGTCCGATGAGTTCGGTATTGGAGTTATGGTGGTCACCGATAACACCATCAGCGACGGTGGCAGAGAGTAAACTCTCAATAGCACCGAGAACAGCAATCGTAACGGCTGGTCCTACAAGTCCCTTAATAGTCTCCCAGGAAAGCTCAGGCACGACAGCCCCGGGCAGTGTGGAATTGATGCTGAAACGGTCACCGATTGTTTCAATGGTGGTGACACCTGCATACGTTTTCAACAACAGAGCCGCGATGGTTACCACGATGATGGCAACCAATGATCCAGGCAGCGAACGTAGAGGCGAAAGTCTGAACAAACGAGCCAGAATTGGCCATACGGCAATGATGGCAACACTGGTGATACCCATCAGAGCACTCCAGCAATCGATGTGATTCATGTTGGCAAAATAGGCAATCCATTTTTCAACAAAATCAGCTGGCACCGTATCCATCTGCATGCCCAACAGGTCTTTGATCTGCGTGGTGAAGATGGTGACGGCAATACCACTGGTGAAACCGACAACAATGGGGTAGGGAATATACTTGATAATGGTACCCAAACGAAGTACGCCTAATAATATAAGGAATACGCCAGCCATGAGAGTGGCAATGGTAAGACCCTGTATGCCATACTGCTGAATGATACCATAGACGATGACGATAAATGCACCAGTGGGGCCACCTATCTGTACCTTTGAGCCGCCAAAGAGCGAAATCATCAGTCCGGCAACAATGGCTGTAATGATACCCTTTTCAGGGCTGACGCCACTGGCAATACCAAAAGCAATAGCCAGAGGCAGTGCCACGATACCTACAATGATACCAGCCATGAGGTCGGCCATGAATGTCTTTCTATCGTAGTGCTTGATTGCCGAAAACATTTTCGGCTTAAAATCCAATGTCTTTACCATATTTGTATGTACTATTCTGAAAACAGCGGCAAAGGTACAAAAATAAAAAAAGGTGGCATCACGTTTGCCACCTTATATTATATAAAGAAGGTTGATTTCTTGATTTATTTCTGTTTCAGCAGATCACGAATCTCAGTGAGCAACTCCTCCTGGGTAGGACCTGCAGGAGCTTCTGGTGCTGGTTCTTCCTTCTTGCGCTTCAGTTTGTTCATAGCCTTAATCATGATGAATATACAGAAGGCAATGATAACGAAGTCGAGAATGTTCTGAATAAACTGTCCATAAGCAAAAACGGCTGCGCCAGCCTCCTTAGCTTCGGCTAAAGTCTTGAATGAACCGTCGCCCAAAACCACAAACAGGTCGGTAAAACTGATACCACCAGTGCAGATACTGATGATAGGCATAAGAATGTCTTCTACCAAACTGGAGATAATCTTACCGAAAGCACCACCGATGATAACACCGACAGCCATGTCCATTACGTTGCCTTTCATGGCAAACTCTTTGAATTCACTAATAAATCCCATAATTTTTTTAAATTTAATGTTACGTATACTAATTATTCTTTAATTTGCAATCTGTGTTTTGCAATCTTGGACTCTTGTCCTTGATTTATCGCATTTTTAATGTTTAATGTTTAAACTTTAATCTTAATTAAGACAGAAATCAAGTGCAAATATAATTATTTTTTTGTAACTTTGCGGTCGAAAACGAAAAAATTTTATTAAACCCTTTAAAATAATTAGTAAAAATGACAAAAGTAGCTATTAACGGTTTCGGCCGTATCGGTCGCCTCGCTTTCCGTCAGATGTTCGAGGCAGAAGGTTATGAAGTGGTTGCTATCAACGACCTGACCAGCCCCAAGATGCTGGCTCACCTGCTGAAGTACGACACCGCCCAGGGTGGTTTCTGCGGAAAGATTGGTGAGAACAAGCACACGGTGGAATGCACCGACAACTCTATCATCGTGGATGGTAAGGAAATCACCATCTATGCCATGCCCAACGCTGCCGACCTGCCTTGGGGTGAGCTCGACGTCGACGTTGTGCTCGAGTGCACAGGTTTCTACACTTCTAAGGAGAAGGCTTTTGCCCACCTGAAGGCTGGTGCCAAGAAGGTTGTCATCTCGGCTCCCGCCGGCAACGACCTGCCCACCATCGTCTTCAACGTGAACCACACCACGCTGACTCCCGCCGACACCATCATCTCTGCTGCCAGCTGCACCACCAACTGCCTTGCTCCGATGACGAAGGCTCTGAACGACTTCGCTCCCATCCAGAGCGGTATCATGACCACCGTACACGCCTACACTGGCGACCAGATGATTCTCGACGGTCCTCAGCGCAAGGGTGACGTGCAGCGTGCACGTGCCGGTGCTCAGAACATCGTGCCTAACTCTACGGGTGCTGCCAAGGCTATCGGTCTCGTTATTCCCGAACTCAACGGCAAGCTCATCGGTGCTGCTCAGCGCGTTCCCACTCCCACTGGTTCTACCACTATCCTGCACGCTGTCGTGAAGGGTGAGGTGACCGTAGAGGACATCAACGCTGCTATGAAGGCTGCCCAGAACGAGTCGTTCGGCTACACCGAGGAGAAGCTCGTTTCGAGCGACATCATCGGCATGAAGTATGGTTCGCTCTTCGATGCCAACCAGACTATGGTTTCGAAGATTGGCGATGGCAACTCGCTCGTTCAGGTTGTTTCTTGGTACGACAACGAGAACTCGTACACCTCGCAGATGGTTCGCACCATCAAGTTCCTTGCCGAACTGAAATAAGCTGTAGCGAAACATCGCGGAGCAATCTGCAAGAAAAACAAAAGGAGCAGCACGCCGGACAGCGTGTTGCTCCTTTTTTCTTTTGTCCAATATTCTACTTCACCACATACTTTCGTCCGTTCATGATGTAGACGCCGGGCTGCAAGCCCTGGAGCGAAGAGGCATTGGCCCGCACAAGCAGTCCGTGCAGGTTGTAGATATGGGCAGGCTTGTCGCTGTGCGAAACCTCATCGATGCCTGTCTTCTCGCCGACGGTCACTTCGAAGTCGGCGTGTGCCAAAGCGTAGGCTTGCGCCTCTTTGTCGGCAAACACCACATGATGCAGGCGGCAGGCATGCGTATGGTCGGGCAGGTCGTCGTCGGCGACGAGTTTGAGCGACATCACCTGTCCGCTGTTGCTGCTGATAGGTTTCAGGCTGTTCGAGGCGCACACGATGCGGTAGGTGTTGCCCTCGTAGTAGCTTTCGGCTACGGGAGCGACGTATGCCTGATGGGTGTCGTAGCGGTTGGACAGTCGGAGCTGATAGTCGCCGCTGGCGTTCTGTGCTATCTTCACCCCGGGGGGCAGCGTCAGCTCAAACTGCTGTGCCGTGTAGCCGATGGTGTTCATCAGGTCGATAGACAAGTCGGCCGTCTTTCCCTGCATGATTTGTACGTCGGTGATGGCCATGTGGTCGGTTGTCTGTGTCTGTGCAGGGTAGGTCGTTCCTGCCGAAGGGTAGAGCTGTTCGGCCTGTATGATGCCGATGATGCCCACGGCATCGGCGATGTTGATGGCATTGCTGTAGTTGACGTCAGCTTCGTTGAAGTGGAACTCGGGTGTTGGCAGGCTCTGCACATGTCGCAGGGTGAGCACCACATCGGCCACGTTGACCAGTCCGTCGTGGTTGACATCGCCCATGTAGGTGCGCACATTCAGTTCGGCCAGGCAGTCTTGCTGGACGGCCTCACCGTACAGGCGGTTGGTCATGTATGTCAGCACCACGTCGTTGACGCTCAGCTGATAGTTGCCAACGGCACGCTCCTCGTCGATGTCGATGCCTATGAAGAGCAGTGTGTCGACGGGTAGCAGGACGTCGTTGTTCATAGAGTAGACGACGACGGAATAGCTCTGCTCGTCGTTCATGACGCATGATACGCTGTGTGTCAGGCGGTTAGTGCCCGTCAGGCTCACCATGAACTGGTCGTTGGCATCTTGTGCGATGTGCATACCTTCGGGCAGTGTCACCTGCATCTGCAGGGCCGTGAGGGGCATCGTGCCGTCGATACGCACCGGGATGTTCTGTTGCCGTCCTAAGTTGAGCTGCATGTTGTCGGCGTGAATACCGTATTCCTCCACCTGCTGGAAGTCGGTCCAGCCGTTGGTCATGAGGAAGTCGTTGCGCGTGCCACGCGGAATGAAGAGCTGAGCCCGCTCGTTGATGAGCGAGTTGAAACCTGTTGTTGCCACGGGTTTGCCGCAGCAGACAATCTCTTGCAGCCCGATACAGTCGGACAGAGCCCCATCGCCGATGGTCTGGAGCGACGTCGGCAGGTTGACGGTAGCCAGCTGGTAGCATCCCAGGAAGGCTCTCTCGCCGATGTTGCTGATGCCTTGTGGCAGGCTGACAGCCTGAATCTTGTCGTTGCAGAGGAAGGCTCCCGTCGGGATGCTCTTCACGCTTGCCGGCACGTTGACCTGTCCGTCGCGCCCTTTCGGTACGGCGACGATGTCTGTCTGTTCCTTATTATATAGGATGCCGTCGAGCGAACTGTACTTGCTGTTGTCTGTCGCGACGTTGATGTCGGTGAGGTTGTCGCAGAAGAGGAAGGGGTTGTCGTCGATGTTGCTGATGGCCTGATGCAGCGTGATGCGGCGGAGCGCCGTATTGCCATAGAAGGCGTGGTTGCTGATCTGCGTCACCGTCGACGGAATGCTGTAGTCGGGACCTTTGCCGCCCGGGAAGGCAACGATGCGCGTGTGCTGCTTGTCGAAGAGCACGCCGTCGGTCGAGGCATAGCTGGCATTGCCGCCGTCGGCGTTGATGGCTGCAAGCTGGCTACAGAAGGTGAAGGCATCGTCGCCCACAACCGTTACTGTGGCGGGAATATTGATCGACCGAAGGGCCTCGCATTCGGAGAAAGCCCAGCAGCCGATGGCGTTGAGGCCGTCGTTCAGGCTGATGCTCTGCAGGGCAGTGCATCCGTAGAAGGCGGCGTCGCCAATGGTTTTCAGGCTTGGCTGAACGACCACTGTTTGCAGCTTCGTGCAATGGCAGAACGCCCCGTCGGCTATCTCCGTGACCGTCTTGGGCAGTGTATAGCTGTCGCTTCGCGCGTTGGGATAGGCAATCAGCCGCGTCAGCTGCTTGTTGTACAGCACGTTGTCTTGAGTGGCAAACCATCTGTTGTCTTCGGCAACGCTAAAGCGTTCCAGCATCAGACAGCGAACGAAGGCGTCGCGGCCGATGCTGCTGACACCAGCCGGCAGCGACATGCTGATGAGCGAGGTGCAGCCATAGAAGGCAGCATCGCCTATCGTCTCTAACGAGGCGGGCAACGAAATGGAGTGGAGCGACGTGCAGGCGGCGAAGGCCGACTGGCCGATGCTCTTCACGGCCTGCGGCATGCGCAGCGAGGAGAGCCCCGAGCAGGCATTGAAAGCGCGGTTGCCGATGGCCTCGACAGCGTACATCTTGCCGTTGGCCCTCACAGAGTCGGGGATATTGACAAAGCCGCTATAGGCCGCGTCGCCATAAGTAACCTCGAGCACTCCGGCCCTGATGATGTTGTAGTAGATGCCTTCCTGCACAATGCTATAGGCCATGCAGCGGGTTGTTGCCAGAAACAGAGTGGCGATGGTCAATATCTTCTTCATAAAACCTATGTTATTCTTGGTTAGTCTTGTTCAGCAAAGCGTCCACTTCGCCGATAAATTGTTGTGCCTTAGGATATAGCTCGTCAACCTCTTCTATCGTTGAATAGACAAACTCATCATAATCTCCTCTTTGTCGGCTGTCGAAGAGATTAGAAAAGGCTCGGCCACTTTCCTTGGTGATAAGTCCTTTAGATACAAAATGTAGGCCTAACATGGACTTTACGCCAGTATGTGTAGCCGCAGCGATATGATACTTCGCCAAAAGCGCTACAGCGGCATAATAGCAAGCGTAATACAATCGGTTAGTGGCAGTATTATAGTACCCGCGCTCGCGAAGAAAAGGGATTTCGTCGAGTGTTTCGTGTGCTCTTTCCAAACGGTATTTGGAAAGAGCATCATAGTTCTCGTCTGTCAGACCTCTTTTCATAAAACGATACCTTCATTGTTTACGTTATATTGGAATGGTGTCAAGAACGGACGATTCTCCCATTCCTTACGTGGCATCACGATGGTACTTATAACGATGCCTGTGTCGAGTTCTATATCATATAGCGGAGCTATGATTTCGTCCTTTTCAGAATAGGTTAGCCTGTCAGCATCAACAAGCAGCAGCAAGTCGATGTCAGAATCCTCACGAGCGTCACCTCGTGCCTCTGATCCATAAAGTATCGTCTGAACACGGGGGGCAAGTTTGTGGGCTTCTTCTTTAATCCTGTTAACTACCTCTGTACGTCGCATTTCTTGTTATTTTCTGCAAATATACGAACAATTCGGATAATGCACAAACTTTTTTGACGATTTCTAAAGAATATTGCAAGATTTTTGCCGTGCGAGCCACGACTTTCTGAAAAATGGCGTATCTTTGCACCCACCATGAGTATACACTATACGAAACGCGAGGAAACCATCAACTGGACATCCCATGCCGCAGGCATCCTGCTGGGCTGTGTGTTTGGCGTCGTCTTTGTGCTGCTGTGCGTCAGGAGCGGCAGCGGCTGGATGCATGCCGGCGTGTGGCTCTATCTCTTCGGCATGCTTTCTTCCTATATCGCCTCTACCGTCTATCATGCCATGCCGCCACGATTCGCCAAGGCCAAGGAACGCCTGCGGCGCTTCGACCATGCTGCCATCTACTGGCACATCGCCGGCAGCTATTCGCCCGTGACGCTCATCGCCCTTCGCGAAGACGGCCCTTGGGGCTGGCTGCTCTTCTGCCTGGTGTGGACGTGTGCCATTGTGGGCACCGTCATCAGCTTCGTCCGTCTGAAGGAGCACAGCCATGTAGAGACCATCTGCTTCGTGCTGATGGGACTTTCGGTGCTCATCGCCTTCCGTCCGCTCGTCGACGATGTCCATCCGGCGGCCGTCGTGTGGATTGTTGCCGAAGGGGTTTGCTACATCACGGGGGCGCTCTTCTACAGTCTGCGCCGCCGACGCTACATGCACAGCGTCTTCCACTTCTTCGTCCTGGCCGGTTCGGTGTGCCATATCATGGCCGTATGGGACATTCTTCGGCAGTATGTCTGACGTCTTTCAGCTTCCAATTTGACGCAAATCGCGATACTACATTAATAAAGTAGTCTCACTACATTAATAAGGTAGTCTCACTACATTAATAAGGTAGTCTCACTACATTAATAACGTAGTGTCGGCATTTGCCGCAAACTGCAGCCTCGTTTGCCGCAAACAGCATCGGCAAATGGTGCTTCCCGCTTTCGCAAACGACGTGTTTGGCACTCGCAAACGCCATGTTTGGGGCTTGCAAACGCCGCGTTAGTGATGAATAATCACCGTAAACAGATTTATTAACAGATTTTTATGACGAAAATATGTTTATTCTTGCTCATTTCAGAAAAACTTCGTAAATTTGCACGCCAAAATCAACAATCATGGAAGAAACAAGGAAAAATCCGTTTTTCGAACCTTACGACACACCGCATGAGACCGTGCCGTTCGACAAAATACGCATAGAAGACTTCGAGGAAGCCTTCATGGAGGGTATCCGTCGCGACAACGAACAGATAGAGAAAACTATCAACAACCCCGAAAAACCCACTTTCGAGAACACCATCATCAACAGCGACGACGAACCGGAGGGCTACTACGACCTGCTGGAGCGCGTCTCCAACGTGTTTTTCAACATGCTCTCAGCCGAGACCAACGACGAGATGGATGCCCTGGCGCAGAAGATGCAGCCCATCCTGACGCAGCATGCCAACGACGTCAGGCTCAACAGCCGTCTCTTCGAGCGCATCAAGGCCGTACATCGCACGCACCGCCGACTGACAACCGAGGAGAAACGCCTGCTCGACAACTGCTACGACGGCTTCGTGCGCAGCGGTGCGTTGCTCGACGACGAGGGGAAAGAACGGCTGCGCCAACTCAGCGAGGAGGCCAGCATGCTCTCCCTGCAGTTCTCGCAGAACCTCCTGAAGGAGACAAAGGCCTTCACCCTGCATATCACCGACGAGCAGCAGCTCGAGGGACTGCCGCAGACAGCCATAGAGGCAGCACGCCTCGCCGCCGAGGAACGACAGCTCGACGGATGGGTCTTTACGCTCGATATGCCCAGCTACCAGCCGTTCATGACCTACAGCACACAGCGCGACCTGCGCCAGCAGATGTATATGGCACGCAATACGCTCTGCCTGCACGACAACGCCGAGAACAATATCGACATCTGCAAGCGGCTGGTCAACCTGCGCAGAGAGATAGCTCAGCTCTTGGGCTTCAGCACCTTTGCCGACTATGTGATGAAAAACCGCATGGCAACGAAGGTGCGCAACGTCTACCGGCTGCTCGACTCGCTCATCTTCGCCTACAAACCTACGGCCAAGAGAGAACAGGCTGCGCTGGAGAACATCTTCAAGCGCGACAGCTCGTGGCGCAAGCCAAAAGATGGAGAGAAGAGGCACCATCTCACCGCCGACGAGAAAGCCATGAAGCCGTGGGACCAAGCTTACTACGCCCACAAGCTGAAACTCAAGAAGTACGACCTCGATGCGGAGATGCTCAGACCCTACTTCGAACTGTCGCGTGTCATCAAAGGTGTCTTCGGACTGGCTAACAGGCTCTATGGTATCACTTTCGTCGAGAATAAAGACATACCCGTCTATCACTCCGACGTCAAGGCCTACGAGGTGTTCGATCGCGACGGCTCCTACCTGGCTGTGTTCTATGCCGACTTCCATCCGCGCAAAGGAAAGCAGGGTGGGGCATGGATGACGGAGTTCCAGGGCCAGTGGATCGACAGGAAAGGAGTGAACGTCAGACCCCATGTCAGCGTGGTGATGAACCTGACGAAGCCGACAGCCGACAAGCCTGCCCTGCTCACACTCGGCGAGGTGGAGACCTTCCTCCACGAGTTCGGCCACTCGCTCCACGGCATGTTCGCCAACTCGCGCTTCGAGAGCCTCTCGGGAACCAACGTGTGGTGGGACTTCGTCGAACTGCCCTCGCAGTTGATGGAGAACTTTGCCATCGAGAAAGAGTTCCTCCGGACCTTCGCCTTCCACTACCAGACGGGTGAGCCGCTCCCCGACGAACTCATCGACCGCATCGTCAGGAGCCGTAACTTCATGGCGGCCACTGCTTGTCTCCGGCAGGTAAGCTTCGGTCTGCTCGACATGGCCTACTATACACAGAAAGAACCCTTCGACGACGACATCATGGCCTTCGAGAAGAAAGCATGGGCAAAGGCACGTATCAACCCGAGAAAATCCAATCTCAACACCTGCATGACCGTGCAGTTCTCTCACATCATGGCGGGTGGCTATGCGGCAGGCTACTACAGCTACAAGTGGGCGGAGGTGCTCGATGCCGATGCCTTCAGCGTGTTCAAGCGCCGTGGCATCTTCAACCAGAAGGTGGCTCAGCGTTTCCGCGACTGCATCCTCAGCCGTGGCGGCACTCAGCACCCCATGGAACTCTACAAGGCTTTCCGTGGAAAAGAGCCCACCATCGATGCTCTCCTGAAACGCAACGGCATCAAACGGCCCTCGCAGCGCATACCGAAGTCGAAGCTCCCCGCAGCCCCGCAGCAGGAAGCCCCTACCCAATAGGTTCAGCATGTAGCTGTTCCGCAGCGACAAAACACAAATAGATATGGACAAGAAACAACACGACCTCGACCTCCGCTACCTGCGCATGGCTCGCATCTGGGCAGAAAACAGCTACTGCCGCCGCCGACAGGTGGGCGCTCTTGTGGTGAAGAACAAGATGATCATCAGCGACGGCTACAACGGCACGCCCAGTGGCTTCGAGAATGTATGCGAGGACGACAACAACGTCACCAAGCCCTATGTGCTCCATGCTGAGGCTAACGCCATCACCAAGCTGGCGCGGAGCGAGAACAACAGCGACGGAGCAACCCTCTACGTCACGGCTTCGCCCTGCATAGAGTGCTCCAAACTCATCATCCAGGCCGGCATCCGGCGCGTCGTCTATGCAGAGAAATACCGCCTCGAAGACGGCATCAACCTGCTCCGCAGGGCTGGCATCGAGGTGCTTTACCTCAATCCCGACGACCCCGAGGTTCAGTGAGCCGCTCCGCAGCTTCTCCCCACGCCTCCCCCAGGTTCAGTGAGCCGTCCCGCAGCTTCACCCCACGCCTCCCCCAGGTTCAGTCTGTCGCTATATCATAGCCACCCAAAAACAATAAAAAGATGAAAGAACAAAAAAGAAACTCCCGCTACATGCCCCTGCTGATGGCTGCCTGCACCGTCGTCGGCATATTGTTTGGCACGTTTTTTGCCAACCATTTTTCGGCCAACAGGCTGAATATCATCAACAGCGGCAGCTCACGCCTGAACAACCTGCTCAACATCGTCAACGACCAATATGTCGATGCGGTCAACATGGACTCGCTCATGGAGCGAGCCATCCCGCAGATCCTGGCCGACCTCGACCCGCACTCGGTCTATATCAGTGCCAAGGACGTACAGGCGGCCAACGACGACTTGAAGGGCTCTTTCTCGGGTGTAGGCATCGAGTTCGTTATCCGCGAAGACACCATCCGCGTGCAGAACGTCATCAGCAACGGACCGGCTGAGAAGGCGGGACTCATCGCCGGCGACAAGATTGTCATGGTCGACGACAAACCTTTCGTGGGCAAAGAGGTGACCAACGAAGAGGCGATGCGACGGCTGAAAGGACCCAAGGACACTAAGGTGAAGATCGGCGTGCTGCGCTATGGCGACAAGAAGGTGAAGCAGTTCACCGTGACGCGCGGTGAGATACCCACGCACAGTGTCACCGCCACCTATATGCTCGACGACGAGACAGGATATATCCGCATCAAGAGTTTCGGCGAGAACACGTATCCCGAGATGCTCATCGCCCTTGCAGAGCTGTCGCAGCAAGGTTTTGAGAACCTTGTCATCGACTTGCGCGACAATACGGGAGGTTATCTGATGTCGGCGGTGCAGATTGTCAACGAGTTCCTCCCGAAGAACAAGCTCATCGTCTACACCGAGGGGCGCAAG
>JBGUKK010000081.1:0-12054 GCA_045114435.1 Sodaliphilus sp.
AATGAAGAAAGATATCCATCCCAGCAACTATCGCGAGGTTGCTTTCAAGGACATGTCTAACGAGGAGGTTTTCATCACTCGCAGCACGGTTAACACCAAGGAGACCATCGACATCGACGGCAAGACCTATCCCCTGGTGAAGCTCGAGATCACCAACACCTCGCACCCCTTCTTCACCGGCAAGCAGAAGCTCGTCGACACCGCTGGTCGCGTCGACAAGTTCATGCAGCGCTACGGCAACCGCAAGAAGAAATAAGACAACATGGCATCATGGCTGCCGTGAGCGCTCGCGGCAGGTATCAACAAGACACAGCGACGCGCCCTTCCTATCGAGAGGTGCGTCGTTGTTATTTTTCCGTCTGACACTTTCTCTATTCAATAGCAATCAACCCTATAAAGCTTTTAAAATAACGCAACATCGAGGTGAGCGCCTTAAAGCCAAAGCAAGCATCCAGTGCGATGGCTATCGCAATCAGAGCCACAATCAAGATGATCAACTGCCTTTTAGTCTTGACGAGCTGTTTCCACAACTTGCGGTTGATGACATGAACTGCGACCAAGAGCACTGCCCCCAAGCCAGTAATACCGATGGTCCTGAGCACTACATTAACCCAATTAACTTCCTCACCCGTGATGGCCCTGTCGACAAGAGCCAAGGGCAATGCGATGACATACAGGAGGAAGGACATCATCACCACCGCTACAACGATGCGCCACGCTGTGCCCCACCAGCCATAACCGAACAATTGATGATAGTCGATCAGCAGCACTAATGATATGATAGAAATCACCATTACCGGAACATCAACATCGGTGATTTGCAATAACCTTAACACCAGCGAGCCGATAAAAAGCCACAGCAGGAACTGGTTTGTCATGAACACCTGGATGAAAAAGCCTTGAGGAAGCGTGTGACGCGGATATCGAGGGGCAAATCGGAACACAAACCAAGTGGGAATAATCAAGAAAGAGAGGCCAACCAAGAATGCCCACTCGTAATGTTGTGAGAGCCAAATCCCAATTGTCTCCATGTAATAAGTCACGCCCGTCTCGGTGCTCACATCATCCCCAGTCTCCTGCAATTCCCCCCAAAATTCGGGAAAGAACCAATTCCCGACAAAGAAGAAAGCCACTGCCACAACAACCAGCATCTTGACCGGCGGGAAACTCACCTGACGCTTGCCGCTGATGTAGTCCCTTATCAGGTAACCCGGCCGCCACAACAGTTGCCACAATGTGTAGGGCAACGACCGCGTGCCCACGCCCCATACGTCCATCACGCCCTGCCACACGCTGTGCCAGGTGATGGGGCCATAAGCGGCCTTCTGACCGCAACGCGGGCAGTAGTTATTCTCACTCTCGGCGCCACAATTACAACACCCGTGATGATCATGACTGTCATGATATTCAAACGGCTGTTGCTGCCACTGGCGGAATTGACGATATTTCTCCTTAATTAAACCCATATTTTATCCATCCATTACGATAGTACTGTCATCATATTCAACAGGACACCAGGCTAGAGCAGTCCCATAAAGATACAGACGCCTATCGACATCACGATAAAGCACAACGGAATAACCATCGCACGCAGCCAGCCTCGTTCACGCCACAGCCTGCGGTTAATCACGTCAGCCATCGACAATAATAGGCCGACAATAAAAAGCATAAAAACTGACATCATTGCAAGAAGGAAGTCTTTACTATGAATGTCAATGCCGGAATAATCAGCACTTTCTGGAGATAAGAGATAGATGGCCGAAATAGAGGTAATTGAAACAAACAGCACTAGCAACACCCGCCACACAGTCCCCCACCAGCCATAACCGAACAACTGCTTATAATTTATCAATACTATGGCGGGTATCAGCAAAAAGACGCTCTCATAGACCTGATTCTCAAATCCTGAACTACCCGTGACATAGGACAAATTCACACCCGATAGCTTAACACAAAGGGAAATGATGAATAGCCACAAGATGAGCTGGGTCGTCGAGAATACCTGAATAAAGAAGCCTTGAGGCAAAGTGTGCCGTGAATTGCGTGGCGAATGCCTGAACACCAGCCATGTGGGCAAAATAATCAACGAGAAGATAAACAAGAACATCCACTCGAGATGATTTCCAATCCATTGAAACGCATAATCAGAGTAGTATAGCAATCCCGTTGACGTAATAGCACTGGAATCCGAATCTAAAAGTGTCTCCCAATATTCTGGAAAGACGACTTTACCTACAAAATAAATGATTACCGTCACGAGCACCAGCATCTTGACAGGAGGGAAAGACGACTGCCACTTGCCATTGATGTAGTCGCTGATAAAATAGCCCGGGCGCCACAACAGTTGCCACAACGAATACGGTAGCGAGCGACCACCCAGGCCCCACACATCCATCACACCCTGACTGGCCACGTTCCACGTGATGCGCCCGGCTCTCGCCTTTTGTCCACAACGGGGACAGTAGGCGCCGGCATACTCTTGGCCGCAGTTGTTGCAGCAGTGCGTTTCACTGCCTAATTCCGTGTATTGATGCGGCTGGCGCTGCCATTTGCGGAATCGCTGGTATAACTGCTTCAGACTCATCAATTGGTGGATTCTTCGCCTGAGGCTTCGGCCTCGGTTATGGTATCGTCCTGTGGGACAGGAATCGTCTCGACGGGGTTAGTGACGGCGCGGCGCACACGGCGCTCGGCGAGGTACTCCTGCAGGCTGGTGAAATTGAACAGCAACAGGCAGATGCCCGTGATGAGCACCACCGTCGACACACTGCCGCGCAGGGAAGGAAGGGCAAGCGACAGGATGCCGCACAAAATCACAAGCAAGGGACAGAAGTGATACCAACCACTGATTTTCAGGCTCTTGCGCGACAGCAACAGATAGATGACATGGAACAGCCCCAGCACGATGAGCAACATGCCCATGAGCATCTGCAGGATTTCGTCAAACAGGTGGGCCTTGATGATCATCACCAGGCCGAAACACAGTCCGCCCACGGCCGGCAACACGCCCATATAGTCGGCACTGGTGCGTGTATCGGCATGCCGCACGGCGACCATTACCAGGTAAATGACCGCGGGCAGGAGAAACATGGCGCCCATGACGCGTGCGCCCCACAACATGATATTGGGCACACCATGAAAGATGATGAGAATGATTCCGGCTAGCAGCAGAATCACATTCGTCAGGAGGTTAATGCTAACCTTTTTCATTAGTTTTTACTTAGAATAATCAGAATGTTGATAATTTTTTCACAAAAATACCTCAAAATGGGCGATTATCAAAAAAAAATCAGATAAAAAGTTGTATCTTTGTGAGTGAATATGGAAAAACTCAGGCATATACTCGCCATCATTAACCCTGTGTCGGGAACCGGCAACAAGGACAAGATACCACGCGCCATCGACAATATGGTGGACAGGGAGAAAAACGACGTGAGTATCATCATGAGCGAGTATGCCGGGCATGCCCATGAGATTGCCGCTCAAGCGGTGGACGACGGGGTTGACGTGGTGGTCGCCATCGGGGGCGACGGCACGGTCAACGAGGTGGGCAGTGCACTGAGCGGAACCGACACCGCCATGGCCATTGTGCCCTGCGGGTCGGGTAACGGCCTGGCACGCCACCTGCGCATCCCGATGAATGCCAGCCGTGCCCTGCAAGTGCTCAACGACGGCGTGGTGGGCCAGTTTGACTACTGCACCGTCAACGGCAAGCCCTTCTTCTGCACCTGCGGCATGGGATTTGACGCCGCCGTGAGCTACAAGTTCTCCAACGAGGGCACACGGGGATTCATCACCTACATCAAGACCACGCTGAGCGAGTACATCAAGTACAAGCCCCAGGAGTACCTCATCGACATCGATGGTGTCAACCTCAGGGAGCACGCCTTTGTCATCGCCTGCTGCAACGCGGCACAATATGGCAACAACGCCTACATCGCCCCACGGGCCACCATGCAGGACGGCCTGATCGACGTGACGGTGATGCATCCGTTCAGCGTGATCGAGAGTCCGTTGATCGGGGCACGTCTGTTCCTGCGCCAGCTCAACCGTGACAACCACGTGAGCATCTATCGCGGCAAGCACGTGGTCATCGAGCGGCAGCACGACGACATCATCCACATCGACGGCGACCCCGTCATGATGCCCGCCAGGCTGGAAATCCAGAACGTGAGCCAGGGCATCAAGATCCTGGTGCCGCCCTCGCTGCCCGATGATGTGTGACACCGTTTTTCCTATCTGAATAGAATCTCAAAAAAAAACACAATAACCAAAAATAAACCTATGAGTTATCTGAAATTTGATAAAAACCTGATGATCAACCTAGAGCAGTCGCTGCCCAAGGAGATGTTGCGCACCAACCAGTCCGGTGCCTACCACTGCACCACCATCGTGGGCTGCAACACCCGCAAGCAGCACGGCCTGTTGGTCATCCCCGTGCCGGAGCTTGACGACAACAACCACGTGTTGCTCTCCACGCTCGACGAGACCGTCATCCAGCACGGCGCGCCGTTTAACCTGGGACTGCACCGCTACAAGGGCGACACCTACAGTCCTAACGGTCACAAGTACATCCGCGAGTATGACTGCGAGCGTGTGCCCACGACGACCTACCGCGTGGGGGGCGTGATCTTGAAGAAGGAGAAAATCTTCATCACCCATGAGAACCGCATCCTCATCCGCTACACGCTGGTGGATGCCCACTCGGCCACCACGCTGCAGTTCCGTCCGTTCCTGGCCTTCCGCAACGCCAACGACCTGTGTGTCGAGAATGCCGTGGCCAGCCGCGACTACCAGGAGGTGTCCAACGGCATTGCCACCTGCATGTATAACGGCTACCCCACCCTGTACATGCAGATGAACCACAAGCCACGCTTCGTATTTGACCCCCACTGGTACAAGAACATCGAGTATATCAAGGATCAGGAGCGCGGCATCCCCTACAGCGAGGACCTGTATGTGCCGGGCTACTTCGAGGTCGAGATCAAGAAGGGCGAGCCCCTCATCTTCTCGGCAGGCATCGAGGAGGTCAACACCAGGACGCTGACCAAGATGTATGAGGACGAGATCAAGCCGCGCACACCGCGCACGAGCTTCTATAACTGCATGAAAAACAGCGCCAAGCAGTTCTATATCACCAACAACGAGGGGCATTACCTGCTGGCTGGCTACCCGTGGTTCAAGATACGCGCCCGCGACGAGTTCATCGCCCTGCCGGGCTGCACCCTGTCGGTCCACCACCGCCAGGACTTCGAGCTGATCATGGACACCGCCATGCGCGCCTTCAACGACTGGATGCGCGACGGCACCCTCGACAAGCACCTCGACGGACTGGAGCTGCCCGACGTGCCGCTGTGGGCCATCTGGGCCGTGCAGCGCTATGCCCACGACCTGAATGCCGACGCCGCCCGTGAGCGCTACGGCAAGTTGGTCAAGGACTTGATCAACTTCATTGCCGACGGCCGCCATCCCAACCTCAAGCTGGAAGACAACGGCCTGCTTGCCACCGACGGCACCAAGCGACCCGTCTCGTGGATGAACAGCACCCACCCCGACGGCACCCCACTGATTCCCCGCACGGGCTATCTCGTGGAATTCAACGCCCTGTGGTACAATGCGCTGCGCTTTGCCACCGATGAACTCTTCCCCGGCCGCTACGAGGACGAGGAATTTGTGGAACGGTGCACCAAGATTGCCGAGAAGTGCAAGCCCGCCTTCATCGAGACGTTCATGACCGATTACGGCTACCTCTACGACTATGTGAACGGCAGCTACACCGACCTGAGCGTGCGGCCCAACATGATTATCGCCGCCGCCACCGACTACAGCCCGCTGGACCGTCGCCAGCGCAAGCGCGTGCTCGATATTGCCACACGCGAGCTATTGACGCCCAAGGGGCTGCGCACACTCAGTCCTAACAGCTATGGCTACATTCCCTGGTACCTGGGCACCCCCGAGGAGCGCCAGACGGCCTACTATGCCGGCAGCGCCCGTCCCTGGCTGATGGACTTCTACAGCAAGGCCTACATCCGCGTGTTCGGCCTGAACAGCATCTCGTTCATCGAGCGCATGATGATCGGCTTCGAGGACGAGATGAAGGAAGGCTGCATCGGCTCGTTGAGCGAGCTCTATGACGGTAACCCGCCCTTCATCGGACGTGGCGCCGTGAGCTTCGCCCCCAACGTGGGCGGCATCCTGCGCGTGCTGCGCACCTTCAAGAACCTGCACATCATCGACAAATAAACGACACAGGAGGAACAAGAGATATGATGAAAGCATTAATGTTCGGCTGGGAGTTTCCGCCTCACATCCTGGGAGGATTGGGAACAGCGAGTTACGGCCTCACCAAGCTCGAAAAATAATTCGCAAAAATGTGAATTATTCATACTTTCTCATTATCTTTGCACACTCTGAACCGATTGGAGGAGATGAACATCGAGTTTGAGAACAAGGCTTTGGAGGAGCTTTATACCACAGGCGCCACTCAAGACCACCAGTACAAACGGCTGTCAAGGGATGTTGTGAAACGGTATGTGAAAGTGGTGAACTACCTGAAAGCAGCAAGACGCCTGGAAGACCTGTTCCTCATCAAGTCGCTTCACTATGAACGCAAGAAAGGCGATCTCAAGGGCGTTGACACCGTGTGGATCAGCCCTCAATACAGACTGTTCTTCTATAGTTCACCCAACAAGAATGAGATAATCGTCAATGCATTGATCTTTGAAATATCAAAACATTATGAATAAGAACAACTTGACACCATTCGTCGCCACTCACCCTGGCGAGATGATTAAAGACGAGCTAAAGGAGCGCGGCATGACACAGAAGCAACTTGCCGCTGCTGCCGGTATCAAGCCATCGGTACTGAGTGAGACCATCAACGGCAAGCGATCAGTGTCACTCAACATGGCCATTTCACTGGAAAAAGCCCTCGGCATTCCTGCCGAGGTGTGGATGAACCTTCAAACGCGATATGATCTGGACACCGTTGACATAGCAGAACGCGATAATCAGCACGAGACTGTGACAGTGACCATTCCCGTGCGCGACCGCAAGCTCCTGCAGGAACTTGTCCGCAAGTTCGGATGGGCTTGTGTGTTCTGAAAAATGCGTGAATCAACAGTTAGAAATCAATCAACGACAAGAGATATGAAAGCATTAATGTTCGGCTGGGAGTTTCCGCCTCACATCCTGGGAGGATTGGGAACAGCGAGTTACGGCCTCACCAAGGGCATGTGGCAGAATGGCGACATGGACATCACCTTTGTCATCCCCAAGCCCTGGGGTGATGAGCCCAAGGAGTTTGCCCACATCATCGGCGCCAACAGCACGCCCGTGGCGTGGCGCGACGTGAACATGGAGTACGTGCAGAGCCGCATCGGCAACGTGATGGACCCGCAGCTGTATTTCGACCTGCGCAACCACATCTACAGCGACTTCAACTACATGAGCACCAACGACCTGGGCTGCATCGAGTTCTCGGGCCGTTATCCCGAGAACCTGCTCGAGGAAATCAACAACTACAGCATCGTGGCAGGCGTCATCGCCCGCACCGTGGACTGTGACATCATCCACAGCCACGACTGGCTCACCTACCCTGCCGGCATCCACGCCAAGCAGGTGACGGGCAAGCCGCTGGTCATCCACGTCCACGCCACCGACTTTGACCGCTCGCGCGGCAACGTGAACCCCACGGTGTTCAGCATCGAGAAGGACGGCATGAACAATGCCGACCACATCATCACCGTGAGCAACCTCACGCGGCGCACCGTCATCGAGAAATACGGCATCAGCCCCGACAAGGTGACCACCGTGCACAACGCCGTGGAGCCCTTGAACGATGAGCTGCTCAACCTGCCCATCCCCCCGGGCAAGCAGAACAAGGTCGTCACCTTCCTGGGGCGCATCACCATGCAGAAGGGGCCTGAATACTTCGTCGAAGCCGCAGCCCAGGTGCTGCACAAGGTGAACGACGTGCAGTTTGTCATGGCCGGCAGCGGCGACATGATGGACAAGATGATACGCCTGGCCGCCAAGCGCGACATCGCCGACCGCTTCCACTTCACCGGCTTCCTCAAGGGCAAGCAGGTCTATGAGATGCTCAAGGCCAGCGACGTCTATATCATGCCCTCGGTGAGCGAGCCCTTCGGCATCTCCCCGCTCGAGGCGATGCAGATGGGCGTGCCGTCGATCATCAGCAAGCAGAGCGGCTGTGCCGAGATTCTGGACAATGTCATCAAGATCGACTACTGGGACATCAACGCCATGGCCGACGCCATCTACAGCATCATCAAGTATCCGGCCATGTACAACGAGTTGCGCGAGCAGGGGCTGGCCGAGGTCAACCAGATCACCTGGGACAAGGCCGGAGCCAAGGTCATCAACATCTACCGCAACCTCATCAACCGCTAGCCGATGCTCAGAACTTCTAGAGCAGAATTAACAAGAAGAAAACAACAATAAAACGACAATAGAGATATGAAAGCGATTTGTTTTTATTTCCAGATTCACCAGCCGTTCCGCCTGAAGCACTACCGCTTCTTTGATATCGGCAACGATCACTACTACTATGACGACTTTGCCGACGACGACATCATCACGCGCATCGCACAGCGGTCCTACATGCCCGCCAACGAGATGCTGCTCGACATGATCAAGGAACACGGCAAGAAGTTCAAGGTGGCCTTCTCCATCAGCGGCACCGCCCTGGAGCAACTCGAGCAGTATGTGCCCGAGTTCATCGACTCGATGAAGGAGCTGGCGGCAACAGGATGCGTGGAATTCCTGAGCGAGACCTATGCCCACAGCCTGTCTTCGCTCTATGACCCCGAGGAGTTTGTGGCCCAGGTCAAAGCCCACGACGAGAAGATTTACCAGCTCTTCGGCCAGCGCCCCAAGGTGTTCCGCAACACCGAGCTCATCTACGACGACGACATCGCCTCGATGGTCCTGGCCATGGGATTCAAAGCCGCCATCACGGCCGACGCCAAGCACGTCCTGGGCTGGCGCTCGCCCAACTTCCTTTACAGCTCGGCCTCGGCACCCAAGCTCAAGCTGATGCTCAAGAACGGCAAGCTCAGCGACGACATCTCGTTCCGCTTCAGCAACCCCGAGTGGGCCTCCTACCCCCTGACCGCCGACAAGTACATCAACTGGATCAACGAGCTGCCCCAGGAGGAACAGCTGGTGAACCTGTTCATGAACTACGACACCTTCGGCGAGCTGCAACCCCGCGAGAGCGGCATCTTTGAGTTCATGAAGGCGCTGCCCCGCTTCGCTGCCGAACACGACATCCAGTTCTGGACACCCAGCGAGGTCGTGTCCAAGTTCAAACCCGTGGCCGAGCTGGCCGTGCCCTACCCCATGTCATGGACCGACGAGGCACGAGACACCAGCGCCTGGCTGGGCAACACCCTGCAGCAGGAAGCCGTCAAGAAGCTCTACTCCATCGGGGAGCGCGTGCGCCTGTGCACCGACCGCCGCATCAAGCAGGACTGGTACTACCTGCAGGGCAGCGACCACTTCTTCTACATGTCCACCAAGCACAACGACGATGGCTCGGTACACAGCCACTACAGCCCCTACGACTCGCCCTACACCGCGTTCACCAACTACATGAACGTGCTCAGCGACTTCATGACACGCGTCGAGGAGCAGTACCCCACGAGCATCGACAACGAGGAGCTGAACTCCCTGCTGCTCACCATCCGCAACCAGGAGCAAGAGATCCAGAAGCTACACCGCGAGGTCGAGATGATGCGCAACAACATCGTCAAGGACACCACCGGCGACTTCCCCATCGACGAGCCACAGCCTGAACCCACGCCTGCCCAAGAGGAAAAGCCCGCCCCCGAGAAGAAACCAGCGGCCAAGAAGGCCGAGCCCAAGAAGGCATCGGCCAAAAAACCGGCAGCCAAGACCAAAACGGCAAAATAAAGGGATTCAAGTTCCTAAGGTGCTAAGCACCTCAGGACCTGAATGTTAAAACTTAGAGGTTAGTGGTTAGAGGTTAGTGAAGGAAATAATTCATGATTCTTGTTATCTGTCACGAGATTGCAAGCTTCGGCAGACTTCTCTAAACCCCTAACCACTAAACTTGAATAAAAATTGATGAAGAATGAGACGATTACTTTTTATCATTGGGGCATTGACCCTCTATCTGGGCGTGGCCCATGCTCAGAGGGCTGACAACTATCCGCCTAAGGACAAGACAATTAAGATCACTTCATCCAATCTGCCGATTGTGTGGATTGATGTTGACGGTGCTATGATTCTGAAAGATGAGCTCATTACCGCTCGCATGAAGATCATCCACAATGGTGACGGACAACTGAATTATGGAGACACGGTGGCACATCCCGGCCAACACATTGACTACGAAGGCTATATCGGCATCCGCTACCGTGGCAACTCATCTTTCAGCCACAGCCGCAAGCCTTATACTTTCCGCCCCTTGACAGCCCCGCTGGAAGATGGTGGCGAGAAAAAGAAGGTCAAAATCCTCGGCATGGGCAAGGATAACAAGTGGGCGCTGCTTGCTCCTTACTCTGACAGGAGCATGATACACGACATGCTGGGATATAATCTCGCTCGTCCCTGGATGGAATATGCCCCACATGGACGTCATTGTGAATTGTTCCTGGATGGCATCTACTATGGCGTTTATGTACTGGTTGAGATGGTCTCCAAGGGGAAGCATCGCCTTAATCTTGATGACCCTGGTATCGAAGGGGACGAACTCACAGGTGGTTATATCATGGAAGTGGACCGTTATGAGCCACCCGTTTACATCTCCTCCTATCATCCTGTAACCAATGATGGAACCACCATAACAAACAAGTATGTCTATTTCCAGTACAGTTCTCCGGACTATGAAGACATGGAAGCATCGCAGATCAACTATATCAACGGCCGTATTAATCAGATGGAGACGGCTTTTGCTTCAAATGATTACTGCAATCCCGAGACTGGTTATCGGCAGTACATTGATGTGATGAACTTTATTGATTACCAGTTGTCCGAGGAACTGGCCAAGAATGTAGATGCCTATCGTTTTAGCACCAAATTGTTTAAGCGTCGCGACAGTGTTGACCCCCGCTTCAAATTGGTGTTGTGGGACTTGGATTTGGGTTATGGAACACCCTATTATTTAGGAGCCTGGCGTACCGACGGATGGAGTTATCTGCTCAACGACACGCTGTATGCCGAGAACAATTCCATCATGATCCCTTTCTGGTGGCACAAGTTGAATAATGACCCGGAATACACAGCGGCCCTCAAGGCCCGTTGGGCGGAATATCGCCGTTCCAACTATCGTGAAGACCGAGTGATGGGCCTCATCGACTCGATGGTGGTTGAGTTGACATCAGGTGGGGCCGTTGACCGCAATTCTCAGGCTTGGCCCCGATGGGGCGTTTATGTCTGGCCCAACAATTACGTTTCATCAAGCTATGCCGACGAGATTGCCCATCTCAAGCAATGGATCAGTGACCGCATCGCCTGGATGGACGAGCAGTTGGGATTTGATCCCGATGCTCATGACCGTGGCGACGTCAATGGCGACTATCTGGTGAACGTCAGCGACGCAATTGTCTTGATCAACTACCTGCTCTCCGACGATGCCACTGACGTCAACCTGTCCATCGCCGACGTCAACACCGACGGCAATGTTGACATCAGTGACGTGATCGCCCTGATCAACTACTTGTTGAACGACACCTGGGATTAAAAAAAACAAAAAGCTAAGTTACATTCCTCATGCTCTACCGGGTGTGGGGATTTTTTCTTGGCATTTCGCTCGGCTTGCACTATCGTTCCCTGCCTGCGGAAGGGCAAGATAGGCGGCGCCTCGGAAATGCTCAAATAAATTTGGCATTTCGCTCGGTTTGCAGTAATTTTGTAGGCTGAAGGTTTCCGCACCGACGTGCGGCATCAGCACTACGACGATGGCCGACGAGAAGAAAGACAACAAGAGTAAAGGCAAAAAAACTTTGCGCATAGTGGGCTGGGTACTGGGTATCCTGCTGCTGCTCATTGTGTTACTGCCATTTGCCC
>JBGUKK010000082.1:0-14286 GCA_045114435.1 Sodaliphilus sp.
GGCACGTTCTTGCCGTCGGCACTGAAAACGGATGTCATTCCGATTTTCTTTCCTAATAATCCTGGCATTTCTCTTGAAATTTTAAAAATTACTGTTTGTTAATGCTGTTAATTTTACTCGTTGTTCAATCTCTTGTACTACACCTTGATCTCCACCTCAACTCCACTGGGCAATTCGAGCTTCATCAGTGCATCAACAGTCTTAGCGGTTGAACTGTAGATGTCGA
Source organism: Sodaliphilus sp. (assembly GCA_045114435.1). Classification (GTDB taxonomy): domain Bacteria; phylum Bacteroidota; class Bacteroidia; order Bacteroidales; family Muribaculaceae; genus Sodaliphilus. Next base: position 227 of record JBGUKK010000082.1, read on the forward strand.
TGAGACGCTTGAAGGATGCCAGCTGGAACTGTTCGCGGGACTTCTTGTTGACAAAAGTCGAACGGTTCACGGTGAAGATGCGCTTGTGGGTGGGCAGGGGGATAGGACCGCTAACCACGGCGCCAGTGCTCTTCACTGTGCGCACGATCTTTTCGGCCGACTTGTCGACCAAGTTGTGATCGTAGCTTTTCAATTTAATTCTAATCTTCTGGCTCATATTATTTAATAATGTGAAATTGTATTATTGCAATAATTCGACGTGTCCCAGGCACTCGCTCAGCACCTTGACGGCGATGGGAGTGGCAACGGGAGCGTAATGGGAGAACGACATGGTGCTCGTGGCACGGCCGCTGGTGATGTTGCGAAGCGCCGTGACGTAGCCGAACATCTCGGCCAGCGGCGTGCTGGCCTTGACGATGCGGGCACCGCTGCGAGCGCTCTCCATGCCCTCGACAATGGCGCGGCGCCTGTTCAGGTCGGCGATGACGTCACCCATGTTCTCCTCGGGAGTCACCACCTCGAGCTTCATCATCGGCTCGAGCAGCACGGGGCGTGCCTTGCGGCAAGCGCTGCGGTAGGCCTGCATGGCGCACAGTTCAAAACTCAAGCCGTCGCTGTCGACAGCGTGGTAGCTGCCGTCGAGAACAGTCACCTTCAGGCTCTGCACGGGGAATCCGGCGAGGACACCGCTGCGCATGGCGCTCTTGAAACCCTTCTCGATGCTGGGCATGTACTCCTTGGGGATGTCGCCACCCTTCACCTCGTTGACAAACTGCAGCGTGCCGTCGAAATCGTCGTCCACAGGCTCCACGCGGCACTCGATGTCGGCAAACTTGCCGTGGCCACCGGTCTGCTTCTTGAAGACCTCACGCACGGTTGCAGCCTGGGAGATGGCCTCCTTGTAGGAAACCTGGGGGCGACCCTGGTTGCACTCCACCTTGAACTCGCGGCGCAGGCGGTCGAGGATGATGTCCAGATGCAGCTCACCCATTCCGCGGATGATGGTCTGGCCGGTCTCCTCGTTGCTCTCGACCTGGAAGGTGGGGTCCTCCTCGGCAAGCTTTGCCAGGCCCACCGCCATGCGGTCGAGGTCGTTCTGAGTCTTGGGCTCCACGGCGATACCGATCACGGGCTCGGGGAAATCCATGGCCTCGAGGGCGATGGCTGTCTCCTGGCTGCTGCACAGGGTGTCACCCGTGTGCACATCCTTGAAGCCCACTCCCGCGCCGATGTCACCGCAACCGATCACCTCCATGGGGTTCTGGCGGTTGCTGTGCATCTGGAACAAGCGGGACACGCGCTCCTTGTGACCGGTGCGCACGTTATAGATCTGGGTGCCGGCGTTGAACTCACCCGAATACACGCGGAAGAAGACCAGGCGGCCGACGTAGGGGTCGGTGGCGATCTTGAACACCAGCGCGCACAGGGGCTCCTCGAACAGGGGCTTGCGGGTGATCACCTTCTCGGGGTCGTTGACGGCCACACCGCGCACCTCACCGGCGTCAGCAGGGCTGGGCAGGTAAGCGCAGACGGCATCGAGCAGCGTCTGGACACCCTTGTTCTTGAACGAGCTGCCGCACAACACCGGGACGATGTCACGGTTGAGGGTGGCCTTGCGCATGGCGCTCTTGATCTCGTCCACGGTGATCGAGTCAGGATCGTCAAAATACTTGGTCATGAACTCGTCGTCAAACTCGGCGAGCGACTCCAGCATCTTGTCGCGGTACTCCTGCACCTCGTCAAGCATGTCGGCAGGAACGTCGGCGGTCTCGTACTCGGCACCGAGCGTCTCGTCGTGCCAGTAGAGAGCCTTCATCGTGATCAGGTCAACGACGCCCTTGAAATGCTCCTCGGCACCGATGGGCAACTGAATGGGGCAAGGATTGGCCCCGAGGACCTCGCGGATCTGGCGCACCACGTCGAGGTAGTTGCAGCCCACACGGTCCATCTTGTTAACATAGGCGATGCGAGGCACCTCATACTTGTCGGCCTGCCTCCACACGGTCTCGCTCTGGGGCTCCACGCCGCCCACGGCGCAGAAGGTGGCGATAGCGCCATCCAGCACGCGCAGCGAGCGCTCCACCTCGACGGTGAAGTCCACATGCCCCGGAGTGTCGATCAGGTTGATCTTGTACTTGCTGCCGTCATAATTCCAGAACGCGGTGGTGGCAGCGCTGGTGATGGTGATGCCCCTCTCCTGCTCCTGCTCCATCCAGTCCATGGTGGCGGTGCCTTCATGAACCTCGCCCATCTTGTGGGTCAGGCCCGTGTAGTACAAGATCCGCTCCGATGTGGTGGTCTTGCCGGCATCGATGTGTGCCATGATGCCGATGTTACGTGTATATTTCAGTTGTGCGTCAGTGCCCATTGTCTAGTTCACGTCGTCGCGTTATCAGAATCTGAAGTGTGCGAATGCGCGGTTAGCCTCGGCCATGCGGTGCATGTCCTCCTTGCGCTTGAACGCGCCACCCTGCTCGTTGTAAGCGTCCATGATTTCAGCAGCGAGCTTGTCGGCCATAGTCTTGCCGCCACGCTTGCGAGCGAAAATGATCATGTTCTTCATTGAAACCGACTCCTTGCGGTCGGGGCGGATTTCGGTGGGCACCTGGAAGGTAGCACCACCCACGCGGCGAGACTTCACCTCCACCTGGGGAGTGATCTTCTCCAACGCGGCTTTCCAGATTTCGAGAGGGGTCTTCTCTTCACTAGCCATCTTCTTGCCCACGAGATCCAGGGCACTGTAGAAAATGCGGTAAGACGTGTTCTTCTTACCATCATACATGAGGTGGTTGACGAACTTCGTTACACGAACGTCACCGAACTTAGGATCGGGAAGGATGATCCGTTTTTTTGGCTTAGCCTTTCTCATTTTTTTGACACAATTGTAGTTTTAAGTCTGCTTGGTTGTCTCTTGCTTTGTTCTTCAACGCCCGCCGCTGCGGCGCGTTTACTCAACCAAATGTCCAATCCAATAAAACTGAAAACTAAGTTTAAATTAATTTTTCTTGTTGAATTGTTTTAGTAAGTCAGGGCCTGATTGCGTCACTGCTTATTTTTTCTTCTTGGGACGCTTGGCGCCATACTTGCTGCGGCGCTGGGTGCGGCCTTCAACACCGGCGGTGTCGAGCGTGCCACGGATGATGTGATAGCGTACACCGGGAAGGTCCTTAACGCGGCCACCGCGTACCATGACGATCGAGTGCTCCTGCAGGTTGTGGCCCTCACCAGGGATGTAGGAGTTCACCTCCTTACCGTTGGTCAGACGGACACGGGCAACCTTGCGCATTGCCGAGTTCGGCTTCTTAGGCGTGGTCGTGTAAACACGAACGCATACACCGCGACGCTGCGGACACGAGTCCAGAGCGGGCGATTTGCTGGCGGATTCCAGCGCTGTGCGGCCTTTTCTTACTAATTGCTGAATTGTAGGCATCTTAGTTTGTTAGTTTTTTTAATTAATTTGTTAGTTATTTTCAGTTTGCCGCTTTGCCCCTCAAGCCTGCTAATTACCCACATAATCAAGCGTTTAGATGGTAATTTTCGGCCTTTCGGCGCAAAAAAGCGATGCAAAATTACAAACATTTTTCCGAATGGCAAAATATTTCTCACACTTTGTTTATATATAATGTAATCCGCCTCTTTTTTAGCCAACTCGCTGTCTCACACAACCATACGTCTAAAATCATGGTTTTCAGGCGGTTTCAAACTGGTCTCAAAACTGTGAAAATTATTCAACCTTAACATTATTTAACTTATTTTAGCCAAGAAATTGGGCATTTTGGGGCCCCAAGCGGCCATTTCCCCACCCTTTCTCATCAACGCCATCAGCAGCGCCCAGCATCAAAAGTGGGATACACATTATATATATAATACGGAAAAAAGCATTACCTTTGCTGCGGTAATCCCTAAACGCTGAAAGAAGATGAATCTCATTGCTAATATCACCCTGCTCGTGGCGGCACTGCTGGACATGATCGTGCTGCTGGGTGGCGACATTGCCGACCACCGCAACAATGGCCACAGCAATTCCAAGTACTACCGGTGGCTCAACAAGAGCGGCGAAATCATGTCACTCAAGCGCCTGCTGCTGCTTGCCGTGTTTGTCGGCACGTTCACCACGATGGCGCTACAGTCGTGGATGGTGGTCATGATCCTGGCAGCGACACTGCTCATCCAGGGCATCTACCTGCTGTGGCAGCGCCAATGGAAACTATTGGATGATGGAAAGAATGCGAGGAAGATGTTGTTCCTAGCCATTGTCATAGTACTGTGCGCCATTTTCGGCGTAGATCAAAGTGCCCTCAGGAGCTCAGCTGGCACCATGCTATTTGCTTCACGCGTCACCTCGATGGCCGCCGTGATGATAGCGCCCGTCACATGGCTGCTCACCATGTTCACGGCCTGGGTGCTCAGGATTCGGGCTGACCATGACGGTCCAGAGCAGCAAGAGCCCCGGGATTGATCATTTCCATGTATTCCTCATAGGGGATGAATCGCCCGCCCATCGACCTGAGGTGGGCCGTCTCCAGCTGGCAGTCGATGAGTCGGCCGCCATGGCGCTGCATGAACTTGGCCAGGTGGATCAAGGCGAGTTTTGACGTGTTGGGGTGGCGCGAGAACATGCTCTCGCCGATGAAGTTGAAGCCCACGGTGACGCCGTAGAGTCCTCCCGCGAGGTTGCCGTCGGCATCCCACACCTCCACACTGAGGGCGTAGCCCTGACGGTTCAGGTGGCGATAGGCCTTCATCATCTCCTCGCCCAGCCAGGCCCCTTTCTGGTCATAGCGACCGTCCACCTCGCTGCAGCCTGCAATCACGCCGTCAAAATCGCGGTTGAACGTCACGAGATAATTGCCCTTGTTCATCAGCGTGCGCATCGAGTGGGAAATGTGGATCTCGTCGGGGAAAATCACAAAACGCTGCATCGGGCAGTACCAGGCGGGGTAAGGCCAGTCGCGAAACGAGAACCATGGGAAGATGCCGTAGCTGTAGGCCAGCAGCAGGCGTTCCTCGCTCAAGTCGCCACCGATGGCCAGCAAGCCATCCTCCTCGCCCATGCGGGGATCCGGGAAAACGATTTCGTCACTCAATTGAAATACCATAGTTCCCCACCCTTTACTCTATTGCTTCAAGATCATCAATGACACACTCCCCACCCTGCTTGAGCGAGCCGAACAGGATCTCGCGCACCAGGCGGGTCTTGAGACGCGCGTGGATGACGCGGTCCATCTCGCGAGCGCCATATTCCTGGCTGTAGCCTTCCTGCAGGAGCTGCTCTCGGGCCTTTTCACTCAGCGTGAGCGTCACGCCCTTAGGCGTGAGCATCTGCTGCAGTTCGCGCAGCTTCTTGTCAAGTATCATTCCTGCCATGACGCGGTCCATGTCGTTGAACACGACAATCGACGACAGGCGGTTGATGAACTCTGGCTTGAAGGTCTTTTTCACCTGCTTGAGCATGGCCTGACCCGCTGTCACCGTCGAGGCAAACCCCACCGAGGCCTGATGAGCGAACTGCGCGCCGGCATTGCTGGTCATGATGAGGACAACGTTGCGGAACACCGCCTTGCGGCCCTTGTTGTCACTCAACGTGCCGTAATCCATCACCTGGAGCAGCAGGTTGAAGACGTCGTCATGGGCCTTCTCAATCTCATCGAGCAGGAGCACGCAGTCAGGGTGCTTGCGCACGGCATCGGTCAGCAGGCCGCCGTCGTCATAGCCCACATATCCCGCGGGCGATCCGATGAGCTTAGCAACGGTGTGTTTCTCAACATACTCGCTCATGTCGAAGCGCACCAGCTCGACACCCAGTTCCCGGGCCAGCACACGGGCCACCTCGGTCTTGCCCACGCCGGTAGGTCCCACAAACAACAAGGATGCCAGCGGCTTGTTCTCGTCGATGAGGCCGGCCTTGGACATCTGCACGGCTTCCACCACCTGCTTGACAGCGCCGTCCTGACCGTAGATCTTGTCCTTGATGCGCGCATCCAGGTCCTCCAGCTTCTCATTCTCGCCCTCGTCCAGGGTCAGCGCATCGACCTTGGCCACGCGGGCCAGCACGTTGGCGATGAGCGTCTTGTCGATGCGACGGTCGGCGTCATCCTTGCGGTTCATCTGCACCCAGGCACCAGCCTCGTCGATGAGGTCAATGGCCTTGTCGGGCAGGTAACGGTCGGTGATGTGGCGCGCGCTGCCCGTCACGGCCAGTTCCAGGGCATCATCGTCATACTTGACGTTGTGGAACGTCTCGTAGCCCTCCTTGAGCATGCGCACGATCTTGAGCGTCTCATCGATGCTGGGCTCCTCGATGGGCACTTGCTGGAAACGTCTCATCAAGCCCTTGTTGCGCATGATGTAACGGTTGTATTCCTCATAGGTGGTGGCACCGATGAATCTCACCCTGCCCCCCTCAAGGTAGGGCTTGAGCAGGTTGCTGGCGTCCATCGAGCCCTCGCCGGTCTGGCCGGCGCCCACGATGTTGTGAATCTCATCGATATAGAGGATGGCCCCTTTCTCGGCAGCAACGCCGTTCATCACCGACTTGAGACGCTTCTCAAAGTCGCCGCGGAACTGCGTGCCCGCGATGAGTGACCCCAGGTCAAGCTGATAAATCTTGACATCCTTCAGCGACTCGGGGACACGGCCGTCATGGATGCGCTGTGCCAGGCCATAGACTATCGATGTCTTGCCCACGCCGGGCTCGCCGATGTGCAACGGGTTGTTCTTGTCCTTGCGGCACAAGACCTGGATCGTGCGGTCCAACTCGGCTTCACGGCCGATGAGCGGATTATGGTCGGCCAGGTGGTCATTGATGCAGAGCACATAGTCGCGCCAGGTGCTCGGAGCGGCGCCCTGCTGCCCTGCCCCACCCTGGGCGGCTGGCTGGTTCTCGACGTCGCCCGCCGGGTGGCTCTCAAAGTTGCCCTGATAGGCATCGATGATGGCCTGGAGGAACGCCCCCTTGTCGTCGCCGACAAGCGCGCTCAGGCAATTGCCGGCATAGGAGTCCACCAGCTCGAGCATCGAGACCAGCATGTGGGGCACATCGACCTTGTCGTTGAGGGCCTCCTTGCAGTGGCGTTCCATCTTGGCGAACAGTTGCACCAGCTGAAATGAGCCCACCAGTTCATCGGGCTGCTCCTCGTCCTCGGCATACTTCTCCATGCCATCGATATAGTCGTCCAGCCTGGACTTCACCTCATCGACAGGAACTGCTGCACAATGCTGCAATGCTTGTTTCATGGGGGCATCGTCGAGGGTAACGAACAAGAGATGCTCAGGGGTCACCAGGCGCGTACGGCTTGTGTAGGCCAGGATGTTGGCGCCCGTGATGATGTCTTCAAGATTCTTAGAAAATTCCACGTTGATTCCTATTTATTGATTGATGTGTTAACACGATTGGCATGACGCTCACTGTTACCCCATGTGACATCACTCGGGTTCACAGGTGATGCGCAACGGGAACCCTGCCTCACGGGCCATGCTGGTGGCCTGAGAGGCCTTGGTCATCGCCACGTCACAGGTGTAAACCCCCACGATGGCTCGTCCCTCCCGATGGACCTTCATCATGAGGAGAGTGGCCTCGTTGACACCCTTGTTGAACACCGCGCGCAGGACCTCGACGACAAAATCCATCGTCGTGAAGTCGTCGTTGTGGAAAATCACCTTGTACTGGCGAGGTAGCTCAATCTGGATGTTTTCACGCGTCTTAGTTCCTGCTCCTGTTCCTGTTCCGCCTTGATAGGGTTTAGTAGTGTCTGCCATAATTACGTTTCTCCTTTTTGTGACCTCAAAGATACACATTTTTCTTGAAAACTGCAAATTCTGTGCCAGCAGGTGCCTTCGCTTCTTTCTGTCATGCGCTGCCAGCTGCGAGTGGACATCATGGCTCAATCCCAGCACATCCGTGCCTCCATATCGAAGAAAAAAATGCGGGAAAACTGACAATATTCAGAAAAAAAACACTAAATTTGCAGATAATGAGGGATATTGACACCATACCATGCATGAAACATCGTCGGCCACGCTGGATGATGACCCTCGTTATGCTGTTCCTGCTACATCAACTGGCGTTGAGCGCCACAGTGGATTCCCTCTATCACGCCTATTCTGATGCAAGCAAGAGGCAGCAGGTTGTGTACTTCAACCAGATCTCACAGCAGCTCTACGACAGCCGGGTCATCGATTCGTTATACCATTGCAGCGCGTCCACCAGGCAGAATGCGATGGACGCCCTCACCCATTACCTGATGGCCGAGCACTACTACAGCGAGAAAAAATTCCAGGAAGCCCTCAGCGAGGCCAAGCTTGCTTGCTCCGAGATCCTTAAAGGGGACAAGCCCGACAGACTCAAGAGCAATCTGCTGGACCTGTTGAGCAACACGCAGTTCATGACTGGCGATTATGACGAGTCATTGAAGACACGACTCAGGGCACACAAGATGGCGGTGGCACTGGACGATAAAAAAGCCATCAGCGACAACCTGCACGCGCTAGCCGAGATTTACCTGATTGTGGAGCAGCCCGGCCCAGGCCTGCGATACATCACCGAGGCCATCGCCATCGAGCGAGAGCTCAACCGACGTGATTGCATCGCCGCAAGGCTGATGACGGCTTCTGAACTTTATCTTCTCAACAACCAGCCGGACAAGGCGATGACGGCACTCAACGAGGCCAACGAGATTGACAAGCACAACGGCGGGAAAGAGAACATGGCCATCAGGCTGGTGCAGAAAGCAGCAATCCTCGAGCACCTGTCACGCCTCGATGAAGCCCGCGCGGCCATCAATCAGGCGCTGCCCCTACTCGAACAGGCTGGCCTATCTTATGCCCTGGCCGATGCCTACAATCAGATGGGAAGCATCGTGAATAAACAGGGCAACGGGCAAGAGGCCATCACCTTTTACAAGAAGGCGCTGGAGCAGAGCATCAAGTGCAGCTCGCCCAAACTCGAACTGACGGCAGAACGAGGATTGTGGGAAACCATGCGAGATAACAATCCGGCTGTCGCCCTGCTGCACCTGGAACGCTACACCGTCCTTAACGACTCATTGAGGGCCGAGATGGAAGGCGTCAAGCTGAAAGTGGTCGAGACAACCGATCAAGACGCCAATCAGACCATACTGGATCAGAAAAACAAGCGTTACGGACGATTGATGAACTGGGGTGGCATAGCCCTGCTGGTGATGCTGGCAGGCTTGCTGGTGACACTCTTCTACTCCTGGCGGCAAGGGAAAAAGTCCTTGAAAATGCTACGCCAGGTCCAGAATCTGAAATCTCACTTTTTCACCAACATCACCGACAAGCTGCAGACGCCGTTGAACGTGGTCATGAGTGCAGGACAACACTTGATAGAATCCCGCAGGATCAGCGCCAGCGAGAATAAGCGCCTGGGGGAATTGATCGTGAGCCACGGGCAGAGCATGTTAAACCTCGTGAACCAGCTGCTTGATATCGAGAATGTAAAAGATTCCTTTGAGCTGCCACAATATAAGCACGGCGACATTGTGATGTTTGTCAGGATGCTCGTGGAGAACTACACCGAGGCGGCCCATCAGCAGCAGATCAACCTGGAGTTCCAGTCACCGGTCAACTCCATGATTGTGATGTTTGCTCCCGTTTATATCCGCAAAATCGTTCAATGCCTTATCGATAACGCGTTGCGCTACACATCCCACAACGACAGCATCTCCGTGAGACTGACAACCCCCGAGACGGGTAAAGTCCAACTCATCGTCAGCGACACAGGCAAGGGCATCCCCCTTGAAGAGCGCAGCCGCCTGTTCGAGCCGTTCTCGCAGTCGGCCAACGGTGATGATGGCGTCACCACGGCACTGGAGCTGTCATTGATTCATCAGCTCGTACAGGCCATGAATGGCAACATCGCCGTGGAGAGCGAACTGGGGCAAGGCACCACCTTCACGATCATATTCCCCACCCCGGGCAATGAGAGCGCGAACGAAGCCAACAGTATCACCCAACCCTTCACCGAGCGGCACATCCTGCCCCAAAACGTGAGCCACGATTCCAATCGGCTGCCCCTGGTCTTCATTGCCGAGAGCAATGAAGACGTGGCCTTCTTCATCGCCAGCCATCTGAACGAGAAATACAACCTGCGCTTTGCCCTCGATGGCCGAGAAGCGCTGCAGAACGCCCAGGACATGGTTCCCGACCTCATTATCGTCAATGTGAAGCTGCCCGTGCTGGACGGTAAGAAATTCATCATGCAGGTGCGCAAGAACCAGCCGATCAGCCACATCCCGATCATTGCCATGACATCTGTCCGTGGTGAAACGGAACGCATCTCATGCATCAAAGCTGGCGCCGACGCAGTTCTCGTCAAGCCTTTTAATTCTGATGAGTTGAAGCTGTTAGTGGCCCATCTCATCAATCAGCGAACGGTGCTGCGCGAGCATTTCACCAAGGCCAGCAACACCATGGGCAACGAGAGCAGCTCCCCGTCGCTCAACAAGGATGACAATGAGTTTATCAATAAACTCATCGACATCATCCATGCCCACATTGCCAACGATGACATCAACATCGAGCACATTGCCACAGCTCTGTCAATGAGCACCAAGCAGCTGCGCACTCGTGTCACCGCAATCACGGGAATGACACCTGTAGCCTTTGTGCTACAGGTACGCCTCAACTATGCGCGCCACATGATCATCAACGAGAATGTGTCGCTAACGACCATCGCTAGCCGATGTGGCTTCCAAAATCTGTCACATTTCTCCAAGGCATTCAAGCAACACTTCGGCGTCAGCCCACTCCAGTACAGGAAGAAAGCCGACGACATCAACCACACTCAAAACAAAAATCAATAACCCAGCAAACACCCAAGAGCTATGACACCCCAGAAAGGACAAAACAATACCTGCAGCATCGACAAGGATTTCCTGCAAGCCGAGCAGTTCATCAACCAAGCCCTTGCAGGCATGGATGACGAAACCCACATCGAGTATGGCTCCACCATGGAGCGTAAAGGGACGCCCTCCATGTGGAAACAATGGTTGCACCGGCTCATCAGATTGCTTAACCGACCCGAAAGAACCTGATTTTTTTTGAAGGAATAATTGGTGAGAATACAAGGATAATGTGTACCTTTGAACGCTCAAATCTTCTAGTATTAGAGAAATGAAACCGACCCTTCTATTAACAATCATGTTCTGGAACATGTTTCTATTCAACGGACTCGTGCACAAGTGCGGTGGCAATGGTCAGAGCACCCAAGACAGCACCGTTACAGCAGCCGACAAGAAAGACTCGCTGCGCATCGTGATGATGGGCAACTCCATCACCGAACTGTGGGCCGAGCTCCATCCTGGCTTTTTCAAGGACAACAACCTGGTGGGACGCGGCATCAGCGGACAAGTTTCCGGCCAGATGCTGGCACGGTTCCGTCAAGACGTCATCAACCTCAAACCTGATGTGGTGGTCATCAATTGCGGCACTAACGATATTGCCGAGAACGATGGCCCCTATAACGAGGACATCACGATGAGCAACATCGAGTCGATGACCGAACTGGCGCTGTTTCACGACATTGAGGTCGTGCTGACGTCGGTGCTGCCATGCGACGGCTTCTGCTGGAACCACTCGGTCAAGGACGCCCCCGAGAAGATCAGCCACCTCAACAGGCGCATTCAGGAATATGCCAGCGACAAGACTCACGTGCATTACCTCAACTACTTTGACACGATGACCGATGACCAGCGCTCAATGATCAAGAGCTACACCCAAGACGGTGTGCACCCTAACGCCAAGGGCTATGATGCGATGGAAGTGAAATTCAAGGAAATGCTGGAGCAACTGGAACAACGATAACACATTATTCAATAATTACACATTTTTCATCTATGAGAAAAACCATTCTTCTTTTCATGGCATTGTTTGCAATGACAGCTACCGCCACTGAACCCATCAAGGCGGTGAATCGTGACAACCTGGACACAAGCGTGAGCCCAGGTGAGAATTTCTACAAGTACGCTTGCGGCGGTTGGATGCTCAATCATCCGCTGGACCCGCAGTATGCCCGGTTCGGCACATTTGACCAGCTGGCCGAGAACAGCCGCAACCAGGTCAAGGACATCATCACCACGCTGGGCACCAACAACCCGCGCGGCAGCATCAAGCAGAAGGTGGGTGACCTCTATGCACTGGGCATGGACAGCGTGCGACTCAACAGCGAGGGTGCAGCACCGCTGGCTCAGGACATCGCGCAGTTGAAGAAGCTCACACGCGACCAGTTCATGGCCGCCATCGCCGATCAGCACAACAGCATCGCCGCTCCCTTCTTCAACAGCGCCGTCATGGCCGACCTCAAGGACTCTAACACCAACATGATGTACCTCATGCAAGGTGGACTGGGCATGGGGGACCGCGATTACTACCTCGAGAAGGATGCCAACACCGTGAAGGTGCGCAACGCCTATGTCAACTACATCCAGCAGCTCTTCCAACTCGTGGGATACAAGAAAGGCAACGCCAAGAAGGCCGCACAGCATGTCATGGCCATCGAGACGGCACTGGCTCAAGTGGCAATGACCCGCGAGGAGACACGCGACTACAGCAAGCTCTACAATGTGACGTCCATGACTCAGCTCAAAGCCGACTATCCTAACCTCAACTGGGATGTGTACTTCAACACATTAGGCATCAAGAACCTGGATAAAGTCTGCGTGTTCCAGCCCAAATCGCTGGCCAAGGTCAACGAGATGATGAAGAGCCTCAAGGAAGAAGACATCAAGGAATACCTTATCTTCAAGTACATTGATGCAGCTTCACCCTACCTGAGCGACGCCTTTGCCGACGCTAACTTCGACATGTACAGCCGGGCCATGTCGGGCAAGCAGGTGAAAATGCCGCGCTGGAAGCACTCGCTCGACGTGCCCAACACCCTGCTGGGCGAAGCCGTGGGACAACTCTATGTCGAGAAATACTTCCCCGCCGACTCCAAGAAGAAGATGCAGCAACTTGTCGACAACCTCAAGAAGGCCCTCGGCGAACACATCGCCACACTCTCGTGGATGAGTCCCAAGACCAAGGTCAACGCCCTCGTGAAACTCAACAGCTTCACCGTGAAAATCGGTTATCCCGACAAGTGGCGCGACTATAGCGGTCTCGACATCGATCCGACCAAGAGCTACTGGCAGAACATCATGGCCGCACGCCGTTTCCAGGCCCAATATGAGTACTCACAGCTGGGCAAGCCCGTGGACAAGGAGCGCTGGTTCATGACCCCTCAAACGGTCAATGCCTACTACGAGCCTTCAAGCAACGAGATCTGCTTCCCCGCCGGCATCCTGCAAGCGCCCTACTTCGACCCCAATGCCGACGAGGCGTGCAACTACGGCGCCATCGGCGTGGTCATCGGCCATGAGATGACCCACGGCTTTGATGACCAAGGCCGCAACTTTGACCACAACGGTAATATGATTGACTGGTGGACGGCCGAAGACGCCGCCAAGTTCCAGGAACTGGCCAACAAACTGGGTGCTCAATACAGTGCCGAAATTGTTGCCGATGACGTGCACGCCAACGGCACGTTCACCATGGGCGAGAACATTGCCGACCACGGCGGACTGCGTGTTGCCTACAGCGCATTCAAGAAGACTGAACAAGGCAAGGGTGACAAGAAGATTGACGGCTTCACCCCCGACCAGAGATTCTTCCTGAGCTACGCCAACGTATGGGCAGCCAACATTACCAAAGAAGAGATGCTGCGTCGCACCAAGGTGGATCCCCACAGCCTGGGAGTCAACCGCGTGAACGTTGCCATCCGCAACCTGGAAGAGTTCTTCAACGCTTTCAACATCCAGCCCGAGATGAAGATGTGGCGCAATCCCGAGGATCGCGTTATCATCTGGTAATCCCTTTGATACAATCCATCGAGAGGGGCGGCGCCTTGTGGCACCGCCCCTCTTGCTATTAAAGCAAGGATACTGCAGCCGACCCTTTAACGGCGCCACCATTTCAAACTACAGTTCACGCTGATTCAACGAATTAATACGGGTCACCGCTCAGCGGGAAAAAAGTGGGGGGATAAGCAGGTCGAAGGCCGG
>JBGUKK010000083.1:0-68516 GCA_045114435.1 Sodaliphilus sp.
TTCTCTTCGTTCTCGATGTTGCCACCATTGTCGGTGAGCACCTTCTTGAACTTTTCTACCGTTTCCTTCATCTGATCATCAGACAAAACGGGAGTCAAAATGAAAACGGTTTCGTACTTGTTCATAAATCGTTAAAAATAAGTTGATTAATAAAAGTTTTGCCAAAAAAGCGGTGCAAAGTTACAACAATTTTCTGAAAAGACAATGATTTAAGCCATTTTTCTCCAGCAAAACACATTTTTGAGCCTTCAGAGCCTCACCACAGGCCAGAGCGGGCGGCAGAAGATGGGGCTACCGACGGGCAACGAGGCCCAGGCGAGCGAGATCGGCCATGAGGGTGCGGGTGAACTTGTCGGCACCACGGGCATTCATGTGATAGCCATCATAGAAATAGCGGTCCTGATGGACATAGGCCGGACTGGCCGAGTAGTCCAGGAAAGGCACATCATGGCTGCGCGCCAACTCCTTGATGGCCGCCAACTCGGGATCCTGGGTACCATACCACGATGGCGAGCACACAAACACGAACCGTGTCTCCCCTGCCTCATCGAGCATGTCACTGAAATACTTGAGTTTGAGACTATCCAGCCTGACTTCACGGGCAGCGGCGGCAGCCTGTTGATCGTCGGTCTTGACAGCCAGCGGGTCGAGCTCGCTATCCACGGGCAGGAAGCCGCGTTCCATCGTGTGAACAGGATGGAAATAGTCGATGAGAATCTGGTGGAACTTGGAGTTATAGCGGTAGAGCCAACTCATCATCTTAAACTTCTCGGCCGGGTCGATGTCGTCAAAGATGCGTTTTACCGGCTCATGGTCATACAGTCCTTTGAGCCATCCGGACAAGCGGTTGCTGTCATCAGCCATGAGGTCATAGCCCGGTGTCACCTCGTAGATGACCAGGCGCGGATGATAACGCTGGCTGATGAGCTGCCACCAGCCGTAAAACAGCACAATGCCCTCGCCGTCCTGGCCACAGTTGTAGCAGGTGACACCCAGCGAGTCCTGCATCATGGGAGTGTTGTAGTGATGAATAGCGCGCGATGAGCCGAAGACCAGCACGTCGTCACGCGAATCGTTGACGATGTAGTTGTGGTGGCCGATGTAGCCGCCACGGGCATGGTCGGACATATAAGATAAAGCATACCCCACCCCACGGTCAATCACGACGATGAGCAGAAAAAAGATCAATATTTTAACTACAAATCGCTTCATCATCTAGAAATTGGCATAGATAAACTGGTCGGAACCAAGCACACCACACAAGAGTATCATCACGGCCACAGCCATGTAGGACAGCCACCTGACAGGCCTCAAGCGACTGTTGAACGGCAGCCACCGAGTGCCGACAAACTCCTCGATGACCTCCTTGGACACGAGGACAGCCAGGGCCAGAGCCATGTAGAAGGCCGCCGTGCCACCAGGCGAGAAGATCGTCAACGGCAGCGAGGGATCAAAGATGCGGCCCACGACACGGCAGGCATCGCCCAGCGTAGGCATCCTGAAGAATATCCAAGCAAAGTTGACGATCATAAAGGTGACCAGTATTTTCACGCTCCGGCCCAGCCAGCCGTATGGGCAACGCTGCTGCCCGAGCATCTTCTCGACAATCTGGCACAGGCCGTGGATGCAGCCCCACACGATAAAAGTCCAGTTTGCCCCATGCCACACGCCGCTCACCAGGAATGTCACGAAGATGTTCCAATAGTTGCGGGAACGAGAGCAGCGGCTGCCACCCAGGGGGATATAGACGTAGTCCTTGAGCCACGTGGACAGGGAAATGTGCCAGCGATGCCAAAAGTCGGTGACACTCACGGCAAAATAAGGACGGCGGAAATTCTCGGTCAAATCAAAGCCGAGGACCTTGCCAACGCCTAGCGCCATGAGCGAATAGCCGGCAAAATCGGCATAGATCTGCACCGTGTACATCAGGCTTGCCGCAAAGCACGACAGGCCCGTATAGTTCATGTAGCTGGGCAACACCGTATCGACATAGAGGGCCACGCGGTCGGCCACGACGACCTTCATGAACATGCCCCACAGCAGCATCCTGAGACCCGTGACCGCCTTGTCGTAGTCGAAGCGGGGCCGCAGGGCCCTGAGCTGCGGGATAACGAGTGAGGCCTTGTTGATGGGACCCGACAAGATGCTCGGGAAAAACGACACAAACAGGGCATAGATCAAGAAGTCATGCTCGGCATCGATGCGCTTGTAGTACACGTCGCACAGGTAACCCAACGCCTGGAAAGTGAAAAACGAGATGCCCACCGGGATGGCCCAGTTGAGGCCTGGAAGGCCCACATCCAGCCCCATGAGCGACAAAACGCCCGCAATGCTCTCGTTGATAAAGCCAAAATACTTAAAGAACAGCAGCGGCAAGAGGGACAACACCACCCCAACGGCAAGCACACGCTTGGGACGACCGCTGCGCTGCAGAGCCAGTGCCGACAGATAGGTCACTGCCGTCACGCCGAGCAGCACCAGGGCATAGACCGGTTTCCACCTCAGGTACAGCAGATAACTCACCAGCAGGAGGTACAAATTCCGCAGCCTGCCGTACCGAGCGGGAATTGCATAGTACAACACAAACAGCAGTGGGAAACACACCAGAAAGTTGAATGAGTTAAAAATCATGACCCAATCGTTTCGGCCCAGCCAATCGGCAACAGGATACAGATTACTTAATTTTAGCAAGTTGTAACTTGCTCACCCAGGGATCTATCGGCCAGACCTATTCGCCGATACCCAGGGCCTGGTCAAAGACCCGTATATACTCCTGCTGGGGATACAGGCCGACGACACTCTTGGGCTCGCCCTGCATGGGGCAGATGAGTAGGAAGGGGATGCTGCGCACCTGGAACGCTTTACAGATGTCGCTGTTCACATCCACATTGATGCGGTAGAAGTCCACTGTGCCCTCATAGTGCTGCGCAATCTGTCGCAGGATCGGCTCCAAGCGCTTGCAGGGCTGGCACCAGTCGGCATAGAAATCCACCACGACGGGGCGCTCGCCCAGCATGACCCAGTCGGGGGCGCCCCAGTCGGCAATCACCTCCTTGAAGCGTTCCTGGTCGATGGAATGGACAGTGTAAACGGTATCCACATCTGCATCATAGCGCTGTGCACTGGCACCAAGGGCCAGCGACATCATCACCAGCGCAAGCAATAGTATTCTCTTCATTGCGAAATAAAAAATCTTTACAATTAAGGGAGAGTTCCCTTAAGGTTATTGTTATGGTCAATTTTTCACTGATGGTTGCGGCGCAACAGGTCGTTGACGGTCTTGACGGGGTTGAACGTGTCGATAGGCACCTCGACAAAGACGGTGTTCCAATTGCTCATCGAGCCGTTCCACAAGCCGGGCAATTCGAGAGCCTTGATGTCCACGCCGTCCTTGCTCTTGATGCTGATGAAGCCCGTCTCGGGGTCAACAAACTTGCGCAGGTCGAACTTGATGCCCTTGTAATCCTTGATGTAGCACACCAGGTCAACGGGGTTGAAGTGTGTGCCTCCCTTCATCATCTCGACAGCGGCAGCGTCGTCGGGGTTGATCTGGGCCGACTCGAGGATTTGAGGGGAAGCGGAGCCATCGGCGTTATAGGCCAGGTAAGGGCCACCGCCGGGTTCGCCCTCGTTGGGCACAACACCGCACACGCGGATGGGCCTGTTGAACTTGTCGCGCAACCAGGCGGCCAGGGCGGCATCGTCCATCGCGTCGGTCGCCTTGTCGATGATGCACAGCGTCTGGCGGGCATAACGCAACATGGCCTTGAGGTCGCCGGGCTTGACGTTCCCCTTGTCCAGCATCTCGAGGTATTTCTTGATCTGGCGCTGAACTTGCACGAGATAGCCGCCGATGACTTTCTTGTAACGGGTGCTCACGCTGCGCAGGCGCAGGGGCACGACATTGTCCACATTCTTGATGAACACGACATCGGCATCACGCTCGTTGAGGTTCTCGAGCAGGGCGCCATGCCCTGCGGGGCGGAAGAGCAGGTTGCCGTTAGCGTCACGATAGGGCGTGTTATCCATGTTGACGGCGATGGTGTCGGTCGAGGCTTTCTGCTCGCTCAAGGTGATGTCATACTTCACGCCCCACACCTTCTCCATCAAGGGCACCTTGGCCCTGATCAGCCGTTCAAAGCCACCGCGATGCTCGGGCGAGACAGTGAAGTGGATGCGCACGTGGCGGTCAACATCGGCGGCATACTGGGCACCCTCCTCGAGATGCTCCTCGAGCGGGGTGTGAACAGTGCCAGCAGCGGCGCGATGGAACCGTAGCAGGCCCTTGGGCAACGCACCGTAGTTCATGCCCTCGGGCATGAGCAAGGCCCGCAGCACGTCGCTATAGCGCCCGGCCTCCATCAGCTCACTGACGTTATGCTGGTAGAGATTGACACAGGTCTTGTTCAACTGGGGATAGAACGCAAAGAGCGTGATGCCCTCAAAGAACTGCTTCTCGAAGTCGGTCTCGGGTCCGGCCTTGCCCTCGTTGATAAAGGCAAACAGGTTCTTGAACATGCGGCTTGCGGCACCCGACGCGGGCTGGAACTTCTCGATGGTTGCCCCACCGCCCTGAAATTCCTTCCACAACTTGATACACTGCGTCTGCTGCTTGCTTTCCAGACGAGTGATGCCATTTCCCACTGTTGCCGCCGCCTCAAGTTTGAGCCACGGGAAACCCGTTTCAAAGCGCTTGAGTTGAGCCTCAATCACAGGCTCGGTGATGCCCATGGCAGCCATCTGTTGCTTGTCTTTATCGGTCCACATATCTGTAATATTTTAAATTTGTCCCAAAATTAGCTTTTTAGACCATTTCTTGCAAGCAAATTGACACAAAAAAGTTAATTTTGCGTGATTTTTCCACCAAACCCATCACAGCTCATCGATGCATGATTACTTCACCATAGAGGAACGACAAGAATTGACACGGCTGGTCAAGGCCATCAATGACAAGCTGGGAGAACAACTCTCATGCCGGGACATCAACCTCGTGCATGACCTTATCAAGCGCGGCATCACCCAGGCCGGCATCTTCAAGCGGGACCAATACGGGCTCAACCCCGTGATCAGGCACATGCACACGGCACTGGCCCTGTGTGAATCCATCGTGCCCGACCGCACGATGGTCATCGCAACGATGACCTACAACCTGTGCCGCAACAATTACCTTGACGTGAAACGCATCAGAGCGCTGTTCGATGACGACATTGCACGCGTGGTGCACGGCCTGCTCCACGTGGCACCGCTCTACAAGAAACAGGCAGCCGTCGAGAACGAGAATTTCCACAAGCTGCTGCTCACGTTTGCCGAGGACGTGCGCGTCATCCTCATCATGACAGCAGACCGCCTCGCCCTCATGCGCGCCATCAACCATCACCCCAACGAGAAGTTTGTCCGTGAGATAGCCAGTGAGTCCCGCTACCTCTATGCCCCACTGGCCCACAAGCTGGGCCTATATGCCATCAAGACCGAGCTGGAAGACACGTCGCTCAAGTACCTGAATCGCAAGGTGTTCTCACAGATCGCCACCCGACTCCAAGAGACCAAAGAGGAACGAGACAACTACGTCAACGACTTCATCAAGCCCATCAAGCAGCGCCTCGACGCCGAGGGGCTGCACTATGAGCTCAAGGGACGCACCAAGTCCATCAACAGCATCTGGCAGAAGATGCAGAAGCAGGACGTGGACCTGAGCGGCATCTACGACCTGTTCGCCATCCGCATCATCCTCGACTCACCCCCCAAGGACGAGAAACGCACCTGCTGGCTCGCCTACTCCATCGTCACCGACATCTACAAGGCCAACACCTCGCGCTTCAAGGACTGGATCACCATCCCCAAGAGCAACGGCTATGAGTCGCTGCACATCACCGTCTATGGCCCCGGCAACAAATGGGTCGAGGTGCAGATCAGGACCAAACGCATGGACGAGACAGCCGAGCGAGGCGTGGCAGCCCACTGGCGATACAAGGGCATCAAGAGCGAGAAAGGCGTCGACAAGTGGATGAACGAGGTCAGAGAGATGCTCGAGGCCAGCGGACAGGAAGGGCAGATGAGCCTGATACGCAACATGGACACCAACCTGTACAACGACGAGGTGTTCGTCTTCACGCCCAAGGGAGACCTCATCCGCCTGCCCCAGGGCGCGACACTCCTCGACTTCGCCTACCACATCCACTCCCGCGTGGGCAGCACCTGTGTGGGAGGCATCATCGACGGCAAGAACCAGAAGATCAATTACCGCCTCAAGAGCGGCGACACCATCGAGGTCATCACCTCATCCACACAGTCGCCACGCCTCGACTGGCTCAAGATCGCCATCACCAGCAGGGCACGCAACAAGATCAAGAACGCCATCAACGAGCGACGAGCCCGGCAGGCTGGGCTGGCACGAGAGACCCTGCAACGACGCTTCAAGAACCGCAAGATTGAGCCCGATGACGCCACCCTGGCACGAGTCATCAAGAAGATGGGCTACAAGACGACCACCGAGTTCTATGCAGCCATTCAGGAAGAAATCATCGATGCCGCCACCGTCGTCGAGCAATACGAGGACATCCTCGCCAAGCAGAACGAAGCGGTCTCGCGCGGCACCGCCGAGGAATTCATCCTCCAGCATCCCACGGCCCAAGAGCAGCATGCCGGCGACGACATCCTCACCATCGGCGACGACGTCAAGGGCGTCAACTACAAGCTGGCACGATGCTGCAACCCCATCTACGGCGACCGCATCCAGGGATTCATCGCCAGCGACGGCGCCATCAAGATCCACCGCAGCGACTGCAAGAACCTGCACCACCTCAAGCAGCGTTACCCCTACCGCATCATTCGCACCCGATGGACAGGCAAGGCCGGCAGTCAATTCATCGCCACCCTCAAGGTGCTGGGACGAGACGACATCGGCATCGTCTCATCCATCACATCAGTCATCAACAAGACCGAGCACTGCCTGCTGCGAGGCATCAACATCCAGTCCCAAGGAGGCCTGTTCGAGGGCGTGCTCACCGTCAACGTCAGTGACATCAACCTGCTCGATGACATCACCAAGAAGATACTCAACATCAAGGGTGTCAAGCAAGTGGAGCGCCTGTAGTACTCCCCCTCGGCCATCCGTTGCCAGCCATCAGTTGCCAATTTACCCAAAACCTATAGCCCGAAAGCGCCGACAACTGAAAAAAATGTAGTACCTTTGCGCCATCATGCAAGTCGTATCGATAGACAAACAGGCCATCAACCAGATGCCGCGGGTCACCTTCCCCGGCCGCATCCACATCATCGCCGCCATATCACAGGTCAAGAGCGCAGTCACAGCACTGCGCAGGGCACCCATCGTGGGCTTCGACACCGAGACCCGCCCCTGTTTCCACCGCGGCGAGCACCACAACATCGCCCTGCTTCAACTGTCGACAACCACCGACGCCTTCCTCTTCCGCCTCAACAAGACAGGCATCACCAGCGACCTCAAGCAATACCTCGAAGACAAACACTGCATCAAGGTCGGGCTCTCCACCAGCGACGACTTAAACCAGCTGCACCGCATCTGCCCCACCCTGCGGCCAGGCGGATTCATCGAGCTGCAAGAGCTCGTCAAGCCCTACCACATCGCCGACATGAGCCTGCAGAAGATCTATGCCATCCTCTTCCAGCAGAAGATCAGCAAGAGCCAGCAACTCACCAACTGGGAAGCCCAGCAACTCAGCGACGCCCAGCAAGCCTACGCCGCCATCGACGCCTGGGCATGCATACGCATCCACGACCACCTGCAGGGCGGACACTTCATCCCCGAGCAGTCACCCTACTGGCACGAAGTGGTTGAGGAATTCCACTAAAAAACACGCTTCCAAAGCGTGGATTAACTGAAAAAATCAGCAAAATCCCTTGTTTGGCACAATTTTTGTAGTACCTTTGCAGGCCGATTACAACCGGTACACACTTGGGGCTGACTGGCTTTGACAGCGTGTAGAGGTGGTAAGCAAGCATGCAGAGCGATAATGGCAAGGCTCTTTAATCTCAGTCATTGACACAATTAAATGGCGAAAACAACTACGCTCTCGCTGCCTAACCGAAGAACAGTAAGTTCGGCTTTATCATTGTCCAAGGGGCAGTGACGAGACATCACCCAACTGCCCTCGCGCCGAGGCGGGTTGATCAGGTGGTGCAGGAATATCGGCGATAGGACAAGGCAAGCCTCGGGCCAAGTCCGAAATTTAGAGGATAAGCCACCAGTTGGTCGTCTTGGGCCTGCCGGCGGTCGAAAACCAAGCCAGGACTAAGCATGTAGAAACCTTATTAGTTCCACGTTTGGACGAGGGTTCAAACCCCTCCAGCTCCACAAAATAAATTATAAGTCGCTGAAAATCAGCGACTTATAATTTTTTATAAAAAATGTGCCCCCTTTTGTACCCCCTCTCCTTTAGCGACATTGATGACTCAACGACATGTGTAAAATCTGTCACGTGCCAAGTCACTTTGTCAGTCCGAATGCGCTATATAACCTACCAAAATAGTCACTGTGTTGCACCCTCACTGACATTACATAACAAAAATTGACAGCCGAAATACTTGGCATGGATGTTGCTAGTCATAGGATTGTATGAAACAGGAATTTACTGTTTATAAGAATGAAGAAAGTATGATTTATCCGCCGCAACACTCACCCTTTAACACCGCCGAACTGCCTATATAAATAAAAGATTGCCAAGAAACGATAACCCAACTATATATAGCAAGGAATGATCACTGATCACATCGTTTCTTCGTGGTTGAAATCACATGGGAAGAATTAGTATCTGCCCTTAAGTCAATAAATGGCGACCCGGAGATAGCCCTGAATGGACGATTGCAACAAGTCAAGGTAAATGACAAAGGCAAGATATTTCAGTTCCGGACTATTGACCAGAATCCGAAGAGAGAGTTAAGTCCAGATGTTTTTCAAAAAGTGATAGAATATGAAGACAAGGGGGTTGCTGACATCATGAAAGCAATCAATGTGGGAAAACGATCTGCAAAGATTACCTACTACCGCTTCGCATTCAACGTACTTGAAGGCCTCAATTATCATTTTATCGATAAAAACGGCTCTAAGCGCAGTATAACACTTAACTACTATTGTGATGCAATCAATGCTATCTGCCCTAATCGCGTGAGACGTGCTTCATTGCATAAGTCTTCCGTTGAGAGAAAGACAAAAGAAGATAGTGAGATTAAACGCAAGTGCTATAAGACATCTGATAGACTTTACCGGTTCGCTCATCTTGATACCGATTTGTATCTTATTGACGGCAGCGAGTTGCAATCAGTAGACATGAACAATTTAAAACACATCTATAATGATATAAAGAGACAGTTTATTAGTATATGATAGAGGATTAGTGCCGGGGCGATACCCGGCTTTTTTTTGCCCGTACCCAAGGCTGGAGAATACCACCATTATGATAAAAACGAAGACTGTGAACACGCTCCCACTAATGCCCAGAACAATCTCCATCGTTATCATAGCATACATGCTCAATAATGTATAGTACTTACGTGCGCGCGCATTTATGTCCAATCAATAAAAAGCGGACAAGTATATTCGTCATCGTTGATTTTCCGTACAACATACTCTTACCTGTACGACAAAGACAATTAATAACACTAGGGTATTTTGTAGTAATCCAATAAGGCTATATCTTTGTCTCTGGAAAACACGCCAGCGTACGGTGGCATAGGTGCAAAATAAGCGACCCTGAAAGCATCCTGAAAACACATATCTCAAAAACAAATCCCCAAAAACCGTACAACTCAGGCCCAATTGTACGGTAAAAATAGGTCATTATTGAGGTCTTCGTACCTTTGCCCCCATGAAATTGAATAACAGCGACATAAGCATCGAGCAGCTCCTCAACAAGCGCGTCATTGACATGACGGGCCAGGAGTTGTTCGACCTCATAGGCAGCGCGGTTCAACAGGCCACGTTGCGTGACATGCCCGAACACAAGGAGAAGAGGATCCTGCACGGTAAGAAAGAGATTGCTTCGGCGCTCACCGTGTCGACCTCGACAATCAGCCGCTGGCTTGAGAACGGTACCATTCATGCCCCGGCTGTCATCCGTGCCGATCGTGTCCTGCTGTTCGACTACGACCTTATTCTGGAGCAGATCCAAGCAAGTGAGGGTCTCCGTTGGCAGAGCAAACAGAACGGTAAGAATTCCTTGAAAGTAAAACGTCACACTGGTCTCACGGCCTAGCGCCGTCTACGTCCGGACAAGTGCCGCCCCTCTGGCCAGAATTGAGCGGCACCACTTAAGAAAGAATACTTTAAACTATTTAATTAATACAACATTTAAACATTCAACACAATGAAAATGTCTTGGAAAAAAATTGGATTTGCGGCTTTATCTGCAGCAATTACAGCAGCAATTACGGCTGCGGTTAATCTCTTCACAAATAAGTCTAAAACGAAGACTCAGACCCAAGCCGCCTTGGAAATTGAAGCCGCCAAGCTCAAGAACGCTAAAGAGCTCGAGGAGAAGAGGACTGAGGAGCGCAAGAAGCGCTTTAAAGATGAGGAGGATCATCGTCGCAAGATGAACGAGATCGCCGAGGAACAGCGCCGCAAGCACAGAGAATCACAGCAGGAAACCCAAGAGCAAGTCCATGAAGATTCCTCACTTGACACGGTTCCTAACCTTCGTTCGACTGCAGATGTGTTCAATCGTCCCTGTGGCTTCGGAAAGAAAGAGTGGATTGTTGACGGTTATGCTAAGCCTGGTCAAATCACGATGATTGTTGCTGGCGCCGATGTGGGCAAGAGCTCGCTCTTGACTCAGACAGCCTTGGCTGTCGCTAAGGGCGTGCGCCCTGAATACCTCCCCGACAGCTGCAGTGCTTCGCTCAAACAGGATGTCGTGTACTACCGTATTGAAGACTTCCCTGATGAGCTCGAGGGTAAGTATGGTGCTGGCGAAGTACTCAAGGTTGCGAATCTTATGTGGGTGCTCCCCGAGGATCTGGGTGTAATCAGCCTTACCTCTTTCCTCGCCCATGTAAAACGTTTAGCCAACACGCTCGAGCGTGATACACTTGTTTGTGCTGATCCTGTTACCAAGCTTGACGGCTATCGTCATGAGGAATGCATCAAAGGGCTCGAGGAAGCTCAGAAGATCGCCAAGGCGAACGGCGTAACGCTGACTATTATCGTTGCGGCTCACCTCGATGAGATTAACGACTCGAAACACCTCACTACCGAGTTTATCAAGGGCGGAGATAAAGGTGTACAGCAGGCAGGCTCAGTTATTGCTCTCCGCATGGAAGGAACGACTGGCAGAAATCACAGATTCATCCAATGCTTGAAGGCGCCGAAGGGACACCGGATGCCGTTCCCTGAAGGAGTGTTAGTCTGCAAGTATGTAAAGACTCAGCTCGATGAGGACAATAGTTATCTGCATTTCGAGTTCGTTGAGGTCAAACCCGAAGCAGATGCCAGACCCGACAAACCCAAGAAGCCCAAAGGCAGCAAGGCGGGTAGTAGCAAGAGTGACAATACCACTGATGAACCACAGAAGAGTGGCAATGCGACGCTCACAGCTGAACATATAGAACAGATTCGTCAACAGAGGGCAGCTGGTGTTAAATGGGATGATATAAAACTCGACCCGGATGTCGCAGTTAGTACAAGGACTATGCAGAGGGCACTAAAAAATCTCATTGGAGAGGATAAGCGTGCATAACAGATTTCTAAGAGCAGAGGCGCATCAGCAATGGTGCGCCTTTGTTGTACCAATATGACTGGAGTATCGCATGTAAACGGAACCCCAAAAACGAAGATTATGGGGAGTCACAGATTTCATGTTCATGCACCATAGAGGAATACAGGTATTGTATAAGACAGAAATCAAACAATAATCTACTCATAATTTTCCAGTTCCAAAAAAAAGTATTATTTTTGCAGCTGCTTAGCACAGATCTTTGACATACTGGAAGTGATGAAACTATTAAAGCAGTGATGGAGTAAATACTATAAAAATGCAAAGTAAAGGTTTTATTCTTCTTTATATTTCTTTCTAAATGCCATTAACATATAACTAATTACAAAAGAAAGAAATAATGTTTTAATAAGTTTCATTATTCATCTTATTTCTTTTGTTATGGCAAAGAAAAATGTAAAGCAAAGGGCTACCAATCAGAAAGGTAGCAAGAGTGAGCAACGTCTCTACACTAGAGAGTATGTGTTAACACTGCAAGACTGGGATGAAATCCATGTCATCTGTATTAATGGGATCTTTGATCAACTTAAGAAGGAAGGCAAGGAATGTCATCTCGATTGGTGCAAAAGTGATCAAGATGCCATTAACCACGTGAAATTAGTTCTCAAGATCTATCTTGCGGATAGGGTTAGAGATTTAGTTCTGCTCCGGTTGACAGATTCATGGATCTTGGATGACTTTTTAAATCCAGTCTCTTTTGCAGAGGAAACCGCACTCAACATTGAGAATTTGTTTAAGGATAGGCTTGATGAAAAGATTGAGAGCCTGCCTACCTTAGAAGAACAGAATGATTTTTGTCTAAGGGTACAGCAACAAATACAGTGGACACTTGTCTAACTGCTCACCTAAAACTTGAGAGAGATTGGGATTCATTTCCTGGTCTCTCTTTTTTCATACACTTTAATCTTTATTATATGGCTGTAATCATTTCTGAATAGAAGTCGATGAGAGTGCGGCGCAGCGTGAGGTCATCGATGGGAATGTCACCGTTCTTGATCTGGGTGATGCACTCCGAGAGATATTCGGGCGGTGAGGTCTTGAACGACGCAAGCCATTGACGCTGCACCTTGTTTTGCGGGAAGTCGCCGTAGCCCAGCAGTTGCCACAGGACATAGATTGGCGTTTTCAGCGGCTCAACATTGGCACCAAGCGACTGCAGAAAGTGCGTCGGTGGCCCTATCTGCGCAAGAATGCGGCCTTGTAACTCACGGAGTGAGTTTACAAGATCCTTGAGCTGTTCTCTACTGGGAGCATCGTCCATGATTAAAGTTAGTTTTATACTTGCAAATTTACTAAATCCCGTCCAACCGACAAAGGTCAGACAGGAAATTGTGCAAGAAAAGCGGGCCATTGCTGACCCGCCAAGATCCTAATGGAAATGAGATTTTCGTTTTTACTTGTTGCGATAATCGATGTCGCCGATGATATCATCAGGAGTGTAGTTTGCTGGGAATTCCTTAGTGAGAATGAAATGCCAAACGTTTTGTTTGCCACTAAGCCCCGCGCCCTCGGTAACGATGATGGCATCCTCATACGTCCAACCTCTCTTGGCCATGTAAGCAAACACACTCATCGGTGAGGCGAAAGAATACTTCTTGTTGTTCTCGCTGTTGTAGATCCAGCCGTTGGCATACTTGCCCTGCTCGGCTATGCCGAAATCCACTAGGGCATTGACATCCTGCTTGAAGAGGTTGTACTGGACGCACATCACTTCGCAATAGACTTTGATTTTCTCGGGCTGCTCAAAGGATTGAGCGGTGGCGGCCATGCCCATGAGGCAAACGGCCATGAAAAGCATGAGTTTCTTCATAATGTTATGTGTTTTAAATGAAACAAGTTGACTTCAATTAATAAGAAGTGTGGGCTGGCAGGGATTCGAACCCGCAATCTCATGCCCGGTTTCCCGGGGATGCCCGCTCCTATGCGACCATCAGCCCACACTTTCATGAGTTTATAATCCTGCGGTGCAAAGTAAGCACTCAAAAGTGCGCTCTATCTGCACAGCAAGATTTTTTTTGAAAAAGTGTGGACCGGGTAGGACTAGAATCTCCTATCTCGTGCCCTTTCGGGAACGCCCGCTACCAAACCTGCGACCATCACTCCACACTCAGTTGCTTTGATGTCTATCTTGCTGTTTAAACGGGTTGTCCATCTAAAGCTTTTGAATTACATACTTTTCTTTACTGTTATACTTGCATCAAGGATGGATTTGCCATCCGCTTTTATTTTGGCGGATGCAATGTCTTTTGTTTCTGGCTCTTTGATATTAGCAAGGCAATCGTTGCAACGCGCTTCGAATTCGTCATGCTTGCCTATGGCCTCTTCGATAAGCGGAGAGCGGGTTTGTTCAATGAACAATCTAGCCCACTCTTTGAGTGGCTTGTCTTCAAGTTTGTTGTTGTAGTAAGCATCCTCAATCCACATTTCGATAAAATCATGATTAGTAGCACTCTCCAGGGCACAGTTTACTATTGCATTATAGAAACTCTCAATAAGTTGAGACTTATTGCAACGTGAGCCCAAAACGAACTTGCTATCTTCTACGAGATAGACAGAGAAATAGCCTAAAGAACCACTTTTGTTCTCATTCAATAAAGGCTCAAAGAATACAATCGGTGGCCAGGACCCATAGCCTAATAATAATGGTTTATTTTCTTGATTCTTCAGCAGTTCTTCCAGCCATTCAATTAAGTCCTCAAATGGGTTGATGAAATCAATGCAGTCAAAAGTCGTTTCCAACTCTTCACTAACTGTTTTGATTGTTAAAGTGAGTTCAAAAGGTTCTCTTTGTTCGAGAGTGACATCAATATCCTGAGTTTTGTCTGGATAATTGCCAACGATATTATCAAGAATCACATTGCGCAGTCTTTCTATGAACGCTTCATAATCATTGATGCAATTGATTTCCATTGTTGTAATGCTTTATGTCAGTGCTATGCAAAACTGACTGAGTTTTATATGATTTTGAAAAGTGTGGGTTGGGTAGGACTCGAACCTCTTATATCACGCCCAGATTTTACCTGGGCCTGCTCGCTACCAACCTGCGACCATCAGCCCACACTCCTAATTGTTTTATCTTGCTGCAAAGTTTATGTTCAAAAGTGCACTCTATCTGCACAGCAAAATGCTTTTTCACAGATATCGTCCCGGATCGCACTTTTTGCGTTCCGAGGCGAGAATTGAAAGCCCTATGGTTTGTGGCCAACGTCTCTCAATGAGAGACCAATATTAAGATTTAATCTCCAAGGGGGAGCTATTATATACTGATGACAGCGTTCTCGTCAACGACTAGCAGCTTGTTTTGGTCCCCCAATGGGATCCAAACAAGTTCCTTGACGGAGCCTTCTACACTGGGAGCTACTTGGGGCACAATTATTTCTTGCCTTTGCCGTTGGCTGGCGTTTAGAAACTTGCGCCAGACATCCCAACTCAGGTCAACGATGAATAAGCCTGGTTTTACTGCCTTGTAGTAAATCAAGCTGATGGCCACCCTTACTTTGGTTTCATTCATCTGCTTCAAAAGTCATATATTCTGTCAACGATGCCGCGATTGCTTGATTGGTTAGACCATTGAACTTGCCAACAACGGCCATCGATGGTGTCAAGCAAGATAAACGTATACATGTTCTCAGTTGGATAGAGTGTGAATCGCCCATTGACCTTTTCGTCACTGGCACTGACCAGAACTATATCGTTAAGGACTACGCCTAAACGATTGCTGTTGTCGTTGATGGCATACTGGACTTGCCACATTTCTCCAGTCTGTGTGTTTAGCTTAATAAAGTTCCACATGTTCTGCGTTGGGTACAGCTGGAACTTGGCGCTCGGATTTTCACTATACTTCGGCGGTTTACTCGATGATGATTACGCAAAGCAGCCAAGAGAAATAATAGCGATGATTAAAAGTGTTACAATCTTCTTCATGTTCGTATTCTTTAAATTCAACAAAAATCGTAATATTTGAGTTGACCAGTCGCTCCATTCATCATGCGCTGCAAGATAAATGCTCTGAACTCGGCTAAGAGGTCAACATTGATATCAAGAACTTCTGCTGGGAGTCTCTGGTCGTCATGTAACATTTCCCTGGTGATACAGGTTTTCATCAGCGTCACTTTTGGAGCGACCAGCTCAGCAAAGACCACGACATCGTTAGAAATACCCATGACATTCTTTGGGTATTTTTTTGACGGGCACAACGCTAAAGCAAAGTTAGAATTGTTGGCGATGAAGTGACAGATCACATTTTCAATAGGCATTTGCTTCTTCATTGATCGCTCCATGAAGCGCCTAAAGAAATGGTCATAAGCAATGACATAATCATTGTCGAGAGCACCACCCCTAAACATTGCATTAAGGCCATAGCTATTTCTGTACGTTATAAACGTATTGATAATTGGTCCTTGCTTGTTCAGACAGTTGTAATCCGGAATTATTACCAGTGCATAGAAGGTGGTGTTGAGATCAACTTTATAGGTATAAGTAAACACCAGGTTCTCGGGTTTACCCTTCTTGCGCACATAACGCTTAATTCTATTGATCTCTTGGCCGTCCCTATCCAGTTTGTTCTTAAGCTTAGGATAGTAGATGTCGTGAATCCTGTCATAATCACGGCACAGTTCCTCGTATGTCATCGTTTCGACAATCATCATGTCAAGATTTAGAAGCCGCTTTTGCGCAGCATGTCACGATGACGTTTCAGGAGCGCCGTTTCATCAAGCTGATTCACTCTGAGGAAGAGTTGGATCATCTGTGCCTTGGTCAAGGTCACCTTGTCCTCGTTTTTGCGCCACCAATGGTAGAACTTCACAGGCACATCCCTATAGGGACATGAAGCCATGACTTTCTCACTATAGCCCGGGAAGTCTATGTAGAGCCTTAAACCCTTAGAATCCCTGTAATAGGTGAAGTGTCGGTTAACCAAACGCGAGTGCAGGACGTTATATGAGTCCGTCGGGAATCTTAAATGAAATTCACGACGCACCTTATCCAAGGCTACGGGGTCATCAGAAATCCATCGGATCAGTTTCTTGGTGACTCCATCGATGGTCAACATACTGTTATCATAGTATGTTTGTCCTTCACGAGGCGCAAAGGTCGATATACCTTCTTGAGTGCTCTCGCTTTCCTCTTCCTCGTCAGTCAAGTGATCCGCACGTTCCTTGATGTAAGATACAATATCGACATGGTTTCTTTCTCCACCAGGATATTTACTGAAGAGTTCATCATTGGCTTCGCCAAGGAAGAAATCCTCAATGAAATCCCACCGTTGCTGATTGTCGAACGATTTCAGGAAGAAGTGGTCGAAAATCTCAGAGCTGATTTTGTGGCGATTCTCAATCGTATGGAGAATGGAGTTTCTGTAGCCTCTATCGTTGGCATCTGCAGCAATGCGCAGCGGGTCGTTGATACGGATGAAGATCATCGGCGTGTCACCACCACGGCTTTCATAAGTACCCATACCCAATATTTCAATAAGGCTGCCAAGGCGAATGTGATCAAGCAGATTCTGAGTTCCCAGCGAAGCGTATTTGATGGATATCTTTTTGTCAAGCGTATCCTTAAGCGCCAGCAATCTCCGCTTGAGGCTTGCAAAGCAATTGTTGTAACGGGTGTTGATAATGCGGTAGGTGGCCACCTGCTTCTTGTTAGTTCTCCGCTGCAAGAAAGCGTCGCTATCAACATCATATTGGAAGCCACGTTGTGAATAGGAGGCAAGGATGAACTTGACAATTTTCTCGCACTGCTTCTTATCATCGATAAGAGGTGCGAGGGCTTCCTCCATTTCGTCCTTGGTGAAGAAATGGCCAGTCAGCCTTGAGAAGCAAGACTGAATATTGTCAAGGACAGCCTCCAGTTTCATATAAATGTTATCAACCGATGCATCGAGATTGAAGGTGAGTTTCACCTGTGGCTTGCATTCTGCCTCGGCATCCTGGAGCAGGTTGCCGTCGTAGAATGTCTTCTTCAGCATCGGGAAGCTGATGTCGCTGAAACTCTTCACCCAGATCTTGTCCAGGTCCAGCTCGACAACCGTATAGCCGTGGGAGAGTTCAGCAATCTTGGTAAAGCAGCCTCTATAGCGTTTGGCCAGCAGGCTCAAGCCATAATCGTTCACACGGCTATAGACTTTCACAAACAACTTCTTGGGACGCGCAATCAGCACGTTAAAACGTGTCTTGGCTGCGTAGTCTTTCTCAATCATCATGAGCGAGGTCATGACCTTTTGGTCGAGGTCATTCGTCTCATTGAAGATATAGTTGAAGTCGTCTGCAGCCACAAGCATGTTTCGCTTCTTCTTGTTAGCGATATACAACTTGTAAATCTTATTGATGACCTCACGGATCTGGAAATGTCGCAGGGCCGAGATGCCATAGAGCTTTTTGCTGAAAGCCTGGTCTTGCGCTGCATAGCTCAATGCGGCAAAGCCCCTAATCTCTTTCTTACGAGCAGCACGGCCGATCTCCTGGATATAGTCAGGGAGCAGTCCCGACGGAGCATGGTGGTACACCAGTTGAATATCGGGGATGTCCACGCCCATGCCGAAGGCTTTGGTTGATATCATTACCTTGGCATCGTTTTTCTTGAAAGCTTCATAAGCGAAGTTCTTCTCGTCAGCCGATAAGCCGGAATGATACGGCACGGCAATATCTTTCTTACCGTTGAGCTGCAGCTGCTGCATAATCGCATCGATGTGCCTGCGGTAAGGGGCATAGACGATGGTCTTGATGCCCAATTCAGCGATTTGTTCAATGAAAGCAACGGTTTCATTGATCTTTTCGCTGTCGTGGTTGGCGCTGAACTTCTCATGGTTGTCGATGACAAAGGAGATGTCCTCGCGTTTGATTTCACCTATGAAGATGTGCGGGTAATCCATGCAGAGGCTGTCGGTGCTGTCAAACACCATGTCGTTATCGCCGCCGTAGATAGCTGTTGCGGTGACGGCCACCATCGGGAAGTAGTAGTCTTTGATCTTGCGGATTTTGTTGATGTGCTGGCCCAGGAACCAGTAGTCAACACGGAAGTCACGGCCCCAAGTTGTAATCAGGTGGGCTTCATCGATCACAATCAAACCTAATCGGCGGTCACCGATAAAATAGGATATGTCGTAAGACAACAAGAGCTCAGGCGATAGATAAAGGATATCTATCTCGCCATTCTTACAATCATCGATGACACGCTCACGGTCGATGAGACTAAGCTCACTATTGATATAGTAAACTTTCTTGAAGCCACGGTCGCGTCGGATTTGTTCCACCTGGTCTTTCATCAGTGCGATGAGCGGTGACACCACAATGGTCACATCCCCACATGATGAGACATGGAATGCCGGCAGTTGGAACAATAGTGACTTTCCTGCCCCTGTCGGTGCAGTAAGGAACAAGTCTTTCGGCTTTATGCCGTTGGTTGCTTTCTGATACTCGTCAATAACAGTGTCAACAATCAGACCCTGTGAGATGCTCTTGATATCCTTGTTATAGCTCGGATTGCTATAAACCTTGATGTTTCGGAACATGGCATCGTCGCCCCAATACTCATGCAGTAACTCAACGGCACGCTCCGAGGGTTGATGCTCGTCTTCAATCTCGGTCTCGTTCAGGATTTGGACGGAGCCGCCGAATTGCTGCAGCAGCCAATTGAGTCTCTCAAGCAATGCCATGACTCGATCTTCCATGGGATGCTTGTTGAAGAATTTCGCTGCAACATGGCGGTTGAAGTTCGCCTCATCAAGACACTTGCTCATGAAAGTGTCCATACCAAGGGGATCATTGACAATATCGATGACCTCGCAGTCATTATCACTGCTGGCCGATGACATGATCTCCTGATCACTGAAGATGTCAATGATGCGGAACTGCTCGACTGGCATTTTAGGCGAGTAGAAATAGTTGTCACCGATCTGAATCTGCTCAGCCATATAGTCGGGCATATCCTCGGGGCGAGATTCGAGATTCTCGCTCTCCGACTTCTCTATGTATTCTTCCTTTGAGATCGGCAGCAGGTTTCTCAGACCGTCACGCATGATGACAATCCTATCCTTGAAGAAATCAGGTGCGACATATGAAATCAAATAGCTGAACTGAGCAAACGACAAGATGTGGTAGTCACCCTGCAAGGGGGCGAGCAAGGTCGGGAAAAGACTGGAGAACCAGGCTTTGTTAAAGACCTTCTTATTGCCGTTGATGGAATAAGTTTCAGGGGCGGCAATATGAGCCGACAGTTCATCGATGTCTGCAAATTGCTCGATACCCATGAACACCAGGATGGCGTTCTCTGTTGACTGCACTGCTTCGTCAATCTTTGCTTGTACATGGCTTTTCAGCACCGATTTAATCATGGAATTGTCCTTCATGTCACACTGGTTTTAACGATATGATATTTGTCCTTTCTGAATCACAATGCAAAGGTAAGACACAACTGTGCAGTCTTTCTGCATTTCAAAATTTATTTTATCAAAAAATGATTGTGGAGCGCAAATATCTACACTCCACAACCATTCTATATCCGCTATGCGATGATGACTTTGTGTAACTCGCGGATGTAGTTGACCACCTGGGCCGTCTTGTCACCGAAGGTCGGGATCCAGTTGAACTCGTTAAATGGCGCGGTCTCGCTCATCTTCTCGGCCAGGATGTCACCGTATGAGCTCACATAGGCGAGGATGCTGTGCAGATATTCAATCTGCATCGAGTTGAGTTCCTCTGTCTGCAAGAACTCATGGAATTTCTTGAGAGCCACGTCATAGTCGAAATTCATCATTCGGCGGATGAATGCTGCTACATTTCCGCCAAACAACGAATTGCCCACATAATTGTCATAATCCTCTTTTGAGCCAAGTTCTTGCCACAGGATGCGCTCCAGTTCGCGGATATCCTCATCGGTCAATTGTTCAAGGTTGTAGATCTTCTTGAGTACAGGACTCTCGATATTCTCCCGCAAGTAGTCGAGCACCTTCTGCTTATAGGTGGCAGTGCCGCTCATGGGCAGTTCTCCTCCCTGGGCGGGTTTCACGATGTCAGTGATATTAACAACAAAGGTCTTCTTTTCCGGGCTTGTGATGAACTTGATGAGGTCACGCAGCTCGCAGCGAACTCGCTCAAGTTTGCTCAATGTGAGCTCTTCCCAGAACTCCTCTCGCTGAACTTCCTTGATGGTTTCCATCTTGGCGAGGACTGGCGGAATACTTGCCTTCTGCTCCAGCAGTTGGCAAATGACACCCAACTTAAACAGGCAGTTGCTGCGTTCCGATTCATGCCCTTCTTCAATGGTGGAGAGCTGGAGATTGAGCATCAGCAAATCAAATGCCTTGGCACCATTATCTTCATCGTTGCTGATGAGGAGGGGCGAAACTTCATCGCAAAGCCTAATTACATCGAGGTCAGTCAATGCAATCCAGTTGTCCTTCTGCTGATATCTATAAACCGTCTCCCAATGGAGGCGCACATCAATGCGGTGGTCGCTCAGACTTTTCACTTGGGCATGCAGTTGCTCCTTGAGGGCATCGTGCATGGCCTTGGCGAAAACATCTTCCTGGTGCTGTGGTGCTTGCAGGATGGTAGCGATGGTGACGCGGATGTTGAACAGTCGCGACGTGATGGACTGTGGTTGAGGCATACCGCCACGGCCGTCGGGGTTGACACTGAAGTACTCGAAGTTGCGGCAGTAGTCAAAGATATAGAACTCGGTCTTGTCATGTTCAGGGTCAATACCTTCGATACTTTCATCACGTGAGCCAAATAGACTTGGGCAAAGCCTCGTACCACGGCCAATCATCTGGTTGAATTTGATTTTGGAGAAGATTTTCTTGAAGAACACAAGGTTCAACACCTCGGGCACGTCTATGCCGGTGTCGAGCATATCAACACTCACAGCAATCTGTGGCATCTTGTCAGCCTCACTGAAGCGGTCAATCAGGTTCTGCGAATAGTTCACCTGGTTGTCAATGAGTTGGCAAAATTCGGGTCCAAGTTCGGAATACATTTCCCCGAACACCTTCACGATGAGCTCGGCGTGCTTGTGGTTAAAGGCAAAGATGATGGTCTTGCCCACCATGTCACCGTTATTGATGCGCAGGCCCTCGGTCATCAGGTCGTTAAGCACTCGACGAATGGTGTCCTTGTTATAGATGTACTTGAACATTTCACCAGGGTTGATATTTCGAGGCAGGTATTCACCTGGTGCATTGGGGTCTCCAGGCACGCCCGGCTCATCGGGGTCAAGAGCGGAATCGGCCTGCTCATATTTCCACACGACTTCGAGCTGCTCCTTTTCCTCGGGCGTAAGGTCATCATATTTGATGCCGTTGTCGATGATTGCCGACTCCTTGCGAAGCTGACGATAAGGCACAAGATATTTATCTTCTTTGGCTTGTTCATAAGGATAGTCAGCAGTGGGTACGCCATCCTCCAGGTGGAACAACTCGTAGGTGGATTTATCCACATCTTCACGCGGCGTTGCGGTCAGTCCCAGCAACAAAGCGTCGAAATAGTGGAAGATGTCGCCGAACTTGCCGAAGACTGAACGGTGAGCCTCATCCACCACAATGAGGTTGAAGTGGCCGACGGAGAACTTCTTGTCATCATTGTCCACCATCTTGATCATCGTGTGGTAGGTCGAGAATACAATGCTGGCGTTATAGTCGGGATTGTTATTCTTGTTAGTGAGGTCACAGGTAGTGACGTTGGGCAACAGCTTGGTAAAGTTTCTTGCAGCTTGGCGTACGAGAGAACGACGGTCGGCAAGGAACAGCACATGCTGAATCCAGTTGTTGCGCTGCAGCAACTCTGCCAGACCAATTGCGAGTCGAGTCTTGCCTGTTCCAGTAGCCAGGACGATAAGAGCATGGCGGCGCTTTTGGTTAAAAGCTTCGCAAGTAGCCTTGATGCCTTTTTCTTGGTAGTAGCGTCCTGCAATTTCCTTGTTCACATCCATGTCGGTAATGAGTGACCTATTGCGGTTCTCGAGCATAATCTGCAGGTCTTTCTTGCTGTGGAAGGCAAAGACCTCACGGTGCGGATAGCCCAGCATGTCAAAAAACTCGGTTTTGAAGCCGTTGGAACAGTACCTTGCAGGCTCATAGCCGCACTCATGGGCGAGGCACTCGGCATAGAGTTTTGACTGGTGATAGCCCTCGGTCGTGTCCTTGCTGGTCTTCTTTGCTTCAATGACGGCAAGTGGGCGCATGTCGTCGTTATAAAGCACATAATCGGCATAGCCAACACCTTCGTTGTTGGGCATGCCGTTTACCTTAATCTCGATGCAAGCCTTTCCAGGAGTCTTCACGCCTTTCTCAGTGCAGATTTCCCAGCCGGCCTCATGCAGCATCATGTCGATGAACAGTTCCCTGGTCTCTTGCTCAGTGAGGCCAGGACTCTTCTTGACAACCAATGGCGTGTTGAGTGTACCCTGATAGGGCTCGACAGTGACAGGGTCAATAGGTTCCGGTTCTGGCGGAGCCACATGGACTGGTGCCTGGTTGGGAATGAGCTCACGGTCAAACGGGGGATAATCGTCAATCAGACCGATCTTCACCAACACGGAGCAGATGAAATCATAGAGGTTGAGCACTGCAAAAAACGACATTCCCCCTTTCACGTCTCCGACATGGGCGGCACGGTTGCCCGCCTTGCGGATATAGTGCAGTCTGCGGAGCAAGTCTTCGTCACCTATATAATCGACGAAATCCCGCTTCGTCACTTTGTCATAGAGAGAAGCATGATCAGCAATCTCAAAATCCTTGAGATAGTAAATCACATCGACAATGTTCTCAAGTGCACGGCGGCTGTTGAGTGCACTCTCATTGGGATTGCTCTTCTGCGTAATCTCTGCAGTGATGCAGTACTGATGAAGCCTTGTGAAAGCTTTATGATTACTGAGGATATCGAAGTTTTGCATAGCTTATCTTTAATTAGGACGTTTTAATCTGTTTCCTGTTTTGACGATTCGTCACCATCTTTTTTCTTCCCTTTCTTGCCGAGGGCTTTGATGGTGTCGAAGTAGGCCTGTTCAACCGGTGAGAGGGTATGTTCACGCCATTGGTCATATTCATTCTTGACTTTTGCCATGGCCTGGTCGTGGCTCACGCTACCGCTGTCGGTGAGCAGTTCCTGGCCTGTCGAGGTCAGGATGGTGTCGAGCTGCTTGATGTAGTCGGCCATGTACATGGGTTGATGGCGCATGGCCTGAATCTCGGCGAAGTCGAAATATCCCGATACGAGGTTGTTGAGGATTTTCAGTTCTTCCTGCGTGAGGTAATTCTTGGCGATGCGGGCATCCTGCAGCGTGGGCCAGTCGCCCTTGAAGGAGGTCATGCCCATGAACGGCTGGGTGCTGTCGGCGCGGTCATAGAGCACCTCGGCAGCGGTGTGGCCGTGGGCGGCATAGTGCAGCTTGTTCTGGACAATCTTGAAGAAGGCTACCGAGATGTTGCTTCGCGGGTCGTAATCGACCGCTGTGGCATACAAGTCAAGCACCTGGCGATAGAGCACACGTTCCGACGAGCGGATGTCGCGGATGCGGTCGAGCAGTTCCTTCCAGTAGTTGCCGCCACCCAGTTGCTTGAGGCGTTCATCATCCATGGTGAAGCCCTTGATGATGTACTCCTTGAGGCGTTCGGTGGCCCAGCGGCGGAAGTGGGTGGCAATCACCGAGCGGATGCGGTAGCCCAGCGAAATGATCATGTCGAGGTTGTAGTGATTTACCTCGTAGGTTTTACCATCGGCTGCAGTTGTTCGGAATTTCCGAACAACTGAACTCTCATCCAGTTCGCCGTCCTCAAAAATATGTTTAATGTGCTCACTCACATTTGATTTGCTTGACTGGT
Source organism: Sodaliphilus sp. (assembly GCA_045114435.1). Lineage (GTDB taxonomy): Bacteria > Bacteroidota > Bacteroidia > Bacteroidales > Muribaculaceae > Sodaliphilus. The sequence goes on from JBGUKK010000083.1 coordinate 24,568, forward strand.
AGAGTTCGCACAGTTGCTGTTGCGTCAGCCAAACGGTTTCTTGCTCGACACGCACCTCAATGTGAGTCTTGCCGTCTTCGCTCTGATAGATGATAATGTTGCCGTTATTATCCATTGTCCAGTTCAGTTTTAGTCAAAATAATAGTCCATACGGGATGCCAACAAGGTCTGCATCTCGGCAATCTGAGCGTTAATCTCAGCCTTTGCCGACTCCATCGCCTCAACCTTTGCCGCAAATTCTTGCTGCAAGGCGAGAGGAGGAAGTGAAATCTTTAGTGGTGCAATATCACAATTATTAAGTTGAAGAACTGTGGAACCTGAAGTAACTTTTGACAAGTCGAAAATTTTAAACCATTGATAAAGATAAATATTATCAATTACCTCACTTGGAATTACCCCCATTACATTCAGGTCACAACACACCTCAACTTTTGTCATTCTTTTTTTGTTGGTCAAGATTGCTCCACCTCTTTTAGGGAAAATAATCGTGCCAATAGGGAAAACACCACGTTGATTTTGTTCTCTGTCAACAAATTTTGAAGATGTTAATATGTAATCTGCATTCTCAGCAAGGTTCATATCTGCGACTTTGACATACGGGAGATTACCCTCTTTTGAATTGTTGGCAGAAGAGTCTCCACTTTTTAATGTGCAGATATCGCCAATTTTCTTCACATCCCAGCCTTTAGGGTTGGTTTCTGGGTCGCCGAACATATCGTAGAAGGTGGATAGGGCGAGCGTGTCGAGGTCAGTGACTTGCTGCTGCAATGCTGCAATCGCTTCGTTGATCTCGTCCAACTCCGCCACAATTGCCTCCTGCTCCTCCATCGACGGCACTGGCAATTTCACATTCTCAACTATTGTCTTGGAAATTTCCTTGAAGGTCGCTCCTCTTCCCAAAGATTGCAGATAAGGGACGATATGACCAATGAAGTAATAGGTAAATTTATTGTTCAGCTCTTCTGAGCAAACTATATTCTTGAAGCCTTGATTACAATACATCGGCGCAGTCGTGATAGCAATCTTGCCAATAGGAGCCCTTGAAGACAATAAAACTGTTCCCACTGGTAAAAGGGTTAGATTGGTGTTGCTAACAGCATCATTCGTAATTGTTCTTTCAGTTTCACCGATATAGACTGATTTACCTAATTCAGCTGGTGTGACCCAATAATAAGCACCATCCCAGTATTCTGGAATGTTTGTTTTTGGGGTGCTACCGCTGATGATAGTTGCAACCTCACCGAGTTTCTTATATGTCCAGCCGTGTTTATTCATTGCGTTTTCAATTAAAGATCATTCATCTTGCTGTCTTCATTCTTAACAGTATTCTGCATATCGGAATAATCTATGTGCAGATATTGCTTGTAGTCATCCCACAACTCGGCATCAGTAACATACAGGTCAATCGTGCCGAAGATTTTGACTTCTTCACCCTTAAGTTCATAGGTCACATAATGATAGACTTCGTGCCCTTCTCGATAGTCGGACGTTTCATAAGCGTCACTGTACTTGGTTGAGAGCATCGACTTCATTTCGTCATACTTTTGCTCGCAAAGAGACTCAGAATAATAACCGACTACAGCCTTTGCTCGATAGACAATTTTGGACGATGGGTCATAGTAAACATAGACATCGGCCTTCTCTCCAGCAAAACTGCCCTTAAATGCACGTATCCCAGCAGGGAATAACTGGCTGGTCGTCTTGTCATACTTCATCCCTTTGGCTTGCAGTTTGCTCTGGAACTGCGTAATTGTTCCAGTCAAAGGGATGCCCATGAACTTCATGTGCTCTGCTTGAAGTGGAGCACAAAACGCCATGAGGCATAGGACTAGTAGGATTATTGATTTTTTCATTGGACCAACTTCTCGTTAATGTCGTTCAACTTCTTAGTGATGTATGCTTGTCGCTCCAGAACACGTTGCATGATAACCTCGGGGGCATCATACTCTACCCTGACACGCTCGACCTCCTTGTACTTGTTGATGGTGAGGTCGTAGTCGTTTTCTCGGATTTCCTCAACGGGTACCATGAAACTCTGGTCACGACGACTGCGTTTGTCCTCGGCATCGAGGTGTTGCCAACGCTCAATGATGTCGGGGATATCGTTCTCGTCAATGGGGTTGCGCTTATCGTCAAGCGAGAAGCCGTCGGCTTTCATGTCATAGAACCACACCTTGTCGGTGCCTCCGGCGTTGGTCTTGGTGAAGATCAAGATGGCGGTGCTCACTCCAGCATAAGGTTTGAACACGCCGCTTGGCATCGAGATAACGGCTTGCAAGCGTTGATTATCGACCAGTTCTTTACGAATGGCTTTATGGGCTTTGCTTCCACCAAACAGCACGCCATCAGGAACGATGCTGGCACAACGCCCGCCCGTTTCGAGCATACGCACGAACAGGGCCAAGAACAAGAGCTCGGTCTTGTTGGAGTTGACCATGACGCGTAGCGACTTGCTTACACTCTCACGATCCAGGCTGCCTGTGAAGGGCGGGTTGGCGAGCACGAGAGAATAACGTTCAGTGTCTGTGTTCTCGTCGCTGAGCGAGTCGCGCCCATCGATGTTGGGAGATTCCACGGCGTGGAGCATCATGTTCATGGCTCCAATGCGAAGCATGGTGGCATCGGTATCGAAGCCGCTGAACATCTCGTTACGGTAGTAATTAAGCTGGTCTGTATTGACCAAAGCCTTGGACTCATGATCCTTGACATATCGCGCTGCTTCAACAATGAAGCCGGCACTGCCCATGGCAGGATCGCAGATACGGTCATGCTTGGCGATAGACGGCTGCATGAGCTGCACCATCATGCGGATGATGTGGCGAGGTGTACGGAACTGACCATTGGTGCCGCTAGTCGCCATCTTGCCCAGGATGTACTCATACACGTCGCCCATGGTATCGCGGTCTTCCATGTCCAGGTCATCAATCTGCTGCACGATGCTCTGCAATGCCTTGGGACGTTGGATGAGGAACACAGCGTCTGTCATATAGCGAGAGTATGCCGAGCCGCTGCCGTGTCCCAAGGTCTTGATGAATGGGAACACGTAGTTGCGAACGTGGTCAAACATGTTCTCGCTACTGAGCTTGCTGAACGATTGCCAACGCAGTGAGCGGTAAGGCACCTTGATGGGACGCTCTGGTGTGGAATCGGGATGCGTCCAATCACCCTCGGGGAATGTGGCATCGGTGATCTTGCCACCAAACAAGTTAGCCGTTGCCTCCTTCTTGATCTGGGCATCATCGAGCATCTTCATAAAAAACAGATAAGTCATCTGGCTCAACACATCCATCGGATTAGTGATGCCAGCTTTCTCCCAAAACGTTTGCCAAACGGCGTCAATCTTATTTTTTATCTCCCCAGTTATCATATCTCGTCAACTGTTTTTTAAGTTTCACATTGCAAAGTTAATACACACCTGTGCAGTCTATCTGCACTGGAATAAGAATTTTCAAAAAAATCACACCACAATAAGTCTATTTCTTATGTCCGGGACATCAGAATCCTTATCAGCGTCACAAATTGCTTCATAATCATCTGCTATATCACTTCTTACTTTGATGTGCTTTAATGCTTCTTTATGCAGCAGTTTCAAGTCTTTTAAATCATTCTGTATCTCAATTATTGTAGCATCTTCTCCATCTTTATGTAGGCCAAAAGAATAAGCTCGTTCAATCCTTATGTTCTGAGTACATGATGCGTTTCCTGACGGCAAAAAGGCCTTAAACAAATGATCAGCAAACACTTTATAATAATTTGAGATGATTTTTCGGTTATGTGTTATATCGTAATTGAAACATTGATTTGTAATAGAATACAATTCTATAATAATATTAAAATCTCGGTTAAGCTCAATTCGCTTGAATGCATCCAGCGCTTCTGCTAAATTTTCCAAATTATAACCCTCCTGTGAACAAAACGAGTCAAATAAGATTAAAATATGATAATCACAGGATAAATGATCAGGAATTATCCCTTTTATGATATTCTTAATATTATTAATACCATCTTGAATGTCAGTAACACCATCATTGCTGAATATATAACGGTCTATAATAATTAAAGCATTTGATGGAACTTCCTTAACATTCGCAAAAATCTCTTGCCATGATTTACTTTTCTTACCTTTACGCAAAGGTATTTTCTCTTCTTCTAGATCTAACGGACAGGAGGCAAGGTTGCTTGTTGATTGACAGATAATCCCATACTGTCTTTGAATCGATTCAGCTGTCTCTTTATCAACATCAAGCAGAAACGCACCTTGCGGCTCATTCAAAAAAACACTAGATTTCTCTTTGCTGGATTTATTGAAATCTATTTCAGCTTGTTGAAGTTCAATTCCATAACTTTCTGAAAAAATATATAAGGGATCATTGAAAAAATCATCGCTTTCGGACCATTGCAACCCAATATTCTTATCGAGATAGACGACTTTCTGTTTAGACAAAATCAAGAACCAGGAACTTTGTTGTTCCCAATTCTTATCCATTTCGTCTAAACACATTTTTTCAAGCGAAGAAGCTGATATGAATACTTTAAACATAGCCCTACTGATTTTTCTTAGCGTTCTTCAATATTGCCATGTGAAGTTTTCCGGCTTCATTAATAAAGCCATCACCAAACTTCTTTTCAAAGAGTCCAGATGTGGTATATACCATATCATATGGATCGCCTTCTGATGGGAAATAGTACACCTTAAATGGATTGCGACTCAATTTGTTCTCAGTCGAGAAATTCTCGCCTACAATAACTTGTGAACGTCGTACTAAATACTCAGAATGAGTCTCAATAATAAAACGAAAACCATATTTGGTATTTAGTTCAAAGAACAAATCTGCAAGTTTACTTTGAAGCATTGGATGCAAATTCTGCTCTGGTTCTTCAATTATAAAAATGGATCTATTCTCATTAGTAATCCTAATTCTCCTCCTGTCATTATTTGACCTAGTCAATGAAATAGCTAAACGAAAAAGCAGGACCATTAGTTGTATAGACCCCATTCCTTTATCTGCGAGGTTTACTTTTTGCCCATCTGAATTTTGAATGTAAACAATATGAGCCTCACCTCCTACAGACTTAATTGAGAAGTCATTTCCGACTCCAAATTCTCTCATCCAATTAGCAATGAATTTATGCTTATAGGCGCTCCTATCTAGTGGGGCATACTCATGTATTGTGTGTGACAAATAATCATTGGTGTCTTTTGCGCTATATACAACTGTTTGAGTTACAGCATGAGCATAGATATATTCAATATCAACCATTTCTGATAAAGACATCCGTTGGCTCATATGTAATCTAAACTGTGGGTAGTCTTTTTCATCTCGCCTCGTAGAAAAACATCTACAAAAGTACTTGATAAACTCTAATGTCTCGTCTGAAATGTCACGAATAGATGGGCACATTTCCATTGCCCTTTCTAATCTTGGTGATAAATATAAGTATCGTCCTTCCGGTAATGTCGGGAATATTGTCACATTTATTGCAGTTTCAACACAAGTCAATAAAGCTCTAATAATATCAGGTTGGTACAATGACAGCCAGTAATCAGAGATAGTCATTTCAAAACTGTATTGTTTGTTAAAACCATCAAAGTATTTTCTGGTTTGATCATCTCTTTCTATGAAATCATTATCAGAATCACTTTGCGGATAAAAACGAACAGTTGCTAAGTCTTTTACTAGATTGAAATTCATAGATACATTTATTCTATCCCATAAAATTTCAATTTCTGTCACATTTGCACTTACTGCTTCCTCATCCCTTGGATTACCTGTTACAGTAATTCCTAATGTTGTATATCCAATTTTAGCCTTGAATGTGATTGAATTATCGTCTGTTTTATTATATAATGCCCTTTTGAAAGTGCCAATATGTGCCAAATAACTCGTATTGAAGAAAAATTTGACATTTTGCAAATATTTCAAAACAGTCCTTTTGCGACTATCATTTCTTTGTTTACCACTTAAATTGCTATCTTCTTCAAACAAAGAAAGATCATCAAGATTAATTGACGAACGCTTCTTCAAGAAGTCAGAAAAGGCTAATATGCCTTTAACAACAGTTGATTTTCCTGCATTATTCTCACCAACCAGCACAGTTATAGGAGCCAAATCCATAGGAGGCAAGTCAGCAAATTTTCGGAAATTCTTAAATGCAATCTGTTTCATTGTATTAAATCTGTTATATTGTTTGATGCTGCAAAATTATATCTCACCTGTGCGGTTTTACTGCGCAGGAAAATATTTTTTATAACTTTCTTCAACTTTCTTCTTAATCTGCTCACGAAAGTCCTCTGGCTCAAGCACTTCAATATCGGCGCCAAAAGAGAGAATTTTCTGCTCCAGTTCTCGGTTGATAGCGACATCTATACGCAACATGTACTGTTTGCGGTCAACGATGCGCTGCGAGTGGTGAAGGGGTTTTGAAGCGATATAAGGGTAGCGGCCCTCGTTGGTTTTGAATACCACAGTGTGCACCGTCGGGTCATCAGGGATGGTGACGCCAATGACGTTATCGAAGTAGTGATTAAAGTCAATCTCATTGTTGACCTTGAACTGAATGCTGTCTATCGGTTCCAGGCTCTGGATGCGGTCAAGGGCAACGATGGAAATCTTTTGGGCTTCTTCATTATACCCGAAAGCAAACCAGCGGTTGTTGTATTGCTTGAGGTAATAGGTATGAAGAATGAAAACCATGTCGCGACCGCCATTCTTGTAATTGCGGTAGTTCACCTTAAGCACCTTGTGCTCGGTTGCCGCATCGATCAGCGGCCCAAGATACTCCAGACCTTTGAGCAGGCGGTTCTGCTCGAAGCACACAACGCCAACACTCTTGCCATCGAGGTTGAAGCGGTGTTCCAGGTTGGTAATCACCTCCTCAATCCAACTGTACTGAGGCAAGCCACGAAAACGTGTCAGCGTCACAATAGCCTGTTGCAGTTGCTGCGCCTCGGCCTTGCTGATCGGTTGCTGGTTGATGCTGAAATCCGTGTCCTTGTAGCGGTAGTACTTGCGTTTCCCGTCATATAATTCATCCAGCTCGATGCCATAACCGGCCTCGCTTTTCATGTAGCGGATGTCGTCAAAAATCTGACGACGACTCACTCCGCCCTTACCGTTGAATCCCAATAAAGCCTCTTCACACTTATCAATAAGATCCTCGATGAAGTAACGACGTCGCTTGTCTCGGAAACACGCGTCGAGAGCTCTGTATCGTATGTTTGCGTTCTTATTTACTGGCATATCCTTACAAGATTATTTGATTTCTTCTGCCCATACAAATTGAGCGATTCTTCGGAATTCTCCATCCGGGTTGATTAGAGAGTTATACAACTCGGGCTCATTATTCTGATTGAGCGTTGTATAGAAGAAGGTGTCTTCAGTAAGACGGAATTTACGGGTCTGGCCCTTATTGCCTAAAATGATATATTTGTAGGGTTTGAGTTCGTATGATTCCTCTTGGCACATCTCGCTTGATGCAAAATACCCCAAATCGAAGTTCAAGGCCTGGTTCTCTCCAAGTTTCTCCCAGCGCTTATCATTCACAGGAATGAACAATTCATCCCCCCTGTCTTGATATTGTCTCAGTTCAACTTTATGTGACGGTGGCATATTGCTCTCCTCCATCTCATATTCCCAGAGGTGGAGTTTGCCTTTCACATCGAGTAATGGTTCATCAAAAAGATAGCAGTCCTTGACATGCCAATAGTACAGCCCCTCCATGTCATCATCACCAGATGCCCAAATGCTGCCATTAACCTTTTGATCGATACGCTCAATGGAGAAATAGCCGATAATGGCATTGCCTGGCATATCGGGAAAATCAGGCAAGTTGCCCATCAATTGTTCGTTTAGCATTTCTTGAATCCATTCAATCGGTTCATTGGAAATGGTGCGTAAAGAACACTTCTTGCTGGCATGAATGAGAATTCGATTTGGAATCTCTCTGGGTTTCCAGGTGCGGTTTTCTACATCTTTGATGCCAGCTGCTATCAGCGATGCCCACGGTTGCTGTACGGATAATACTTTCATAGCGTTGATGTTTTAAAGTTGAAATTTTTTGTTCACGGCGCAAAATAAGAACACAAATGTGCAGTCTTTCTGCACAGAACAAAAAATCTTATGGGAAATACGCCTATCAATGTCTATTTCATTAAAAAACAAACTCCCAAGCAGTCCCTGCAGGCCGACCAAAGCCTATATAACCGCAAAGGAGTTTGCTATATCGTTCATGTTATTGGTCGCTTTCAGGTTATAAGAAGATTATATCTTCTTATTCGTGACTGCAAATATAATCAAAATATCAATTATTCCAGCCAAAATCAAGAGAAATCGTATTCAATAGGCCCTGAAATGTAAAAAACGCGGAAAATGGCGGAGTATAGCCTTATGTAATGATGAAAAAGGAGATTTGAATGGTATGATCTCCTTATTGTTGGAATGAACATATATAATTTATTAAAATTCAAATAAATACTTATGGAAAAAGAAAAAGAAATAATTAGAGTGATTAAGGTGTTTGACAATGCTGAAGACGCTGCTATAGAGATGGCCGGTCGATCAGACAAAACTATAACCCCTCCAGGCATTAGTTGTGCGATGGGTGAACAACAGGTTTTGATGAATGTCGCATTTCACGTGTACTTTTATCTGTTTAAGTATGAAGCAGGCGAGATATCAAAGACGGAGTTGGATTTGTATTTGAGAACGAAACCTCTTCCTCCCAAGATTCTTGTCAATACCCATCCTCTGGATTTTAACTTTGTATTGTGGTCGAGCATCAATAAACGCTTTTATACCAATAGGGAATATTATCTTGAAGATCTAGATGTGGAAGATGCTTATTCTGCCATAATGGAATCCTATGATGAACTGTCAAACATGTATTCATTCGATAGCATAATTGAACAGATGCAGAAAATGGTTGCGGAATTTAAGGCGGCTCATCAAGATTTTGATAAAATGACAATGGATGAAAGAGTTACAAAGTTTCGGTCATGGAATGGAAATGAGGATTATATAAACAATAACTTTTTAGTCAGCTTGCTACAGAAATGTAGGGAAGATACACGTGAGTAGATTATGAAAATAGAAGTAACAAAGGAGGACATTAAGAAAATCGGCCATACGTGCTATAACGAGAGTGGATTCCTGGCGATAGTATGCGACGGGGACACTTGTAACATTGAAGAGATTCTGTTGAGATCCATATTGAAGTGCTTCGGTGATGATTACAAGGTTATTAAGGCCGAAGACTACATATGGGAAAATGATGAGGGAGAAGTAGTATACGATATTCTGTATGTCACAAACTTACCGTATGAGTTATTTGAGAAGATATGATTCAATTATTGCAGGCGCTGTTTTCTGTTATGCCAGAGACTGCGCAACAGCCGATGAACGATTTCCGCAGATTGTGTCTTGGGGCTGAGAAGAAAAATGAGTTAGATGCGGCACCGAGTGATATGGATGACGGGCAACAACCGGGTGATCCATATGCCGATGAAATCAAGAAACTAGAGGCAAAGTATGGACCTCTTATTGAAGGACAACACCTCACGGTCCAATTACAAGATTTGCTTGTATTGGTCCCAAGGGCAAGAAGGCGAATCGATGCCTACAACGGGCTGCTCAAGGAACTGGCCAATAGGGGTGTAACCTTAACCATCAAATCAAGGAAAACGAAATGAAATACAGCCATAGCGATGAACTTGAGGAGCGGTATTTCGCCCTCGACATAGAATCCCTCAAGCAACATGATGAGGGATTCAAGACGGCTTATGACTGCGGCTGCGGTTATGAGCTGACAATAAAACTGATGGACCTCTTTGTGATATGCCCTAGGAAACGCCAACGCAAGCAACAGTATAAGCGCTTTGTGAGATATCTGGCGTCGAGAGGCATTACACTGAGCATCATCAGTAGAAAACATGATAAAAACAATAAAGAATTATGAACATTCAAGTAGAGAAAGAAGACATTAGGAAAATAGGAAATGTATGGTCCAATGAAGATGGGTTCCTTGCAATCATCTGCAACGGTGACACTGCAAATATTGAAGAAATCCTGCTAAGAAACGTATTAAAATGTTTTGGCGAAGAGTATCATATAGTTAGTTCAAAAGACTTCATATGGCAAGACGATGATTATGATGATTGGGACTTTGATATCGAGTTCATCACGAACCTGCCGTATGAGAAATATGATGAGATTTCAAGTAGATGATCTTATAATTTGTGATTGGCCCTAGAGGATATTTGCCTTTTGAGCCAACATTTTATTGCGACAATTCGGTTAGGTCATGTCATGCTATGAGGGCGACACTTGGGTAAGGGGTGTCGCCTCCTTTTTTGTTGTTTTTCAGGTAGATACATCTAAACGCGACAATAAAAAACAAAAACAGGTATAGGGGTAAAAGGGGTTAAACCAGCCCCTATTGTTTTTTTACATGTCGTTGTCGCTAAGAAAATCGCTGATCATACCCCCAAAAACATGCTGTAATAAAATTTTTAGAATTCAAAACCCCTCAAATTCTTACACATATATGAAAAGTGAAAAATGGCTTTTCAAGAGTATTAATAATATAGATTTCAACATTTTAAATTTTTAGTATTATGATTAATTTTGACATTGTGGTACCTAAAGAGTACCAGTACTTATCGGATTGGAGTGATTTTGATAGCATTATGCCGTCGGGACATGTCATCTTGAACAAGTCGATATGCGGTTGCGGCTGTACAGATTACTACCTGACGAACGACCTGCCGGTAATCCTTGTGAGTCCGAGAAAGGCATTGATCACAAGTAAACTAAAAGGAGGTCGTACTGCAGGCAAACTGTTCTATTTTGACAGGAGCAACGGTGGTGATGTGAGCGACACTATTACAGCGATGGGCAATTATCTGAACTATTGTGAGCAAACTCCTTTCGGGGGCCAGTCGTTAGTGCCAAAGATCATGGTGACTTATGACTCCCTGCATTATGTGGTTGACGCTTTGACGAATTGGAGTCTGATGGACAAGTTCACGATAGTTGTGGACGAGTTCACCTGCATCTTCACCGATGTCAAGTTCAAGGGATCGGTTGAGGTCAACCTGTTGCACCAACTTGAGACATTGCCCAACAGAACCGTCTATATCAGTGCCACGCCGTTGAAGGATGAGTACCTTAGCGTCCTTGGTCAGTTTCAGAACCTGCCTTATGTGACACTGCAATGGGACCCGAGCAGGGTTGAGACTGTTAACGTGTACTATTCGAAGATGAGGAGTCCTGTCTCAGCAATAAGTCAGATTATCAAGGACTATCGAAAGTGCGGTTGTTTCCAAACTAAGATTATTGGGGGCCAACGTGTGGATTCTACTGAGGCTGTGTTCTTCCTCAACAGCGTGAAGGATATCGTCACGGTCATCCAGAAAAACGAATTGAAACCGTCTGAAACTTTGGTTATATGTGCTGATACATCAGGTAACTGGGGTTGCCTTAAGAGAATAGGATTCTCTATCGGAACAGTACCCAACGAAACGGAATACTTAACTTTAAACAAACCGTTCACGTTTGTCACCAAGTGTTCGTTTGAGGGCACGGATTTCTATTCTGATTGCTCGTCATCGTATGTGTTCGCCGACTGTAATTGCGATAGCCTAAGCCTGGACATTTCCATCGACTTGCCGCAGATTGCAGGGCGCTGTAGAACCAAGCAGAACCCTTTCAGGAACGAGATATTCTACTACTACAAGCAGAAGAACAGCGATATTGAGGGAAACATGAACCTGTACGAGGCTCTGAAGTACTACGAGGCAAAACGTGAAGATTCCTATCAGCAGGTAAAGGAATTGGCGAATGTAACCCATCCAGGTCATAGGGACCGCATCCTGCAATCACAAGAGAGGTACCAATACACCAAAAACTATGTGGATGCGATTGATAATCCCGACGGCACATGGTCAGCGGTATGTAATGAACTGGCTTATGTAGCAGATGTCAGAGCAGCAGAAATCAAAGCCAACCAGTACCAGAGCACGTATCAGATGCTTAGCTTCATGAAAGATAACGGCTTTGTACCAATAAACAAGAATGCCGAGGTAGAGACCTTGTTCAATCAATTTGTTTCAGAGTTCAATAAAGACCGCAATTTCGAACGAAGGATGGAGCTTCTGGTATGCGCTATCGTCAACTATCCATGCTTAGAAGAACTCATTGAAGAATGCAGTTTCATCGAGTATAAGTACAAGGAATACTATCATGAGCTTGGTCCCGACAGGATTAAAGCTTGTGGATATATTGAGGCCAACCTGAAACGAGAGCTGGAGAATGTTCGCAGGGCCAGTTTGATCAACATTCAGCTTGAGCCCGATGTCGTGTATTCAAATGCCGCAGTCAAAAAGATGATACAGGATGAGTATGACAGGTTAGGCATGAACGCTAAGGCCAAAGCGACAGAGATTACCAAGTATGTGCCTGATGTTATTCCGGCCCGCTATACAGACGGAAACGGAAAGAAACAAAATGGATATAAACTTATATAATAATTTTTAGAGATGGCAAAATTTTCAATTAACAATCAATTGATGGTCAGCGTGTTCAATAATATTTGGGACACAGACAACGAGAATTTAACGAAGATCTGTGATGTCAAAACTATTCTTGACATTATCAGGACGGGGGATTATGGTGTTGCCGCAAAGATTAACGTTATCAGAAACGCGGTGACTAAAGAGCAGCGTGACGAACTCAAAAAGCACTTGTTCGTCATCACCTGGCAGGGTATCTTTTCACGCAAGAACAACAATGGATGCGTTTCACTGTCGTCCCTTGTGTGCATAGATATCGATCACCAGACTGGTCTGGATTTGAATTGCATCAAACAGACAATCTCTAGTTGGCCGTTTGTGTTGGCTTATTTCCTCAGTCCAAGTGGTGATGGATTGAAAGTGGTCATCATAACCGATAACTACAGCATTGATGATTACGGCAACTGTTACCGCCAGGTTGAAAATCTCTTCACAGATGCATTTGGGATTCAACCTGATAGCCGTTGTGAGGATCTTAGCCATCCTTGCTATATCAGTTATGACCCCGGTATTTACTATAATCCCAATGCGACCTCATGGCATTACGAGCACAAGCCGGAGTTCGATAAGTCTAAACAACCGCAGAATTACAGTTCATCAAGCAACAATACTACCGCTCATTCAGATAGACCTTTCTTGACGGCGGAAGGCTTTATTGCAGAGATGAATAAGATGAGATGCACTTTGACTGATGACCAGATAATCAACATTCTTGATATTAAATGGAGTAAGTTCCCAAATAACTATCAGGATGGACACAGGACAAAAAGTGTATTTGCCCAGGCTTGTGGGTTGTGTAAGGCTGGCATCGAGATGGAAAAAGCACTTGATTATCTTGAATCCAAATTCCTTCCCACCGGCTTCGATAAGGATAAAGTGGGACGAGCTGTTTATAATGCTTACGAGAGAAACAAGCATCTCTTTGGTAGTGAACGGAGTAACTACAGGTCCTACAACGAGTATAAGTTGGGACATTAAATCGAGAAACAGATCAACTCTATCACGGGTTGGTCTCTATTTTTTCGTTCCGATCCCAAAAGTGGTATTCTTGGATTTCGGAGGAATTCGGTAACCTGTCATACCTATTTTTTTAGTAATAATCCCTCTTCTTATAGAGTATTTGGTTTTTCTTATAAAAAAGTGGTATTTTGAAATTTTGGAGGAATTCATACTCTATAGTGTAATTTTTTTCTGACAAAACATGCTTACTATAGAGATATCGGAATTTTCTAAAAAAAACAGGTCCAATACTCTATCGATAAAGGAATAATATTTTTAATGAAATATTGATTCTTATAGGGGTATTTGATTTTTCTAAGAATAACAGGTCTTATATCAGTTTAATAATCAGCACAATGATAGATGAATAAAGAGAAAAGAACGGTTCGCCTTCGCTCACCCAAACCGCCTCTTCTCTCTTAAAATAACACAGATTACAACATTATCATTCCCCCGCCAATCGATAAAGACCAATAATACCAACAGCTGCAATTTGGCTAAGTTATTTCATTAGGGGGGGGAGAGGAGGCGGTTTGGGTGAGCGTTAGCGAGCCGTTCCTATCTTCTCTTCCACAACGGCGTAAGCATTTTTCCTGGTTAAATGGACACTGGCTGGAGCACAAGTGAAGGCCAAGTGGACATCAAGGAAAAATCGTTCGAAGAGGTTCCAATGAAGTTTCGAGGGCGACCGAGAAACTGAATGGGTTCTCGAGAAATGTGATATCAGAATGGATATAAGCAATTTCACGACATTTTATATCTGATTATCCCCCAGGAAAAAAACAGATAAAAGCAGTCCAACCAATACAAAAATACGTGCAGGTTGGACTTGTTATTGTCTTATATTCTGCCGCCAACGCAGTAAAAAGTATCGATTCGGCAAAATATAATATGCTATATTCTGCCGCGAAAGGGTATTTTTGGCTTGATTCGGCAGGTTTGAAATGAGAAAGTGAGCTATAACACGATTTTTTTGGACTTATAGCTCACCAACTGCATCTGTCTTAAACTCGAATTTCAGTTCATTTATCAGAGTCTGATATATAAAATGCCCTTGCAACTAGTTGCAATCATCTTTCTACGGTTTGAGCAGTTTACGGTAAGTTGCAAGTTTTTCTTTATAAACAGCCTTATCCGTTTCAGCTTCAAGCATGATTTTATAGACCGAGAGTATCAGATTCCTTCGGCTATTAAAGAAATGAAGCAATAGCGAGGTATCATTGCATTTCTCAATGATGTTGGCATCCTTGAAAATCTTTATCTGATTAATCTTTAAAATCTTATCACCAATGACATCTTTTCGGAAAAAGTAAGGAGTTCGCCCCACTTGTTCGTAGTCCGAGACATCTTCTGCTTCGATTCCCTCAGGCAAGCCATTTTCAGTAACAGGTCTATTAATGTACAGTTGAACATTGCACTGCAATAAATCGTTGTACGTCTCATTGTCGATTGGCTTCACTGAAAGGTCTTCTCCAAGAATCGCATTGATAGTGGTCAGGTAATCATCTGACACATTTTTCCTGACATATATACCCTCGATGTTCGTCTTGATGTTGTCCTTCTGCTTGTTCACTGAGAGGAAGGGAACACCTCTACCTTTTGCTGAGATTGCTTTACAAAAATCGCCAACAAGTTCTTCTTTTGACTTGCTGTATTTTGCCTGATAACCTTCAATAGCAGCAAGCAAAGCATCATTGATAGAGCCAAAAACCTTTCCGGCACAAACATACAATTTCTCATAAGGCAAATACTTACACATCAGCGATTTTTTGCCCCATGAATAGTTGGTTGTTACACGCCAGGCTTCTGGAGAATAGATTAAAAATGGCTTCGCCCTATTCTGTTTGCCAACAATGGAACAATTTGCAACCTCCTTAAGCATTTCGAGAGGTTCTTCAAATATATTTGACAAATCCAAGAGTGCACAATTCAGTGCTTCAGAGGAATTAAACAAAGTTCCCCATGCGGTAACATTGCTGTCCACTAAAAATTGTGGACGGTTAATAAATAAAATTTTCAAATAAACTCGGTTCACTTGAACCATTGAGTTCTTTGACATTGTTGAAATTCTGTTTGTCGAAAAGGTCCCTTAACGGGGTCTTGTCAGTCAGCGAGATGCTCAAAATCTGGAGCGTTTCGTATATGCTGCGCTCAAGCTTCATGTCGTGTTGAACGATTGCAACAAGACAGTAAGTGATTATGGCACAGTATATTTGGATGCGGACAGCATTCTCCGAAGTTCCCCAAAACCGCTTGATCTTGAGATGCTGTTTGAGCCATTTGAAGAACAACTCGATGCTCCACCTGTATTTATAGAGCAGCGCGATGGTCAACGCATCAGACTCAAAATCGTTCGTGAGGAAGATGTACACCTTGTCCGTTTCCAGGTCTACATAGACGACTTTTCTTATCTCTTCGGGATAGACCTTAGCGCTTTTATAAACGGTAAAGCGTCCGACGGCATCCGACAGTACGTTCTCGGGAAGTCTTCTTTTCCACCTCTCGGCCTTGAATTTGACATTGCGTTTCGCCCTGACAACGAAGAAGGCTTCTATCTGGTGAATCTTGTAGAGGTTCCCAAAATCATTGTAGCCACGATCGAAGATATAGTGAGCATCCTTCTCATACGGTATCTCCGGCATCACTTTGCTGTCATGCACTGACGCAGGCGTAATGTGCACGTATGCAGGTATTTGCGTTTCAATGTCGTACAGAGTGTGCATTTTGATTCCGCCCTTATGCTTGCGGAATTTGGCCCACCAGAACACCTCGAGGCACAAGTCGATGGTCGTGGAATCGAAGGCATAAACCCTTCCATCCAGGTCAAAAATCTTGGTCGCCCGCTTCTTTCTGGCCACGTCGATCATGTAGAAAGCGAACTCTTCAAAGATTCGGCAATCACGATTTTCGTTGGCTTTTGACAGGTTGCTTCGAGTCACGCTTTTCCCCATGCCGAGGTGGTAAAGTTTGCCTTGATGAGCCTCAAGGGCAACGACCAAATCACGTAATCCCTCGCGGTTACACAACTGACCGAACATCATCGAAAGCAGCTGATTCCAACAACTGAAGCTTTTTATGTATCTGTCACCCTGATACTTAGCTACGATTCGGTTGAATTTACTGCGGTCAAGAAAATCGGATAAAACGCTAAAAACGTATTTGTCTTTATTCATAACTGTCTGATTATGACCGCAAAGATAATTTCAAATCCGTTCGCGCCAAAAACCGACTTAACTAACTGAATTTCAATAATTTCAAAGAACTTTTATGATTTTTTAGTGGACACTAATGCTGACGACTTTACCGTTCACGGTCTTGTTGGCCCATGCACTCATCGTTATGAGGCATATCGCCATGAGAGTTGATAAAAGTCTCTTCATACAGTAAACAATTAGTTAACCCATCGGCAGGCCTAAGCGAGCGCAAACTTAAACTTGCCGGTGGATTGTTGTTGATTATCTCTAAGGTATTGTGAAACAGCAAGTGCGCTCTGCTTACTGAATTTTGTCACATTAAGGCATGAAAAATTCAGCATGAACAAGCAAGCCGAAAGCTTCGGGCAACATGTGTCCAGCCTGTTGACATGATCCAAATCTATCCACATCGTTGTGCTCATGACTGAAAATCATTAGATTTAAACTATCAATAATTAAAATAAAGTTGTCTCATAAGGCATATTTGGGTCAGAGAGACATGCAAAGATAAACATTTTTTCACTATCGCAATGAATTCTATTTAAAAAAAACAAAAAAAATCACGATTTCATCAGAAAAGGCACCTCCCATGTGATAATACGTCACACCCTCGCCCCACGCTTCTCGGCACGGGCGCCGGATGGTTCAACGTGACGCGGCAAGCGAAGCGGCGCCATCACTGGAAGCATCCCGATGATGCGCCACCCCCGCTCCCGCCACCTCACCCCCCAAAAGAAAAAATGCCATCAAAAGAACAGGTCCTTTGATGACACAACGAGAAAAATGCAATCAAAAGAAAGTTCCTTTGATGGCATTTTCATGCATTCTCTTCTCTAGAGTTTCAACAGCTGGATAGCAGCACCGCCACCAGGGGCCAGATGCAGGTGCACCACCGTGGTCTTGTCCACTGCCAGGCGGCGGATGGCCATCGGATAGGGGTTCGTGCGGTAGTCGGCATCGGGGCCGTCCTCATAGATCAAGGCCGTATACTGTCCGTCGCCCAGGAAATCGAGCGCCAGCTCCAGGTCGCGCGCCTGGTCATCGGTAATGCTGCCCACATACCAGTTGTCGGTGCCGCGCTCCTGTCGCGCGTAGGTCACATAGTGGCCCATCGCGGCATGTGGCACGAGGGTGCGTTCCCAGTTGGTGGGCACCTCCTCGATGAACTTGAAGGCCGGCTGGTGCTCGTAGTTCTCGATCTCGTCGGCTGCCATGTGCCCAGGGCTGTAGATGACGACATACTCGGCCAGCTGGTGGGCCAGCGTCGTCTGGGGGCGCGTGCCGGGCACCGCGTCGTTGCGGTATTCAAAGATGCCAGGCGTGAAGTCCATCGGGCCTCCCAAGCCGCGTGTGAACGGCAGGATGCACTCGTGATAGGGCGGGTTACCGCCCTGACGGTCAAAGGCGTTGTACTCCTGGCCACGCATGCTCTCGGTTGCAATGAGGTTGGGCCACGTGCGCTGGATGCCACTGGGCATTGCTCCCTCGTGGTTGACAATCATCAGGTGATGGCGCGCCGCCGTCTCGATGACCTTGCGGAAGTGTCGAATGCCCCACTGCGAGTGCTGCAGTTCGCCGTTATAGAAGTGCGCATTGACATAGCCCGTCTTGACCGTGTTGATGCCTAACGACTCATACAGCGTGTAGGCATCCTCCAACTGGTTCTCGTAGTTCTGCGCGGCTCCGCCCGTCTCGTTGTGGGCAATGATGCGCACGCCACGGTCACGGGCATAGCGGCAGAGGCCCTCCAGGTCATAGTCGGGATAAGCCTTGGTGAATGAGAAGCCGTCGCCATGCTTGGTCCAGTCGGTATCCCAGCCGTAGTTCCAGCCCTCGACGAGGACACCGCCCAGGCCGTGACGCGCGGCAAAATCGATGTAGCGCTTGGTGTTGGCAGTCGTGGCGCCATGGCGCTCACCCTGGGACCAGGTCCAGCGCTGTTTCTGCAACGCCCACCAGATGCCCACATACTTGGTGGGCTTCAACCACGATGTGTCCTCGATCTTGCAAGGCTCGTTGAGGTTCAGCGCCATGCGAGAGAGCAGGATGTCGGCAGCTGTGCGGCCGATGATGATGGCTCGCCACGGCGAGACACGAGTGTCCCCCACCCTCACTTTATCACCATTTTTCCAGGGCACGAGGTCGGCCTTGAGGGTCGTTCCCACATGTGAGAAATACATGGTCGAGTAGTCGGTGAGATTGGCGTCCATGATGGCCATGTACAACGAGTCGTTCACCTCCAGGGCGACGGGGCCCGACATCTTGCCCTTCTGGCTCAGCGGCTCGCGCGTGTAGATGCCCTCGTAATAGGCCGTCAATGCCGGGATGGACCAGGCCTGCGCGTCGGTAGGCAGGGCAAACTGTGTCGCCTCGTCCATGATCACAAAGTCCTCGAGGCCACGCTGGCGGGGGAATTCGTAGCGGAAGGCGATGCCGTCGTCAAAGGCGCGGAACGCCACGTTGATATAGCGTTTCATGCCACTCTTCTCCTGCAGGCGCACGGTCAACTCATTATAGTGGTTGCGCACCACGGCATCCTCACCCCAGGGCTGGCTCCACGTCTCGTCAAGCGACACGCGCGTCACCTTGCCCAGCTTGAAGTTGTCCTTCAAGTCACCGTCCTTGAGCACCAGGCCTAGTTCAGAGCGGCCGATGATCAACTCGTTGCCCCGATTGACCTGATACCACGCCCGACCACCGTCGACGCCGATGGCCACTGTCAGAGACCCGTCTGGTGAACTCAGTTTCACATCCTTGGCCACCGCCACCAGGCCGATGGCCATCCACATCAACACAAGCACTAACGTCTTCTTCATATCGTTTTTAGTTTTTAATTTTTAGTCATTACTAAGCATCAATGGACTTGACGCGCGACTCAAAGTCGTCCTTGTTCATGGCGCGGGCCTTGAGTTTGGAGCGGTAGGTGTAGATGGTCGTCAGGCTGGCGCGCAGGATGTTGGCGATGCTCTGGTTGTCGGTGATGCCAATGCGCAGCAATGCCAGCACACGCGACTCGGTCGTCAAGCGCTTGCCCTGCTTGACCTCGATTTTGCCGCCTTCCTGGAGCAGCTTGTTCACCTCGTCGACAAAGTTGGGATAAATGTTCAGGAAGGCATTGTCGAAGTTCTCGTAGAACAGTTGCGCGTTCTCGTTGCCGTGGTGGGTACTCCTCAACTCGCGGGCCAGGTCCTCGCTCTTGCGGTCACGATACAGGCGGTAGAGGGCCTTGCGTTGCTCCTCGCCGCGGTCGATAAATCGGCTGGACAATGCCAGGAAGCGAGCGATATATTCTTCCTTGAGCTTCTCACGCTCCTGCAGCAGGCTATTGCTCTCGTGCAGCTGCTCTACCGTGTCGCCCAACTGGGCATTAACCTGCCGGAGCTGTTCGTTGATGGCCTTCTTCTGCTCGTTCAACCGACGGTAGCGTTTCAGCAGCTGATAGATAGCGAGCACTCCCACGACCAGCAACACAGCGATGACCGATATCAGGGCGAGCATCCATGCCATGTTGCGGTGGCTCTGTTCCTGCTTGGTCTGGTAGGCATCCAGGATCTTGGGCACAATGCGCGACGACTGGATGTTGCGCAGGCGGGTGCCATAGAAGTTGGCGTCATCGACAGCGACTCGCATGTAGCGGTAAGCCCGGTCGATATCGCCCTCGTCAAACAGGCGATCGGCAATCGTCCTGAGGGAGGTGTTCTCGCGGATGCTGCCCTCCAGGTCACTCTCGGCACTCTTGATGAGGTATTCCATCTGGTGCTGTCGATCACCCATCTGGGCATAGTGGAACGACATCGTGCTGGCGATGATAGAATACAAGCGCTGGCCGCTACGGTAGTCGGGCAACAGCTTGGACAGCAGTTCGATGGCCTGCTGGTGCTGTCGGCTGTCGGCAAGGCTCTCGGCGACGGTGATCTGATAGTTCACGTCATCTCGGGGGCCATCGATGGCGGTGATGCGGCGTCGCAGCTCGATGAGCTGGCGCACGCTTTCGTTGCCATATTGGGTCCCCTGCATGTACTCGGCCTGATAGATGAGCAGGTCGGTCTGAGTGCGGTAATAACGGATGAGCTGAGTGGGTGTGAGCCGGGTCGTGTCGATCTGGGCCAGTGTCGTCCGGGCCTCATCCATCAGGCAGGCTGTGGACAGGATGTGTGCCAGGTTCAAGTAACTGTCGTTGAGAAGCGCCTCGTCATCCATCGACTGCGCCAGACGAATGCAGGCGCTCACGTAGGTATAGGCCGAGTCATACTGATAGGCGGCATACTCATCATACAGCCTTTCCAGCGACTGATAACGGGCGACTGGAGTGGATGCGCGGGCCAGCTCATCCTTCAGCTGTGCCAGGCGCGCCTCCTTGGCGGCACTGATCTGGTGCTGGGCAGCTATCAGGCTGTCCAGACGCTGAAACGGGCCCGAACTGGCACGTGCGGACATGCTCCCCAATGCAATCATCAGGAAAATGATCAACTGTCGCCACTTGCGTTCCATAGGCCGTAATATCAAAAAATGTGGTTAACTCGAGTTATCGGGCCTCATGCCATTAAAACAGCATGGACACCTTGCTCAATATCATATTGATCAACACATTAATATCACTGATGTTGATTTCCCCGTCATTATTCAAGTCGGCACGCTTCCTGTCCAACTGGTTTTCGGTGCCACTCAGCACCATATTAATAAGGTAGTTCACATCGCTGATATTCACCTCCCGGTCCATGTTGACATCACCCGGGGTATAGGTTTCAGACTCCGGCTCCCCCTTGACATAGACCTGATAGCCGCCAGCGGGAACCGAGAAGCTCTGTGTCGCATTCAGGGAGACCGGCACATCGGTCAAGCCGTCGGCAATATAATTGACGTCAATGGCACGCTTCCACTCGCCAGCTTCCAGGCCTGAAACAGCCGTGGTTACAGCACTGGTGCCCAGATTGAGCACGACCAGCACGATCTGGGCCTTGTGGTGACGCGTGTAGGCCACCAGGTTGTTGTTGCCTGTGGTCAGGAAGGTCACCTCGCTGGCTCGATCGCCATTGTCGATGAGGGCATCACAACTGTGTTTCAGGGCTGTCAGCGCCTTGACGGTGTTCAGCATCTTGCTGTCCACGGTATTCCAGTTGATGGGGGTGCGGTTGAAATAGTCCAGTTTGCGGTTCATCAGGTAGCCCGTTTCCTGGCCGTTGTACAGCATCGGCATGCCATAGAGGGTGAACGTCAGCACGGTGAAGGCATAGGCGTTATTGCCATACTGCGTGGACATCGAACTGTTGTAATTCTGGTCATGGTTAGTGAGATAGACCATGCGGCTCGTGTTGATGAACCGCAGGTCGCCCACCAAATTACGGCACTGGGTGAGCACGCCCGCAGGATTACTCTTGTTGTTGACCAGCGACGACTGGAAGCCCCATGCGTAGTCATAGTCCCAGCCACAGGGCAACAGGCGCGGCACGCTGTTCGCCATATCGCCCTCGCCCAGCATGGTGATGGTCTTGCCGGGCTTGTGCTCCTTCAACGCCTTGATGGCACGGGTCCAGAAGGCCGTGGGAATCGTGTTGCTGCTGATGTAGTCACAACGGAATCCGTCGATGTTGGCCTGGTCAATCCAGTATTTCATGGCATCAATCATGGCCACCTGGGTTGCCTCCTTGCTGTAGTCCAGCTGATAGACATCGCCATAGCCGTTAGGGCTCGTGAGCGTCGAGTTGTAGTAGTCGCGGTGCTGGGTGATCCACACGTTGTCCTTAGCCGTGTGATTGGCCACCCAGTCGAGCCACACCTGCATGCCGCGCTGGTGGGCTGCCGCCACAAAGGATTGCAGGTCGGCAAGCGTGCCGAAGTCGCTGTTCACGGCATAGTAGTCGCGCGGGGCGTAAGGGCTGCCCAGCGAGCCGATACGGCCCTGCACACCTCGGGGGTGGATAGGCATGAGCCACACGACATCCACACCCAGGTCCTTGAGGTAATCCAGGCGGTCCTGAGCGGCTGCAAGGGTGCCTGCACTGGTGAAGTTATACAAGTCAAGCTCATAGATCACATTCTGGTTTGGCTCAAAGGTGCTCTCTCCCGCGCCAATGATGCGCGAGAGCTGGCCCATCACATAGTAGCCGTGATTGGTGAAGGTGCCGTCAACACGGCCGCCCTGGTTGTTCCAGGTAAAAATCAAGCCTGAAGGCATCACGAGGTTACCGGTGTAGGTCCACTTGTAGATCTTGTTACCGCTCTGGGTGTCACCCATATAGGTCATCGATGGTCCAGGCCACGCGGTACCCACGTAGGTGCGGCCGTCGGTGTTACCCTCCCACACCCATATCTTGGGGGCATCGGTCACCGAGCCGTCGGCCTCAAAGAAGACGCTAACCTCGGTATCGCTCTCAATCGCGGGTTCATAAACTGCCGCCTGCACCATCGTGGCGGGCATCAACATGACAAGAAGGGTCAATAAATGCAAAATTCTGGTTGCCATTTCACACAATAGGTTTTTGTTGGATTTTTGCAAAGTTAATCATATTATTCGTCCCAGGCGGCAACTCAAAGAAAAAATCTAACTTTTTAAAAAATATAAATCAGTAACATTCACCGAATTAGATAAGTAGAAGCCCTCAAAAAATCAAAGGCCATCTCACACCCATTCATCGATGAGCGGAAACACAGCGTAAACATTTACAGCCATTTTTTCAGCCCCTTCAGCCACAAGAAGTAGAAAAGATGTGTAAAAATCAAGATTTTCTGTGTATATTTGCCCCAAATAAATCAACCCGACATCAACATGAAGAAGAGACTATTGACAGCACTTGTGGCCGCGCTTGCAGTTGTGATGGCGGCCGACGCCTGCACATCGGCCATCGTGAGCGGCAAGCTCACCGTGAACGGTCGGCCCATGATATGGAAGAACCGCGACACCAACGACATGAATAACCGCGTGAAGCGCATCATGGCCCATGACGGCCTGATGGAATTTGTCGCCCTGTTCGACGCCCGAGACCTGCGAGACACGGCAGCATGGATGGGCTTCAACGAGGCGGGGTTTGCCATCATGAACACGGCATCCTATAACCTGAACGGTAACGACGGCGTGAAAAACATGGACCGCGAGGGAGAGCTGATGCGCTATGCGCTCGAACGCTGCAAGACCGTCGATGACTTTGAGAACCTGCTCAAGACCCGACCCAAGCCCCTGGGGGTGGAAGCCAACTTCGGTGTCATCGATGCCTATGGCAACGGCGCTTACTTTGAGACAGGCAATTACAAATATGTGAAATTTGACCTGGCCGATGCCCAGGATGGCATCCTCATGCGCACCAACTACTCCTATAGCGGCGTGAAGGACAAGGGCATGGGATATGTGCGTGAGAAAAACGAGAAAGCCCTGCTCGCACCTCACATCGAGGCCCAGGACATCACCCCGGCAGTTTTCACCGAGGAGTTGTCACGCACTTTCTACAATTCACTGTTAGGCAAGGACTTTACGCGCAGCGGAGATACCTGGATTGTGGATCAGGATTTCATCCCGCGCCGCAGTTCCACCGCCAGCGTGGTCATTGAGGGCATCCTGCCTGGCGAGAACCCCCGATTGACGACCATGTGGATTGCCCTGGGCTACCCCCCCTGTGCCGAGGTTTACCCGGTGTGGGTGGGTGAAGACGGGGTTGCCCCGGAACTCACCGGCACCACAGCCGAGAACCACTCGGTGCAGTGTGACAAGGTGAACAAGCGCAAGGAGGAGGTGTTTCCCGTCTCACGCGGCAACGGCAAGCAGTACCTGAATCTCTCCAAGCTTTATAATAACGAAGGTACCGGTTACTGCCAGACGCTCAAGCAGAAAAACCGCCTGGCCTACAAGCGCGGATACGAGGAAATCGCCCGTCGCCGGGCCCTCTACAACAAGAGCAAGAAGGCAAAGAAAAAGAAATAGTCCTGTTTGCTGGCTCCGTTTTCCCTCAGTCATCATCCCACAGCAATGACTATCCAAGGCTGCAGCATCTCGTCAAGCACCTATATGCGGCACCTGTGCGCCCTGTTCCTGGCCGACAACTGGCTGTGGATGGTTGCCCCCGTCGCGGTGTGCGGGTTGCTGGCCGCGTGGATCGACGCCAGGTTCTTCATCGTGGCGATGATGGTGCTCGCCTTCGCGCTGACCATGATCCTGTCGCTGCTCTACTTCTACTACGGTTTCTCACCCGAGGCGCGCTGGTCGATCATGGAGAAGAGCGCGACCATCGATGATGACGGCATCACCCTGTCGTTCACCGACGAACGGATGAAAAAGCACGTCATCCGATGGGATGACGTGCGTCATATCATTGAAAAGGACGATGCGTTGCTGCTGATGCTCAAGGGCAGGCGTTACACCTGCCTGATGTTCCCTGCATCAGTTATAAATCCAGGCATTCTGCAGCGGTTCAGGCAACTCACTGCGCAAGTCCAATAACCTGGAGTAGTCGTCGCTGCGAGCCACATACACGCATGTCAGTCCCTTGTAGTCAAGCGTCTTCATCAGGGGCACCAAGTCGGGATACTTGCTCTTGAAGGAGTCAAGCTCACGCTGGTTGCGCAGGGTGGAAATCACCATATAATATTTACCCGACGTGCTGCCCTCGTCGATAATGCCTTGATAGGGGCGGACAGCCGCAATCTCTTGTGCCACGACACCATTCTGAACAGTGACGCCCAACTGCTGCGATTGAGGGGCGGTCACCGTGGGAGCCATGCTGGCTTGATTCAGATGCTCGCGGTCCACGATGATGGGTGTCGTGAGCGTGATGCTCAGGCCCACCAATACCGCTACCGATGCTGCAATCTGTGTGACCTTGCGGCTGAACAGGTTGCGACGGCCGGGAACAGCGGCAACAGGCTGCTGCTCGTCCTGAGCGGCACGCTCAAGTTCGAGAGCTTCGACAGTGCTGATCTTCACATCATGCAGGCCGTAATAGCCGTCAATCATGGCGGTCGCGTCGTCGGTGGGGACAAACACTTTGAGACGGTCGGCATCGAGGCGGAAACAGCCCAAACGGCCCATCGTCACCTCACATCCAGCCGACAGTTGGTCGGCAAAGGCCTTCACCCCATCGGCAATCCGACGCATTGCCTCGTCGTAGCCCACACCGTCAAGCCGCATCAGCGATTGCGCCAACAGGCCGTCGTTGTGGTTGGCCTTGGCGTTAAAGCCGATGGTGCGCCTCGGGCGGGCCAGTATCGAACGATCCCCGTCATAGCAGGCGTCACTGTACTGTGCAATGAATGCGCCCCAACCGGGAATCGTCACGCAATCGTGGCGAGACATCAGGTATTCTATGTGTTCAATTATCGATAACATCATGGCAAAATTACTGACTTTACCGATAACGGCAAAACAATCGACGAAAAAATGCAATAAAAAGTTATTAACTGAGTCCACTTTAAAAAGTGGGCTCAAGCTATTAACTCAAGATTCTACAGCAGTTGCGGCACTTTAACAACTTGACACAGTCTGGCTCTCTCTCGATCAACGGCCGAGGGCCAGGCGATAGGCAGCAGCCTTCTTCTCGAGCGGCAATGGATAAGCCCGTGAGGTGGACGGCATCCGCCACAGGGTGAACTCGTGCTCCCCCACCCGGCAGTTGACCGGCACGCCGATGGCGGGGACTTCGATGGCTGCTTGGGCGGCCACCACGCTGGTGGCTTTCTCGCCAGTGGTGATGATGCATGAAATCGTGGGATGGTCATCGAGGAAGCCGGCCATGTCTATCGGCTCGACTATCTCGAGGAACTTGTCGCTCGCATTGTCCTTGAGGCGTCTCACCGCCATCGCGGTGTCCCACAAGGCGATGCCCTCATGGTCGAGAAACGCCTGGATTGCCCGTAAGTCAAAGCGTTTCAGCGCTTTATCCCACAAGGCATCACGGTCGCCGAAGAAGATAATGCCCATCACGCGCCAGAAGTCGTTGATCTTGTTCGGGTAGAAGAACGGCATGGACCAGCGCTCGGGCTTGGGCGGGAACGTGCCCAGGAACAGATAACGTGCCCCTGGAGGCACATAGGGGGGCCAGGGATGGCGTTCAATAGCAGGTTGATGGCTTTCCATGACTGCAAAGAAAAGGAAAAAATACGCTTTACTCCATGTTTTTCCCGAAAAAAACCACGATTATTCCAAATTTTATTAACTTTGCAAGTTAGAAGAACATCAATCACAAAAAAAACAATGAATATGAACATCAAGAATCTGTTTTTGCTTGCGGCAGCTACATTGCTGCTGGCCGCATGTAGCCCGAAAGAGGACATTTCCTACATGACCAACATCGACCAGCTACCATCGGCAGCGCTGGCCGCAGCCACGACCCAGGCTGGCGACTTCACCATCAAGGCCGGCGACCTGTTGCACATCGCCGTGTCCGGTTCCAATGAGGACGCCGTCAAGCCTTTCAACAAGATACAATATGTATCCACGACCTCTGCCAGCAATTACTATATGGGTGACCGCTCCACCGTCTTCTATCTGGTTGACGACAAGGGCAACATCGACTTCCCCGTCCTGGGCAAGCTGCACATCGGCGGCATGACCAAGCAGTCGGTCGAGGATTACCTCGTCTCGCTCATCTATCCGCGCTACCTCACCGAGAGGCCTAATGTGGAGTGCCGTATCCAGAACTTCCGCGTCTTCTGTATCGGCGACTTCGGGCGCCCTGGCGTAATCCAAGCCGAGAACGGTCGTCTCAACCTGATTGAGGCCATCGCCATGAGTGGTGACCTGGCCATCACGGGACAGCGCGACAATGTGATGCTGATCCGCACCGACGTCAATGGCCAACGCTACGTCAAGCGCATCAACCTCAACGACGCCAACTTCATCACGTCTCCTGAGTTTGAGCTGCAGCAGAACGACATCCTCTACGTTGAGCCCAACAAGTACAAGAAACGCAGCATCTGGAGCGCCGGCCCCTTGTTCTCGTTCGGAGTGAGCATGATGGGTACCGCCATGTCGCTCATCACCTTCATCACCGTGCTTGCCAAGAAGTAGCGTACTAACAGCCGGACACTCAAGCCATAGCGGCCTTCCCTGTCATGGGGGAGGCCGTTTGCTTTGCGTAAAACTGACATTTTGTCAGTTATCGGGATGGTGGCACAAGTGTTGAGGAGCTACTGATGTCGCATGGAGCGACCCCGAATAAGCAAATGAAAGGAGAAAAAACGATATGAATTTCAACAATTTTACAATCAAAGCACAAGAAGTTATCCAGAAGGCCGTACAGCTCACCCGCACCAGCGGGCATCAGGCTGTCGAGCCCGAGCATCTGCTCAAGGCCGTCATGACCGAGGGCGACGCTGTCGTGCGGTTCATCTTCCAGAAGCTTGACATCAATCAGGCCAACGTGGAGCGACCGCTGGAGGCCTCGTTGCAGAAGCTGCCGCGCGTGAGCGGCGGTGAGCCCTACCTGAGCAACAGCGCCAGCCAGGTGCTGGACAAGGCAAGCGACCTCGCGAGCAAGAACGGAGACCAGTATGTGACCGTCGAGACGCTGCTCATGGCGCTGTTTGAGGTGAAGGGCACGGTTTCATCCATCCTCAAGGATGCTGGCATGACCCACGACGACCTCAAGGCCGCCATCGACGAGTTGCGCAAGGGCAAGAATGCCACGTCCCAGAGCGCCGAGGAACAGTATAACGCACTGAGCAAATATGCCATCAACCTCAACGAGCGTGCCCGCCAGGGCAAACTCGACCCCGTCATCGGGCGTGACGACGAGATCCGCCGCGTGCTCCAGATCCTGAGCCGGCGCACCAAGAATAACCCCATCCTCATCGGTGAGCCGGGCACTGGCAAGACGGCGATTGTCGAGGGGCTGGCACAGCGCATCGTGCGCGGTGATGTGCCCGAGAACCTGAAGATGAAACAGGTGTATTCGCTCGACATGGGCGCGCTGATTGCCGGCGCCAAGTACCAGGGCGAGTTTGAGGAGCGCCTCAAGTCGGTCATCAACGAGATCACTCAAGCCGGCGGCGAGATCATCCTCTTCATCGACGAGATTCACACCCTCGTCGGCGCCGGAAAGAGCAGCGGTGCCATGGATGCCGCCAACATCCTCAAGCCGGCACTGGCGCGCGGCGACCTGCGCAGCATCGGTGCCACGACGCTCGACGAGTATCAGAAGTACTTCGAGAAAGACAAGGCCCTGGAGCGCCGTTTCCAGATTGTCATGGTCGATGAGCCCGACGAGGAGAGCAGCATCGCCATCCTGCGTGGACTGAAGGAGAGGTACGAGAACCACCACAAGGTGCGCATCAAGGACGATGCCATCATTGCCGCCGTGCAGTTGAGCCAGCGCTACATCAGCGACCGCTTCCTGCCCGACAAGGCCATCGACCTCATCGACGAGGCCGCCGCCAAGCTGCGCATCGAGATGGACAGCGTGCCGCAGGGGCTCGACGAGATCTCACGCAAGATCTCTCAGCTCGAGATTGAGCGCGCCGCCATCAAGCGTGACGGCGACGAGGCCCGCATCGCCGACCTGGACAAGCAGATTGCCGAGCTCAAGGACCGCGAGAGCGATTACAACGCCAAGTGGAAGAGCGAGAAAGAACTGATCAACAAGATCCAGCAGAACAAAATCGACATCGAGCAGCTCAACTTCGAGGCCGAACGCGCCGAACGCAACGGTGACTACGGCCGAGTGGCCGAAATCCGTTACTCGCTCATCAAGCAGAAGGAGGACGAGAACCGACAGATTCAAGACCGCCTGCGCGATATGCAGGGCGACAAGGCCCTCATCAAGGAAGAGGTGGACAGCGATGACATCGCCGAGATTGTCTCCCGCTGGACAGGCATCCCCGTGACCAAGATGCTCCAGAGCGAGAAAGACAAGCTGCTGCACCTCGAGGAGGAGCTGCACAAGCGTGTCGTCGGGCAGGACGATGCCATCAAGGCCATCAGCGACGCCGTGCGCCGCAGCCGTGCCGGCCTGAATGACCCGCGCCGTCCCATCGGCTCGTTCATCTTCCTGGGCACCACGGGCGTGGGCAAGACCGAGCTGGCCAAGGCGCTCGCCGACTACATGTTCAATGACGAGAACATGATGACTCGCATCGACATGAGCGAGTATCAGGAGAAGTTCTCGGTTACCAGGCTCATCGGTTCGCCTCCCGGCTACGTGGGCTACGACGAGGGTGGACAGTTGACTGAGGCCGTCAGGCGCAAACCCTACTCGGTCGTCCTGTTCGACGAGATCGAGAAGGCCAACCCCGACGTGTTCAACGTGCTGCTGCAGGTGCTCGATGACGGCCGTCTGACCGATAACAAGGGCCGCACCGTCAACTTCAAGAACACCATCATCATCATGACGAGCAACCTGGGTTCGAGCCTCATCCGCGAGCGCTTCGAGCACCTGACCGACGCCAACCGCGACGAGGTCATCGGCCGCACCCGCGACGACGTGATGGGCATATTGAAGCAGACCATCCGTCCCGAGTTCCTCAACCGTATCGACGAGATCATCATGTTCACGCCGCTCGACGAGGAGCAGATTCGCCAGATTGTCTCCATGCAACTCAAGGGTGTCAAGAAGATGCTGGCCAAGGGCGGCATCACCCTCGAGGCCACCGAGGCCGCCATCAACCTGCTCGGCAAGGCCGGTTA
Organism: Sodaliphilus sp.; assembly: GCA_045114435.1. Classification (GTDB taxonomy): domain Bacteria; phylum Bacteroidota; class Bacteroidia; order Bacteroidales; family Muribaculaceae; genus Sodaliphilus. Next base: position 54,935 of record JBGUKK010000083.1, read on the forward strand.
TGATCCCGAGTTCGGCGCCCGTCCCGTCAAGCGTGCCATCCAGAGCATGGTGCTCAACCAGTTGAGCAAGGACATCATTGCCATGAAGGTCAACCGCGACCGTCCCATCATCATCGATGCCCAAGATGGCGAACTTGTCTTCAAGAACTAAACATCAGACAATCCGCCTCCATCAATAGAGCGAGGGCGACAGTTTCACCACTGCCGCCCTCGTTTTTTCTTTTATTCTAAAGTAGCTTGCGCAACTTCTCTAGAAGCCCAGGAAGTCGGGGGTCATCTCGTCGAGCATGAGGCCCTTCAGGTCCTTGTCGCTGAGCAGCATCTCGGCGGGCGCGATGCGCCAGTCGATGGCCAGGGCGGGATCGTCGAAGCGCAGGGTGGCCTCGCTCTGGGGGGCATACACGTTGTCCACCTTGTACTGGAACTGAGCGACATCACTCAGCACGACAAAGCCATGGGCAAAGCCACGCGGGACAAACATCTGGCGCCCCGTCTCGGCACTCAGCTCCACAGCGACATGGCGGCCCCACGTGGGGCTGCCGTGGCGCAGGTCAACAACCACATCCAGCACCATGCCTTGCGAGACACGCACGAGCTTGGCCTGGCTCCACTCGCCACGCTGGAAGTGCAGTCCGCGCAGCACGCCCCTGCTCGAGAACGACTCGTTGTCCTGCACAAAGTCCACATGGCCCACGTGGGCGTCAAACTCGGCCTGCTTGAACACCTCGCTGAAGTATCCACGCTTGTCACCAAATCGCTGAGGCTCAATCACCCACACGCCACTGATATATTGTTCGATGAATTTCATCTCCTTTAGATAGTTTTAGGCTTAAACGACCGCAAAAATAATCATTTTTAGTCATCAGGGCAACATTATTCAAGAAAAACCAGTACTTTTGCCCCGCGATTTAAAACGACACCCTCAATTATGAAGAAGACCGCACGCAATGTGATTCTGTTCGACGACAACGAGGTGCGCAAGCACCTGATGCCGTTCACCTACACTCGCCCCACCGCCATGCTGCGCGTGGGCATCACCACCATCAGCGAGAAGTGGCAGGCCATGCTCGGCGAGGCAAGCTACAGTTACCTCACCGCGCGCTACCTCAAGAAGAAGTTCCCGCTTCACGTGAGACGCTCCACCAACCTCATGATTGCCGGCAACGTCATCCCCACCCCCGAGCTCGCCGAGCAAGTGCTCGCGCTCGAGGCCGGCGAGGCCCTTATGGTGGGCGAGGAGCTCATCGCCTTCAACGGTACGGCCCACGACTACGACACCCGCCACTACACACGCGTGCACTACCCCAAGCACCTGCCCCTCATCGTCAAGCACCTCTACGACATCTTCGAGTTCAACCGCCTCGTGCTCGAGCAAGATTTCGACCGCCTCACCGCTGGGCGTGAGTCACAGCCCCTGTCGGCCACTAACACCGTCATCGGCGACCCCGGGCGCATCTTCGTCGAGCAGGGTGCCTATGTCGAGGGTGCCACACTCAACACCAACGAAGGGCCCATCTACATCGGCCAGAACGTCGAGGTCATGGAGGGTGCTTGCATCCGCGGCGCCTTCGCCGCATGCCATGACGCCAAGGTGCGCATCGGCGCCAAGGTCTATGGCGCTACCACGCTGGGCCCACACGTCAAGATCGGCGGTGAGGTCGAGAATACCGTCTTCATCGGTTACAGCAACAAGGCTCACGACGGATTCCTGGGCGACGCTGTCATCGGCGAGTGGTGCAACATCGGTGGCGGCACAACTGCCAGCAACCTCAAGAACGACTACGGCGAGATCAAACTGTGGAACTATGCCAGCAAGCGCTTTGAGCGCACCGGGCTGCAGTTCTGCGGCCTGTTCATGGGCGACCACAGCAAGATCGGTGTTAACGGCATGATCAACACCGCCACCGTCATCGGCGTCGGCGTCAACATCCATGGTTCCGGCTTCCCCCGCAACTTCGTCGCCTCCTTCCAGGAGGGCAGCGCCACGGCAGGCTTCAAGAACGTCCCCCTCGAGACCTTCTTCACCATCGCCGAGCGCGTCATGGCGCGCCGCAACATCGCCCTGACCGATGTCGACCGCGACATCTACAAGGCCATCTACAACATCAGCGACCGCTACAAGTAACCAATTAGTCAAATTGGTCTAATTAGTCCAAGCGACCAAAACGTCACTGCAACCATGAGCGACAATGGTTTCCTCCCATAGCGAGGAAACCATCGCAACCTCATCGCCTTCCAAAAGGCTGAATGCCTCTACGACATCATCAACTACTTCGCACATCATTTCCTGGCAAAAGGCGCTCGCACCCAGTACTGTCAAAACCACCTCAAGCAAGACTCGTCCAAGTAAAACCAAAAAGAACGACACATAGAAATGTGCCGCTCTTGATGTTTTCACAACGGAATTAATCCTTATTGTGAATTGCTTCAAATTTGTACTGCAAAGGTAGTATAGATTTCTTTATTATCAAAAAAAGAATGCCAGAAATCACAAAAAACGATGAAGAATCATTACCTTTGTACTCTTAACATCAATCTTAATTCAATAAAACATCATGAAACGGATATTAGGACTTGACCTAGGAACAAGCAGTGTAGGATGGGCCGTTGTTGACCAGGCCGAAAATGAGAAAGAGAAATCTCAGATCATCAAAATGGGTGTACGCATAGTGCCGATAAGCAGCCAAGAAAAAGATGACTTCGAGAAAGGGAAAAGTATAACCACAACCGCAGATCGCACCCAAAAGCACGGAATGCGTATTAACCTACAACGATACAAGCAACGCCGTAAGCATCTCATTCAGTTACTCAAACGCGAAGGCTTCATCACAGATGACACCTTGCTTTATGAAGACGGAAACAGAAACACCTTTGAAACCTACCGATTCAGAGCCAAAGCCGCGACCGAAGAAATAACGCTTGAAGAGTTTTCACGCGTATTGCTCATGATTAATAAAAAACGTGGCTATAAAAGCAATCGAAAAGCCAACAAAGAGGAGGATGGTCAGTTGATTGATGGCATGGCAATTGCACGTAAACTGTATGATGAACACTTGACACCTGGCCAATATGTTCATCAGACACTTAATCTTAACAACCGTTATATCCCAACATTTTATCAGTCGGATCTAAGAGCCGAGTTCAATACTATTTGGGATTTCCAAGCACAATTCTATCCCAATATCCTTGATGACGAATTAAGAGAGAAGTTAAACGGTCGCAAGAAGAAGGATTCATCCAACATCTTTTTTAAAGCAAAAGGTATCTCTACAGCAGAGAACAAAGACCGCAAAACCAGATTACAGGTCGCTTATCGCTGGCGTTCAGAAGCAGTCAGCAATCAACTACCCATTGAACAAGTTGCAGCAGTGCTGTGCGACATCAATGGTGACATAGCCAACTCAAGTGGCTACCTAGGCAAAATCAGCGACCATAGCAAAGAGTTATATTTCCAAAAACTCACAGTGGGCCAATATCTGATGCAACAATTAGACAAAGACCCTCATTACCGCATCAAGAACAGGGTATTTTATCGCCAAGACTATTTAAACGAATTCAACACAATTTGGGAAACCCAACAGCAATTCCACCCCGAATTGACAGACGCGCTCAAGGAAGAGGTGCGCGACACCATCATCTTCTATCAACGCAAACTGAAATCTCAAAAGGGCCTTATTTCTTTTTGTGAACTTGAGGGTAAAGAAATCACAGTACAGGTTGATGGCAAGTCTAAAAAGGTGAAGACAGGGCCCCGAGTGTGCCCCAAGAGTTCACCTTTATTCCAAGCCTTTAAGGTAAGTCAAGAATTGAATAATGTGGTCATTGAGGATAAGGAAACAGGGCAATCAATACCTCTCACGACAGAGCAACGTCAACTATTATTTGATGAATTATCGGTAAACTATGAGTTGAAAAATACTGCTGTGATAAAGTTACTAGGCCTCAATTCTAAGAAATATTCGATAAACTACAAGGCCTTGCAAGGCAACACAACTCAAGTGCAATTAATTAATGCCTACAAACAGATTCTTGAATGGAGTGGCCATGACGTTGATGGTTTTGATAAATTGGACTATGCCGCCAAGATGCAGATTATCTCTCAAGTGTTTGAAGCCATCGGAGCCAAAACTGATTTTCTCACATTTAATGCAGGTCAGTTGGACAACTACCTAGAACAACCGGCCTACCGATTGTGGCATCTGCTTTACTCGTACGAGGGAGATGAGAGTGAGACGGGTGATGCTAAATTGAAAGAGCGCCTTCATGAGTTGACAGGTTTGGATCATGAATATGTAGTTGCTCTTGCTAATGTACAATTTGAACAAGATTATGGCTCGTTGAGTGCTAAGGCCATCAAGAACATCATGCCTCACTTGCTGGCTGGCAAGGTCTATAGTGATGCTTGTGAAGCAGTTGGCTACAGGCATTCGGCACAATCACTCAACCGAGAGGAACTTGACACTCGTCAACTTGCAGATTCTTTAGAAGACCTACCCAAGAACAGCCTGAGAAATCCCGTCGTTGAGAAAATCTTGAATCAGATGATTCATGTTGTCAATGCGGCGATGGAAGAATATGGCGTGGAGCGTGATGGTGTAAAACGTTTTGATGAAATACATGTTGAGATGGCACGCACGCTCAAGCAAACTAAATCACAACGCGAGAACGCATCCGAGTCGCTAGAAAAGCGCACTAAAGAGAATGAGGCGATTATTAAAGATTTACGCGAGCAATTTGGCATTTCACATCCTAGTCGTAATGATATTATCCGCTACCGACTATATATGGAGTTAAAGGACAACGGCTTCAAGACTCTGTACTCCAATACCTACATTCCAAGAGAAGAGTTGTTCGGCAAGATATTTGAAATTGAACACATTATACCACAAGCAAAGATATTTGATGATTCGCAGTCAAACAAGACACTTGAGACGCATGAAGTGAATCTTGCTAAAGGAGACAGAACAGCGATGGATTATGTGCTTGACACTTATGGTGAAATAGGAGCGGAGCAATATCGGCAACGTATTGCATATCTCTATGACCGCAACAACAAGAATGGCACAAACAAAAAGCACAAGAATCTCCTCACTACCGAATCTGAGATTCCGAAAGACTTCTTAAACCGCGATCTGGGCGATACTCAATATATTTCCAGAAAGGCACGAGAGATTCTTATGCAAGTGACACGCTCCGTGGTACCCACAATCGGTGCGATTACTGCCCGTCTGCGCGAAGATTGGAACCTTGTAGACGTGATGAAAGAACTCAACCTTCCCAAGTACGAGAAACTAGAAAACCAGGTTGAGACCTATAAAAACCGTGACGGCAAACAAATAAAACGCATCAAGAACTGGTCCAAACGCAATGATCACCGTCATCATGCCATGGACGCACTCACCGTGGCCTTTACCCGTTTAGAACATATTCAATATCTCAACAATGTGAATGCCCACCGTGATGAGGACGGCTTGCAGCCCAATGCAATGGCTCTGCGCCACAAACTCATCAAGGGCCACCGTTTTGTTCCACCCATGCCACTTGACCAATTCCGTTCAAGTGCTTTAGAGCACATGAGAGGCATTCTTATATCAATCAAGGCAAAGAACAAAGTTGCTACCCGTCATCTTAACCGTATCAGCGGCAGCCACGTTCAACAAGTCACTTTCACTCCCCGTACTCAATTACACAAAGAGAAGTATTATGGTGTTAGACAACGCTATGCTACTACCATTAAAAAAGTGGATGGCAAGTTTGATGCAGAGATGATTGCACAAGTTGCCCGCAAAGATTATCGTGAAGCCCTTATGTGTCGCCTTGATGAATGTGGAGGTAATGCCCAAAAAGCCTTCACCGGAAAGAATTCTCTTTCCAAAACACCTATTTATTGCGATACATTACACACCGTCAAAGTACCCGATAGCGTGAAACTCGTATGGCTTGAAACCTATTTCGTCATTCGCAATGACATTAATCCGTCTATCACAATTGATAACGTAATTGACAAAAAAGTACGCGATATCTTGCTGACAAGGCTTGAAGAGTATGGCGGAGACGCAAATAAGGCCTTCAGTAATTTAGATGAGAATCCCATCTGGTTGAACAAGGAAAAGGGTATCACCATCAAGCGTGCTACAATGAAAGCACGTCTAACAGACCCGATACCTTTACATCATAAATTGAATCGAGATGGCAGTCTGCTGAAAGACAATGAAGGCAATACTATGCCAGTAGATTTTGTGAATACCAGCAATAACCATCATATTGCCATCTATGAGGATTCAGCCGGAAAATGGCATGAAAAGAGGGTGTCTTACTTTGAGGCTATTGCCCACATCAACAATGGGATGCCTGTTGTAGACAAGCATTTTAACGAGAGCGAAGGCTGGCATTTCATGTTCACAATGAAGCAGAATGAGTATTTTGTTTTCCCTGATGTGGCAAATGGCTTCATCCCATCTGAGATAGACTTGATGGATGAAAAGAACTACGCTAACATTGTTCCGCATTTGTTCAGAGTACAAAGCCTATCACAAAAGGATTATATTTTCCGACACCAATTTGAGAGCAGTGTTACTGCAGGCAAATCTCTGCCACAAGGTTTGGCATTTATCCGTATAAGGAAAGAGGACAATCTAAAGGGTGTTGTTAAGGTGAGAATTAACCACATTGGCAAAATCGTGCATGTTGGAGAATACTAGTCAATCATGGTTAAGAAAACGCTGTATTTTGGCAATCCAGCATATTTGAGCCTTCGCAACGGCCAAATGGTGCTAAAGTTGCCACAAGTAGAGAAGAATGATACACTTTCAACCGCTTTTAAGAAAGAAGCAGAACGCACATTTCCCATTGAGGATTTGGGGATAGTGGTCCTTGATGACAAGCGTATTACTATAAGATGTGTTATACCTTGCAAAGATACAAATTTGAAAGCAATTCACAACCCATCTACCTTGACAACGGTTCCGCTACCAGATGTGTTATACCTTGCAAAGATACAAATTTGAAAGCAATTCACAACCATCCATGTAGCGGCCTAGGATGGCCTTGGACCTGCAAAGATACAAATTTGAAAGCAATTCACAACCCATGACTGCCTCGGCCGTGAGCCTACCGAGATGTGTTATACCCTGCAAAGATACAAATTTGAAAGCAATTCACAACGTTGACCCGATGATGATAACGCAGGCCCTGGGATGTGTTATACCCTGCAAAGATACAAATTTGAGAGCAATTCACAACACGATGCCATCAACTGGTTCAAGCCCGTACGATGTGTTATACCTTGCAAAGATACAAATTTGAAAGCAATTCACAACGCATCCACAATCTACGGCATCTTCAAAGAGGATGTGTTATACCTTGCAAAGATACAAATTTGAAAGCAATTCACAACATCCAGGGCAACAGCTATCACGGCGACCAGAGATGTGTTATACCTTGCAAAGATACAAATTTGAAAGCAATTCACAACGCACGGGTGTCAATGAGAACTACGGCGGAGATGTGTTATACCTTGCAAAGATACAAATTTGAAAGCAATTCACAACGGAGATGGCGACCATTGACAAGTTGGTGAAGATGTGTTATACCTTGCAAAGATACAAATTTGAAAGCAATTCACAACGAGGATGGTTTCTTCGAGAACAATGACCTAGATGTGTTATACCTTGCAAAGATACAAATTTGAAAGCAATTCACAACACGTTGCACGAGATATACGCAGAGTCACCGGATGTGTTATACCTTGCAAAGATACAAATTTGAAAGCAATTCACAACATGCGTCATTTTCAGTTCAGTGTTTTCAGTGATGTGTTATATCTTGCAAAGATACAAATTTGAAAGCAATTCACAACAAAGGAAAGGGTGTTAATGATTCTTTTTCAGATGTGTTATACCCTGCAAAGATACAAATTTGAAAGCAATCTGGATTGGTTAGGGTTTAGAAGCCTTTCCAGGTTTGGAGCCAGAAGTCGTGGGCGAGTTGTTGCCAGCGGTAGGCGGCGGCGCCGAGTGCGTCGGCGGTGCAGTCGTTGAGGTACTGGGCGGCCTTGCTGCTGTCCTCGGCGTTGAGTTGTTGCCAGGTGCGCTCGACCATGGGCAGCTCACGCAGTCCTTTCTCGAGGAAGTGGTCGCGTGCCGGCTCGAGGGTCTTGCGGAAGACGCCCCATCGCAGCGATGCCAGGCGGTTGGCCTTGCGGAACTGCCACAGCACGGTGTTGTCGTCTTCGCCGCCATGGCCACACACCTTCATCGAGGCGGGCAGGTCGGTATTGCCGCAATAGACCGGGAACCGTGGGCTCTGGCCGGGGTTGTCAAAGGTGATCCACGCGACGCCGCCGACCTCGTCGGGCAACCAGTTGCGCAGCTGGATGACGGTGCTGTAGGAGCACCAGGGGACGCTGACGGTGCGGGTCCACTTCATCGCCGAATCGCCCATGGCGTAGTACATCGCCAGCTGCTCATTGGTGATCCAGGGGTTGGCGACGGGCGAGACGATGCTGTCGGGCTCGTTCTCGACGAGGTTGCCCTGCTTGTCCTTGCGCTTGGGGTTGGGGATCTTGTGGCGGGCACTCAGGTCGAGAGGTGTGCCCTCATAGTAGCTGCCCAGCAGGCGTGAGACGTCCTCGACGCTCACCTGCTTGTCGGGCTTGACGCTGACGGGCAGGTTCTCGATGTCGGCCGTGAGGCCCAGCGAGGGAGCGAGCTGTTGCATGATGTAGAGTTCGCGTAGGCTGTAGTTCTTGACCTCATCCATGTAGTTGGTTCCGCTATAGGCCTTCCAGAAGCAGAAGGGCTCTTTGCCGTCCCAGAGCTTGAGGCGCTTGGCGACCTCATAGACGTTGTCCGACGCCATGTAATGGTCGGGGTCGCTGAGGTCGAGCGCGCCGATGCGCGAGATATTGGCCGACACGGCGATCTCGTCGTCGGGAATGCGCACGGCGGCCCAGACGCCACCGACCTTCTTGGGTCCCTCACCGAAGACCTCAAAGAGCCACACCTCGTCCTTGTCGGCGATGGTGAGGCACTCACCGCTGTCGCCGTAACCATACTTCTTGACCAGGTCGCCCATCAGGCGGATGGCCTCACGTGCCGTGGTGCAGCGCTCGAGGGCGATGCGCGAGAGTTCCTCAATCATGAAGATGCCGGCCTTGTTGCGCAGCGTGTCGCGTCCCGAGATGGTCGTCTCGCCCATGGCCAGCTGCTTCTCGTTCAGGCAGGGATAGGCGGTGTCGAGGAAACGATAGGTGTGGCGCACCTGGGGGATGACGCCCAGCCGAGGCATGCCGGTGCTGTCGGCAGCGCTGCGGGTGTGGAAACGGTCGCGATAGACGGCGGTGACCGTGTCGCGGTCGTAGTCACGTGCCGGCACGATGGCCATCCAGGTGCGGTAACGGGCGTCACAGGTGTGTGACGTGATGACCGATCCGTCGGTGCTGGCCTTCTTGCCCACCATGATGCTGGTGCAGGATTCAGTCATGCGCTCCAGGTCGTCCTGGGCATTGATGTTCACGGCAAACGCCATCAACAGGATGGCGGTGAGGAATACTGATTTTTTCATGATTTATCTTTCTCTATAGAGGTTTAACGTAAGGTCACTTCCAGAATCTCGTCAACAGCGGTGGGCACAGCGGGCAGCTGCACGGTGATGCCGTCGCCAGTGGCGGTGTAACGCAGGCGGCTCTTGTCGCTGAACCGCCTCACCTGCTTCACCTGCTTGCTGGCCAGGGGCAGGTACAGGGCCTTGTCCTGCAGGTCGAGGATGTGGACAAACAGGGTGTTGCCCCGCTGGGTGGTCACGCCCCAGTCGCGAGGCGGGATGAGTCCGCCACGGGTGCCGTAGATGCTCTCGCCGTTCTGGCGCATCCACTCGCCCAGGGCATGGAGCCGCTCGACGGCCTCGTCGGGCAAGCAGCCGTCGGGGCGCGGCCCGACGTTGATGAGCAGGTTGCCGTTGCGACCAGCCGCCTTGACGAGGGTGCGGATGATCTCGTCGCTGCTCTTGTAGTTCTTGTCGGTGATGCGGTAGCCCCAGGTGCGGTTCATCGTCATGCAGGTCTCCAGCGGCAACTGGCTGATGCCGTTCTCGCCCGAGTAGCCCGCGGTGTTCTCGCCGGGCACGTCCTGCTCAAAAATCTGGATATCCTCGCCGGGGAAGGGCACCTCGTGATGGTTGTTGCCAATCAGGCAGGCCGGCTGCAGCCGGTGGATGAGGGCGTATTGCTCGTCGAGTTGCCAGTCAAACGGGGTCGGGTCGGTATCGTGCTCCCACTTGCCGTCAAACCAGATGGCGCCCACGGGGCCGTAGTTGGTCAACAGCTCGGTCAACTGGTCGTTCATGAACTTGTAATACTGCGGCCAGTCGGTCGTCGAGGGGTCGTGGGGCAGCTCCTTCTGGTGGCGCCCCAGGGGATAATCCAGGCGGTGCCAGTCGAGGTGGGAGTAGTAGAAGTGCAGCTTGATGCCGTGGCGCTGGCAGGCGTCGGCCAGTTCCTTCAAGACGTCGCGCTTGAAAGGGGTGGCATCGACGATGTTGTAGTCGCTGGCTTGGCTCTTGAACATCGAGAAGCCGTCGTGGTGGCGCGACGTGATGCAGATGTAGCGCGCACCGGCGTCCTTGATGGCGCGCACCCACTCGTCGGCGTCGAATCGCGAGGGATAGAAGCCAGCCGGCAACTGTGCATACTCGTCGCGGTCGATGCGCTTGTTGAGCATGACCCACTCGCCGTCGGCGAGCATCGAATAGACACCCCAGTGGATAAACACGCCCAGTTTGTTGTCCTGGAACTCCTGGCGGGCCTTGAGGTTGGCCTCGCTGGGTGTATAGACGGTCGGCTGGGCTGCAGCGCCCAGTGCCAGAGCCCATGCGATGATAAAGGCGATCTTTTTCATTGTTTCACTTGGTTATTGTTGGGAGAAGATTTACTAAACAGACGGCGGAAACGGAAGAAGAGCCACATCAGCAACAGCAACAGGGCGACAAAAATGCCCAGGGCGATGCACGCATACCACGGGGCCTTGTCGAGCAGGTCGCTGAAAATGGGCGAGATATATTCCCGCATGAGCGGCGAGACGAGCTGCCGCTGCTCCTTCAGCGGATCGTTGACCACCCTGATGGTGTCGCCCAGCATCATCGTCGCGCGCTGGTTGGCGTCGTAGGCCGGCCAATAATGGTCGGGCGTGCTGGGGTTGCCTGTCTTGGCAAAGTTCACCCACATCTGCTGCACCTCGGCATTCAGGTCGGGATTGAAACAGTCGCCCGACTTGATCTGTCGCCGCGTGTTGAGGACGTAGGACACCTCGGCACCATGACATGCGCCATAAAGGGAGTCGCTCAATGGCTTGGTCCAGTAGTACATATAGGTCCTGCCACCTGAGGTGGCGTGACGCTGGGCCATCTCGATGGCCGGGCCACGGAACATCAAGTCGTTCAATAGTTCGGCTGCAGGCCAGGGTTTGTCCTCAGACACGATGTCGAGGAAACGGGAAGCGCCCTTGCGCTGCTCACTGTCAAGTGACATGGCGATGTAACGATACCACAGTTGCGTGGCCATGTCAAACTTATCATCACCACCCATCGCGTCCAGCCAGAAGTTAGCCTCGTCGGCATTAGAGCCGATGAGCATGTCGATACTCGAGTTGAAGCCGTCGAAACGGCTGTAGGGGTCCTCGGGGATGACCTCCCCGTCACGCTCGGGGAAACGGAAAAACTCGCCCACCTCATTGTTGAGGGCGATGATCTGCTCTGTTGAGAGCGCTTGCAACTCGGCCACCGTCTTGGCCCCCGTGAAGTCAAGCACCCGCTTGGTCAAGCGCTGGCAATCCTCGCGGCTGCTGGTGAAGGCCACACTGCCGCTCTGCATGATGGCGCGGCGGAACAGGCCCTGCGCCTCGTCGATGCTGGCCATCAGCGACACGCTGCCCGCCCCTGCCGAGTGTCCCACGATGGTCACATTGTCGGAGTCACCGCCAAAGGCCGCGATGTTTCTTTTCACCCATCTCAGGGCCTCGACCTGATCCAGAAGCCCCAAGTTGGCGCTGCGCGAGTAGGCCTTGCCGTCGGGCAGCGACGACAAGTCCAGGAAGCCCAGCAGCCCCAGTCGGTAATTGATGGAAACCATGACGACATCGGGGTGTGCCTTCACAAATTCATTGCCCCAATCGCGGGGATTCACCGTGCCGTTGTTCACATAGGAACCGCCATGAATCCACACCATCACCGGGCGGCGAGCCGTGCGCATGCCCGCGGCGGCGGTCCACACGTTGAGCGTCAGGCAGTCCTCACCCTGGGGATACAATGACGCGGCACTGCCCTGGCTGCGGCTCTGGATGGCGCTGTGGCCGAAGTATCGGGCCTCACGCACCAGACGGCTGTCAGGTTCCGGCTTAGCCACCTGCCAGCGGCGTTCGCCAGTGGGTTGAATGGCGTAGGGGATGCCCTTGAACGCTAGCAACGCGCCATCGCGTTGACCGATGAAGACGCCATTGGCCGCAACGGCAGCCAGCGAGTCGGGGTATTGGCCCTCGATGACCTTGTTCTCGCCATAGAGCGCAGCCATCTCCTGCTCCAGCGCCGATGGCCCCTGGGGAGCCTCTTGCCTGGAAGCGCACGCCGCCAGCAAGAGCAAGAAGAAATAACAACAAGCTATCCGTTTCATATCTTGAATGCATTGATGAAGCGTGCAAAGTTAATGAAAGGTGGGCACAACAGCAAAAAAAACCTTTCCCACATCAACTAACCGCAGGAAAATGTGTACCTTTGTACCCAAATATCAAAAAAACCAACGATTATGGGACTGTTCAAGAAATTATTCTCGCGCGAGAAGAAAGAGACGCTCGATAAGGGCCTGGAAAAAACCAAGCAAGGCGTGTTTGAGAAAATCAAGCACGCGGTGGCAGGCAAATCGACCGTCGATGATGACGTGCTCGACAACCTCGAGGAAGTGTTCGTCACCAGCGACGTCGGTGTGGACACCACGGTCAAGATTATCGACAGGCTCCAGGCACGCGTGGCACGCGACAAGTATGTGGGCACAGCCGAGCTGAACGAGCTGCTGTGTGACGAGATCTCCCAGATGCTTGCCGACAACAACAATGCCGAGCTCGAGGACTTCACTGTCCCCGAGGACATGAAGCCCTACGTCATCATGGTCGTCGGCGTCAACGGCGTGGGCAAGACCACTACCATCGGCAAGCTGGCCTACCAGTTCAAGCAGGCCGGCAACAAGGTCGTGCTCGGCGCCGCCGACACCTACCGTGCCGCTGCCGACGAGCAGCTGGAGATCTGGGGCAACCGCGTGGGCGTTCCCGTCATCAAGCACAAGATGGGCACCGACCCTGCCGCCGTGGCCTTTGATGCCGTCCAGAGCGCCAAGGCCCAGAATGCCGACGTGGTCATCATCGACACTGCCGGCCGCCTCCACAACAACGTGAGCCTGATGAACCAGCTCACCAAGATCAAGAACACCATGCGCAAAGTCCTGCCCGACGCCCCGCAGGAAGTGCTGCTCGTGCTCGACGGCTCGACAGGCCAGAACGCCTTTGAGCAGGCCAAGCAATTCTCGGCAGCCACCGAGGTC
>JBGUKK010000084.1:0-60445 GCA_045114435.1 Sodaliphilus sp.
AGTCTGAAAAGTAGTTTCTTGCTCATAGTCGTATCAGGTTTTATTGGTTAAGTATAATAATTTGGCGATTCGGAGTATCTTGCGAGGTGTTGACCACAAAGATAATAATTTTTTTCCAATTCTCGTCATCGTTTTGCCCATTTCACCATATCCAGTAGTCGCCTTATATATGCTGAGATTTAACTAACACTTTTATTGACAGCTAATTACAACACAATATAATGAGATGGCTTTTGATAATTATTGACCACCTGGCCCAGCTTATCGTTGTGATTGACATCTTAATTCAACTTAAAAACCTGGCGACCGCACTCAGGAGCTTGAGAAAGTCGCGACAAATCAACCAAAACTGCACCGATTTTACCATTGGTATCCAGCAAGCGATCGACGGGGTCCAATCCCGCCTGAAACTGGCCCCCCTCGTAAAACAAACCATTTCACATAGCAGCGAGGTGCGAAGAAGCGGACAAGTGTGTATCAGATTGGGAGATTGGTAACCAATTGACTATCTTTTGATTATTTTCGTCAAACTCACGTTAAGTTGAGATGAGGCTGTGTCATCATTCGAGCCTGGAACGGGGATCGTGCTAACGGCCGATTAAAAGCCAGCACGAGATGATGAAACGGTCTCACCTTGTGATGAGGAGAATCTGAAGATAGCAACAAGTCGGCCTTCGTCTAATTATTTCCTTACTGATTTTTGGAGTGATGCGGCAAAAATGTATTTTTGTAGTGTTAAATCATCTATCAGAAATCAGATGTATAAGGGCCTTGAAACGATATGCCAAGAGCACTGCACACAATCATGGGCACCTCATCACCATCGAGTCGATTATAGCGCAAGCCATCGCCGATGACAGCGATCTGTTTGAGTTTGTTCTCGCAAACGATTTCTTCGAATTTCTGCCCGACAACTCCGAGCCGTTGTTGCTGAGTCAGGTTTCTCCCGGCATGACCTGTGAAGTGATCGTGACCAATCGGGCTGGACTCTATCGATACCGAACCGGAATCCGCATATCGCTGGTCGAGCATAAGCCGCAAGGCAATGCCATCATACGCATTGTAGAGTGACAGCCCGAACCTGGACGCGAGCATCCACTCTTTTTTTCTTCTCGGGAGATATTTTGGCGAAATTGAGCACGGGCGAAGAAAAAGGTTTTGTATATTTGCAGAAATTTAAATGCTTATAATCGTGGGACTTTTCTATCAGTTCATTTGGCTACTCATGATGAGCGAGGTGCCAGTGAAAAGTCCTTTTCCAACAACCCACATCTATGAATATACTGATGAGAATGAATGGTAAAGTGCTGATGACGGTGGTCGCTTTTGTCGCTATGGGGCTTGCAACTGCCAGTGCACAGATCACACAGGAGCAGTTGCGAAACGGAAATGACGAACAGCTGCTGAGGGAATGGACCAGGGTGCTGGCCAGTGATGAGTTTGGCGGAAGAAAGCCCATGACACCCTATGAGGACAAGACGGTGGACTATCTTGCCAAACAACTGGAGGTGATGGGTCTGGAGCCCGCCTTCGACGGCAGTTGGTTCCAGCCCTTTGAAATGATTGCAGTGACAGCCAAGCCCGTGGGGGGCAGGCTCACTGTGAGCGGTAAGAAGAAATCGGTGCTTCGCTATCCCGACGATTTGATCATCTGGACGAGTCGCGCCACAGGGAAGATAGACCTGAAGAAGGCTGAGTATGTCTTTTGCGGTTTTGGCATCAACGCGCCAGAATATGGCTGGAATGACTACGACGGCATCGATGTGAAAGGCAAGATCGTGGTGGTCATGGTCAACGACCCCGGCTTTTATGACAGTCAGCTCTTCAGAGGGCGCAATATGACCTACTACGGCCGTTGGTTATATAAGTTTGAGGAGGCTCAGCGCCAGGGCGCTGCCGGTTGCCTGGTGCTCCACCATACTGAGGCGGCCAGTTACGGCTGGCACGTCTGTGTGAATGGCCACCTGAGTGACAATCTCGCCATTTATGACCCTGAGACGCGCAATGCTGGCGAATTGGCCATCAGGGGATGGCTGCATGAGGACGGTTGCAGGAAACTGTTTCTTGCGGCAGGCATCGATATGGACAAGGCACTGGCTGACGCGAAAAAGCCGGGCTTTAAGAGTTTTCCCTTGAATGTGAGGGGCGATGTGAAGATGAATGTGACCTACGACATCCAGCAGACGCGCAACGTGGGCGGCATCCTTCGAGGGTGCGGCCAGGATGGTGAGGCCGTGGTGTTCTGTGCCCACTGGGACCACCTGGGCATCGGGAAAGCCGATGAGCGCGGCGATACGATATATAACGGCGCTGCCGACAATGCATCGGGCATGGCTGGCGCCCTGCTCGTTGCCAAGAAGTTCAAGGAGATGCCCCAGCCGCGTCGCGACCTGCTGTTCATTTTCCCCTCGTCGGAGGAGAGCGGACTTTTCGGCTCGGCCTATTACTGCGATCACCCTGCCGTACCGATGGCGAAAACCGTTGCCTGCCTGAATTTTGAGAGCATCGGTCCCGCCGAACTCACGCGAGATGTCGTGATCTTGGGTGGCGGGGAAAGCGATTTAGACCGCTATTATGAGGCTGCCGCTGCCGCTCAGGGCCGGTATATCTACTTCGACGACGACAACTCCGACGGCTGGTTTTACCGTTCTGACCATTATAATTTCGTGAAAAAGGGTGTGCGTGCCGTGGTATTGGAGAACGGCCGCCAGCCTGTGGATGTGAGCAAGCCCAATAAATACCCCATGCCGGTATGGTATCACAAACCATGTGACGAGTATCGTGAGGATTGGGACCTCAGTGGCACTTTGTCCAACGTGAACCTGATCTTCAGCGTTGGCCTGTCATTGTCAAACCATTCCTTATAGGCCATTCAAGTTCTGAAGTGCTAAACACTTCAGAACTTGAAGATTAGAGGTTAGTGAAGAAGAAATCACATTGTTTAATGGCTCTATCAGCTTGAACTGGAGGCCGAGCCCATCCCTACGCCCTACACAATAGACATTAGTCTCATATCTATTGATGATAAATCCTTCTCAGGCTGATTTATGGAAGTCCCCCCTAAAAAAAAACCGCATTATCGGTAGAGGGAACCCGACAGGTTGATGCGGTGCCCGTTGCACACCAGTGACCCGTTGATTGTTCTGCACTGTGCCGAGATGACGAGATCCACATCGGTGATGGTGTAGTGCGGGCCATAGGTTGACTCGGCCCGGTCGGTCTTGATCTGATAGCCGTCTCGTGTCACGGTCATGGGCAAGCCTTCAAACTGGACAAGGTCGGCAGCGACGTCACCACTCACGTCGGTAGTGAAATTGTTGATCTGCATGACACAGCGGTCGCCATCGGCACTGATAGGCGCAAACAGATAGGACGAGTTGCTGTGGTTGATGCTCAAGCCGTCATCCAAGCGGGTGACCTGGGTAAAAGCGTCATAGCTCAGATAGGTGGTGAAAACGGTGCGCTGGGAGTCACTGTCATACTCATACCAGATAACACCCCTGTCCAAGTCGATCATGCCGTGGGGATGAGAGCCATCGTTGGGGCTGTAGGACGTGGTGTCCTCAAACGACAAGGTTTTGTCATACTCGTAGTACAGTTTCATCGCGGGAGTGCTGAGGGTGTGATGGTGTTGGTCGGCATCAAGATAGTCACAAGATAACCTGATCGTTCCCTGGGTGTTGTTGAGCTCAACCGTTCCCGTGCTGTGCAGGAATGCCACACCGCCTGGTGAGATAGTCCTGTTGTAGAAATCGAGGTCAACCTTCTGGATCTCATCGGGCTTGTTGTCGGGTTCATCATGGCCACAGGCGACCAAGGCAGCCATCGCAACTAGAGCAAATAAGCAAATCAATGTCTGTTTCATCAGTATCGTTGTTTCAGGTGATTATATCGTGATGCAAAATTAGAGCATTTTCAGTAAACTGAAACAAAAAAAGCAAGGATTTTTCGGCCATCGCATGCCGTTCCAGCTTAGGGGGTGTGATTCTACCCCCTAAGTTTGAACCCACCGGTGCGGATGGAGGCAATCACGCCGCCGTCGATGAGCAGGTCGGTGCCGGTGATGAAGCGAGCGTGCTCACCCAGGAGGAAGGCTGCGGCCTCGGCAATCTCGTCGCTGGTGCCCGTGCGCTGGGCAGCCGAAGCGTCGATCATGGCTTGATAGCCCTCGCCGCTGGCGCGGAACTCATCGTAGGCCAGCGGGGTGACGATTACGCCCGGCGAGATGGTGTTGATGCGAGCGCGGCGGTTGCGCCAGCTTGTGGCGGCGGCACGCTGTGCCTGCAGGTGGTTCATGCGCTTGGCAATCATGTAGGCCAGACCGCTGTCCTTCATGGCCACCTCCTGGATGAACTTCACGTCCTTCAGTCCCTCGGTTGGGGTGTTCACCAGTTGCAGCTCGATGTCGTTGGGGATGGGGTACATATAGGCTGCCTGGCTCGAGATGATGAGCCCCGCACCGCCCTGGGCCATTACCTCGCCGAAGGTATCCACGGCATAGCCCGTGCCCACCATGTCGAGGGCTACGATGTGCTCGGGGCTTGCCTGATTGGGCGAAGCGCCCGCCGTGTCAATGAAATACATCACGGGGCCGAGTTCTGCCGCCTTCCTGGCAAAGGCCTCGATGCTGTCCTTCTGCAGGGCATTCACCACCATCGTCTCCACGTCATAGCCGCTGCGACGGAAATCGTTGTCCACGCGCTCCAGCGCCTTCTCGCTGATGTCGCCCAGCAAAATCTTCTTGCCTGCCGCGATGCGGCGCACGATAGCTGTTCCCATACTTCCGGCACCCAAGAGTGCCACCACGTCCTTCTGTTCGTTTCTGTCAAATATCATAGTCGTCACTTATTATTGAATGAGTTAATCTATCTTCTTGATGAATTTGGCGGGATTGCCGCCAACGATGGTGTTGGCTTCCACGTCTTTGGTCACCACGGCGCCTGCTGCTACCACGGCATTCTCGCCCACGGTGACACCGGGCAAGATGGTCGTCCGTGCTCCGATCCATGCGTTACGGCAGATGTGCACAGGCTTACACAGCAGCAGCTGGTGGTCTTGCGGGGATCTACTACAAAAGCTTCCATATCTTTGCTTGAATTAAGTGATTAATCTGTTGCAAAGGTACAGTCAGTTTTTCAAACCATTGTTACCCAAAAAGACGTGAAACTTTCATTTTTTTCCGGATTTAAGTCTTTCGGTACTCGGAAGGTGATTTTCACAGCAGTTTTTTGGGGGCATATCGCGAGAAATCCGCGAAAAAAATCTCGCGCCGCTATGGTCTGTTTTTGCTCACAAGGGGTTCGCAAAATGTACTGCCCGAAAATGTGATTCACATGGATTAGATAGAGTAAACGAGTGGCATGTTTAGGCACTCTGTCAACTTTTTTCAGGTCAAGTCACCGCAGGCTCATCTTCGTCGAAGTGGAAAGCGGCGAGCCCTCATCAACTGACGGCGAGCCCTCAGTTTACCCCAATAACAATGCCCCGGCTCCATCGACAAGTTGCCTGATGGCTCCCAATGTCGTGATGGGGCAACAGCTATATCACTTCTATGTCATTAGTTTAAATTTATCATTTTTTTTGCTTGTTTTGTATGCGATAATTAGAAAATATGCTACCTTTGTGCTGTTTTCAGTCTGAGGTGGCATCTGCATTGGGCTGACAACTGAATTAACCATTAAACCCGTTATCATGTATAAAATCGAGAATCATCCTATCATTGACTTACCCAAAGAAGAATTCGTCGAGTTCCTGTTCGAGGGAAGGACCGTTCGCGGCCAGAAGGGCAAAACCATAGCCGCCGCCCTTCACCAAGCCGGCTTTGTCGTTCACAGCCACAGCACGACCGGGCGCAACCGCAGCCTGGAGTGCGGCATCGGCAAGTGTGGCGCCTGTGAGATGCTCGTTGACGGCCAGGTGCGCCGCATCTGCATCACCAGCGTCGATGGCGTGAAGGAGGTGCGCGAGATTCCCAAGGACTACATGCCCGAGGGCAAAGCCCGCTCGGCTGGCGAGACCAAGGTTTACAAGACCACGGTGGCCATCATCGGTGGTGGTCCTGCCGGACTGGCCTGCCGCGAGCAGCTCACCGCGCTGGGCATCCCCAACATCGTTGTTGACAATAACTCTACCGAGGGCGGCCAGTTCAATATGCAGACCCACCAGTTCTTCTTCTTCGAGAAGGAGCAGAAGTTTGGCGGCATGCGCGGCTTTGACATCGCCAAGACGCTTGCTGGCGACAACCACGACGGCATCCTGCTCAACAACACCGTGTGGGATCTGCTCGAGGGACGCCGCATCGCCCTGAAGAATATCGTCACCCAGGAGGTGAGCTATATCGACGCCGACCACCTGGTAGTGGCCACCGGTGCCGTGCCGTTCATGCCTGTGTTTGAGAATGATGACGTGCCCGGCGTGTACACCGCTGCCGTGTTCCAGAAGATGATGAATCAGGAGCACACCCTGCTGGGCAAGCGCGTGCTCACCGTGGGTGCCGGCAACATCGGCTACCTCACCAGTTACCAGGCCATGCAGGCCGGTGCGACCATCAAGGCCATCATCGAGGGCATGGACCACGAGGGCGGATTCCCCGTTCAGGCCAACCGCGTTCGCCGTCTGGGCATCCCCATCATGACTTCCCACGTGCTCATCCGCGCCATCCCCAACGAGGACTATACCGGCGTCACTGGAGCCGTGATTGCCGAGTGCAAGAACTTCCAGCCTATCCCCGGCACCGAGCGCGTGATTGACGACATCGACATCATCAACATCTGCACGGGTCTGATTCCTGACAACCAGCTGCTCGTGAAGGGCCGTTCGGTCTTCGGACGCAACGTCTATGGTGCCGGCGATGCCGTGCGCATCGGCGAGGGCACCAGTGCCGTGCTGCGTGGTCGCCAGGTGGCCTACGAGGTGGCTCAGGAAATGGGCATCCGTTACCCCTACGAGGACTACCTCGAGGTTTCCCGCCAGTATATCGACTCCCAGCAGCGCCCCGTGCGCCTGCTTGATGAGCCGCGTGTTCCCAGCGAGGAGCGCATGGCCGCCAAGCCCTATGTGCAGATCAACTGCCTCTACGGCTTCGCCTGCAATCCCTGCACCTTCTCCTGTCCGCAGGGTGCCATCACCAAGCCCACGACATCGTCGGTGCCCGTCGTGGATTATGACAAGTGCATCGGTTGCATGCAGTGTGTGAACCACTGCCCGGGTCTGGCCATCTTCGGCTACGACAAGCGCAAGAGTGTGGTCTTCCTGCCCGTGGAATATGATGTGGAGGAGGGCCAGGAGGTCTTCCTGGTGGATGACAACGGCGCCAAGGTGGGCGAGGGCACGATCGAGAAAGTCCTCAAGAAGGACAACAAGACCCATGTGGCACGCGTCCAGGCTACCCAGGCCGACGAACTGAACAATGTGAAAGGCTTTATCCTCAAGGAGCGTTACCCCGAGCCCTTGAACCTGCGTCCCCTCGCCAGTGCCGATGAGGGCAAGTCATTTGTCTGCCACTGCGAGGACGTGGATGTGCAGACGTTGCTGGCCGTGGTCGGTGACCGCAAGTACATCTCGGTGGACGAACTCAAGCACACCACCCGCATGGGTATGGGCCCCTGCCGCGGCAAGCGTTGCGTGTCGCGTGCCAAGCAGATTCTGCGCGCCCATGGCATTGAGGTGACCGGCGATAGCACGCCGCGTGCACCGCTGGCCAACCAGGTCACCCTGGGCGATGTCTATAATGGTGAGAGCAAGGAGACCTTCGTCTTTGAGCACGGCTCCATCATCGAGAAGGCCGAGACCGAGATTCTGGTCGCTGGCGGCGGCATGGCCGGCAGTGCGGCCTTCCGCTACTTTGCCGAGGCCGGCAAGCGCACCGTCTTGGTCAACTATGACCGCGGTTCGACGTGGCGCTGCATCGGCGGCGGCCGTCCCGCATTCTCCAACCCCGACATCAGCGACATCGCCATGCACAACCTGGAAATCTTCCGCGACGACCAGCAGCACTGCAACATTGACTTGAAGATGACTCGCTATGTCAACCTCGTGCATGACGACGCCACCTACCGCTCCCTGGATGCCTCACGCGCCTGGAGCGAGGCCTACATGATCGACCGCAAGGATTTCACGAGCGAGATTTCGCCCTATTGGAATCCCGATGATAACATCTACAGCCACGCCTTGATCTCCAAGAACTGCTGGCAGGCCACGCCCGGCCGCACGATCGAGTATGTGCGCACCGTGGGCAAGCAGCATGGCGGCGAGGTGCTCGAGGACTGCGAGGTGCTGAGCGTGCAGCGCGCCGGTGATAAATACAAGGTGCTGGTGCGCCGTCACGACAAGCACTACGTGGAATTCACCTGCGACCACTTTGTCAACGCCATGGGATGGGGCTCCGAGAAGTTTACCGACATGCTCGGTATCGACACCCAGCTCTATCCTGTCAAGCACCAGGCATTCATCACTCGCCGACTGCCCAACATGGGCGTGAACGGCGACTCGCTCGACATGATCATCGACCGTCGTCACTACAAGGGATTCAATGCCGTCTATGGGCAGCAGTTCCTGCACACCGGACAGATCATCGGCTGTGCTTCCCCCGACTGTGACCCCTACGAGGCACGTCAGAACCTGAAGTACAACAGTCAGGCCTTCCTCAAGATCGTGAGCGAGATGTTCGCCCAGTGGATTCCCAATCTGGCGTCTGTCGGCTTCCACGCCGTCTGGGCTGGCTATTACATTGAGCCGCGCTACATCATCGACCCCGAGGTGGGTCTGCTCACAGGTCTGCGTGGCCACGGCTTCATGCTCGGTCAGTACCTGGCCAAGCTCTATGTGGACAAGTATCTGGGCAAGCCCGTTCCCGAATACATGAAGGACCTCGCCATTGGCGGCAAGGGCCTGAGCGAGAACGCCTTCCAGTAATCATCAGGCCACTAGATCGAATATAAGTGCCCCCGAGCGTCATGATCCGGCGCCCGGGGGCACGACTATCTGTGCCCGTCGGCCATGTGGGAACGCTCGAGCGAGCAAGATGCCCATCGCGAGTGACCAGAGGTTTACTGCGAGGATTTTTTCCTTAAAAAGTGTAGTTAAATCATAAATAATGTTGTAAACCGCGATGTTGGGGGCATTTTGTTTTGGTTTTTCATGGTTTAGCACTATCTTTGTTGCATAAGTTATTGGGCAAATTGGTCCATAGAGGCGAATTGGTCCGATGGTACAAAACGAAAAAAAGAAAGAGAGATGATGAAGAAATCGATCCAACTCTTGTTGTGCGTTGCCGCTTGTTTAGCGACGATGCCTCAACTGTCTGCCCAAGAGACGACATTCACGGCCGATCAATTGGCCGACGTGCAGCGTGTGGTGGCCAGTAAACTGCCCGAGCACATGGGCGTCGGGGAACTCAAGGTGCGTTCCTTGACCTTAGAGAATGACACGATTAAGGTGGACGTGAGTGAGAACTTCGGCGACGTGCCGTTCACTCAGGCCGGTGTCGAGCAGATGCGCGGCGAGATCCGTCAGGTGCTGGGCGAGCAGTATGATGATAATGCCGTGCTGGTGACCATCATGGGCAACGACATCAACAAGTACTTTGCCGACTATGAACCCGCTTACAAGCGCAGCCACAAGCCCTTCATCAGCGAGATGGACGCTAACCGCCATTACAAGCACGGCCTCGACGGCAACATCATCGCCATGTGGCCGAGCCACGGCTGGTACTTCGAGCCGAAGCTCAACCGCTGGGAGTGGCAGCGTGCCCGCCTGATGCAGACGGTCGAGGACATGTACACCCACAGCTACGTGCTGCCGTTCCTCATCCCGATGCTGGAGAATGCCGGTGCCTATGTGTGGAACGCCCGTGAGCGCGACACCCACAACTTCGGCGTTGTGGTCGATAACGACGGCGGCGAGGCTCAGCAGGGCTACGGCGAGCACAATGGCAAGCGCAAGTGGGAGAGTGGCAAGGAGGCGGGCTTCGCCTTCCTGCGTCCGCAGTACAAGGACTTTGAGAATCCGTTCGCCGAGGGCACCTACCGCATGGTGCATGCCGAGAAGGACAAGAAGAAACTATCGACCGCCGCATGGGACGTCGAGATGCCCGAGGCCGGCGAGTTTGCCGTCTATATTTCCTATAAATCCCTGCCCAACAGCGCGCGGGACGTGACCTATACGGTCAACAGCCTGAGTGGCACCCGCCACTTCCGTGTGGACCAGACGATGGCTGGCGGCGTGTGGGTCTATCTGGGGACGTTCCCCCTGGCCAAGGGGCTGAACAAGGCTGTTGTCGAGCTGACGAACCTGAGTGAGGACAAGGACGCTGTCATCACCGCCGACGCCATCAAGGTGGGGGGCGGCAAGGGCAACATCGTGCGCCGCGTGGCCTTGCCCACCGAGGAGAACCGCCGTCTTGCTGCTGAGCAGGAAAACGAGAAATCCCTGGGCAAGCCTGGTGTGGAATACAGTTACGTGGGCAGTGGCGATCATCCCTGGTTCCACCTGGGGTCGCGTTACTTCCTGCAGTGGGCCGGTTTCCCCGACAGCGTCTATTCCACGTCTCATGGCATCAACGACTACACCGACGACTACCGCAGCCGTGGCGAGTGGGTGAACTACCTGGCCGGTGGCAGCGATGTCCTGCCGGGCCGCGGTGGACTGCGTGTGCCGGTGGATATCTCCTTCTGCCTGCACACCGATGCGGGCAGCACGCCCGATGACGAGATTGTCGGCACGCTGCTCATCTATTGCACCAACAGCGGCGGCAAGAAGTTCGGCAAGTATGCCAACGGCACGCCTCGTGAGCTGTCGCGCCGCTATTGCAACCTGCTCTCGACCGAGATTGTGAAGGACATCCGCGCCAAGTGGGAGCCTAACTGGACGCGTCGCGGCATGTGGGACAAGAGCTACTATGAGGCGCGCGTGCCCGAGGTGCCCGCTGTGCTGATGGAGCTGCTCTCACATCAGAACTTTGCCGACATGAAGTACGGTCTCGACCCGATGTTCCGTTTCGACGTGAGCCGTGCAATATATAAAGGTATGTTGAAGTTCATCTCGCAGCGTGACCACCGCTCCTATGTCGTGCAACCGCTGCCCGTCAACTCATTTGCCATCAACAAGACTGAAAAGGGCCATTACCTGCTCACGTGGAATCCCACCCACGACGACCTGAGCGAGGGTGCCGATGCTACCAGCTACATCGTGTGTGAGCGCGTGGGCCTGGACGGCGCTTTCAAGGAGGTCGCCACCGTGCGGGATCCGCAGTACAGTGTGCGCATCGACGACAACCAGTTGCACTCCTACCGCATTATCGCCATGAACGATGGCGGCCGCAGCTTCCCCAGCGAGACACTCAGCCTGGGCGAGGCAGCAGGCAGCCAGGGCGACGTGCTCGTGGTGAACGGCTTCACGCGCGTGAGCGCCCCCGACTGGTTTGACGGTCCCGACCGTGCGGGCTTTGATGACAACAAGGACCATGGCGTGCCCTACATGCAGCAGATCAACTACCTGGGTTCGCAGTATGAGTTCCGCCGCGCCATCGAGTGGAAAGATGATGACGCGCCCGGCTTCGGCTCCAGTCGCAGCGATCACGAGACGATGAATGTGGCTGGCAACAACTTTGATTATCCCGCCCTGCATGGCGAGGCGCTGATGGGTGCCGGCTACTCCTTCGTGTCCTGCAGTCAGCAGGCTCTGGAAAACGGCTATAACTGTGACAATTACCGCCTGATGGACCTCATCCTGGGCAAGCAGAAGGAGATCAAGACCGGCAGCGGCCTCATGCCGTCGCGCTTCAAGATCTACACCACGGGGTTGAAGGATGCCCTGAGCCGTTTCACCGAGGGCGGCGGCAGCGTGATGCTCTCGGGAGCTTACGTCGGCAGTGACCTGTGGGACAATGCCGCCGGCAAGAACGACGAGGCGGGCAAGACCTTTGTCAAGAGAGTACTCGGCTTTGAACATCTGCACGGTCGCGCGTCGCTCGACGGCACCGTGACGGCTGTGGACAGCCCCGACATCCACCTGTCGTCGCCTGGCATCTGGAGCTTCACCACCAGGCTGAACGATAAGACCTACGCCGTGGAGTCGCCCGATGCCATCCGCGCCAGCGACGACAACGGCTTCACGTGGTTGCGCTATGGCGAGAACGGCCTGCCCGCCGCCATCGCCAGTGACCGCGGCGGCTACCGCACCGTGGTCATGGGCTTCCCACTCGAGACGGTCACCACCGCCCAGGAGCGCGTCAGCCTGATGAACCGCATCATGGAATTCCTGAACCAATGAGGTCGCTAAGGTCCTTCATGGCTCAATCAAGATAAAGACAATCAATCATCAACAATATATCATAAAAGAAGAAACAACATGGGAACAATTAATTGCTTTATTCCGTTTGTCAGCGCCGAACAGGCCGCACCGACCATCGAGCACCTCAAAGGTGAGGAACTGGTCAGCAAGATTTACTTGCTTGCCACCGTGGACAATCCCGCTCCTGTCGAGGGCTGCGAAATGCTGCCCGTCAATGTGCTCTCATCGAGTGCCACGATGCGTGCCATCGCCGAGCATGCCGATGCCGACTACGTGCTGCTCTACACCAAGTATGACACCCTGAAGATGGGTCCCTTCTCGCTGGAGCGCTTCGCCAAGCTGGCCTCCGACACCCAGTCTGGTATGCTCTATGCCGACCATTACAACGTGACCGACAAGGGCGCCGACAAAGCCCCCGTGATTGATTACCAGATGGGCAGCCTCAGGGATGACTTCGACTTCGGCTCGGTGCTGTTCTTCTGCAGCTGCTGTTTCAAGAAGGCCGTCGAGGCGATGAAGCAGAACTATGAGTTTGCCGGTCTCTATGACCTGCGCCTCAAGCTGTCGCAGTTTGCCCCCATCACCCACATCAACGAGTTTCTCTACAGCGATGTCGAGCTGGATACCCGCAAGAGCGGCGAGAAAATCTTTGACTACGTTGACCCGCGCAACCGTGGTCGCCAGATCGAGATGGAAAAGGCCTGCACCGAGCACCTCAAGGAGATCGGCGGCTATCTGGCCCCCACGCGCGAGGAGAATGGCGAGAAGGTCCCCAACTTCCGCCACATCGAGTTTGACCAGGGCGACTTTGAGGTCGAGGCAACGGTGATGATTCCCGTGCGCAACCGCATCCGCACCATCCGCGACGCCATCGACTCGGTGCTCAAGCAGCAGTGCAACTTCAAGTTCAACCTGATGGTGGTGGACAACTTCTCCACCGACGGCACACGCGAGGCCATTGCCGAGTATGATGACCCACGCCTGATTCACATCATCGCCGACTACTATGACATGGGCATCGGCGGCTACTGGAACCTGGCGGCTCACCGCGAGAATGCCGGCAAGTTCATCGTGCAGCTCGACAGCGACGACATGTACAAGGACGAGCACACCCTGCAGACGATGGTGGATGCCTTCTACGAGCAGAATGTGGCCATGGTGGTGGGCACCTATCAGATGACCGACATTCACCTCAATCCCATTCCCCCCGGCATCATCGACCACAGGGAGTGGACACCCAGCAACGGCCGCAACAATGCCCTGCGCATCAACGGCCTGGGAGCACCCCGCGCCTTCTACACGCCCGTGTTGCGTGAGGTGAAACTGCCCAATGTGAGCTACGGCGAGGACTATGCGCTGGGACTGAACATCTCGCGCTATTACCAGATTGGCCGCGTCTATGACCCCGTCTATCTGTGCCGCCGCTGGGACGACAACAGCGACGCTTCGCTCGATGTCGAGAAGATGAACCGCAACAACCTGTACAAGGACCGCATCCGCACCTGGGAACTCCAGGCGCGCATCGCGTTGAATAAGGGGGAATAGATGTTAGACTTTAGATTTTAGGTTATTGACTCATATCGAGATTTGTGAACGCTTGAATTATATTAGCGCTGCCCAATCAGCCAAGTCAAGAGATCTGATTACCGAAATCAGCAAAATGCTCTTCGCATTGTCCAATGCAATAGCCCCCAAATCTAACATCTAACGTCTAACATCTAACGTCTAACATCTAACGTCTATAATAATGGACTACAGCAGAGTGGTAAATAGGCTTATTACCAGGCAACTGCGTGACTGGAACGTGGCAAGCGCCAACTATGAGGCGCTTGCCGGCGCCGTCACACGCTCGTTGCAACTGGATGAGTCCACCATCGTGCTGCAGTTCAATCCCCAGCGGCGCGGCTCCTCGGCTGCCGCCCTCGACAAGCTATCGCTGGCAAGGCGCAAGTGCTTCCTGTGTTCCGAGAACCAGCCGGCCAAGCAGAAGGCAATCCTGTGGGGCGACCGTTACAAGATTCAGGTCAACCCTTATCCCATCTTTAAGCGCCACTTGACGATAGCCGACCTGCGCCACGTGCCGCAACGGCTGGCAGGCAGGGTGGGAGACATGCTGCGCTTGGCCAGTGCGTTGCCCGATTTTGTCGTGTTCTATAATGGACCGCAATGTGGGGCCTCGGCGCCCGACCATGCCCACTTCCAGGCGGGAGCAAAGGGCGAGATGCCGTTGCCCGACGAGTTAGCTCACGCCACGACCCATCTGATGGCCGATGGCGATGAGGGCTTCATCGGCTACGTGGACACCTTGGGACGCAGCCTCTTCACGATAGAGACATCCACCCAACGTGCCGCCGAGCGCTATGCCCTGCGCTTGCTGGAGCTGCTGCCCGTGGCCGAGGGGGGCGAAGAGCCGATGGTCAACGTGCTGTCGTGGTGGAATGCCACCGACCGCACGTGGCACCTGGTCATCTTTCCGCGCCGCAAGCACCGTCCGGCCTGCTATGGACAGGGCGACGGACGCTTGCTCGTGAGCCCGGGCGCTACCGAGATGGGTGGCCTATGGGCCCTTCCCGAGCTCAAGGACTATGACTGTCTCACCTCTGAGGTGGTCCAGGCCTTGTATGACGAGTTGTGCATGTCCCGCAAGGACCTCACCCCTGTCATCACCGGCTTCTCCCAGCACTGGGAGGACCTTCAACCCATCTGATGGGGGATTGATGTTTTAATGATTGTTGTGAAGACATCGTGCCATGCTCTGTCGCCGGATGTCAACGAATGATATTAAACCTAAATATAATATGGACGAGAAACAGATACCGCAAGTGAGGGTAGGCATCATGAATGAGCCAGCGATTGATTTTGTGCTCAATGGTGACTACCGCGTGAATGGTGCCGCCTGCAGTGGCGAACAGACGGCCCGATGTGTTGATGGACAGGTGGAGTGGGGAGGCAACCGCTACAGCGACCTCCTGTTTGTGCCTGTCGATGAGGCGAAGGCATCGTTTACCTTGAAGGGGGTGACCATCGGCGTGAGTTTCCACTGGAAGCGCCAGGAGGACCAGACCTTCAAGGGCGCGTTGCACCTCATTGTCGAGGATGGCCGGCTGACGCCCGTCAATGTGTTGAGCGTCGAGGACTACCTGTTGAGCGTCATCTCCAGCGAGATGAGCGCCAATGCCTCGCTCGAGTTGCTCAAGGCCCATGCCGTCATCTCGCGCAGCTGGCTCCTGGCTCAGATTCACACCGAGGAGACCGTCAAGCCCGTGGAGCGTAATCCCGATGCCCCGGGCGAGATGATGGACACGCCCGAGGAACTGGTCAAGTGGTGGGACCGCGACGACCATGTGAACTTCGACGTCTGTGCCGATGACCATTGCCAGCGCTATCAAGGCATCACACGTGCCACGACCGAGAAGGTGGAGCAGGCCGTCCGCGCCACGTGGGGACAAGTGCTCATGCATGGCGGAGCCCTGTGTGACGCACGTTTCAGCAAGTCCTGCGGTGGCGTGATGGAGGAGTTTGAGAATTGCTGGGAACCGCACCATCATGACTACCTGGAGGCACGTCGCGACGGCAAGAACGAGGAGGATTTCCCCGACTTGACGCGTGAGGACAATGCCGCCGAGTGGATCCTCTCGAGTCCCAGCGCCTTCTGCAACACCACCGACCCCGAGATCCTCTCCCAGGTACTCAACGACTACGACCAGGAGACCAAGGACTTCTACCGCTGGAAGGTGGAATATACCCAAGACCAGCTGGCCCAACTGATAAAGGACCGCACGGGCACCGACTATGGCCGCATCCGCGACCTGCAGCCAGTGGCCAGGGGCACCAGCGGCAGGCTGTACCGCCTGCGCATCGTCGGCGAGAAGCGTGAGCGCATCATCGGCAAGGAACTCACCATCCGTTACGCCCTGTCGCCCTCGTGCCTGTACAGCTCGGCCTTTGTCGTCGAGAAGCACGACGTGGGCGACGACGGCTATCCCGCTAAGTTTGTCCTGCGTGGGGCAGGGTGGGGCCATGGCGCCGGCTTGTGCCAGATTGGTGCCGCCGTGATGGGCGCCAAGGGCTACGACTACAAGCAGATCCTGCTGCACTACTTCGTGGGCGCCAGCATCGAGAAACGCTATTAAAGTCCTTCAAGACCCTAAAATGAATAATCATTTAAAATAAGATAAGACATGAAAGAAGAAATGATTGAACCGAGACAGAAATCGCCCTGGTGGTGGGTGCCGACCCTCTATTTTGCTGAGGGCGTGCCCTACTTCGTTGTCAACAACATCTCGGTGATGATGTTCACCAAGATGGGCGTTCCCAATGGTGACATGTCGTTTTTCACGACACTGTTGTATTTCCCGTGGTTCCTCAAGGGCATCTGGAGCCCCATCGTTGACGTGGTCAAGACCAAGCGCTGGTGGATTGTCGCCATGCAGGCCATCATGACAGCGATGCTCATCCTGCTCACGCTCACTCTACCGCATCCCGATGCTGCGACCATCGCCGGCGGTCACACATCAATCAGCATCTTCTGGTTCACGTTGCTGCTGTTTATCGTGGCTGCCTTTGCCAGTGCGACCCACGATATTGCTGCCGACGGGTATTACATGCTAGCTCACAGCCCTAGCAGCCAAGCGGCCTTCATCGGTATCCGCAGTGTGTTCTACCGTGTGGCTTCGGTCTTCGGTCAGGGTGTGCTGGTGTTTATCGCTGGCATGTTCGAGAGCAAGACGGGCAATATTCCCCTGTCGTGGCAGATCACGCTGGGCGTGTCGGCTGTCGTGTTCTTCCTCATCACGCTCTACCATACCTTTGCCTTACCGCACTCGGCCGATGACAAGCCACGCAACGAGGGCGCCCAGGGCGCTGCCAAGAGCAACCTCGCCGAGTTGGGCAACTCGTTTGTGACCTTCGTCAAGAAGCCGGGCGTCTTGTTGGCTATCGCCTTCATGCTGCTCTACCGCTTGCCCGAGGGATTCCTCATCAAGCTGTGTCAGCCCTTCCTCGTGCATGAGGTGGAAAAGGGCGGACTGGGACTGAGCACCGAGATGGTGGGAACCGTCTATGGCGTCTTCGGCGTGATAGCCCTGTTGCTGGGTGGTATCCTGGGAGGTGTTTACTCCTCTCGCGTCGGCCTGAAGAAGTCGTTGTGGGTAATGGCTGCCTGCATGACGCTGCCCTGCCTGACGTTTGTCTATCTGGCAATCGCGCAGCCATCTAACATCGTCATCATCACTATTGCCCTGTGTATTGAGCAGTTTGGCTACGGCTTTGGTTTCACGGCCTACATGTTGTACATGATGTACTTCAGCGAGGGCGAGTTCAAGACATCCCACTATGCCATCTGCACAGCCTTCATGGCATTGAGCATGATGCTGCCGGGCTTTGTCGCTGGTTACATCCAGGAGGCCATCGGCTATGTGAACTTCTTCTGGATGGTGATGGCTTGCTGCTTCGCCACGTTGCTGGTGACCTACTTCGTGGACCGAACCATTGATCCCACTTACGGCAAGAAATAATCGACGAAAATAGAAACTACGGACGATTCTGATAAATCTGATTAGCTAATTCGTGTCAACAAATCAGAAAAAAACGTAGTTAATAACCACAAAGTCAGTAGTAAATAGTTTATGAAAAAGATATTGTTTATTGTAGCGAGTGTGATGATGGCGGCGGTGACGGCTGGTGCGGTTGTCAAGCCAGGCATCGAGGTGCTGCGAGATGGCGGCTTTGCTCCCTTGCAGGGCAAGCGCGTGGGGCTGGTGACCAACCCCAGCGGCGTCGACAACAACCTCAAGAGCACCGTTGACATCCTTAACGAGGCACCGGGTGTGCAACTTGTGGCCCTGTTCGGTCCTGAGCACGGCGTGCGCGGCAATGCCCATGCCGGCGATGCTGTGGGCGATGCCGTCGACCCCATCACGGGCGTGAAGTTGTATTCGCTCTTCGGCAAGACCCTGGAGCCGACCGCCGAGATGCTCAAGGGCATCGATGTGCTGGTCTATGACATCCAGGACGTGGGCTGCCGCAGTTACACTTTCTATGCCACGATGGGCGTGTGCATGCAGGCCTGTGCCAAGCACGACGTCGAGTTCATGGTGCTGGACCGTCCCAATCCCCTCGGCGGCAACAAGGTCGAGGGCAACCTTGTGGAGCCGGGCTATTTCTCCTTTGTGAGCAAGTATGCCATCCCCTATATCTACGGCCTCACCCCCGGCGAATTGGCCACCTACCTCAACGAGGAGGGCATCATCGGCCAGGAGTCCAAGACGGGAAAGAAGTGCCGTCTCACCGTCATCCCCATGGAGGGATGGAAGCGCGAAATGAAGTTCCGTGACACGGGCATGCCTTGGGTGGCTCCGTCGCCGCAGATTCCCACCCCCGAGAGTGCCTTCTTCTATCCCGTGTCGGGCATCTTGGGCGAGTTGTACATCTTTAACACCGGCATCGGTTACACGCTGCCGTTCCAGACGTTTGCCGCCTCGTGGATCAACGCCGACTCGCTGGCGATGAACATGAACGCCCTGCACCTGCCGGGCATGCAGTTCAGGCCCATCAACTACAAGCCGTTCTTCGCGTTGAGCGTCGCTGTGGACAAGTCGTTGCAGGAGGTGCACGGTGTGCAGACTTACATCACCAATCCCGATATCGCCAACCTGTGCATGACGCAGTTCTACTTCCTGCAGGTCATTCACCAGATGTACCCCGATGTGGAACTGTTTGAGCAGAACGCCAAGCGTTACGCCATGTTTGACAAGGTGTGCGGCTCCAAGGAAATCCGCGAGCGCTTCACCAAGCGGTATCAAGTGAAAGACATCATCGACTACTGGAACAAGGATGCCGACGCCTTCCGTAAAGCCAGTTCCAAGTACTATATCTACAAGGCTGGTACAGGCTCGGCCGAAAAATTCGGTAGTCGTCCTATCCAAAACAAAAAGAAATTATGAGCAAAGACAATAAACGGTTGCTGTCGCTCGACATCCTGCGTGGTATCACCATCGCAGGGATGCTGCTGGTGAACAATCCTGGCACGTGGAGCTACATCTACCGCCCACTGGAGCATGCCGAGTGGATAGGGCTGTCGCCCACCGACCTGGTGTTCCCGTTCTTCATCTTCTGCATGGGTGTTTCGATGGCTTTCTCGCTCAAGAAGTTTAACTACAAGTTGTCGGGGCCCTTGATGATGAAGATCGTGCGGCGCACGGTCATCCTGTTCCTCATCGGCTGGGCGGTGCAGTGGTTCGGACATCTGGTGCGCGGCCTGTGCAAGGGCGACCCCTTCATCGAGGCGGTGAACAACCTGGACACCTTGCGTTACCTGGGGGTGTTCCAGCGCTTGGCGCTGGTCTATTTCTTCGGGTCGATGTGCGTGGTGCTGTTCAGCAAGCGCGTCATCCCGTGGCTGGTGTACATCATCCTGGTGGCCTATGCCGTGATTCTGGGCCTGGGCAACGGTTATGACTTCTCGCTCGACAACATCATCGCCCAGATTGATAACAACGTGCTCGGCACCGATCACATGTATCACGAGAGTGCCTATGGCGAGAGCATCTCCTTTGACCCCGAGGGCATCTTGAGCACGCTGCCGTGCATTGCCCACGTGCTCATCGGTTATCTCGTGGGTCGCATGATTCTCGCGGTGCACAACAACAGCGAGCGCGTCTCCACGATGCTCCTGTGGGGCACGATGCTGTTGCTGGCCGGCTGGCTGCTGCAATATGGCATCCCCTGTGGCAAGAAGATGTGGTCCTCGACCTTTGTCATGATCACCTGTGGCATGGCGATGTGCATCCAGGCGTTGCTCATCTACTTTGTGGACATCAAGGGCAAGAAGCGCTGGGGACAGTTCTTTGAGACCTTCGGCGTCAACCCGCTGGCCCTGTATCTGATGGGCACTGTGCTGGCCATCCTGTTTGGCGCCATCCCCATCGGGCACAATGCCGAGGGCGGCAACATCACGATCCACAGTGCGGTCTATGACTTCTTCACGTCGTTCAGCAGCGAGTACACGGCTTCGGCGCTATATGCCATCAGCTTCGTGCTGCTCAACTGGGTCATCGGCCACATCCTTTATAAGAAGAAAATTTACATCAAGATATAACGTCCCATAGGGGGGACCCCAAAACAGATATTAATCTAAAAAAATAATACTAACAATATGATGATTCTTATTGCTGACTGCGGCTCCACCAAGATCAACTGGACGCTGCTCAATGGAAAAGAAAAGGTAGCGCAGATTTTCACTACCGGCATGAATGCGCTCTTGCTCACCGAGGAGGAGATGAAGGAACAGATCAAGCGCGAGCTGATACCTCACCTGACCAATTACAAGGTGGATGAGATCCACTACTATGGCGCGGGCATCATCTCGGACGAGATCAAGCAGCAGGTGGTCAATGCCCTGCGCGCCAACCTGCCCACTGCCGGCAAGGTGGAGGTCGCCAGCGACCTGCTGGCCGCGGCGCGCGCGGTGTGTGGCCGTGAGCCCGGCATCGCCTGCATCCTGGGCACGGGCAGCAACTCGTGCTACTACGACGGCGAGAAGGTGGTGATGAATGTGTCGCCGCTGGGCTACATCCTGGGTGACGAGGGCAGTGGTGCCGTGCTGGGCAAGCTGCTCGTGGGCGATGTGCTCAAGAAGCAGTTGCCGCAGCACCTGTGTGACAAGTTCATGAAGGAGTACAACCTGGACTACACGACCATCATCACGTCGGTCTATCGCAAGCCTGCCGCCAACCGATTCCTGGCCCAGTTTGCGCCCTTCCTGGAGCATAACATCGAGGAACCGGCGATCCACGACATCGTCTTCCGCTCGTTCACCGACTTCTTCAAGCGCAATGTCGCCAGCTATCCCGGCTACAAGGAGTTGCCCTGCAATTTTGTGGGCTCTATCGCCCTGTGTGAGAAGGCGGTGCTGCAAGAGGCTGCCGAGGCGCTGGGCATCACCATCGGTCTGATCATGAAGGATCCGATGGAGGGACTGGTGAAGTATCACGCGGCCGACGTGTGATTCCCCTCCAGTGGGGGCAGGACCTCGCCTCGGCGGGGCCTGAAAAAGGTGATGCGTGCTTGGCGAGCCGAGGCCTGCCGCCGCATTGATGATACAGTGAGCAAGTTAACGGCTTGCGTAGCTTAAGTATAGTTGAATAAAAATTTGATAGATTATGGCTTTTGTGAAAATCAGCGAACAAGAGTCGCTATACGACAACTTGGAAAAGAAGTCGGTGCGTGAGATACTGACAGAGATCAATCAGGAGGATCACAAGGTGGCCGATGCGGTGCAACAGGCGATACCACAGATTGAGCGCCTGGTCACGGGCATTGTGGAACGCATGAAGAAGGGCGGACGCATCTTCTACATGGGTGCGGGCACAAGCGGACGCCTGGGTGTGCTCGATGCCAGCGAGATACCGCCCACCTTCGGCATGTCGCAAGGGTGGGTCATCGGCATCATCGCCGGTGGCGACACGGCCCTGCGCAATGCTGTCGAGAATGCCGAGGACGACACCGACCAGGGATGGAAAGACCTGCAGGAGTATCACGTGACGCCGCTGGACACCGTCATCGGCATCGCCGCATCGGGGACGACACCCTATGTCATCGGTGCGCTGCGTGACGCGCGCGCCCACGGATGCTTGACGGCTGCCATCACCAGCAACCCCGACGCTCCCGTGAGTGAGGCTGCCGAGGTTGCCATCGAGATGATTGTCGGTCCCGAGTATGTTACCGGCTCATCGCGCATGAAGAGCGGCACGGGGCAGAAACTCATCTGCAACATGATCTCGACCAGCGTGATGATTCAGATGGGTCGTGTCAAGGGCAATAAGATGGTGAACATGCAGCTCACCAACCAGAAACTGGTGGACCGCGGCACGCGCTGGCTGGTCGAGGAGCTGAAACTCCCCTACGACGAGGCCAAGCGCCTGCTCCTGCTGCACGGCTCGGTCAAGAAGGCTATCGATGCCTACCGCGGCAACTGATAAAGTTGAGCATGGTTCATCGGATACTGCAGGAATCTCCAGCCCTATAGCGTAAAAAAATGAAGAAATAATGAGAAGGTTTTTATTACTGGCAGTGACGGCGCTGATGTGCCTCACTGCCGCGGCTCAAGCCAACCAGGACCCTTACTATGCCCGTCGCGCGACATTGTTTGAGGAGCTGCCCATCGGCAAGAAGGATATCGTGATGCTGGGCAACAGCCTCACCGACGGCTGCGAGTTTAACGAGCTGCTGGGCAACCGGCACATCAAGAACCGCGGCATCGTGGGTGACATCGTCCAGGGGCTGATCGACCGCATCGATCCCATCATCAAGGGACAACCCAAGAAACTGTTCATTATGAGTGGTGTCAACGACATCTCTCACGGTGTGACGGCCGACAGCATCGCCCGTGTCACCGAGCGCCTCATCGTCATGGTCAAGCAAGGCTCGCCCAGGACCAAGATCTACTTGCAGAGCCTGCTGCCCTTTAACAACGACGTGCGCGAGTGGAAGCTCCTCAAGGGCAGGGACCATGTCGTCGTCGAGGCCAATGAACTGCTCGAGCAGGTCGCCCGACGCCAGGGTGTGACCTGGATCAACCTCTATCCCTTGTTCGCCGATGAGAACGGCCGCCTGCGCGCCGAGCTCACCAACGATGGCCTTCACCTCATGGGCCAGGGGTACCTCATCTGGCGTGACGCCATCCGCCCCTACGTGAAATAGCATCATCTCACGATAACAAGAAGAAAGCCAGCGACCCACAGTGTTGCTGGCTTTCTTCTCGTTATCGTCGTGGGTGGGAATTACCAGTTGTTGGTCAGCACATAGGAGATGAGCGCTGTAACGTCCGAGATGTTGATCTCGCCGGCAGCATCCTGGTCGCAGTTGGCGTTACCCAGATTGATGTCGGTGGCATCATTGTACAGCACGTAGGAGATGAGTAGGGTGGCATCGCTGATGTTCACCACGCCATCGTTGTTGATATCACCGCGCATCTGGGCAACAGGCTCGTTGTCCTCACCATCGACCCACAGGCAGCAGAAGAGGTAACGGTCGTCGATATTGGCAATGCGCTCGCCCTCGCCAGTGGTGATGTCCACGATATAGAACGACGTGTCATACTTGCCGTTGGTCTTCCAGTTCGTGTCGCTCAGGGGGTTCCAGTTGCCGTAGTTGTCATAGCCCAGGCCGCTGTTATAGTAGCCCATCCAGTACATCTTGTTGGGGTCGGTCTTGCTGAAGCAGGCTGCCTGACGCCTGACCTGAGACATGTAGCCGGTGTTGCTGCGCGTGTCTCTGATGATGCGGCCTGAGTGCAGGTCAAACTCATACAGGTGGGAACCGGCCAGGTCACCGTTGATGTCGTAGTACTTGCCATCCTCGTGGAGAGCTGCCGCCGTGCCGCCGCTGGTCAAGGCGAATGCGCGGCCCTCGCTGTTGATGGCAAAGGTGATATAGTTCTCGTAGTAGAGGCCCGGCGTGATCTGGTTGATTTCCATCGTCTCGAGGTTGATGGTGCAGATGGCATAGCCGCTGTCGGTGGAGTCGGCCTGCTCGTCGGCAAAGAAGTCGGGGTCGTTAAGGATGGAGTCGGGCAGGTACTTGTTGGTGATATGGAACAGGCCATAGACCTTGCCGTCCTTGGGGTTCAGGGCCATACCGGCCGACTCAAGGCAGGCCTTTGCGGGATAGTCGGCCGTGGAGATCAGGTCGCCCGTCTCGGCATTCCACTTGCGCACGGCAAAGCGGTTGGAGTCGTTGTTGACCCAGGTGCCGTCGGGGTTCTGGAAGTCGGTGCGAGAAGTCACGGTGGTCAAGATGCCGCCCACTTTCACAGCGCCAGAGTTGCCGTACATCATGTTGAAGTTGTTGGCCCACAGCGCTTTGTTATTGTCGGTGAATTGGCCGTTGCTGTAGAAGTCTGACGCATTCACGGCGGGGTCCTTCACGGGCATGGTCAAGCCGTTAGCGCCATCCCATTCCATCTTGTATAATCCCTGCTGAACGATGAAGATGGCCTTCTGCAAGGTGTAATTCCAGCCTACATACTGGCTGTAGAAACCATTGGGGTAATCATTGTCGCGACTGGTCTGATACACTCCGCGGAAGGTCATGCCCTGTGCCGCTACGGACAGGCTGCAAAGGGCCACGAGGGCCATAACAGTGATTCTAAATGTTTTAATCATTGATGATTGGTGTTAATGTTAATAATAATGTTAATGGTTGATTAGAAGAACAACAATCTTTGATTTCTCCTTTATCATTTGGCATAAAATGCGCGCAAAGTTAACTTGTTCTATCCGTTCCTCAAAGCAATCACGCCGTTTTATGTGCATTTTTTTACTGAAAAATTGGATTTTATGGGTTTGTAATTTTGTGTTTGCGCCGTTAATGTGCTGATAATCAATAATTTTTAATATTTATAGGTAAAAAAAAGAAAAATCAGCGGTCAGAAAATCACAAAAAATCCAAATCATTTCTGTCATTTCTCCTAATTATTGCAAGTAGTAAATCGGTAACTTTGCATCGTTGTTTCAGGCAGGGACCCTCATTAATTACTCAATTCTTGAAAACGGTACCTCCAGCACTGCACATTTGGGGCCATCCCGTTCAGGATGGAGCCATTGTTGTGTCGGTGTATCGTGACGTACAGGCCGATGCCCCCTGGTCACTGAATATCACACTAAGGCGTCATGGCGCTAAGTTTTTTTTGTTTTCTGGCGATATTGTGAAAAAATGTTGTCATCAGGCGTTTTTCGGCCGCGGAGTGCGGCAGATTGGCGCTTTTGTAGTAATTTAGCAGGTTAAAAGAAGGCCTCACAGGCCGTCATTGAAACGAAAATGAAACATATCCTGTTATTAATCACTGCATTGGCCTTGACGAGTGTCGGCCTTAGCGCTCAGGAAAGCGTCGCCGAGCAACAGCCCGGCACGTTGTTCGCCTATCCGATGGCCCCTGACACGTGCACCACACTCGAGTCGCGCTGCAACTACATCATTACCCACTTCTGGGACAGTTATGACATCAGCAAGCCTATTGTTGACGACGCGGCGTTTGAGACAACGTTCCGTGACTATGTGGACTTCTTCCGCTATGCTCACCGCAATGTCGTGATGTCGGTCGTGCGGGACTTCGTCAACAAGGCGCAGTCCAATGCGGCAAACTTGCAGAAGTTGGGGCAGGTCGCTGAGCGCGCCCTCTACGGCC
Source organism: Sodaliphilus sp. (assembly GCA_045114435.1). Classification (GTDB taxonomy): domain Bacteria; phylum Bacteroidota; class Bacteroidia; order Bacteroidales; family Muribaculaceae; genus Sodaliphilus. The sequence continues at coordinate 25,478 of JBGUKK010000084.1, forward strand.
CTGAGGCCGAGTACTGGAGCGATGAGGTCTATGCGGCATTTGTCAAGCCGCTTGCCGCCTCCAAGCAGTTGCCCAAGGACCTGCGTGACCACTATGCGCGCCAGTTGGCAAGAATCAATTCCACACAGCTGGGCGCTGTCCTTGATTTAGAATACACGGGCACCGATGGCCAGAAGCACAACTTGCAGGACCTTCCCGAGGCCAAGAACTATATCGTGCTGTTCATCGACGACAGTACCGACAGCATGATTGGCCGCCTGCGCCTGAGCACCGATGTGGCACTCAATTCGGTGCTCGCGTCGGGTGATGTCGTGCTGCTGTGCCTGTGCCTGAATGACTATAGCGCCGAGTGGGCAACGACGGCGGCCGCCTATGCCGAGCATTGGGTGGCAGGCTGTAACAAGAAGGTGGCCACATCGCTTGACCTGCGGTCCCTGCCATGCTGCTATCTGCTTGATGCTGAACGAGTGATTGTCAACAAGAGCCTGTCGGTGGAGGGCTTGATGTCGATAGTCAGTCCATTATATTAATCCACTTTATCAACAACGATTATGACCGGATTTTTCAAGAACCTGTTTCTCTACAGCGCGGGCCACACCTACAGTAACTTGTCGCGTCTGTTCCTGCGTCTGTTCACCGGCATCATGTTCCTGCAGCTGTGCATCCGCCAGATGAAGAACTATGACGCCATCGTGTCCAGCTTCGACGGTTTCCTGGGACTCTCGCCCGAGACATCGGTGACCCTGCTGGTGGCGGTTGAGCTGCTGTGTGCCGTGTGCATCATGCTGGGGTTCTTAACGCGTTTGGCCGTGTTGTTCCCCCTGGCGCTGATGCTGGTTGTCGAGAACGTGTTCTTGCCATCAACCGACACCGCTGCCAATCAGTTGTTTAACTTTGTGCCAGGTTACCCCTTGATGTTCATCGGCATCTTCATCTTCCTGCTGTTGTCGGGGCCGGGCAAGATTTCGCTGGACTACATCATCGCGGCTCATTTCACCGAGAGCGTCAGCGACGAGAATGTCCTCGACAAGGCCTAACGTCGCAAAAAAGCCCTTAGGCAAAACTGTGAAAACTTAAAACAAAAGAATAGAAAATTGAGCATCGCAGTACTCATATCGGGAGGCGTTGACAGCGCCGTGGTGGTCCACCAGCTCAAGGAGCAGGGCGAGGACCTGCACTTGTTTTATATCCGCATCGGCATGGACAACGACGAGGGCGATTGCAGCGCCGAGGAGGACATCGAGATGTGTACACTCATCGCCCATCGCTATGGCCTGCCCCTGGACGTGGTCTCCTTGCACGAGGAGTATTGGGACCACGTGATGGACTATGCCCTGCGCACCGTCAAAGCCGGCCTCACCCCCAATCCCGACATGATGTGCAACAGGATGATCAAGTTCGGCTTCTTTGAGCAGCGTTGGGGCAAGGACTTTGACTTGACAGCGACTGGCCACTATGCCACCACCGAGGTCATCGACGGCGTCAAGTACCTCGCCACGGCTGTTGACCCCGTCAAGGACCAGACTGACTTCCTGGCTCAAATCACCTACGACCAGTTGCGTCACGTCATCTTCCCCATCGGCAACCTGCCCAAGGAGGAGGTGAGACACATTGCCGAGACCGCCAAGCTCCCCAACGCTTATCGTCGTGACAGCCAGGGCATCTGCTTCCTGGGTCAGATAGATTATAACGACTTCATCCGCCGTCACCTGGGCGAGCGCCCCGGTCCCATCATCGAGCTGGAGACGGGCCGCAAGTTGGGCGAGCACCGCGGCTACTGGTTCCACACCATCGGGCAGCGCAAGGGCCTGGGACTGAGTGGGGGACCCTGGTATGTCGTGCGCAAGAACGTCGATGACAATGTCATCTACGTGAGCAACGGTTACGGCACCGACAAGCAATATGGCCGCACGTTGCGCCTCGACGAGATGCACTTCATCTCGGGCAACCCGTGGGAGGGCGTCGACGGGCCGGTGGACATCATGTTCAAGAACCGCCACACGCCCCACATCATGCGCGGCAAGTTCACCCGCATCAGCGACCTGCAGTGGGTCATCGAGAGCGAGGAGGACGTGCAAGGCATCGCCCCTGGCCAGTTTGCGGTCATCTATGACACTGAGGGCCACCTGTGTTACGGCAGCGGCGTGATTACCGCCTAATCCTGTCATCCAAGGGGACGTTTCTTCTTGATGACATAATTGTGAGATAGAGATCAATGAATAACGAGAACTTGATAGAACTTAAGGTGCTGGGCATCACGCGCAGCGAGGTGCAGCCGGGAGCTTATGCCCTCTTGCTGGAGAATGCCGACAGCACGCCCGACCAGGCACGCCGCATCCCCATCGTGGTGGGAGCCGCCGAGGCCCAGTCCATTGCCATCAACCTGGAGCAGGTGGTGCCGTCCCGTCCGTTGACACACGACCTGTTCGTCAGCCTGTTTCACGTCTATGGCATCGAGCTGAAGCGCGTTGTCATCTACAATTTCAAGGACGGCGTGTTTGCTGCGATGCTGCATCTTGACAATGGCACGACCGCCATCGACATTGACTCGCGCACGAGCGACGCCATCGCCATCGCCCTGCGCACCGGTGCGCCCATCTTCACGACCGCCGAGGTGATGGAGCACACGAGCTACGAGTGGCGTCGCGACGGAGACTACAAGCAGCACAAGCCAGTGCGTCTCGAGGACCTGCCGCTGGAGAAGCTGGAGCGTCGCATGCGCCAGTATGTGGCCAAGGAGGAGTATGAGAAGGCTGCCCGAGTGCAAAAAATCATTGCCAGCAAGACTAATCCTCCCCAAGTCGAGGAATAAGTGTCGGATTTTTATTACCTTTGTCAGTTGAAAAATATCAATCATTTATAATAATACACAGGTTCTTATGAAAAATCTAAAGTTGAGACTCATTGTGATGAATTTCCTGGAGTTCGCCGTGTGGGGTGCCTATCTGACTTGTATGGGCAACTACCTGGGACGTGCCGGTATGGGAGCCGAAATCTCATGGTTCTATGCCATCCAGGGTATCGTGTCGATTTTCATGCCCACACTCATGGGTATTGTTGCCGACAAGGTCATCCAGCCCCAGCGACTGCTGGGCATTTGCCACCTGATTGCTGGTGCCGCAATGGTTATGCTGGCCTACATTGGAATGACCAATCCCATGCCCGACAAGGTCTTGTTCATCACCATCTACACGATCAGTGTGGCCTTCTACATGCCCACGCTTGCCTTGTCCAACACGGCCGCCTTCACGATCCTCAAGGATAACGGCATGGATACCGAGAAGGATTTCCCGCCCATCCGTGTCTTTGGCACGATAGGTTTCATCTGCACCATGTGGTTTGTGAACTGCGCCTTCTTGAGCAACGGCAGCTTTGGATTCACGCTGGGCGAGAACGCTGACAAGTTCCAGTACACCTACATGCAGTTCATGGTGTCGGGTCTGTTGAGCTTCGTGCTCTTTCTGTATTGCTTCACCCTGCCCGAGTGCAAGCTGGTGGCCAAGCCCTCCCAGTCGTTGACCGAGCAGTTGGGCCTGAGTGCTTTCAAGCTGTTCAAGACCAAGAAGATGGCGATGTTCTTCATCTTCTCGGCGATGCTGGGCATGTCGCTGCAGGTGACCAATGGCTTTGCCACACCTTATCTGACCCACTTCAAGAGTGACCCCGCCATGGCCGACACCTTTGGCGCCAACAATGCCACCATGCTCGTCTCGCTCTCGCAGATTGCCGAGGCCCTGTGCATCCTCTTGATTCCGTTCTTCCTCAAGCGCTTCGGCATCAAGGTGGTGATGCTCATTGCCATGTTTGCCTGGGTGCTGAGGTTTGGCTTCTTCGGTGCGGGCAACCCTGCCTTCCCCGGTGTGATCCTCATCGTGCTCTCGTGCTTGGTATATGGTGTGGCATTTGACTTCTTCAATGTCTCGGGCGGTATCTTTGTTGACAAGGAGTGCGCCCCCGACATCAAAGCTTCGGCCCAGGGCTTGTTCATGCTCATGACCAACGGCCTGGGTGCCACTATCGGCACGCTCGCTGCCGGTGCCATTGTCAACAGCCTGTGCCACTGGACCGATGACGGTTTCCTCGTGGGCAACACACCGACGAGCTGGAGCACCGCTTGGTACATCTTTGCCGCGTTTGCCCTTGTGGTAGCCGTGTCGTTCATGTTCCTGTTCAAGTACAAGCACGTGAGAGAAGACAAGCAGTAATCAGTGGGAATGACCATGCACCGTTTCTATTGTCCTGACATAGCCGACACGTTGACGCTGGGCGAGGAGGATTCCAAGCACTGCGTCAAGGTGTTGCGCATGGGCGAGTGCGACACCATCGAGGTCGTCGACGGAAACGGCAACCTGTACACTTGCCGCATCACGATGGCTCATCCCAAGCGGTGTGCCATCGAGGTGCTCGACAAGCAGGCGCAACCTCTCCATTGGGGCTGCCGCATCGTGCTGGGCATCGCGCCCACCAAGAACCTCGACCGCATGGAGTGGCTCGTTGAGAAATGCGTGGAGATGGGCATCGACCGCATCATCCCCCTGCGTTGTCACAACAGCGAGCGCACTGTGCTCAAAACCGAGCGCCTCAAGAAAATCATGGTTTCGGCCATGAAGCAGTCGCTCAAGGCCGCCCTGCCGCAGCTCGACGAGCTCACGCCCGTTGATCAGGTGCTTGCCGAGCCCTTTCAGGGCCAGCGCTGCATCGCCTACTGCGACGAGCTGCTGCCGCGTCAGGAGCGTCAATCACTTGCCGGCGTGTACCGTCCCGGACAGGACGTGATGGTGCTCATCGGCCCCGAGGGCGACTTCAGCCCCGCCGAGGTCGATGCTGCCCGTGCCGCAGGCTTCGTGCCCGTGACCTTGGGCGAGAGCCGCCTGCGCACCGAGACTGCCGGCATGATGGCCGTGGCCTGGATTCACGCTTTGATGGCAAAGCGTGAAGTTTAGAGTTTAGGGGTTTAGAGTTTATAGATTTTGGAACTTACAACAAATTTTTAGAATATCAAAGAGTATGTTGAACCAATTACTGTCGTCGCCGACTCACAACTTCTTCCTTCTTGCCGGTCCCTGTGTGATCGAGGGTGAGGAAATGGCGATGGATATTGCCGAGAAAGCATTGAACATCACGTCCCGGTTGGGCATCCCCTACGTGTTCAAGGGCAGTTACCGCAAGGCCAACCGCTCTCGCATCGACTCCTTCACGGGCATCGGTGACGAGAAGGCATTGCGCATCCTGCGCAAGGTGGGCGAGACGTTCAAGATTCCCGTGGTGACAGACATTCACGAGCCCGTCGAGGCCGATATCGCCGCCGAGTTTGTCGATGTGCTTCAGATTCCCGCATTCCTGTGCCGGCAGACCGAGTTGCTCGTCGCTGCCGCCCACACGGGCCGCGTGGTCAATATCAAGAAGGGGCAGTTCCTCGCCCCCGAGTCCATGCGGTTTGCCGTGCAGAAGGTGCGTGACGCCGGTAACGACCAGGTCACCATCACCGAGCGCGGCACCACCTTCGGCTATCAGGACCTCGTGGTGGACTTCCGTGGCGTGCCCGTGATGCAGGCGTTCGCGCCCGTCATTGTGGACATCACCCATTCGCTGCAGCAACCCAACCAGGGTGGAGGCGTGACCGGTGGCCGTCCCGAGCTCATCGAGACGATGGCTCGCGCTGCCATCGCCACGGGAGCCGACGGCATCTTCCTCGAGACGCATCAAGACCCCTCGGTGGCCAAGAGCGACGGTGCCAACATGCTGCGCCTTGACTTGCTGGATGGCTTGCTCACCCGCCTGAGCCAGCTGCGTGAAGTCATCAACAGAATTGACAATAAATTGTAAAAAGATAGAATGATATGAGAACCAGAATGTTCATCCTGTCACTTGTCGCCATCGTGTGCGCGATAACGGCAGGAGCCCAAAGCAGTGACGCGGTATTGCGAGACAAGATGACGAGTGCTGTCATGAAGGTCTATGACGATCATCTCGCCCAGAACCCCAACGACTACAACATCTTGTTTGCCCGCGCTCACCAGTACTATTATAACGGGGACTACACGGCAGCCCTTGCCGATGTGAATCAGGCCATGATGCTCACACCCACGACCGACAAGGAGTTGCGCTTCGACGAGTATATCCTCAGGGCCCGCATCAGCGACGCGCGCATGGATTACACGGGAGAATTGGCTGATCTGAGGGTCGCTCAGGAGCTGCAGCCCAAGTCGCTGGCATGTACCGACATGATTGCCAAGGCCAACCTCAAGGCGGGCAACCTGGATGCCGCCGAGAAGGCCTTCAAGACCATCTTGCGAGCCGAATCGATGAACTATGATGCCATGTACGGCATGGCGCTCGTCGAGCAGGCACGCGGCAACGGCAAGGCAGCCATCGAGCATGTCACCAAGGCGGTGGATCTCTTCCGCGTCGAGCCGCAGGTCTATGTCAACCGTGCCGACATCTATAAGCGACAGAACAACGTCGATGCCGCGGTGCAGGATCTGATCTACGGCATGGCCGTCGGTGACGGCGGTACCGCAGCCCAGGAATTGTTTGCCCTGAGCGACGCCCGATATGATGAGGTGATGAACGCCATCGACCAGCTGGCAGGCATGGCCAGCGACGGGGGAACGGGTGGCGTGTTGCGCTACCTGAGGGCCAATCTGGCCATTGACCACGCTCGCTACGGCCAGGCCCTGAAAGATCTGAACTTTGTCAAGCGCAACAACCTGTACAGTGGCGCCAATGTCGATTACAGCATTGCCAAGTGCTATACCGAGCTGGGACGATATGACGAGGCCTTGCCTCTCGTGGACAAGGCGATCAAGCTTGATCCCACGCAACCCGAGTTCTACTTCGTGAAAGCCATCGCCGAGTATTATGCCGGTGAGGGCGGTCACACCGATGCCGCCATGGAGGCCCTCCACAACTGCTCGCTCATCGCGCCGCAGTATGTGCCCATGCTGCTGGCCAAGGCTGCCATGCTGATGCATCAGGGCGACAATGATAAAGCCCTGGGATTCCTCAATGCCGCCGTTGCCAGCGATCCCAACAATGGCGAGGCACTCTTCACGAGGGCGATGTTGTTCAAGAAACTTGACAAGGCCGAACTGGCCCAGCGTGACTTGAACATGATGTTGACGCTCGATGATGATGCCTACGACCTGAAGGGGTTTGCATTCAGTGTGCTCGGCCGGGACAGTGACGCCCTGGGATGGATGCAGCGCATCATGGCCAATGCCGTGGCTGGTGGCGAGAACTACTATTATGCGGCAATGTTGATGGCCTACAGGGGCGACAACTACAAGGCGATGGAATACCTGAACAAGGCTGTTGACATGGGCTATGCCAGCAAGCACCGCCTGTTGAATGACGTCTTGTCTCCCGTGAGCCTGCAGTCGTTGCGCAACGAGCCTGGCTTTGCCGAACTCATCGATAAGGCACAGGCCAATTTTGCAGAATAATTTGAAGATTTTATTCAGTCTTTACCGACTCTCGCATTGAACTGTCGCGTGAAGGCTGAAGATTGAAAACCAAGGAGATGAATCGTCTGGTTTCGAGGATATCGGCTGGTATCGTCATGGCGTTGACGTTCATGGCGGTATTGCCGTCATGTTCCTCGACCAAGCATGTGCCGCAGGGGCAGTTGTTGCTGGACAAGGTCAAAATCAATGTCGCGGATCCGCACCCCGGCATCGAGACGTCTCAGCTGGCCAACTACCTGCGGCAGAATGCCAACCACCGCGTGCTTGGTGGCTTGAAGCTGCAACTGGCGTTCTATAACATGTCTGGCAAGGACACCACCAAGTGGTTCAACCGATGGATTCAACGCGTGGGCACGCCGCCTGTCATCTATGACAGCGCGCTCACTGTCGCCAGTGCCGAGCAGCTTCACACGGCGCTGAGCAACCGCGGTTTCATGAAGAACACGGTCGCCTATCGTGTGGACGCCGACAGTGCCAAGCGCAAGGCACGGGTCAACTATGACATCACGCTGGGTGAACCTTATTACATCCGCTCCATCGACTATGACATCTCCGATCCCGAGTTGAACGGCATCATTCTTGCCGACACATCGAGTTTCACGGTGCATGCCGGCGACCTGCTCAATTACAACAAGCTCGACGAGTGGAGGCAGAGCATTACCGAGCAACTGCGCAACCAGGGCTACTATGCCTTCAACAAGGAGTACATCACCTTCATAGCCGACACGGCCGAGCAGTCCCGTGCCGTGGACCTCACCCTGGTCACGCGCGATCCCTATCACAACGACCGCATGCCTTATTACACCGAGCATGAGCCATTCTATGTGCGCGATGTGGTTTATGTGACCGACTATGACCCCGTGGCGATGCATGACGGCTATCATGGCGTGGACACCGTGGTGATGAAGGACGGCGTGAAGGTGTATGAGGGAGCGGTGCGTTACCTGCGGCCTGATATCATCGACGAGTGCAACCAGATTGAGCCCGGCTCGTTATATAATGCCCAGGCCATTAACCGCACCTATCGTGCCCTGGGACGATTGAGCGTCCTCAAGCAGATCAACATCGATGTGCGCCCCGTGGGCGAGGTCGATGGGGTGCTGATGGTCGATGCCTTCGTGCTGCTGCAACCCGACAAGACGCAGTCGGTGTCGGTCTCGCTCGAGGGCACCAACAGCGAGGGCGACCTGGGATTCGGCGTCGGGCTGGACTATCAGCACCGCAACATCTTCAAGGGCGCCGAGGTCCTTAATGCCAAGGCCAGGGTGTCCTATGAGAGCATATCGGGCAACTTGGGCGGCCTCATCAACAATAACTACAGCGAGTACTCCACCGAGTTGGGACTCACCTTCCCCAAGTTCATGTTCCCCTTATTGAGGCGTTCGTTCAAGCGCAAGATCCAGGCCTCGACGACGTTCTCGATCAACTTCGACTATCAGGCCCGTCCCGAGTACACACGCGTCATCGCCGGCGGCGCGTGGCGTTACCAGTGGACCGAGCGCAGCCGCCGCCTGTCCCACACGTTGACGCTCATTGACCTGAGCGTCATCAGTGTGCCCAAGTTCAATCAGGATTGGCGCGACAGCATCTCCAATCCGCTGTTGCGCTACAGCTATGAGGACCACATGATCATGCGCATGGGCTACAACTTCTACCGCACTAACAAGGCCGAGATGAGCGTGCAGCAGATGGGACTGTTCCAGCGCGACGTGTTCACCATCCGTGCCAATATCGAGACCGCCGGCAACCTGTTGTACGGTCTGTCCCAGCTCACGGGGCAGGAGCCTGACGATGAGGGCTGCTACGAGGCGTTGGGCATCCGTTACGCGCAATATATCAAGGCCGATGCCGACTATTCCTTCACCCACTACTTTGACCACCGGCAGAGCTTGGCCTTCCATGTGGGAGCCGGTGTGGCCGTCCCCTACGGTAACAGCGACATGCTCCCCTTCGAGAAACGATTCTACAGCGGTGGCGCCAACAGCGTGAGAGGGTGGGGTGTGCGCACGTTAGGCCCTGGCAGCTACAACAGCCATAACGATCTGGCTAACTTCCTGTTCCAGTGCGGTGACATCCGTTTCGACATGAACCTGGAGTACCGTGCCAAGTTGTTCTGGGTGGTTGAGCTGGGCCTGTTCATCGATGCGGGTAATATCTGGACCATCAAGGATTATGAGCGCCAGCCTGGTGGCGTGTTCAAGTTTAACAAGTTCTATGAGCAGATTGCCGCCGCCTATGGCGCTGGCATCCGCTTGGATTTCAAGTATTTCCTCGTGCGCGTCGATATGGGTATGAAGGCCTACAATCCTGCCAGCGGCCAGCAACACTGGCCATTGATTCATCCTGACTTCAAGCGCGACAGCGAGTTCCACTTCTCGGTCGGCTACCCCTTCTGATTCCCCTTTCTTTTAGACAATCATGCGTTATGGCGGGGAGTATTCACCGTCAGTTTTCAGTTTGCAGAGCGGATGTGGCCCTTCCCACCCGATAAAGGGTGTGGGCAATGCGGGCCGCAGGTCGTTATGGCATGGGGATGGGGCTCACGTCACGGCGAACATGATGATGAGTTCGGCAATGAGCACACGCATGAACATCGTTAACGGGTATACTGTGGCATAAGCGACGGCAGGAGCGTCGTTGCCGGCAGTGCTGTTGGCATAACCCAGGGCGGGCGGGTCGGTGGTGGCACCGGCCACGAGGCCCATGATGGTGCAGTAGTTGAGACGCAGTTTGCCGCGTGCAACGACGACTGCGATGAGGAGCGGGATGATGGTGATGAGGAAGCCATAGAGCACCCACAGGGCACCATTGGCACTCAGGATGGTCGATACAAACCTGCCACCGGCAGCGATGCCCACCGAAGCCAGGAACAGGCACAAACCCAGTTCACGCAGCATGAGGCTCGCGGCAGTGCTGGTATAGGTGACGAGCTTGGCCTTGTAACCATAGCGGCCAATGAGGATGGCGACAACGAGCGGTCCTCCGGCAAGGCCGAGCTTCATGGGTACCGACATGCCCGGCAGCATGATGGGGATAGAGCCCACGAGGATGCCCAGGAAGATGCCGATGAACATCGTGAACAGGTTGGGGTGCTCCAGTCGCTTGTAGGAGTCGCCCATGCGCATGCCCAGGCGGTCCACATCCTCCTCGCGTCCCACGACAGTCAGTCGGTCGCCCACTTGCAGCGACAGGTTGGGGCTGGCCAGCAGTTCGACTCCCGCGCGATAGATGCGCGTGACATTGACCTTGTAGCCCTCGTGCAGGCGTATGGAACCGATCTTGCGTCCGTTGATCTCGTTGTTAGTGATGACGATGCGCTTGCTCACGATGCCCTTGGGCGAGGTCTCCAGTTGCCAGTCAAATTCCACTTGAGGGCCGATGATGGCGTCAAAGATGTCCTGGTCGTGAGCGCTCATGACGATGCGCAGCACGTCGTCCTGATGGATAATCGTTTCGCCCTGGGGAATCTCGACGGTGCCGTCGGTGCGCTTGAGGCGTGAGATGGTGAAATTATGGTCGATGATGGCGTGCAGGCGCGTCACCGTTTTGTCAAAGATGAGCTTGTTGGTCACCTGATAGGTGATGACATGAGGCTTGAGCTGGCTGTCTTCCTTCTCTCGCTCAATGTCCTCAATCTCTTTATCGACATTGATGCGGAAGAATACCCTCAACAGCACCATCGACAGGATGATGCCGATCACGCCCAGGGGATAGGCCGCGGCATAGCCCAGGGACATCGACTCGTTGAGGTCGGCAGCACGGTCGCCGACGGTCTCGATGAGCGCCTGCTGGGCTGCACCCAGTCCGGGCGTGTTGGTCACGGCGCCGCTCATCACGCCCACCATGTCGGTGATCGATATGTTGCCGGCGATGAAGTAGATGCCCAGTGCCACGGCCACGTTGAGCCCCACGATGAGCATGGCAATGCCGTTGAGCTGGATGCCCTCGTGCTTGAACGACGAGAAGAAACTGGGACCCACCTGCAGACCGATGGAGAAAATGAACAGGATGAGGCCGAACTCCTGGATGAATTTAAGTGTTGCGGCATCGACCGTCACTCCCAGATGCCCGATGAGAATGCCACAGAACAGGACGAAGGTGGCGCCTAAGGAGATGCCGAAAAACTTGACCTTGCCCAGAATCACGCCCAGGGCGATGACAATGGCATAGACAAGGAGTGTGTGTGCAACGCTGTTGCCGATGAATAATTCTGTTAGCCAGTTCATGCTTTCAGTTTTTAGTTTTCTGTTATCAGTTCTCAGTTCATTGTCGCTGCCACGGGCAACGGCTGGACTCTTCACGAGATCTTGATACCGTTCTGGACGATATCCAGGATGTCAATGGGATTGTTCACGATGACATTGGCGTGATACTCGACAAGCTCCTTCTTGCTGCGGAACCCCCAGGTCACGCCCACCGAATCGATGCACGCCCGGCGTGCCGTTTCCATGTCCACGCCGCTGTCGCCCACGTAGAGCGTGTCGGCCTTGGCAAATCCCGACTGGGCGAGGATGGCAAACACCACGCTGGGGTCGGGCTTGACGTTGACGCCCTCGCGGTGCCCCTCGATGGCGACAAAGTTGATGTCGGGGTAGAAGTGCGGGATGATTTTATCGACCGCCTTCTGGTACTTGTTGCTGGCGACGGCTATGGCAATGCCCTGGTCGCGCAGGTCTTGCAGCAACTCTGGCATGCCGCTGTAGGGCTTGGTGTAGTCGGTGCAGTGCTCGTCATAGTACTCCAGGAAGTCACCCAGCACGCGGTCAATGGTCTCGTCGTTGCGCGCATCCTCGGGCAGGACACGGGTCATCAGGCGGCGCACGCCGTTGCCCACAAAATACGGGTAACTGGCCATGCTGTGGGTAGCATAGCCGTTGCGTTCCAGTGCATAGTTGGCAGCGTGCCCCAGGTCCTCGATGGTGTTGAGTAGCGTGCCGTCCAGGTCAAAAATCACCAGCTTCTTCATTCTCTCTTTCTCAATTCTGCGGCAAAGGTACTGCTTTTTTCTTAGAGACCGTTGTTTTTGTTTCAGTTTTCGGTTCAATGCCGCCGTCCTACTGAAAACTGGCAAATGAAAACTGAAAGTAGGAAATGCAATCGTTTGCGTTGTTTTTTGACTGTGTGAAGCGGTTGATATTATAATAATGTGGGTGAATATGATTAATTTTGGGACAGCAAATGATATCGGGCCCCTCTTCTGGGCCCTTCACCCATCGGAATAACCAAGTATTCAACCTGTCGTTCAAGTTCTTGAACAAGTAAAAAACTGACAACTGAAAATGAAAAAGACTTTTACACTGTTTCTTGTGATTGCCTGGGCGTTGATCGCCCTGCAGGCAAGTGCCGCGATGTATATCGTGGGAGATGCGCCATTCGGCGGATGGGACCCAACTGCCGGCGTCAAGATGACTGACAACGGCGACGGGACTTACAGTTACAAGGCCACCGTCAACGGCAAGGTGTATTTTGTGTTCGGCACAGCCTTGGCGCCATCTAACAATACAAGTGGCTGGAACACGTTCAACAGCAGCTACCGTTACGGCCCGTCAGGAAATGACCAGGCGGTAGCCGTGGGCACGTGGACGACGACCCAGCGCTCCACCGAGGGGGCCTACTACTTCACGGGCACCGGTGGTGAGTATAGCTTCACCTTTGACATGAACAATAAGCGATTCAAGGTCACGGGAGATGACGCTACTATCAATCCTGTCACAGGCAACCTCTACATCCTGGGCGAGGCTCAGGGGGGCACGTGGAGTTCCGATACCGGCCTGCAGATGAGCACAACCGACGGCAACGTGTTCACGGCCCAGGTCACCTTCAACGGTGAGCACAGCGAGGAGGATGCCAACGTGAGCTACTTCTCGTTCACCACCAAGCTGTCCACTGCCGCCGACGACTGGAATGCCATCATGCCCTATCGTCTCACCCCGGTGAGCGATAGCGACTACTGGGTGACAGGCACGACGCTGGGCAAGACGATTCCGATGAATCCGTTTGGCGAGCACGTCGACGTGGCATTCCGCATCCCGGCCGGCACCTATACCATCACCGTCAACGTGAGCGCCCTCACCTGTGTCATCACGCGCGACAGTGGAGGCGGACCGGCAGCCGGCAAGGGCTGGCCCGCGCAGTATGGCGGCGTGATGCTGCAGGGCTTCTATTGGGACAGCTTCAAGGCCACGCGCTGGACCACCTTGACCGACGAGGCTCAGGACCTGAGCCAGTACTTCGACGTGGTGTGGGTTCCCAATTCGGGAAGCATCGATGAGTTCGGCTCGTCCCAGAGCATGGGTTACATGCCTGTTTACTGGCTCAAGCACAACACCACCTTCGGCACCGAGGCGCAGCTGCGCGACATGATCGAGACCTTCCATCAGCGGGGCACGAGCGTCATCATGGACATGGTCATCAACCACAAGAACGGCAAGACGGGATGGGTGGACTTCCCCAACGAGACGGTCACCGGCCCCGTGACGGGTGAGACCTACAGCATGACCTGGTCGCTGGCCGACATCTGCAGTAACGACGAATGCGTGGCACAGGGTTATGCCGCTACGGGGGCCGCCGACGAGGGCGAGAACTTCGACGGCAGCCGTGACTTGGATCACACCAGCGCCAATGTGCAGAAGAACGTCAAGACCTATCAGCAGTATCTGACCAAGGAACTGGGATATGACGGTTTCCGCTACGACATGTGCAAGGGCTATTCGGGCTACTACGTGGGCCTGTACAACAAGGCGTCCCAGCCCACTTTCTCGGTGGGAGAGTACTGGGATGGCAATGCCGAGACCCTGCGCTGGTGGCTCAACGAGACCAAGCAGGACGACCGCATCCAGACGGCCGTGTTTGACTTCGCGCTGAAGTACCCGATGCAGAGCGCCTTTGCCGCCGGCAACTGGAGCGCCCTGAATGACAAGGGCCTGGCTGCCGACCCCGATTACCAGCGCTACTCGGTTACCTTCGTCGATAATCACGACACGGGTCAAAACACCAATTATGACTGCTTGAAGACCAACGTGATGGCGGCCAATGCCTTCATCCTGACGATGCCGGGCACGCCGTGCATCTTCTACAAGCACTACATTGTCTATACCGACGAGATCAACAACTGCATCAAGGCACGTCATGCGGCAGGTGTCCACAACCAGAGCGGCATCATCACCCAGGAGGATACCGGCGACGGCTACATCTTGGAGACCCAGGGCACGCGCGGCAACCTGTACCTGCAGTTGGGCGGCGCCGTAGCCAATGGCTGCCCCTATGGCTATGAATTGGTGCAGCAGGGCGAGAACTATGCGTTGTATATCACCTACGGCATCGACTGGCGACATGTGGCCAGGGATGGCAGCATCATCGGCTATCCTGTGGTGAGCAAGCCTGCCGGCAACTATGCGGGCAGTGTGGACCTCACGGTGGCTCCCAGCGCGAGCGGAACGAAACTCGTCTATACCGTCGACGGTAGCGAGCCCACCACCGGCAGCCCCGTGATCACGGCATCGACGCCCTTCACCTTCACCGAGAACACCACGCTCAAGGTGGGCGTCCTCAATGGCGATCAGGTCGAGAATGTCGAGCACTACATCTACACCATCACCACCGCTGCCACCACGGGCATCAACGTCTATGTCAAGACCTCGAAGGGCAATGCCAATGTCTGGGCATGGACCGCCGAGGGCAGCGTCACTGGCAACAACTGGCCCGGCAAGGCCATCAGCAGCCTGGACAAGGTGACGGTCAACGACATCGAGTGGTACCGCCTGCATGTCGATGCCGATGAACTGTCGCTCATCTTCAGCACCGGTCAAGGCGGATTTGAGAAACAGACGTCGGCCATCACTGTGACACGGGACGCCTATTTCATCTATCCCAACAGCGACTTGACGGGACTGAATTATGACGCGGCCGACACCTACCTCGACATGACCGAGAAATATGCGGGAACTGGTGCCGCAGGCTTTGACAAGGTCTATGTGCTGGGTAACATCAACTCAACGAGCTGGGCTCCCAGTAACGGCATCGAGATGACGACCACCAACGGCGAGAAATATACCGCAACCATCGACTTTGTGGATCCTTACGGCGGGTACAGCTACTTCAGCTTTACCAGGGCACTGGGCGCGACGTGGAATGAGATTGCGGCCTACCGAATGGGTGCGACCAGCGACGGCTACCTTATCAGCGAGGCCCGTCTGGGCACCAACCTGACGGTGGTGAGCGGTTCCAACTCCTTCAAGGTGCGCACGGGCAAGTATAACCTCACGCTGTACCTGTCACGCGGCATCCTCGTTGTCGAGAAGTGGACCGAGCCGCAGCCTGTGGTGCGCGGTGATGCCAACAGCGACGGCGCTGTTAACATCAGTGACGCGGTTGTGATCATCAACGGGTTGCTCAACGAGGACTGGACCGACGTGAACCGCCAGAATGCCGATTGCGACCAGAACGGCGAGATCAACATCAGTGATGTGACCAGCCTCATCAATTACGTCTTGATGGGCAACTGGTAACCTGATGGATGCACCCCCATGAGTGGGGTGGAGAGAAAAACCAAGGGCGGGTCGGTGTTCTGTAGTGACACTGACCCGCCCTCGTTGTTGAGATAGCGTTGTGGCCGAGACCCGCTATTTGGTGGCCTCCACCTGCTTGATGAGCTGATAGTTGAAGCGCTCGACGTCGGTGAGCTGGACGGGCTTGCCCGTCTTCTTGTACCAGGGCTGCGTGTCAAAGTAGCGTTGCGTGTCGGGGTCCTTGAAGGTGTCGCCATGACGGGCGTAGATCTCACCGCGCATCAGCGTGAGCACCTCCTTGGGGAACAGCTTCAGCAGGGTATGGGTCAAGGGAATGACCGAGGCGATGGCCCATCGGCCGGGCAGATCCTTGAAGGGGGATTCCACCCAGGTCAGGCCGACCTGATCGTTCTGCCTGCCGATGCTCGGGTAGTGATCAACGTATGGCTCATCGTGAACGACAACCACATCCAGCCCGGCGACAGTCGGTTGGATGGCCCAGATCATCGGAGGCATCAGCGCTCCCGCACCGCCCTCGCCAGGCATGGAGACGCCATCCTTGACGCGGTCAGGATTGCCACGAGACACCCTCTTCCCGCCATAGCTGATGAACAGGGCGGCGTAGTCGTAGTCGTACTTGAAGCAGAAGATGCCCGGATCGGTATTGTATTCTTTACCGCTGTAGAAGGGCATCCTCGGGCCGAAGACCACATCAGCACCGTCGGCAGTGGTGTAATGTCCCATGAACAGGTTGTTGATATACAGCACCCAGCTGTCGTTCTCCCGGTTCCTCTCGGGCACACGGTAATAGGCCCTGACGGGTTTGCCGGCCTTGTCACGCTCAACCAGCATGACGAAGTCTCCTAGCTGTTCAACATTGACGCGCACCTGAGGCTTGTCCTCGACCAGCACCTTCCCATTCTTGACGTAGAGGGGGCCGATGAAGTCAAAATGTTCCATCTCAGAGGCTGTCGTGAACCCCGAGAGCGACAGGTAGCCCTCGTCGCCTAGGCTCATGTCAAAGATGTATAAGCCGTCGCTCCACGTGTGCTGCTTGTCGGTAAGGTACTTGCCCTCGGGTAGCACCCGTGAGGGCGCTTTACGGGCTTGTATATGGGTCGTGATTTGGTCGGCGGCCTTTAAGGCGAGGTCATGGCACTCGTCATCATCCAGCCTGCCGTTGAAAACGTGGCATTGGGCATTGGTGCCGAAGGCGATTGCTGCCATAAGCAGCATGAAGAGATTTCGTTTCATATCGTCTGCGGTTTGGTGATTACGATGACAAAGATAGTGCAAGCCGAAGACAATGGCAAGAAAAAGTGAATTTTTCTTGCATTGTTGAGGCGCCGCCTATCTTGCCCACCCACATGGAGGGAACGATAGTGCAAGCCGAAGACAATGGCAAGAAAAAGTGAATTTTTTCTTGCATTGTTGAGGCGCCGCCTATCTTGCCCGCCCACATGGAGGGAACGATAGTGCAAGCCGAAGACAATGACAAGAAAAAGTGAATTTTTTCTTGCATTGTTGAGGCGCCGCCTATCTTGCCCGTCCACATGGAGGGAACGATAGCGACTTGGCGGCTTAGCGTGAGTTTTCGTTTCTGAATAGGTGCTCTTTTTTTGTGAGGGGAAAAAAAATGCTTAATTTTGTCGTCGGCAATGGAGAAGCAGTACGAGAATATCATCATCGGCATCGACCCGGGCACCAATGTCATGGGGTATGCCTTGCTGGGCGTGAACGGCAAGAAACCTGAGCTCATCGTCATGGGCGTGCTGCAACTCAGCCGCATGGAGGACCATTACATGAGGCTGCACCACATCTATGAGCGCGTGAGTGGCGTCATCGAGGAATACCTGCCCGACGAGATGGCCATCGAGGCACCTTTCTACGGCAAGAACGTGCAGTCGATGCTCAAGCTGGGACGGGCCCAGGGTGTGGCCATGGTCGCCGCCCTCAACCGTGAGATTCCCATCAGCGAGTACGAGCCCCGCAAAATCAAGATGGCCATCACGGGCAACGGCGCCGCCAGCAAGGAACAGGTGGCGCTCATGCTGCAGCGCACGCTGGGCATCGACGAGGCCCAGATGCCGCACCTGCTCGACGCTACCGACGCTCTCGCTGCGGCCCTTTGCCACTTCTATGAGCGCAACAAGCCCTTCTCGGGCAAGGGCACCAAATCCTGGAAATCCTTTATCGCCCAGCACCCCGACCGCGTCAAGAAATAACCATCCCTCTGTCAAAAAAACAACCTTCTCCTTGGGGCATCCGCACTCAAAATAAAAACAACAAGAAATACAAGAAATACTAGGGCATCGGCGCTTGGCTTTCAAACAACTTGAACAACTGGGACAACTTTAATGAATCGTTGTCTTTGTTGTTTGTTGTCTGCGGTTGGGTGGGGCGGTCGCGATCATGTGAAAGCTGCACTTCTCACTCTTTGTCGTCGGGGGCGTGGTGGTCGAGGCGGTTCTCGTAGAGGTAGTGGCGGGTCTCGCGGGCGATGACGCCGCTCAAGAGCAGCAGGGCGACGAGGTTGGGGATGGCCATCAGGGCGTTCATGCAGTCGGCGGCGTTCCACACGACGTCGAGGCTGACGATGCTGCCTACAAAGACCATGGCGACAAACACGATGCGGTAGCCCAGCATCCAGCGTTTGCCCTTGAGGTACTCGACGGCGCGCTCGCCATAGTAGCACCAGCCCAGGATGGTGGTGAAGGCGAAGGTCAGCAGGCCGAAGGTGAGCAGCGGTGTGCCCACGTAGGGGATCTTGGAGAAGGCGGCCTTGGTGAGCGCGGCGCCGTCACTGGCGCTGATGTCGGGATGGGCGATGATGGAGCTGACGATGACAAGCCCCGTGAAGGCGCAGATGACCACGGTGTCCCAGAAGGTGCCCGTCGAGGAGACGAGGGCCTGGCGAACGGGGTTGCGCGTCTGGGCTGCAGCAGCGACGATGGGAGCGGAGCCCAGACCCGACTCGTTGCTGAACAGACCGCGAGCGATACCCATGCGCGCCGCGATGATGACCGTCGTGCCCACGAAACCGCCACCGGCGGCCTGGGGCGTGAAGGCTGATTCACAGATGAGCTTGATGGCGGGCCAGACGTATTGTCCGTTGGCTATCAGGATGTAGATGCAGCCCAGGACGTAGAAGAATGCCATGAAAGGCACCAGCGCGCCGCACACGCGGGCGATGCTCTTGATGCCGCCCAGCAGTACGAGGGCCGTGAGCAGGCACACGCCGGCTCCAGTCACCCAGGTGGGGATGTTGTAGGACTCGCTGGCGATGGTCGAGATGGCGTTGGCCTGCACGGTGTTGCCGATGCCGAACGAGGCCAGCGCGGTGAACAGGGCGAACAGCACGGCGAGCCATTTCCAGCCCAGGCCGCGCTCGAGCGCATACATCGGGCCGCCCAGCATGCGGCCGTCCTCCGATTTCACGCGGTACTTGATGGCGAGGAGTCCCTCGCTGTACTTGGTGGCGATGCCGAACACGCCCGACAGCCAGCACCACAGCACGGCACCAGGACCGCCCAGGGCCACCGCGGTGGCCACGCCGACGATGTTACCCGTGCCGATGGTCGCCGCCAGCGCGGTTGCTAGCGCGCCAAACTGCGACACGTCGCCCGTGGAGTCCTTGTCCTTGCTCACCGACAGACGGATGGCCGTCAACAGCTTGCGTTGAGGAATGCCCAGTCTGAAGGTCAGGAAGATGTGTGTGCCTAACAGCAAAATTATCATCGGCCACCCCCACAGGTAGTCGCTCAATATCTTGAAAAAGTCATTTAAGGTTTCCATCATAGTGCGGTCATATTAAGGTTGAGAATGCAAAGATAAAGATTTATGGCGAGCGAAGCAAGTTTTCTCGCCATTATCCATCCAGTGGCTCATTCCGGGGGACGGCATCATTCACGATAGGGCCGAGCAGATGAAGTCCATGAAGAATACCCACAAGCCATTGTGTCATGATTCGGCTACAAGCATGATAACCACCCTGCGGGCGGGAAATTGGACAAATTTAACTTTTTGTAATTTCCCCTATGGATGATAGCACGGCTATATTACCGAGTCGCAATGATGACAAGGACTCTTGCAGGGCGGGAAGACTTGATGGCTTTGAGTTTATAACTCGACGATCTTGCCGAAGTAGTTACTCCATTCGGAATCCTGATAGGCCTGGATTGTGCCGGCAGGCACGTGCAGGGTGCGCGACGAGTAATTCTCATTATCGAGGCCAAAGGCATTGAATCCGAGCTCTACCACAGTCGGGTCGGTGATGTAGGAATACACGTCGGTGAGCTGGACGCAGTTCTGGAAGGCCCAAATCTTGATTTCGGCGACGCTGGCGGGCAGGTTCACCGTAGTGATGGCGGAGTTTTCAAAAGCCCCCGAGCCGATGAGGGTGACGCCGTCGGGGATTTCCAGACTCGACAGGCTGGTGCAGTTGTCAAACGCGTGGTCGCCAATCTCATTCACCGAGTTGAGGAGACTCACACTGGTGAGTTCGGTGCATTTGCTGAAGGCATAGGCGCTGATTTTGGTGACCGAGTAGGTTGTCCCGTCATAGGTGACCACAGCAGGTATCACCACACTGCCGCTGTAAAGGCCTCCGTTCTCGCCCTGGTCGCAGACCATGGCATAGTCGCCCCAAAAGTCGGTGGCGTAGTACACACCGTCAACGACAAAATCATAGGCCATCGCCGTCATCGGCAACAGAAAGGCGAGTAGTAACAATGGGGTTCGCAGTAATCTTTTCATCTTCAATCGGGCTGTTTAGTTAATACTTAATAGATTTTCATTACGCAAAGTTATGGTTTTTTTTGATAATCCGTTAAATGTTCTCGCTTTTTTGTTTATATTTGCACCATAATAACACGAGATTAACGACATTATTAACGATTAAACAGAAATGCGTATGAAAAAATTGTCATTACTTATCATGAGCGCGCTTGTCGCCATGAGTGCATCGGCCATTGTGAAATCGGCAGGTAACGGATTCCGGCCGATGGACAAGCCGACGAGTGCCGCCACGTTGAACAATCCCTCGCGTGTGGACATCATCACCGAGCAGCCCGAGGGCACCGTGGTGAACTACCTGCGCGGCGGCGAGTGTCTGCTGTCCAGCCTCTATGGCTATGAAAGTGCCTATCAGACGGGCCGCGTGAAAGTCGTGTATGCCCCCGATGGTGAGACGGTCTATATTCAGGACCCCTTGTGCTATGGCGAGGGCACGGGTGTCTGGGTCTATGGCGAGTTGAACGACGACGGCACGACGATTTCTGTCCCCCTGGGGCAGTATGCTTCCTATAACGAGGAATACGGCTACGGCATGGTGCTGTCATGGGGCTCGACCGAAGTGCTTGACCTGGGCGACTTCATCTGGCTTGATTTCATTGCCGATGAGCGACAGACCGAGGCCACCTACGCCATCGACCCCGAGACGGGCACCATCACCTTGCTGGGCACCGAGGGCGACGTGACGAGTGATTACCCCAATGACTGCGTGGCAACGGGCCTTGCTGGCGTGTGGAGCGACGATGGGTCGCTGGCCACCATCGAGTGGAAGACGACGTGGACGATGCTCGGCGACGCTGTTCCTGCTGTTCCCTCCAACCCCGAGGTGATCGAATTCTTTGACAGCGGCAATGAGGATGGCTACACACGATTGGACTTCAACATCAACCTGACGGATGTGGACGGCAATCCGCTGGATCCCGATGGCTTGACCTACAGCATCTTCACCGACGATGACCAGTTGTTCACCTTTGACTACGACACCTATGGTGCGACCAACGGCTTTGACGCCGACATGACCGAGATCCCCTATGCCTACAGCGGTTATGACTTCTACCTGCGCCGTGTTTACTTCTACCGCACCAACACGGGCGACAACCCGATGTTCAGCTGGCGCATCGGCATGCAGCTCAATTACACCGTCGATGGCGTGACCAACAAGTCGGACATCGTCTATCTTGAGGTTTACCCCCACACGGCTGTCGAGGAGGTGAATGCTGGCAAGAGCGTGGCCAGTGTGCGCTACTACAACATGGCCGGCCAGGAGATGGCACAGCCCAGCGGCTTGACCATCCAGCTGACGACCTACAGCGACGGCACGACCAGCGCCGTGAAGGTAGTGAAATAAGGCGGTTCAAGCCTTAACCGACGACACAGCGAGACGCGACAGTGATGTTGCGTCTCGCTTGTGTTGTGGGGCAGGGGATAGGGGGGGGCATTGTCCGGTAAACGTCGCAGTGGCTTTCCCCTCACTCAAAGCCGCTTAGTCGCTGAGTATTATACAGTTCCCACAGGCTCTCAGGGCCCTGCTACCACTTCGAGGCTGAATAGGGGCAGGAGAGGGGGCGGAGAAAGAAAAATCCCGCCTGACCCTTCACGGGCTGAGTGGGATCTCATTGATAGGAAAAAATTGATTCTAAATTATTGTATATGCTGAATGGTAGTTAGAGATCAATCTTTTTTTTTGTGTCATCAGAAGGTGAACTGCACGCGGGCCTGTGCCACGTGGAAGTTCTTGTCGTTGGGCAAGAAGGGCTTGTCCAGCTTGTGCCAGGTGTAGTCCAGCATGCACAGCACGTAGCGGTTGAAGCTGTAGTTCAGACCCACGGTCACGCTGTGGATGTCGCCACCGCCAACGCTGGTAGCGCCGGTGCCGGGCCAATCTTCCATGTAGCCGTTGGCATAGTAGTGGCCGCGTCCGGCGTTGAAG
This sequence comes from Sodaliphilus sp., assembly GCA_045114435.1. Classification (GTDB taxonomy): domain Bacteria; phylum Bacteroidota; class Bacteroidia; order Bacteroidales; family Muribaculaceae; genus Sodaliphilus. The sequence continues at coordinate 48,172 of JBGUKK010000084.1, forward strand.
TACTCACCGTCGGTGAGGTTGTTCAGGCCAGTGTAGTTGTAGCGGGCCACGAACTCGAGAGACTTGCCGTCGAGACCGCCGAGCACGCCTTCCTGCTGGTTGTACTTGTAGCCATTGCCCAGGAGCTGTACGCCAGCCTCCACGTAACCACCAAAGAACTTGTTGGTCTTGAGCTTGTTGGCGTTCTCCCACCACTCGATGTCGCCCCAACCGTCGATGTTGTTCTGGGCGTCGATGAACAGGGAGTAGCTGTCGCGCTTCTTGCTCACGCTCTTGTAGAAGAACTCACCGCGGGCAAAGAACTTGTCGTTGTGATACAGAGCCTCAGCCCCCAGGTTGACCACGTTGTTGGCCCAGTCGAGGTCGGCGCTGACAAACTGCTCGTCCTCGTCGACGAGGGTCTCCATGGCCTGTCCCAGGTGGAGCGACTTCTTGAGCACGTTGTTATAGACGGTGCCACCGCCCAGGTGGGCAAAGCGTGCGCTCACGCCGACGTGCATCGTCTGATTGCCGTCGTTGAGGGGACGGAACAGGTAGCGGCCAGCTACGGTCACACCGTTGAAACCTGCGTCAATCTTGTTGTAGGCATTCTCGGTGAACACGCCCTGATAGGCCATGAAACGGTCGCTGTTGAACTTGTAGCTGATACCCAGCTCACGGCCTTCGCCCAGAGCGTAGGACGAACCGGGACGGCTGATGAAGTGGTAGCTTCCCAGCGAGGTGTTGCGGGCCATCGAACCGGCGGGGTCGTTGTAGTAACCCACCTTCACGGCATGGGTGTTGTCGCTGTTGTCGTTGTGGCTGTACTGCAGGAAGATGTTCTTCTGCGAGAACTTGCCGCCACCAAAGCCGAAGTCGGCATAGAAGTACCAGTCCTTGTAGGTCATCGAGGTGCGGATGCGGGCATCGGTGATCGAGGCACCGCTCTGCATCGGGGTGAAGTCGCTGTGGTAGTAAGCGGCATCGGCCATCATGCGGGCACCCACGGTGAACTTAACTTCCTTCTCGGCGTTCTCGAGCTCCAGGGTGGGATCGGTGTCGAAGTCCTGAGCGGCTGCTGTCAGTGCGAAGACTGCCAAAAGAGGCATCAAAATATATTTTTTCATATTGAGTTGTGTCAATTTAATGTTGTTAATGTTCATTACACCAGTGGATGATTAGTAACCAAGACGCTCGAGGGTGGCAACAGCATCGGGAACGGTGACGTTGGCCTGCGAGTTGTCAAACTTCTGTCCAGCGTGGAACGGGTTGGGCAGCTGGGAGTTGCCACGGAAACCGTTCTCAATCATGTAGCGCAACGACATCTCGGTGCGGTTGGTGAAGAAGCCGTCCATGTAAACGGGAACGCTGTTGGGATAGCTGGTGGTGCAGTAGGGAGTCTTGGGAATCTCCAGACGCAGCAAGTCATCAAACTCGGTCTCCCAACCGTAGTTGTAGTAGCCCATGTACTTGCACATCTGGGCCCAGCTGTCGAAGCTGTAGGGGTGGTTGATCATGCCGGCGCGGCGAATCATGTAGGCCTGCCAGGGAGCGTTCATCTCGGGATAGTTGTTGGGGGCACCACTGATGGCCGGACCGATGATGTGAGCACCATTGTCCTGAGCCCACTTGATGAAGGCAGCATAGCCGGTGGGGGTGTCATAGGCGATGTCGGTGGCATAGGCGGGCTCGCTGATCCACAACAGGTAGCACATGGGGATGCGACCCTTGAAGACGTCGTTGGCGCGACGCAGGGCGTCGAACGAGAAGGTCTGCAGGATCACGCGACCGCGGGTGTTGCCCACGTTCACCTTGCCGTTCTTGTAGAAGGGCTGGTCGCCGGGATCGTTGGTGATGATGTTCCAGCCCTGCTCGGCCAGCACGTCATACACGCGCTGCTCCATGTTGCCGGGGTTGAGCCAGCTCTCCTTGAACTCGACATAGATGCCGGGGCGGTTGCCGGTGTCCTCGGGGTCGGCCTCATAGGCGTTGGCGAAGTCGTACTCGATGAAGTCCATGTACTTGGCATTGTACTGGCCTTTCTCCTTGATCTTGTTGTAGATCTGCTCCAGCGTCATGCCACGGTACTCGTCCTTCACCTTGTAGCTGAGCACGCGACGGCCGTTGGCGTCACGGATCAGGCGCTTGCCCTGGGCATAGGCAATCTGGTCCTGGATAGCGCTGATGTACAGGCCGTTGCTGTAGACGATGTGGCCATTCTCGAAGCGGCCGTTCTCGGTAGCCTTGAAGGTGGGACGGGCCTGCTCGAGCGAGCTCTCGTTGAACCAGCTGCCGGCATCAAGCATGAGCAGCTCGGCGTAGTAGTAGCTCAAGGTGTAGAACGGGCGGAAGGCAGCCATGTCACGGCCGTACTGGGCCTCGGCATCGGCGCGCGAGAAGCCCAGGCTCATGTAGAAGTCCACACGGCTGGCGGGAATGTTCTCGCTGAAGACGTTCTCGATGTTGGTGGTGCGCTTCAGGTTCTCGTCGTGGTTGGCCAGGACGATACCGTCCTTGGTGCACTGCACGTCGCTCTCGAGGTAGTCGGCGCCCATCTCGCGGGCCCAACGCCACGATGCCTCGGTCTCCTCAGGAGCCCAGAAGGTAGAGCCGCGGTGTGCAATGACGGCATACAGGGGCACATAGTCACGAACCTTGGCCAGCTCATCGTTCAGCACCTGAACTTCTACTCGCTTGGCGTCAAGCTTCTCGTTGGTGAACTGCTGTTCTTCCTCACATGAGGTGAAGGTTGCAAGCACTACGGTGCTCAACAAACCTGCTCGTAAGAGATTTTTAAACATAAGTAGTTAGGTTTTTAATGAATAAAATATAATGATAATTGTTGATTATTTCTTATCCTCAACATGCTCGCCCTTGCGGTCGGCCACGAGGTACTGCTCCTCCTTGTAGGTCAGCGCCATGAAGACGATGGCAAGCACACAGGCTCCGACAAGCAAGAGGAAATAATTGGTGAAGTTATAGCCGTCGGCACCCTTGGCCATCTTGAGCACATAGCCCAGAACGGTGTTGGCCAGGATACTGGTACCGAGCACATAGCCCATGAAACCGGTGAGGCCGGCAGCGGTGCCTGCTGCATTCTTCGGAGCCAGGTCGAGGGCCTGCACACCGATGAGCATGACGGGACCGTAAATCAGGAAACCGATGGCAATCAGACAGCCGACAACAACCCAGAAGTTGTTGATGAACTGCCAGTAGACAATAATCACGGCGATGATGATGGCCATAAACAGCATCGTGGGCATCGCGCGACGGCCCTTGAAGACCTTGTCGCTCAACCAACCGCAGAAGATGGTGCCGGGAATGGCGGCGAACTCAAATGCGAAGTAAGCCCAACCAGCGCTCTTGAGGTCGGCACCCTGGGTGTCGAGAATCTTGGGAGCCCAGTCGAGACAGCCGTAGCGCACCATGTAGATAAAGGAGTTGGCCAGGGCGATGTACCACAAGAACTTGTTGGACAGCACGGTGCGGAAGATTTCCTTCACGCTGAGCGACTGCTCGCTCTTCTTCTCGTCGTAGTTCTTGGAAGCACTGCCGCTCCACTTCTCAATCGAGGGAAGACCGCAGGACTGAGGGGTGTCACGAATCAGCACATAGGCGATGATGGCAATCAGGATGGCCACAGCGGCGGGGAAGGCATAGGTACCGATCAGGAAGTAGAGATCCTTGTTCTCGCCGAAGAACCAGTGGCCGAACCACAGCGCACCATAACCGGCCATGGGGCCTACGAGGGCGCCACCCACGTTGTGGGCGCAGTTCCACACACTCATCCACGTGCCGCGTTCCTTGATGGAGAACCAGCGGGTCATCACACGACCGCACGGAGGCCAGCCCATACCCTGGAACCAACCCACGAGGAAGTTGAACACACCCATCAGGGTGATGGCCAATCCCTTGTTCTCGGGGCCGATAGCCACAACGGGCACAATCATGAACAACATGGCGATGGACGACAGAATCAAGCCCAAAGGCAAGAAGCGGCGCGCATTGCTGCGGTCGCTCACGCTGGCCATGACAAACTTGGAGATACCGTAGGCCAGGGCATTCATTGCCATGGCACCACCGAGTTCGGCTTCGTTAAATCCGAGTTCGCCCAGAGGCGCAACCGCCATTGAGAGGTTCTTTCTCACCAGGTAGAAGCCGGCATAGCCGATGAAGATGCCGATGAAGACCTGCCAACGCAGTTTCTTGTAGCGGGCATCGGCCTCGGGGCCGGTCTGTTCCGGCTTATAGGCCGGGGGGGCTAAAAAACTTGCCATAATTTACTTTAAGTTTTTGGTTTTAAATTATTGATTTTAAGTTGTATATTTTGCTTAGTTGATTCCGTTGGCTCGACGGGTGGCTTCGACATCGAGGGCATCGGCAAGGACGCTGATGGGGTTCTCGACGGGCAGGCCGGTGGACATCTCAATCTGCCACTTGCAGGTCTCGCAGTCGGTGGTCACGGCCTCGACCTGGGCCTGCTCGATGAGCTTGAACAGCACCGACCCGATGGCCTGTGAGCGCTCGTAGTTCTCCTTCTTGAAGCCGTAGGTGCCCGAGATGCCGCAGCACTCCTGATCCAGCACCTGCAGGTCCAGACCGGGAATCATGCGCAGCAGCTCGATGCTGTACAGCTGCCATCCCATGCGTTGTATGTGGCAGGCGGTGTGATAGGCTAATCTGCGCTTATAGTCTTGCTTGAAGATGAGCTTGATTTTTCCTTCATCCACAAGGTTGTAGATAAATCGTGTGGCAAGGTTGATGTTGTCACGCACGTCGGCATTGTCGATGTCCAGCATCGAGGGATACTCGTCGCGCATGTTGAAGGTGCAGCTCGAGCTGGTGGTGAGCACCGGGCGATGGTCGGTGTTGACCGACTTGCGGATGCTGTCGATGTTGACGCGTGCCTGGCGCATGGCCTGCTTGTACAGGCCGTTGGCGATGAGGGCCACACCGCAGCACTGCTCCTTGTCGAGCAGGTGCACGCCATAGCCCACGGCATTGAGGAGCTTCACGAGGTCTTGGCCCAACTTGGGAAAATTGTAATTGACGTAGCAGCCATGGAAGTAGCTCACGTGGTGGGCAAAGGCGTCCTGCTCCTTGGCGGCATGGCGCTTGAACCAGGTGGTGAACTTCTGGCGGCTGTAGGCGGGGAAGGTGCGATGCTTGTCGATGGCCATCACGCTGTCCATCAGTAGCTTGGTGGGTGACAGGCCAAGCGTGGCGTTGGCAATGGGTGCGACCAGGTTGGCCACGGTACCCAGCAGGTCGGTGTTGGCAAGCATGGTGTCGCGCAGGCTGGCCCTCTTCTTGCCCAGCGTGGCCCTCATGCGGGCCTGCTGGATGATGTCGGCGATGTGGACCCCACTGGGGCAGGCCACCTCGCAGCGCTTGCAGTTGAGGCACAGTTTCAACGCGTTGTCATAGTAGGCGGGGGCCTTCAAGCGGTAACGTTCACCATCCGGTCCGGCCTGCTTGGGGCCTGGGTAGTCGGTGGTGACGGCGGCAACCGGGCAGACGGTGGTGCAAATGCTGCACTTGGTGCACTGCTCAAAGTTGTTCTCGCTGAGGTTGCAAAGTTGCATTCGTTCAGCCATAATATCCCTCTAAAAAATCATCAATCAAATCGTTATCTATCTAAATCTATATCTTTGCTCGAGGATTCTCGGGCTTCAGATGCCACATCGTTGCCGATGCGATTATTTCTTCTCCATGATGTGGTCGGCTGCGGCGAGGGCCGTCAGCAGCGACACGCCGGTGGCGTCTCCCATCTTGACGGCGTCGTGGCCGCTCAGCACCGAGCCGATGGCATGGAGGTTGGTGATGGTCTTGCCTTGCTTGAGGCAGCGCAGCTGCGCGTCGGTGGCGACGCCATAGCGCGAGTAGGCTTGGGGCTGCAGCACGCCAAATCGGGTCCAGCGCTCCGGGTCGCTGTCGGCATCCACATCCACACCCAGCACGGGCTCATAGATGCGCTCGTAGTCGGCGACAAGGCCGCGGCTGATGAACGAGCCGGTGGCGAGGACAAAGTTGTCGGCCTTGAGGGGCATGTCGGCCAGTTTGGCAGTGGTGATGGCCGTCAGGCGGTCGCCATCGAAGGTGCCGCTCACGGCGGTGTCGCCCATCAGGTAATTGCCGCCCAGCATCTTGAAGTAGTGGCGCAGCAGGGTGGTTGTCCGCATGCCGGTCACCGCGGGGGGCAGGGTGGCGACAAGGCGCAGGGGCTTGTCGACCATCGCCTGCAGGGTGCCGTAGCTGTCCTCATCGCCCAGCACGCTCGGCATGAGCACCATGTCGGCGTCGGCTGCCAGCTTGTTGATCTGGTCGGCCACGCGCTGGAGCGAGCTGTTGCTCAGCAGGCGCTTGGCAAGACTGCTGGCGCGCATCTCGCTGGGGCTGCGGCGCAGGTCGGTGATCTCCTCGGTGGTGAACTCTACAGTCTCCACGTCAAAGCCCATCTCCCGCAATCCGCTGGCCAGCATGCCGTTGGGCTCGTCAAAGAAGCCCTTGATGCACATCAGCGCCAGGCGCTGGCAGGGCAGGACGTTGAGGTCGTCGATGCGCAGGTGGCTCTTCAGTGTCAGCCAGGCGGGCTTGGCCACGCCGATGGGGGTGACGCGCCAGTGGTTGGCGGTCGCCTTGCCCTCCATCTGGATGCCGGCGTCCATGAGCAGCTCCTTGGCGCGGTCTGCCAGGCCGGCGATGCGCTCGGCACCACCGATTTTGCTGTAAGGGTGTTCTTGGGGCAGGGTGGTGATGGCCTCAAGCGGTGCGGTGACGGCCTTGCCGTCGATGCTGCCCAGCAGCTCCATCGAGCCGCCGTTGAACAGCATGGTGTTCTGTCCACTGGCCACGATGGCCACTCGCTGTCCGCGCTTGGCAAGCGCGATGCCGCATGTGAGGCCGCTCAGGCCTCCGCCCATGATGACGGTGTCCATTCTCATTGCACGTCCTCCTTTCCTTCAATGTTTACGGCGGTGTCCAGGCCGCACAGGCCTGCATAGATGGCGGCCGTCAGCTGCGCCTCGCGCAGGGTGTCGCCCCAGGCGACGGGCCGCATGCCTTTCCAGCGCTCGTCGAGGAAGGCGGCGAGGTCTTCCTGTGCGCCCTTCACGTCGTGCCTGAACTCGCCCATGAGCGATGCGGCACGGCAGGAACAGAGTTTGCCCTGGCAGGTTCCCATACCCACGCGTGTGCGTCGGCGCAGGTTCACCAGGTTGTGCACGTGCAGCTGGTGGGTGGCATATTTGATCTCGCCCACGGTGACGCCTTCGCACTCACACACCAGGGCGTTGTCGATGTCGTTGTCTTTCTCGATGCGTGCTGCCAGTGAGCCGTGGCGGCCGATGGCGGCGCGCTGGCCGAAGCTGTAGCGCTTCGTCGGGTCGCTCTCGCTGGGACCGCCCTCTTCCGAGCCCGGCAGGGGGCGGCTGGCGGTGACGCAGGGCGCCGTGTTGCCCAGCTTGGCGCACACGGCATTGGTGGCGATCTCGCCCATCAGCCTGTAGGTCATCATCTTGCCTCCCGTGATGGTGATCAGACCCTCCAAGCCGTCGCGCTTGGCGTGGTCCAGGCAGACGATGCCGCGGCTGATGCTGCGGCCGCTGGGGTCGTCGTCGCTGGCTACCAGCGGGCGCACGCCGGCATAGGCGCGGATGATGCGCGTCGTGGCCAGCGATGGGGCAATCTTCACGCCCTCCTTGAGCAGCACATCGACCTCCTCGCGTGTCACGCGCATGTCGTCGACCGTCTCGATGGGGATGCGGTCGCTGGTGGTGCCGATGACACACACGGTGTCGTCGGGAACGAGGATGTCGGCGTTGGCGGGCTTGCGGCAGCGGTTGATGACCATGTTGTTGACGCGGTGGCCGAAGATGAGCAGGGCGCCACGGGCGGGGAACATCGAGATGGCCACTCCGGCCATCTGGGCGATGCGCTGGCCCCAGATGCCGGCAGCATTGACCACCACGCGGCCGCGCACCTCGACGTGCTCGCCGTTGAGCTTGTTGTACAGCTTCAGGCCCTCGACGCGGTTCTGGTTGATGATCACGCCCTCCACCTCGTGGTAGTTGAGCGTTGTCGCGCCGTTCAGGCGGGCGTCAAGCAGATTGGCCACGGTGAGGCGGAACGGGTCGATGGCGGCGTCGGGGACGCGTACGGCGCCAATCAGGGAGGGGTTCACGGCCGGCTCGATGCGTCGTGCCTCCTCGGGGTCGATGACGTCGGCACGGATGCCGGCGCGCTGGCATGCCTCGACAAAGGTCTTCTGGTAGTCCAGGTCGTCCTCGGGCAGGGTGATGAACAGGCCGTCGGTCTCCTCCACACAGTGGCGGGCGATGCGCCTGAGGATCATGTTCTCGCTGATGCACTCGCTGGCGCTCTCGCCGTCGGTCACGGCATAGCGCGCGCCACTGTGCATCAGGCCGTGGTTGCGGCCCGTGGCGCCTGTGCTGTAGTCATTGCGCTCCACGAGCAGCACACTCAGTCCGCGCAGGGCGCAATCCCTCGCGGTGCCGGCGCCTGTCGCGCCGCCGCCCACGATGATCACGTCATATTCTTTACTGTAAATATCGTCTTTTGCCATAAAAACGGTTTTTAGGGTGGCGTCACTGATTGCGTGAATCAGTTTCGGTGCAAATTTACAAACTGTTTTTGAATTGACAAATAAAAAATGTGTTTATTTTTGAATATATATAGTAATAATTAATTTAAAACATTGTCTTTCAATGAGATAAATTGTATAATTAATTTAACTTTTATCAAAAATGGCACTTTCGTTTCGTTTTAAATCACTTTCGTTTTATTACGAAAAAGGAAGTGTGAATTACGATTTTGTTGGTTTTTGGCGTTTCGTTTTGGAATTTTTCGCAAGTTTTTTCGTGATTTCTTTGGAGTTTACTGGCCTTTTAATTACTTTTGCCACATCAAAACGAAACCATTCAATCCATTTTTCCTATGGCCATGACCAAAGAAGAACGTCACGAGATAATCATGGAGGAGCTCATCAAGCACGGCTCGGTGCTGGTGTCGGAGCTGGTCACGATGCTCAACGTGAGTGCCGTGACGGTGCGCAAGGACCTGACCGAGCTGGAGAAGAGCGACAAGCTGTACCGCAGTCACGGCAAGGCGGTACTGGTCAACCCCTATATCAATAATCGTCCCGTCAACGAGAAGGAGAAGCTCGCTGCCGACGAGAAGCATGCCATCGGCAGGGAGGCGGCGCGGTTAATCACGCGCAACGACAGCATCGTCATTGCCTCGGGGACGACGGTCCACGCTCTGGCGCGCAACATCATGCCTGTCCACAAGCTGACGGTCGTCTCGGCGTCGCTGGCGGTGAGCAACATCCTGTCGCAGCACGACAACATCGACATCATCCAGTTGGGCGGCATGATGCGTCACAGCAGCCTGTCGGTCGTGGGGGAGTATGCGGCGCGCATCCTGGAGCAGTGCTCCTTCAGCAAGCTGTTCCTGGGGGTTGACGGCATCGACATGGACTATGGCATCACCACGACCGAGATGCGCGAGGCCTCGCTCAACCAGAAGATGATTGCCGCTGCCCAGAAGACCATTGTCCTGGCCGACAGCAGCAAGTTTGGCCGCCGCGGTTTTGCCAAGATTGCCGACATCGATGCCGTGGACATCATCATCACCGACGCTGGCGTCTCGCCCAAGGTCGTCAAGCGCATCGAGGACTTGGGCATCGAGCTCATCATCGCCCAATAGCCACCCCAGCTATAGCAACTATAGCAGCTATAGAAGCTATAGAAAAAAAATACTACTTGTTGACGTTGATCCTCTCGGCAAAGGCGGCATTGCTCCAGACGATGAGGTTGCCCGCCGCCGTGTCGGCAGCGATGGTCATCACGCCCAGGTCGCTGCGCCCTTGCATCATGTTTTTCACTTTTTCCTCGCCCATGACCATGCAGGCTGTCGCCCAGGCGTCGGCCGTCATGCAGTCGGGCGCGATGATGGTGACGCTCAGCAGTGTCCCCGCCTGGCTGTCGCCGGTGTGCGGGTCGATGATGTGTGAGAGCTTGTTGCCACCCTCGAGGCGCCACTTGCGGTAGTTGCCGCTGGTGGCGACGGCGGCGCTGTCCAGGCTGATGGTGATGGCGCTCTCGTGGCTCGCGGCCTCGTCCTGAGGCTCGTCGGTGGGCATGTCGACCGACACCTGCCATGCCGTGCCGCGCTTGTTGACGCCGCTGGCCATCACCTCGCCGCCGATCTCGACGAGCCAGTTGACGGCGCCGTTGCGCTGCAGCATGCGGCCAATCTCGTCACAGGCCATCCCCTTGGCGATGGACGAGAAGTCGAGCATCACGCGCGGGTCGGCCTTCACGAGGGTGTCGCCATGCAGTGCGAGCTTGTCCATCCCCACAAACTGCAGGATGCTGTCCAGCTGGTGGCGTGTGGGCAGGGCGCCGCTCTTGTAGCCGAATCCCCAGGCGTTGACCAGCGGCATGACCGTCGGGTCAAAGGCGCCGTCGCTCGCCTGGTTGACGCTGCGCGACGCGTTGATGAGCCGGCTGACGTAGGCGTCCACGCGTCGGGTGGTGTTGGCGTTGAGGGCGCTGATGAGGGACGCCTTGTTGTAGGGCGACACGCTCATGTCGAGGTTGCTGAAGATGAGCTGGATGCTGTCGCCCAGGTCGAGCGACGCCTCGTAGGTGATGTGGTACTCGGTGGTCCACACCACACCCTCGTGGGCGTAATAGCGCTTGCGGTCACGCATGCAGTACATCGCGACGAGCGCCACCGCCAGGGCTATGAGCACTATGATGTATCGGCGTTTCAGTTTTTCGGTTTTCGGTTTTCGGTTTTCGGTTATTTCAGGAACCAGGTGACGTTGAAGTACCAGGCGCGGTTCTTGGCGACATTGTCGTCGAGCAGCTTGGTGTGGAACGACTGGCCAATCGAGAAGTTGTAGCCCGCGCGCAGCTGCAGGCGCTCCTTCAGCTCGATGCCGGCACCCATGTCGAGATAGACGTTGACGGGAGGGTAGGAGTTGAGGCTGCGGTTGCTGGCGCCCACGAGGAACGAGAATTGGGGGCCGGCATAGATCATCGGCATGATGGTCGCTTCGGCACCGCCCAGGCGGTTGTACTTGAACTTGAGGTGAAGGGGGACATCGATGTAGTGCATCGACACGGTCTCGTTGCCGGCACCCACGGCGGCCCACATCGGCCGCGTGCCGTAGTTCACCTTGCCCTGCTTGAGGGTGTAGAGCAGCGAGCCCTCGACGCCGAAGCCGACGCCGCTGAAGTTCATCTCGCCGGTGACACCCACCTGCGGTCCCCAACCGCGCTTGCTGGGAGCGATATCGGTCTGCTTGAAGTGGATCTCATTGATGTTGGCGCCGGCTGTGATACCCCAGCGCGAGGTGGTCTGTGCCGTTACGGCAGCCGTTGCGACAAGCGTCGCTGCAATCAGTAAAACGATTTTCTTCATGTTCATTGTCTGTTGTTGTTTCTTTCCGCATTAGAACAGCCATGCCACGTTGAGGGTCCAGTGATGGTCCTTGCCGCTGATCTTCTCGCCGTCATAGTCCTGATGGATGTAGCTCATCGCCTTGGAGATGCCGATGCCGTAGGTCGCCGTCAGCCGCAGGTGGTTGAACAGGTCGGCGCCGGCGCCCACGTCCCACGACAGGACGGTCTTCCTGCTGTCATAGCCCTCGGGGGCGTTCTCGTCGAACAGGACCGAGACGCACGGGCCTGTATAGACCAATGGGGCGAAAACGCGCCGCAGGCTGGGAATCGGCAGGACGAAGCGCGCCATCACCGGGATGTCGATGTAGTGGCGCTTGAACACGCGCTCGCCGTCGCTCAGCCGGTTGTTGCGATGGGTGTACATCGCGCTGGCTTCAATGCCCAGCCCCACCACGGGGATGTTGAAGTCCAATACGAGCCCGCCAGTGTAGCCCACGCGGTTATCGCTGCTGACCAGGTCACGGTTGAACCGCATCTCGCCGACGGTGATGCCGCCGCGCACGCCCAGCCGCACCTGTGCCGTCGCGGTCATTGCCGTCAGGGCGAGCAGCAGGGCCATCAGTGTCTTGGATGTCGTCTTCATTGTCTATGGCGTTGTTTCAAACCCCAAAGCTACACATTATTTTTGAAACAAGCCACTTTTTAAGAGATTTTAGTATTGAAATGACAAAACAAAACGGTCCAGCACCTGAGTGCTGAACCGCTGTCCGGGTGGGCAGTGAGGGATTCGAACCCCCGACCCTCTGCTTGTAAGGCAGATGCTCTGAACCAACTGCGCTAACTGCCCGTTGCTGTCAAAAGCG
>JBGUKK010000085.1:0-1642 GCA_045114435.1 Sodaliphilus sp.
ACCCCGTGGAGTAGCAGCCGTACTCGTCCTCAATATACGTCGGCTCCAGGTCGCACCCTCCAGCTCTCATGGCCATTTCCATTACCGACGGCCACGGCTGTCGTAATCGTTCTAATTCTTGTCGTGTCATATCGCCTTTGTTTTTAATTGGTTCGTTACTCAATCCCGAACTTCTCCTTGCGGATCTCCGTCAGCTTGTCGATGAGCTGCTGGCGCAATTCAGGCGTGGCGGTCTTCACGTAGCGGTCAACGATGTCCTCCACCTTCAGCGATGCGTCCTTCACGTCCTCAGCCATGCGAGCCATCAGTTCAGCCGCCTTGTCCTCGGCTTTGTTGCCTTTGCTGTACTCGAACACGTCCACCAGTTTCGTGTCGCTGATGCTGGCAGCGTCGTAGTCGATCATCGTGCCGCCCATCACGTCGTCCACGTTCTTCATGGCGCGGTTCAGGTTGGTGGCCTGCACGAGGTAGGTCACGCGGCTGCGCTTCTCCTTCTCCGTCCGCTCGTCGATGGTGATGAAGTCCAGCTTCGCCTTATACCAGCGGGTGTCGGCATTGTTCGGGTTCCAGTCCGTCGGCTTGTTGTACTGCTCCATAGCGGCCTCCCTGCCCTTGTTCATGGCTCGGCTCAGCTTCTCCGTCTCGTGCGACAGGATCTTCTCGCCGTCCTGCATAAAGAACACCTCCTTGTAGGCCGCCTTCTTCACGTCCGCCACCTCAAACTCGCCGCTGATGTACTGCGACATCTCCTCGATGATGCGCTGCTCTGCCTCTGCAAACGACAGGGCATCGACCACATACTGCTCCACGACCTGCTTCTGCAGCCCGTCCTCCATCACCTTCTCATACTTGATTTTGCACTCAAACCATGTTGCTGTTCTTGATCTCATAATCGTAAATGTTTTAATTGGTTGTTACTATTGTTTATTTCGGAAATCCTTTTGCGCGTTGCAAGTGGAACTGATAGGCCACCACCCACGGATCGCTTGCCCATGTACCTTTGCCACAAACGCGGTCTATGAGCGAGGCGTAGGCCAGTTGCGGGTTGCGGAATGTGATGTGGTTCGGAACGTCGCCCCACATGTCGTAGTAGTAGCGGTCCCATGTGTTCATAAACTCGCCCCTCATAATGCCCTCTTGCATGATGTCGGCCTCGCTGATGTCCTGCAGCCGCTCAAACCAGAGGTCGTCGATACAAATCTGCCAGGGCATGAGGTCGGGCAGTACGAACATCTTGTTAGTCCATCCTGCCGTCTGCTGAAACTCCATATCGCCGCGCCACACGACCTTGTCGTTCTTGCGCTTCTCCTGATACTGGAGTGCCGTAGGCTGCCACCCTGCCCGCTTGTAGGTCTGGGCAATGGCCACCACGTCGCCCACCTCGTAGGGCAGCGGCATCTGTCCGAGTTCGTGACCGTCGGCATCGCACACCACGCAGTCGTAGAAAAACTTCTCGCTCAGCCGCTTATGATACTCCAGCATAACGTCGGTATTGCCCTTGAACTTCTTCGGCGGCACCATGATTCGCCGCGTCATCGTCTTCGTCCCTGCGAGTACGGCCTGCTCCAGTCCGTACCGCTCGCTAAACATGATTTTCTTCATATCGCCTCCTCTTTCTCAATGATTTCCTTTACTTCGTCCT
>JBGUKK010000086.1:0-54473 GCA_045114435.1 Sodaliphilus sp.
TCTGGACCACGTGATTGCCAGCGGCAAGAACGTCAACATCCTCGTGCTCGACACCGAGGTTTACTCCAACACCGGTGGTCAGGCCTCCAAGGCTACCCCGATTGGTGCCATCGCCAAGTTTGCCGCTGCCGGCAAGCGCGTTCGCAAGAAAGACCTCGGTCTGATTGCCAGCACCTACGGCTACGTCTATGCAGCCCAGATTGCTATGGGCGCTAACGATGCACAGTGTCTGAAGGCCATCCGCGAGGCCGAGGCCTATGATGGTCCCTCGATCATCATCGCCTACGCTCCCTGTATCAACCATGGCATCAAGGCCGGTATGGGCAAGGCCCAGGCCGAGGAGAAGGCTGCTGTGGCTTGCGGTTACTGGCACCTGTGGCGCTACAACCCGCAGCTCGAGGCCGAGGGCAAGAATCCCTTCACCCTCGACAGCCCCGCTCCCAACTGGGACGAGTTCGAGAACTTCCTGAAGGGCGAGGTGCGCTATGCATCGGTACTCAAGCAGTATCCCGACGAGGCAGCCGAGCTGTTTGCCGCCGCCAAGGAGAACGCCCAGTGGCGTTACAACAACTACCGCCGTCTGGCCCGCCAGCAGTGGGGTGTTGACCCTGAGGACTAATCGCTTCACAGGCATTAGAGTTATCTGATGCCAACCAAAAACTAAACGCAGGACTGGAACACGTTTCCAGCCCTGTGTTTTTCTTTACATTAGTGTATCACAAATAATCATGTAGCGGCCCCAGCGGGCAACTACAGCCACGGCTACTAATATGCCGGCAGCGACAATCTTGACGATATCGCCATCACCACTCTTTTTGTCAGGATGTCATCCCCCAACGAATTGGGGTTGTATAACATGAGCGGCAACGTGTTTGAGTGGTGTCAGGACTGGTTCGGCCCCTACGGCAGCGAAGCTCTCGTCAATCCGGTTGGCCCTGAATCAGGCACAGAGCGCGTCATTCGTGGCGGCTGCTACTATTGGCAGGATCCCACTTACTGCCGCGTGTCCTACCATATGGGTGCCGACCCGGTTCCCGAAAACTTCACCGATAACTACGACATCGGCTTGCGCCTGGTCATGGAAGACGAATAGACGATAGCTGTCTGGCCAAGCCCCCTTCTCGTGGCTGTGTCATCATCTCGTTGCAGGCTTTTCATCGTGCTGATGCACGATTCCTGCACCCGGCTCGAATGATGACACAGCCCCGCTGTTTTTTTGTACGGTTTTTGTTGACTGTTTGGGCTGATTGTGCTATATTTGCAGGAAAATATCAAATCCGTCATTTATTAACCCAAAAACTCCAAAGACTATGGACTTTCTTGACGAACTCTTGAAGAAATACCTCAAGGCATGCGACAGCGGCAAGATTTTCACCAATCTCGTTAGGCCCATCTACCTTGTGATCGGATGGCTCCACCTGCTGTTGCCGCTGGCAATTATCAAACTCGGCTACGATGCATTTGCCAACAAGTATGGCTTTAACCAATTTAGGAACACCTTCGGTGACCACACGTTCATCATCGTGTTCGCACTGGCTCTCTTGTTGGCCGCTGCGAGTGTAACCGCCTATCTGGCCATCAAGTTGTGGACCGACCGTGCCAACCGTGTTGACGTGCTCATCAGGTCGGACAGCGAATTCTGCGTGCTGCCCATTATTGTGACCTTCACTCGCAACCTGGGCGAGGGGACGGCACTCGTGACGTTAGTCATGGGACTAGGGTTCTCGCTGGCTGTAGGCTTTGGGTTGATTTTCCTGGCCTTCGCCGAGTCCGACTTCTTTAGCTCAATCTTCAAGCATGCGATATACGTGCTCTTTGGCGGCATCATCGCCTCCATCGTTGTGGCCTACCTGACCCTGGTCCTCTACCGTGTCCTCTCAGAACTGTTCGGGCTGATGGTATCGCTGGCCAAGAACGTGTCACGCATCGCCAACAGGAATTGATCATCCAAAACACGACAATAGATTATGAAGAAATGTCCACAATGTGAACGCTCGTTGCCCGATGACGCAAAGCAGTGCATCTTCTGCGGCGAGCACCTTGACTCAGGTCTTGATTCACCATCGCCAGCCAGTCAGCCCGCCGTCAAGTCGGAGCCCGTGGTGTACCAGCAGCCGACGAGGGCTGCCGCCAGCCATCCCGCCCCTCAGCGTCCCAGAGGCTCCAGCAACACGCTGCTCTATAGCATCATCGCCCTGCTGGTGGCCATGCTGATTGGCGGTGCCATCGCCTGGTTTGTGACACGGGACAAGAACAACGAAGCCCCTGTCGAACAAACGCCTGCCACTGAACAGACTTCAAGCCAGCAGCAATCTGCCGTCGACATGCCGCCTGCCGAAGAACCCCAGCAGACAAGCAGCCAGCAAAGCATCCCTCCCAGCGACGGCATCAACGCCGACAGCAACACCGACGCGGCCGATACCGACTGCTACATCGGCAAGGTGGTTGTCACCGGCACCGACGTGAGGCTGCGCAGCACACCGCAGATCAACAACCACAACATCCTGAAGGACCGTCGCGGCAAGAACCTGCACCCGCGCAAAGGCGAGGTCCTGCCTTGCATCGACATGGCGGGAGACTTCTTCTATGTGGACTTCCACGGGGTGCCCTGCTACATCTCGTCACAGTTCACCAGATTCATGGAATGATAGTTTTCTTCAGCTGCCAGTTGTCAGCTTAAAACTCGAAACTCAAGTTAACTTTAATGACACTCAATATGAAGTACTCAACATTACTGCTGCTGACGCTCATGTTGCTCACGCTATCCTGTGGCGGCAGCAAGGACGAGAAAAATGGCGAGACAGCTCCCCAAGTGCCCAAGGAAGCCACGTCGTCTCAAGTGAAAATCAGCGAGGGTGCCAGCTACGACAAGGACGGCGCGTTCATCGTCATCTCCAAGAAGGACCTGCGCCTCACCGTCTATGCCCCCAGCGGCAAGGACACCGTGGCCATCGCACAATTCCCCGTCTGCGTGGGCAAGAACAAGGGCAACAAGGAGGGCAGCGGCGACATGCGCACGCCCGAGTCTCCGGCCGGTGAGCCGTTCACCATCACCAACATCCAGGACGCCTCGACGTGGACCCACGACTTCGGCGACGGCCGCGGCAGCATCCTGGCCTACGGCAACTGGTTCCTGCGCCTGAAGACCCCCTTCAGCGGCATCGGCATCCACGGCAGCACGGGCAACGAGAACTCCGTCCCGGGCCGCGGCAGCGAGGGCTGCATCCGTCTGCTCGACGACGACATCATCACGCTCAAGGAGAAATACGCTCGCGTGGGCATGCCCGTCATCATCAAGGGCGAGGAACAAGGATTGCTCCCCTTCGAGGCAAAGTGCGTGGCGCAATAAATTCGCCGATTGTTTGAAAAAAAAGATTAAACAGGCTTGAATTGTTTGGATTTATCACAAACTCTGACTATATTTGTCGAATTATCAGGTTTCAAGGTTCAGCCAGCTGATACCTGCTGAATACTAAAAGCCAACAACTAAAAAACTAAAAACTAAAGAATCGCATTATGGGACTACTTGATGAACTCCAGAAGAAATTAGAAGAGGCCGCACGCCAGGCACAAGGTGGCGGAGGCATGACCTCAGGCGGGGAAGACATCCCCAACCCCTGGGATCAAGCACCACAACAGCCGCAGCAGCAACAGCCGCAGCAGATTCCCAATTACCCACCGGGCTATCAGCAGCCACAGCAACAGCAGCAGTATCCCACGCAGCAGCAGTACCAGCAGCAATATCAAAACATCATGCAGCAGATCCAGCAGCTCGTGCAGGAAGCCTATAAACTGGGCTACCAGTATGGCGTGCAAGTGACCCAGCAGGGCGGCATCCGCTCCGGCCTGATGGACGACACCCAGCAAGAGGAGAAGTAAGCTTCCCACCCCACTTCTCCACTCATATCACCACACCATCGCCCTGCCTCAACACCAAGGCAGAGAGATGGTGTGTTGTTGATGTTCACATTGTGCCCTGTTGAAGTTGATTATGACGGGACTTGGATGATGGCCATCGGGAGCGAGAAACGTAAATGCCATCATTATCAATCCTGGTATAGTGAGGATGACTTCATTATCGAGGGCATTGGTTATGACGGCATGGCGGGATTTCCTCTATTCTACTTTGAGACGTTTATTACAGGGTTCCAGGTTGGTTATGGACTAAGCCATGTCATTGAGAACGGTCAGATTGTCTATACTGGACGTTGGTATGATCCAGGTGTCCGCGTCGGCATCGATGAGGTGGTCACCGACAAGGAAAGGCGCCTGATAGACGAGAACTATTACAACCTGATGGGCCAGCCCGTGGGCAAGGACATGCCGACCACGCCTGGCATCTACATCCACCAGGGCAAAAAGATTGTCATCCGCTAGGATTTAATCCACAGTAAAGGCACCGAGAATCTGACAACAAGGGACAACAGTCAATGGCCGTTGTCCCTTGTCGTTAGATTTGTGGTCCAGGTTGTCTGGAAAAATTAGCCGCACTGGAAGTACTCGTTCACGAGCTGGGCCGTGCGCTTGGGATCGTGCTCGATGTCGTGGCGCAGGGTGCGGTCATTGAACGAGCGCAGCTGGGCGATGATGCCATCGATCATGTGAGCGCTGAAGACGCCCTTCTCCTCGAAGGCGGCACGCAGCTTCTCCAGGCAGTCGGCACTGGCGACACAGCTGTCGGGCAGGCAGTCAAGCTCGTTCAGGCGGGCAGCGTTGGCGGCATCGTGGATGTTGACGTCAACATAGGTCTTGGCAGCGAGTTCGAGGGCATTATCCATCTCGAAGCCGTGGCGGCATGCTACGCACAGGCCAGCGAGCAGCTGATAGATGTCGGCCGAGCCGTCCGGCGAACGCATCTCGACGGTCTGCTTCTGGGTCGTGTCAAAGTCCATAGCGGGCTCCAGCGGATTGGCAACACGGCACATGTCGGCACCTGCAGTCCAGCCCAGCGGCACGCGCACGAGCACCGAGCGGTTGCGGTCGCCCCAGCATACGTTGGTGGGAGCCTCCTGGTGGGGAACCAGGCGGAAGTAGGACATTGGGTTCTTGTTACCAAAGGCGGTGATGGCGGGAGCCAGGTCCATCATGCCGGCGATAGCCTTGCGAGCCTCGTCGCTGAGGACGCCCTTGTCGTTGATCATCATGTTGCGGCCATCCTTCATCATGCGCATGTGGATGTGCAGACCCGAGCCAGCCTTGCCGGTGGTGATCTTGGGAGCGAAGGTGACGTTCAGGTTCTCGCGGAAGGCCAGGTTGCGGATCACCCACTTGGCGACCATCAGCTGGTCGGCAGCATCGAGGACGGGAACGGGCAAGAACTCGATCTCGTTCTGCTCATAGACCACACCGTCCTGCTCAAAGTTACCCACCTCGCTGTGGCCGTACTTGATCTGGCCACCAGCCTGTGCGATGTAGTCCATGCAGCGCTGGCGGAAACCATTGGTCTTGGCATAGGGCATCGACTCGTGATAGCCGTGCTGGTCACGGGCGGGATAGAAGTCCACCGACGGGCGGATGACGTAGTACTCCAGCTCGCCCATGGCATGGTATTCCATGCCCGTGGTCTCACGGAAGGCCTGGGCAGCCTTGCGCAGGGTCTGCTCGGGAGAGCTCTCCAGCGGGTTGCCGTCCTTGTCAAAGAACGAGCACAGCAGGCACAGCGTGGGAATCTCGGCAAAGGGGTCGAGGAAGGCGGTGCTGAACCTGGGCAGCACGTACAGGTCGCTCGAGCTGGCCTCGATGAAGCTGAACAGGCTCGACCCGTCAACGCGCTCACCACACGACAGGATCGTGCGCAGATAATCCTTGCTGCTGATGACAAAGTTCAGGGTTTTCAACTTGCCGTCACCGCCGGGATACATGAAGTTGACCATGCGGATGCCATTCTCCTCGATGTAGCGGATAATGTCGGCCTTAGTGAACTCGTGAGGCTCTTTCTGCAGGTAGGCCACCACCTGATTGGCGTTAAGTGCCAGAATTTCGTTTTCCAATTTATTTAATGATGTTAATTGAGGTCACCTTGAATCCGCTATCAACCAGCCGTTTACAGCCTTACAGACTCAAAGTTGCCCCGAGGGTTAATGTATGGTTTCTTACTTGGGGCAAAGGTAGTCATTTTTTTGATAAGCAAGTGACTTTTCCATCAAGTTTTCAGTTGTCTGACGTCAGTTTTCGGTTCAAAAAATGCGGGCCAGGCTTGCAGTTATCGTCAAAATGGATTACTTTTGGGCCATTCAATCTGCTTTTTATCATGAGAAATAGGATAATATGGTTACTCACAGCGCTCATTGCCGCCCTGGGAGCTTACAGTCAACAGATGCCACAGTTCAACAGCAACGACTACGAGGGATGGGTCTATAACAACCCTTACATCGAGCTGAACTCATCCAACATCGGCAAGGGCAGGGTGACGCTCTATGTCAACCAGCAGGGGCTGGTGCTCACGCTCGTCTCGCCCGTGTTCTCCTGCCAAGGGGCTGACAGCATCGCTGCCACGGTGCTGTGGTACACCAAGGGCTACTCCGACCCCGACTATGTGCTCTCACGGGCCGCCTTGACCATGGCTCTCGACGATGCGACAGGTCAGCCGCTCGACTCGGTCACCGTCGTGCCCACCGCCATGAGCAGCACCCACACGCTCGAATTATCGCTGCCCGTGCCAGCCGGCGCGAGTGACGCACGGCTGCGCTTTGTGGCATGGGAAGCCGATGTGGTGAGCAGCGGAGGCATCAAGCGAGCCGTCATCACCGCCACCACCACCACGCCTCACGACGAGCCGCAGCCCGGCGATGTGGACGGCAACGGCACCGTCAACATCAGCGATGCGATTTCACTCATCAATTATGTCTTGAGCAACGATTCCGGCGGCATCGACATGACAGCAGCCGACATGGACGATAACGGCACCGTCAACATCAGTGACGTCATCATGATCATCAACCACATCCTGGGCGCTGAGTAGACCTTCAAGTCAGGCGTGACTGGCATCAGCTACTTAACGCCCGAAGTCCAATCGTGTGATTACTCCTGGTGCTTCAATCCGTAGCACATCACCACCACAAAGCAGCATGCCGGCACAACAAACGACAAGTTCACCGACGGCAGCAGCTGCACCTGGCTGTCGATAATCATCGCCTGGAGAGCAGGCAACACGCTGCCTCCCAGGATGGCCATGATCAGTCCGGCAGAGCCCAGCTCGGTGTCATGGTTCACACTTCCCAGCGCCAGGCCATAGATGGTGGGGAACATCAGGCTCATGCACCCCGACACAGCCACGAGACACACCATGCCCGTGCGTCCGCCAACGAGGACCACACCTCCCAGCAACAACAGGGCCAGCAGGGCGAACAGCGCCAGCAGGCGCCCCGGCTTGAAGTACTTCATCAGGGCCACGCCGGCAAAGCGCATCAGGCAGAACAACACCATCGCCACGATGTTATAGCGCTGTGACAAGACCTCGGCAGCCTGCTCGGCCATCCCCTCGGCCATGAACACGCGCGTACCATACTGGATGATAAACGTCCAGCAAGTGATCTGTGCGCCCACATAGAAGAACTGTGCCACCACGCCATGACGGTAAGGCTTGTTGGCCCACAAACGACGTGCCGCGGCCATAAGCGAACCATCGAGACCGCCAGCCGACTGCCTGACGGCGGGGATGCGCACCAGCAGCATCACCACCAGCAGGGCCACCAGCACAATGGCCAGCAAGGCATAGGGACGCACCAGCACGGCGAGGTCGCTCTGCTTCAACAGCTCAAACTGGGCGTCATCGAGCACCGCGCGCTGGGCGGTGTCGAGCGGCGAGAGGCGCGCTTGGATGAAGTTCATCGCCACCAGCATGCCTGCCAGCGACCCGATGGGGTTGAACGACTGGGCAAGGTTCAAGCGACGTGTCGCGCTCTCGCGGTCCCCCATCAGCAGGATGTAGGGGTTGGCTGTCGTCTCCAGGAACGACAAGCCGCACGTGAGGATGAAGTAGGCAACGAGAAACGGCCAGAAACTGCCCATCGCACGTGCCGGGATAAACAAGAGCACACCCAGGGCATACAGCGCCAGTCCCATGACAATGCCACTGCGGAAGGAGTGACGGCGAATGAACAGCGCGGCAGGCAAAGCCATGCAGAAGTAGCCCCCGTAGAAGGCCACCTGCACCAGCGTGCCGTCGGTCACGCTCATGCGGAAGATCTTGGAGAAAGCCTTCACCATCGGGTTGGTGATGTCGTTGGCAAAGCCCCACAGGGCAAAACAGCAGGTCACCACGATGAAAGGCAGCACATAGCTCACCCCCTCACGCGACACCAGCAGGCGGGACCTCTTTTCGTTATCGGTTGTCATTGTCAGTTTTTGGTTTTCAGTTGTCAGTTGAGCCTTGTGCCATCCACTATCGGCTTGAGGAATCAAGCTTAAAAATCCGCTCCATCAGTTGCCATTTGGCCGTCGAGGGCGCATCGGGGTCGCAGCCCTGAAATTGGGCGACATAGGCTTCCCACTCAGCTTGGCGGGGCAACGAGGCCAGCCGTGCGTTGTCACGCACCCAGTCAAAGTCATCCACTGTGTCACAGATCATGAACAACCTGTTGCCCAAAATATAAATCTGCATGTCGAGGATACCCACGCTGCGGATACCCTCCTGAATCTCGGGCCACACGTGAGCATGAGCCTCGACATATTTATCTATCATCTCGCGGTCGTCCCGCAATTCAAGCGTCTGGCAATATCGTTTCATAAACGGGTTAAACGGATATAACGGGTTAAACGGGTTAATGATGGCGGCGTATGGTGAGAGAGATGGCGCCATCGGGGAATTGCGCACGGTCGCGGCACACGAGCGCCAGATAGCCTCCGCCACCGGCACCGGGCATCTTCCACGCCATCACGCCGTCCATGGCACTGTAGCGGTCGATATAGTCCTGCACACCGGGCTGAATCATCGCGGGGAACATGGCCACCTGGGCCTCGAAGGAGGCATTGTAGGCCGCGGCAAAGTCCACCAAGTCGCGTCGCTGGATAGCATTCCAGCAGCTGTCGGCCGCATCGGCCAGGTTTCTCACCTTCTCGGGCGTGATATCCATGCCCTCAACCACGCTGCAACCTGGCCGGCGTGGGAACATCGGCACCATGCACAGGTGTTCCTCAAGCCATCCCAGCAGCGCCGGGTCGCAGGTGTATTCTATCCTCTCGGGCCAATAGCTGCCATTATAATAATGTCGCGCAAGGCCGGGCACACAGATGCCGATGGCGTCCTGGGCTCCGCTCACGATACCGTCGCTGCGTTCAGGGTCGTTCTCGAGGCAGAAGACCAGACGCGCCAGCATCTCGGGGTCCATGTCGGGCAGACGGTAGGGCCACACGCGCTTGATGGTGTTGCGCGTGCTCGTGGACAGTCCGCATCGCTCTCTCACTTCAAATGTCGGCTCGAGCGAGATGGTCAACGCCCAGCCTGGAGCATGGCACGACACGTAGGGCTGGTCAATCCACGTGCCGGCAAGGTCCAGGCGAGTGGGCAGCTGGCAGACGCTCTGCTTGAGGTCGGTGCTGGAACGGGCGTCAAGGCCCGCGGCAGGCTCTCGCTTGAGCACGATGTACTCCATGCCGCGCTCTCGGCACAGCTGGCGTTTCTCCTCACGGTCGCCGTCCTCGTTCACCACGAGGCAGTCGGGGTGGACAATGTCGAGCGTGGGCAGAAAATCCAGCATGCCGTCGCCCTGGTTGATATAGGCCTGCTTGACGTAGC
This sequence comes from Sodaliphilus sp., assembly GCA_045114435.1. Taxonomy (GTDB): domain Bacteria; phylum Bacteroidota; class Bacteroidia; order Bacteroidales; family Muribaculaceae; genus Sodaliphilus. The sequence continues at coordinate 9,737 of JBGUKK010000086.1, forward strand.
GGATGGCACGCACCATGAACAGGCGCTCGCGCTCACTGTACATCGTCTTGTGCCCCTTGAGGCGCTCTATCGTCATGTCGCTCCCGATACCCACATACAGGTCGCCATACTGTGACGCCTGCCTGAAGAACTCCACATGACCCGAATGCAACAGGTCATAGCAGCCCGACACAAAAACCTTTTTTCTCTCTGTTGTTGACACGGCACAAACAAGTGTTGATTATACAAGTTCCCTACAGGGTGATTAGCAAGGCAAAGGTACAACATCCACTGCAGTCAACATCAAGAAAAATAGAAATAATTGGGGCTCTGTTTTGAAAAAGTTGCAGAAAAAGTGTAACTTTGTAACCAGCAAATAAACTGAGAAAACCAAACAAACAATTAAATACGACAATCGACTATGTACACTCAAGAGAACGGATTCTACATCGCCCATGGCCCCAACGGCCCCATCAGCATCCTGGGCAACATGGCCAACCGCCACGGACTGATTGCCGGCGCCACGGGAACAGGTAAGACGGTGACCCTGCAAGTGATTGCCGAGAGTTTCTGCAAGGCTGGAGTGCCCTGCTTCATGGCCGACATGAAGGGCGACCTGTCGGGCGTGAGCCAGCCGGGCAAACTCTCAGGATTCATCGAGAAGCGGTTGCCCGAATTCGGCATGAACCAGGAGGACCTCGCCTTTGAGGGCTGCCCGGTGCGGTTCTATGACGTCTATGGCGAACAGGGCATCCCGATGCGCGCCACCATCGGCGAGATGGGTCCCGACCTGATGGCTCGCATCATGGGCCTGAACGAGACCCAGACGGGTGTGCTCAACATCCTGTACCGCATCCTCGACGAGCAGGGCGTGCTGCTCGACGACATCAAGGACCTGCGCTCGGCCCTGGACTGGCTGTCCAAGCACGCCAAGGAATACACGACCCAATATGGCAACGTGTCCACTGCCAGCATCGGCGCCATCCAGCGCGCCCTGCTCCACCTCGAGAATCAAGGCGCCGACAAGTTCTTCGGCATACCATCATTCAACATCATGGACCTGCTGGAGACACGCGACGGCAAGGGCATCCTGAGCGTGCTCGCCGCCGACAAGCTCATGCTGCAGCCCAAACTGTATTCCACCTTCCTGCTGTGGCTGCTCAGCGAGCTCTACAGCACGCTGCCCGAGGTGGGCGACCTGGAGAAGCCCAAATTGGTCTTCTTCTTTGACGAGGCCCACATGCTGTTCGAGGACACGAGCAAGGCCCTTGTCGAGAAAATCGAACAGGTCATTCGCCTCATCCGCAGCAAGGGTGTGGGCATCTTCTTCATCTCACAGCTGCCCACCGACATCCCCGACATCATCCTCGGCCAGCTGGGCAACCGCGTGCAACATGCCCTGCGAGCCTACACGCCCCGTGACCAGAAGGCCATCAGGGCAGCCGCCGACACCTTCCGCACCAACCCTGACTTCAAAACCGATGAGGCCATCACCCAGCTCGAAACGGGTGAAGCCCTCGTGTCGTTCCTCGACGAGAAGGGCGCTCCGAGCGTCGTCGAGCGCGCCAAGGTGCTGTTCCCCTTGAGCCAGATTGGCGCCATCACCGAGGGGCAACGTCTCGACATCATGAACGCCAACAAGGACATCATTGCCAAGTACAAGGAGACAATCGACAGGGAAAGCGTCTTTGAGGTGTTCGCACGCCAAGCCGAAGCCGAGGCCAAGGCCGCCGAAGAGGCCGCAGCCGCCAAGGAGGCCGCCAAGGAAGCCGAGAAAGAGGAGAAGGCCAAGAAGAAAGAGAAGTCCATCTGGTCCAAGGTATGGAAGTCGGTGGTGACTGCCGTTACCGCAACTCTGGCAACCATCATGGGCAAGAAGGTCTCGGATGCCATCACGGGCAAGAAGAGCAAGGACACGAGCGTCAAGGACGTCGCGGGACGAGCCGCCAAGAACGCCACCAGCGCAGCCGGTCGACAGATCCTGCGCGACATCCTGGGCAACATCGCCAAGTGATGTCGCAACCTAGCGCGAGCCAAACCCGCGCGATCGAAACCGAAACCTGAAGATTAAAACGGCCCTGGAGTCCTCATGCTCCAGGGCCGATCGTTGTTAGTGCTTAGTAATGTCTGCAATTCTTGTGCTTCTTATTGTAACGGTTGTCTGTTTCTCTCGTTGTTTACTCACGGGCTTGCCGGTTACCTCCCTTTCGATAGCAATGGTTTGGTTTTTATCTGGTATTGGAATGTTTTATTATTAATGTGCGGCAAAAGTCGTTGTTTTAATTATAACAGTGTTGGGATAACCGGCAAAGCCTTGTGAGTAAAATATCAACATTATTACATAAATATTCAGTACTTATTGAGACGGTTCAAAGGCCTCAAACCTGCCGTCGCTGTAGAAAACCATGATGTTCACCACTCGACGAGCTTCGGGAGATGAACCTCCACGGGTGTTGCGGTTGGCAGCGATGTTGCTGCGCATGATGTTCTGGATCGCCTCATTCACAGTCGAGGGGGTGGCCATGCGTTGCGATGGCTTGGATGGTGACCTGTAACCAACAGGGGCATCATCATCAAAGGAGATCGCTCCGCGCTGTCCCAAATCCTCGGGGCGGGATTCATGGGATGCAGTGACACCCGACATCGGGTCGGCCTCGAGTGATGGAGCAGCGCTCCCATTCAACAGCATCTCCCCGTCGCCAAACATGAGCCACATGACGTTCAATGATGGATATGCGCGATGTATCTTGCCGATCACCTCATCACTCACTTTCTTGTTCCTGCCATTGAGCAACTGCGAGAGTGTGGGGCGAGGGATATCGCAAGTATCAGCAAACTGGGAATTGGAAATTCCAGCATGCTGAAGAAACATCTTTAGTCTCGATACAATATCCATATAAGAACAATTTCTTGTTACCGCTCAAGCCGGTGAGATTACCATATTCTCGAGCAAAAAATTATCTGACTCAAAACTACGACTTGGAAACACCCCCAAAATCGCCCCAAAGCCAGGAAAACGCCGATTTGCGTTTCTTAATTTTGGGATTGCAAATTTAAAACGAATAATTGAACTGACCAAATTTAAAAACGAAAATTTTAGAATTTGCAATTATATTTTCCAAAAAATGACAATTTTCCGCTTATCACAAAAGCAAATTTCATTTCCTAAATATATACTTTATAGTATCGTATATAACAAACTGATTTTATGGTGTTTATAATTTCAAAATAGTATGTATTCAAGGGGTTGGTGGTAATCTGACAAAACTATATAGCAATACTCGAGGTTTTTGCTCTAATTATCTCATTTTTAGTCACTTGTAGCGTAGTTTAAGAAATGTTAATCCGATTTTTTGATGATTTTGCAAACTTTACGGCGGTAAATTTTCATTTTTTAAGTCAGGGACACAAACGCAAACACCGGATCGACACCAGAAACAGCCTGTTTGCCACCCCACCCTCTCATTTGTGTTCGCAAACGAAGGCCTGTTTTCAAAGCAGAATCAAGCGTTGGTAAAATACCATTTTTGTTTTTCTGGAAGCTCAACTCGATTTCCTTGCGATTTTTTTCAGCTCCCCCTGAATCGGTGCGAAATAAAGTATTTTAAGCGATTCTAGCAGGCTTATATTATTTCCACTTCTTGGCAATTTCCATTTATTCATAGCGGTTTAGCTCATACCTTCGTGTAGAAAAACAGCATCATTTCTAGGGCTAAAAAAACGCTCAATTCTACCATTTTCGGGGCATTTTTCCGATTTAGGGCCCTTGAGGGTCTCAAATGGGCAAAAAGCGACTTTTAGAACAATTTTCACCTCATTTTTCATTCACTACCGGAACGACTTTCTATCCCACCCCACAAGCAATTAAGTGCCAAAAACGGCATTTTCAGGAAGCCGTTTTCTACAATTTTTAGACGTGTGACCAGAGGGTATTTTCGGCCTCAGGCATGCCTGTAAACGAAATTATCTGAGTCCAAATCTGTGCATTTTTCTTCAACGAGGGGGTGTGCCCCACTCCACACGCTCAAAAAAACGGTCGCCACACCCTGAATGACGCCCAGAAAAATCTACCCTATTTTCATCTTGGCCTGACTCGGTACTCCAGATCCTCCATCCCCTAACAGCCCAAAGAAGTGGTCGTGCTGTTGACCAGATCTGGTTCTCATGAGCGTGACTCGCTGCCCTCCTTCATCATTCAATGTGTGCCAGGCATGGTTCTTCCCGCTCCATCTCAAGTCCACCTCCCGAAGCGAGAACGCCCCATGCTCATCCTGATGCTTCAGCACCAGGCTGGCGACACTGCCATGCCATACCCTACCCGCCCCTCACGTGATGACCGGGCGGCTTGCACTGGCGACCTTGCATAAAAATGACTGAGGGGGCACTCCTGACGGAGCACCCCCTCATGGTATATTTTTACATAAAAATCCGAAACTGTGATCAGCTCAACTCGATCTCCTTGGCTTCAAAATTTAGCTCTTGAGTTCTTGCTTGAGAAAACGTGCTGTCACCGAACGCTTGGAAGAGGCGACTTGCTCGGGGGTACCGCTGGCGACCACCTGTCCACCACCTCGCCCACCCTCGGGTCCCATGTCGATGATGTAGTCGGCACACTTGATCACGTCCAGGTTGTGCTCGATGACGATGACAGTGTTGCCTTTCTCGACAAGACGGTTGAGCACTCCCAGCAGCACCTTGATGTCCTCGAAGTGCAGACCAGTCGTGGGCTCGTCGAGAATATACACAGTCTTGCCCGTGTCCTTCTTGGCCAACTCACATGCCAGCTTCACGCGCTGGCACTCACCGCCCGAGAGCGTGCTTGACGGTTGGCCCAGTTTGATATAACCCAGGCCCACATCCTGCAGCACCTTGATTTTCCTCAAGATTGACGGCACGGCGTCGAAGAACTCCACGGCCTGATTGATGGTCATGTCGAGGACGTCGGCAATGGACTTCCCCTTGAACTTGACCTCAAGGGTCTCACGATTGTAGCGCTTGCCACCGCATTCCTCACAGGGCACGAGCACATCGGGCAGGAAATTCATCTCCACCGCCTTGTAGCCGTTGCCGTTGCACTTCTCGCATCGCCCGCCTCCCGTGTTGAACGAGAATCGTCCGGGCTTGTAGGCGCGGATCTTGGACTCGGGCAGTCCGACAAACAGGTTGCGGATATCGGTAAACACGCCGGTATAGGTGGCGGCATTGGATCGCGGCGTGCGTCCCAGTGGCGCCTGGTCGACGGTGACCACCTTATCGATATATTCAAGTCCCTGGATGGAGTCATAGGGCAGTGGAGCCGTGTGCGAGCGATAGAGTTTCTGGCTCAGGATGGGCTGCAGGGTGGCGTTGACGAGTGTGGACTTGCCACTGCCGCTCACACCGGTTACACAGATGAAGGTGCCGAGTGGCAGCTCCACGTCAACCCCTTTCAAGTTATTGCCACGGCATCCTTTCAGGCTAAGGAACTTGCCATTGCCGCACCTGCGTTTCTTGGGCACCTCGATGGCAAGCGTTCCGTTCAGGTAGTCGGCCGTCAGCGTGTGCTGTTTCAACAGCTGCTGTGGCGTTCCGGCAAACACCACATGCCCCCCCTTGCGTCCTGCCAGCGGGCCGATGTCGATGACGTAGTCGGCCTGTAGCATCATCTCCTTGTCGTGCTCAACCACCAGGATGGTGTTGCCGTCGTCGCGCAGGGTCTTCAACGAGTCGATGAGCCGCTGGTTGTCGCGCTGGTGCAGGCCGATGGATGGCTCGTCAAGGATGTAAAGCACATTGACCAGCCGTGACCCGATCTGGGTGGCGAGCCTGATGCGCTGGCTCTCGCCTCCCGACAGCGATGCCGAGTTGCGGTTGAGCGACATGTAGTCCAGTCCCACCTCGATCAGGAAGCTCAGCCTTGAGTCGATTTCCTTGACGATTTCGCGCGCGATTTCCCATTGGGTGGGCGTGACGTGATTGTGGAGGTCCCTAATCCATTCTCGCAGCTCGCTGATGTCCATCGCCGCCAATTGGGCGATGTTCTTGTCGTTGAGCCTGAAGTGCAACGTCTCGCGATTGAGTCTCGCTCCTGCACAGTCGGGGCACACGGCCCTCGAGAAGAACTGTCCCGCCCATTTCTGGGCAGCGCTTGTTGCCGTGTCGTCCTGCTGCATCTCGATATACTTGACCAGGCCGTCAAAAGTCAGGAAATAGTTGCTTGTGGACAACGTCTCGGTGCGCAGACTCAGGCGCTCGTTGGTGCCGTTGAGGATGTCATTGAGCGCTTCCTCGGGCAAGTCGCTGAGCGGAGAGTCAAGGGTGCAGCCGTATTTTTCACAGATGGCCTGAATCTGCCAGAAGATCTGCACATTCTTGTACTTGCCCAGTGGCAGGATGCCCCCGTTGCGGATGCTCACGCTCATGTCGGGCATGATCTTGTCGCGGTCGATGATGTTGACATAGCCCAAACCCTTGCAACGCGGGCAGGCACCCAGGGGCGAGTTGAACGAGAAATTGTGCGGTGCCGGCTCGAGATAGGACAGCCCCGTGGCGGGGTCCATCAGCGAGCGGCTGTAATACCCCACCTCTCCCGACTCGGCATCCAGAATCATCAGCTGGCCGTTGCCCTGCTTGAAAGCCAGGTCCACGGTGTCGGTGAGGCGCTTGAGGTCCTTGTCGGCGACCTTGAGGCGGTCCACCACCAGTTCCACGCTATGGTTGACATATCGATCCAACTTCATGCCGAAAGTGATTTCCTTCATCACCCCGTCGACGCGCACATGGATATACCCCTTCTTGCGCAGGTTCTCGAACAGGTCCTTGTAGTGTCCCTTGCGGTTCTTGACCAGGGGGGCGAGAATGTAAATCTTGTGCCCCTGATAGCGTTCCAGTATCAGACTCAGGATCTTGTCGATGGTGTACTTGACCATGCGCTCGCCCGAGAGATAGGAGTAGGCATCGGCAGCACGGGCATACAGCAGTCGCAGGTAGTCATAGACCTCGGTCGTCGTGCCCACGGTGCTGCGCGGATTGCGGTTGACGGTCTTCTGCCCTATCGAAATGACGGGGCACAGGCCGGATATCTTGTCCACATTGGGGCGTTCAAGCACCCCCATCATGTTGCGGGCATAGGAAGAGAACGTCTCGAGGTAGCGCCGCTGCCCCTCGGCAAAGACGGTGTCAAAGGCCAGCGACGACTTGCCGCTGCCACTCAGTCCCGTAATGACCGAGAGACGGTAATGAGGTATTTCCACATCGATGTTCTTGAGGTTGTGGACTCTTGCACCGAGCACCTCAACGCATTCTATTTCCTTCCCGTTAAGTTTCATTCCTGTTGATATAGTTTTTCTGATGGTCCAAGACCTGATGACCCGATGCTAATCAATGACCCATTCCTTATTATAGACCGTACACGTGCGCTTGCTGCGATAGAGGTCGCTCGCATTGGGGATGCGCACCTTGTAGGTCTTGCCCGATGCATTGGTGAGCTTGGTGGAACGTATCCATGGATTGGCCTCACGCAATTGAGCGTAGGTGAGGCCCTTGCCCTTGGCCCAGTCCACCCAACTGGCGACAGGCCCCTTGACCTCGACGGTTGTGTAGGACACGGGCTGATAGAGGTGGGAGCGGGAAAAACGGTAGCCATAACGCTTGGGGGACTCCATCACCAGCTTGTAGGCGATGATGCGGAAGACATAGCGCGAGGTTTCCTGCACCAGGAACAGGTCGAATGAGTTATCGGCCTGTTGCTTGGACAACTCGCTGGAAATGCGCCCCATGCCGGCATTGTAGCTGGCGGCCACTGTGGGCCAGTGACCATATTTCTTATAAGCTGCCTTGAGCAACTTGCAGGCTGCCACGGTGGATTTCTCGGGGTCGTAGCGCTCGTCCACCTCGTCGCCCACTTCAAGGCCGTATTCACGTCCTGTTGCCGCCAACAGCTGCCACAGGCCTGCAGCCTTGGCGCTGGAATAGGCGTTATAGTCCATTGAACTCTCGGTCACGGCCATATACAGGAAATCCAACGGGACGCCCTGTTCCTTGAGGATCTTGACCAACATCGGGAAATAGCGGTTGGCGCGCTTGAAGCACAGCTCGGTCGTCGTCTGACCATAGATCACACTCATTAACTCACGGTCCAGTCGCTCGGCCATGTCCAGACGATCAAAACTCACCGTCTCGCCGGCAAAGGTGACACTCATGGGTATATCGGGGCTTGCCGTCGTGCTGAACACGGGCGACGAGCCGCTGGTCGACATCTTGCTGTACTCTCGCTTGAGTTGAGCCTGCATCGCCATCGACGATGCCAGGAGCAACACAGCCATCAATATCATTCTCTTCATATCCAATCGTTTGTGGAGGTTTCAACCCGCCGCGCGTTGGCCAGTCAATCACCTTATTTATTTAAGTATCGCAAGTTGTTAACTTGCTCACTATTGAATTATTCATCTTTCATAATCAACAAATTGCGGCTGTCACCGCAATTTGTTGATTATCTTTACATTCCAGCACCGGGCACGCCATTGGAGGTGCCCTCGGCGCCCTTCTTGTAGCGCAGGACGGTGATGTCGCTACGTTTTTTGTACTCCTTGCCGTCGCTACCGGTTGCCGTCACCACACAGTAATAGACACCCGTGTCGACGTATTTTCCGTGATAGGTGCCGTCCCAACCGCTATCAGGGTCGGTGAACTCGTACACCAAGTTTCCCCAGCGGTTGAAGATCCAGCAGTGGAACTCGATGATCGACTTGTGAGGCACCTTCCACTCTCCATATCCGAGGGAGAGGACGTTGGGGATTCTCCCGGTCTCATCCCCCAGCTGACTCTCGCTGACGATGATGGTGTAGGTTTCGCCATAGGATTCACAGGAGCCGTTATCATTGGCCACCATATAGCGCATGTAGTAAGTGCCCACTTCATTGAAGGTGTATTCGACTTCATCCTGAGTGTACTGGAGGATGACGTTTTCAAAGGCCTCATCGGTCGCCATCTCCCACTTGCGATAGACCACGGCCTCGGAGGGGTCACCGGTGAACACAATCGGTTCCGGTGCCGAGACGTTTACCGGAGAGGAGCTGAGGCGCTCACCGGTTTTGGTCTGGATGGCCGTTGAGCCGCACCCCACCGCCTGCACCTGGTAAGCATCATACTCTTTAGATTCTGCAATGTCCCATTCCTCCAGGAATCGGTCTCCGCTCAGGGTGAACTTCGTGTAGAACAGGGGTGGATCAATCTGCAGTCCATCCTCCAGGCTCGCGAAGGTCTCCTCCACGGGGGTAATCTGCCAGGAGAGGCTATCGTTATACTCTCGCGTCTCGTAGGTCAGCTTGATTTCTCGGTCTAGGATATGAGTTCTGCCATAGGTGTCACAGTAAGGGATCTTGGGCGCCGATCCATCAACCCTGAACGATAGCAGGCTGCAGGGTTTATCATAGTCAAGGAACAGGTCGTTGAGCGACATGTAGTAGTCGGCATAGTTCACTATCCAGCAGCAATAGCGATTGTCGATTTTATAGCCGATGCCCGACTGGACCTGCGGGAGCTTGGTCGAGAACCCGTCCCACTGGGTCGCTACATCATTGAACACAATATTGCCACCGTGTGACTCAAAGCTCACCCAGCTGGCACGTTCTCCTGTTGTGGAGGCATAGCTCATCCCCACCCCGTCGGTATCATAGACGACATATATCGCATCCAGGCCTGTGAGGCTCTTATCGGGCGTCACCTTGATGACGTGATAATTTCCCACTCCGGTAAACTCCACCTGGCCGCTCGCCGACAACAAAGCCAGCGCAGCCGCCATGAGCATGAATAATCTTTTGTTCATAGTGCGCACTTGAAATCTCACATTATATAATAATAACGTGAAGCCACGCTGGTTATTGCCCCCGACCAGGAAACAATAGTGCACGCCCAAAGGGATGGCCAGAAAATTTGTCATTCTGTTAGTCTTGCATTACCTTTGCATCATCATAATCACATTATAATATATAATAAGGAGATGGAACAGAACGAGATGATGAACAACATGCCACGTCGAGAACAAGCCGTGATGTACAAGCGTGATCACAACTGCTGCCAGGCCGTATTGCTGGCCTTTGCGCCCGAACTGGGACTGTCCGAGGAGCAGTTGCTGGCGATGGGTGCCTGCTTCGGTAGCGGCATGGGCAACATGGAGGAGACTTGCGGCGCCCTGTGCGGTGCCCAGATGGCGCAGGGGCTGATGAAATTTGACGGCCGGCGCATGAACCCTCTGGCCAGCCAGTTGAGGGCAGAGTTTGAGCAACGGTGCGGCGCCACCCGCTGCAAGGACCTGAAGGGCGTGGGCAGTGACCGTGGGGTGCTGTGCTCCTGCGAGGACTGCGTGCGCCACGCTGTGGAGGCTCTGGAGGAATTGCTGTAGCAATTTTCAGTTTTCGGCTCAATGCTGATGCCGTTGTCAACCGAAAACTGACAACTGAAAACTATAAAACTTAGGTAAAACATAGTGGTTTATTGGTGGGATTTTAGTAATTTTGCAGTCCGATTAACGGGAATTCATTTATTAAGCATTTATAACTAACTATCTAACATATCGATATCAATCATGGGATGGTTTTCATTCACTCAAGAAATTGCTGTTGACTTAGGAACAGCCAACACCATTATCATCCATAATGACCGCATCGTCATCGACGAGCCTTCGGTAGTGGCCCTTGATGCCAAGACCAACCGGCCCATCGCTGTGGGTGAGCGTGCACGCGAGATGCACGGCAAGTCCCACGAGGGCATCCGCACCGTCAGGCCCCTGAGCGACGGTGTGATTGCCGACTTCAACGCCGCCGAGCACATGATTCGCGGCATGATCAAGAAGGTGAGCGCCAAGAACCACTGGTTCTCCCCCTCGTTGCGTATGGTCGTGTGCGTCCCCTCGGGATCGACCGAGGTCGAGATTCGCGCCGTGCGCGACTCGAGCGAGCACGCCGGTGGCCGCGACGTGTACATGATTTACGAGCCGATGGCAGCCGCGCTGGGTATCGGCCTTGATGTGCTGGCTCCCGAGGGCAACATGATTGTTGACATCGGTGGCGGCACGACCGAGATTGCTGTCATCTCGCTGGGTGGTATCGTGAGCAATAAGAGCATCCGCACCGCCGGCGACGACCTCACCGAGGACATCCAAGAGCACATGCGCCGAGCCCACAACGTTCGCGTGGGTGAGCGCACCGCCGAGGCCATCAAGATTAACGTCGGTTCGGCCCTGCCCGACCTGGGTCCCGACGCCCCCGAGGACTTCATCATCCATGGTCCCAACCAGGTCAACTCGCTGCCCCTCGAGGTGCCCGTGACCTACCAGGAGGTGTGCCACTGCATCGAGAAGTCCATCTCCAAGATTGAGGCTGCCGTGCTCAGCGCGCTGGAGCAGACACCTCCCGAGCTCTATCAGGACATCGTTCACAACGGCATCTTCCTGACCGGTGGCGGCGCCCTGCTGCGCGGCCTCGACAGGCGTCTGACCGACAAAATCGGCATTGAGTTCCATGTGGCCGAGGATCCCTTGCACGCTGTGGCCAAGGGTACCGGCATCGCATTGAAGAACATCAAGCACTTCAAGTTCCTCATGCGGTAAACTGAGGCATTAGACATCAGGAGTAAGGCTTTAGGCGACCGTCCTAAAACCAAAAGCCTAAAAGCCTAAGACCTAAAGCCTGTAAGGATGAACAATCTGCTCAACTTTTTCATCAAACACAGTGCGTGGTTCATTTTCGCAATCTATGTGATATTGAGCCTCGTGCTGTTATTTAAGGATAACCCTTACCAGCAGAGCGTGTACTTGACGTCGGCCAACTCGGTGTGCGCCACCGTTTACAAGGCGTTCAACAGTGTCACGTCCTATTTTCACCTGCGCGACATCAACGAGAGCCTGCAGGAGCGCAACGCCGCGCTGGAGATGGAATTGATTGAGATGCGCAACAAGCTGGCCGACCTGTCGCTGCAGTCCCCCGACTCGCTGCGGCAGCAATCATTGCAGCAGTACACCTTTGTCATGGCCCAAGTCATCAGCAACAGCATTGCCCAACCGGGCAACTACATCACCATCAACCGCGGCTACAAGGACGGCGTGAGCCCCGAGATGGGCGTCATCGACCAGAACGGTGTCGTGGGAATCGTCAATGTCGTGGGGCCGCATGCGTCTCGCGTCATCTCGCTGTTGAATCCCCACATGAGGCTGTCGTGCAAACTGCAGCGCAGCGGCTTCTTCGGCAGCCTGGTCTGGGACGGCAAGAGTCCTCGCTATGCCGTGCTCGAGGAGCTGCCCAAGCACATCAACTACAACAAGGGCGACACCATCGTCACCAGCGGCTACTCGGCCGTGTTCCCCGAGGGCATCATTGTGGGCACCGTCGATGGGCTGGCGCGTGACATGAGCGACAGCTTTGTGTCGCTGCGCATCAAGCTGTCAACCAACTTCAGCCAGTTGAGCAGTGTGCGCGTGATCACCAACAGCATGAAGGATCAGCTCGACGCCCTCATCAGGGCCGAACAAGGAACCGACACCGCGGCCAACATCCAGACGCGTCCCGAGCTCAAGCCCGAGATTGTTGACGTTGTCCCCAGCCAGGACAGACCGAAGAAGGCCGGCAAGCCGGCCAAGCCAGCCAAGCAGCCGTCCCCTGCCAAGCAACCCACCGAAGCCGTTAAACCCGAATCCCCCGTCGAGCAGCCATGACCAAGACCGTCATACAATTCATCGTCCTGTTTCTGGCCCTTGTGGTGGTGCAGCTCGTGTGCAACAAGATCGTGTTGTTCAACGTGGCCATGCCCGTGGTGTTCATCTACCTCATCCTCAGGCTCCCCATCAACCTGCATGGCGGATGGGTGCTGACCATCGCCTTCTTCTCGGGGCTGATCATCGACATCTTCAACAACACCCCAGGCATGAACGCCTTGGCATGCACCCTGATGGCAGCAGTGAGGCGCCCCGTGTTCAACGCCTATGTCACGACCGAGAATGACAATAACCAACCCATTCCATCGGTCAACTCGATGGGTGTGGGGGATTACTTCAAGTACATGGCGACGCTGGTGACGCTGTACTGCACGCTCATCTTCCTGATTCAGGCCTTCTCCCTGCACAACATCGTGCTCACACTGCTGCGCATTGCCTGCAGTAGCGCGCTGTCGGTCATCATCATCTTTGGGTTAGACACTCTTGTGAGCACGCGCCGTGAGAAAAGACTATAACCTCGAGAAACGCAAGCTGGTCATCGGCGGATTCATTGTGGCCATTGCCATCATCTACATCATCCGTCTGGTGCAGTTGCAGGTGCTGGACAGCACCTACAAGGCTCATGCCGACAGCAATGCCTTCATGGAGAAGGTCATATACCCCTCGCGCGGCCTCATCTATGACCGCAACGATTCCCTTGTGGTCTATAACACGCCCGAGTACGACCTGGTGATGATTCCCAAGGACGTGCTGCCCTTTGACACCATCGACTTCTGCAACACCCTGCAGATCAGCCGCAAGGAGTTTGATCACCGCTGGGAAGAGATGAGAAAAGGGCGCAACTACTCGGCCTTCACCCAGCAGGTGTTCATGAACCACTTGACTCCCGAGGATTACGGCCGCCTGCAGGAGAAACTGTATCGCTTCCCGGGCTTCTATGTCGTGCAGCGCATCCTCAGGAAGTATAACTATCCCGTCGCCGCCAACGTGCTCGGTGACATCCGCGAGGTCAATGCCCGCGACATCGAGAACGACGACTACTACCGTCCCGGCGACTATACCGGCGACCTGGGCATCGAGAAGAGCTACGAGAAGTGGCTGCGCGGCGTTAAGGGCAAGGAAATCCTCATCCGCGACGCTACGGGCAAGATCAAGGGCCATTACAACGACGGGGCCGATGATGTGGACCCTGTGGCAGGTAACAACCTCAAGCTCAGCATCGACATCGGCCTGCAGGCCTATGGCGAACTGCTCATGCAGGGCAAGGTGGGTGCCATCGTCTGCATCGAGCCCAAGACCGGCGAGGTCCTGGCCCTGGTGTCCAGTCCCAGCTACGACCCGTCGCTGCTGATGGGCAAGGAGCGCGGCAAGCATTACAGCGAGCTGGCCAACAACCGCCTCAAGCCCCTGTATGACCGCGCCTACATGGCTGCATATCCCCCTGGCTCCACCTTCAAGCCCACCCAGGGCCTGATCTTCCTGCAGGAGGGCATCATCACGACGGGAACCATGTACCCCTGCCACCGTGGTTACATCAACGCGGGCCTGCGCGTGGGATGCCACGGCCATGCCGCCCCCATCGCCCTGAAACCCGCCCTGCAGACGTCGTGCAATTCCTACTTCTGCTGGGGATTCAAGAACATGATGGACAAGCGTTCAAAATATGGCTCGACAGGCAAGGCCTTTGAGGTGTGGAAGAACCACATGGTGTCGATGGGCTACGGCTACAAGCTGGGCATCGACATGCCGGGCGAGAGCCGCGGGTTCATCCCCAACACCGCCTTCTATGACAAAATCCATGGCGAGGGCGGCTGGAGCGGACAGTCCATCATCAGCGACGCCATCGGACAGGGCGAAATCCTCGCCACGCCGCTGCAGATCGCCAACCTGAGCGCCACCATCGCCAACCGCGGCTACTACATCACGCCCCATGTGGTCAAGAACATCGAGGGCGTCGGCGTCCTCAAGAAGAGCCTGCAGCGCCACGACACCGATATCGACAAGCGCTACTATAACGAGATTGTCCAGGGCATGCGCATGGCAGTGCTCGGCGGCACCTGCACCAGGGCCAACATCCCCGGCCTTGACGTGTGTGGCAAGACGGGAACGGCCCAGAACCCTCACGGACGCGACCACTCGGTGTTCATGGGATTTGCACCGATGGACGACCCCAAAATCGCCGTGTGCGTGTATGTGGAGAATGCCGGCTTCGGTGCAGCCTTCGGCGTGCCCATCGGTGCGTTGATGATTCAGCGCTACCTGCGCGGCGACTCCCCAAGCCTGCAGGCTCAAGGTCGCTCGATGGCCAGCCGCCACACCATCACCACCCCCAAGCCACCCAAGACATCCGGCCACCAGACCGACAAGAATAAGAAGTCAACGACCCAAGCCACCTCAAGCGATGGAAACAAGAAATCAACAAGATGAGAGTACCAACCTGTTGAGGTCGGTGGACTGGTTTACCATCATCCTCTACATCATCATGGTCGTGGCAGGAGCGGTGAGCATCTATGCCGCCACCTACGACTATGACCGGGCGAGCATGTTTGACCTGAGTGAGTTCTCGGGCAAGCAGTTCATGTGGGCTGTGCTCTCACTGCTCATCGGTTTCTCGTTGTTGCTCATCGACAGGCGCATCTATGAAGCCTACGCCTATCCCATCTACGGCTTCATGATATTGCTATTGATAGTCACCAGCTTTGTTGCCCCCGACATCAAGGGCTCCCGATCGTGGCTCGTGTTTGGGTCGGTGAGCCTGCAGCCGGCCGAGTTTGCCAAGACGGCGACAGCGCTGGCGCTGGCTAAACTCTTCAGCACCTATGGCTTCTCGCTCAATGGCTGGCGCAACTATGCTATCGCCATCGCCATTATCCTGATGCCCATCCTGTGCATCATCCTCGAGCGGGAGACAGGCACTGCGCTGGTTTACACGTCACTCATCTTTGTCCTCTATCGCGAGGGCATGTCGGGCTTTGTGCTCTTTGCCGCACTGATGGCTGTGGTCTATTTCGTCGTGGTATTGAAGTTTGCGGCCACCATCATCATGGGCATCCCACTGGGCATGTTCATCGCATTCATCATGGTGATGGCACTCATCGTGGCCATGCTGCTCATCTACTGCCGCTCATGGATCCTGGGGCGCAACGTGCTGCTGGGCTACCTCGCCGCGGGTGCCGTTGCAGGCGGTCTGTCATTGGCGGGTGTTCATGTCAATGGTTACGCCTTCTTCATCCCTGTCATTGTCCTCTCGCTGGTATATCTGCTCTATGGCATGCTGCACGACGACTTGAAGAAGGTGTTGATCACCATCTGCTTTGCCGCCGCCTCGCTCATCTTCCTGTTCACCGTCAGCTTCGCCTTCAACAAGGTGCTGGAGCCTCATCAGCAACAGCGCATCAAGGTCACCCTGGGCATTGAGGAAGACTTGCGTGGAGCGGGCTACAACGTCAACCAGAGCAAGATTGCCATTGGCAGCGGCGGCATCACCGGCAAGGGCTTCCTCAACGGCACACAGACCAAGCTTAAATACGTCCCCGAGCAGCACACCGACTTCATCTTCTGCACCATCGGCGAGGAGCAGGGTTTCATCGGCAGCGTGGCCGTGCTCGTGCTCTTCCTGGCGATGATCTTGCGCATCATCACCCTCGCTGAGCGCAACCACTCCACCTTCGCCCGGGTGTATGCCTACTGTGTGGCGTCCTACCTCATCTTCCACCTCACCATCAACATCGGCATGGTCATCGGCCTGTGTCCCGTCATCGGCATCCCGTTGCCCTTCTTCAGCTACGGCGGCTCGTCGTTGTGGGGTTTCACCATCCTGCTGTTTATCCTATTGCGCATCGACGCCGACCGCGGCAACTACGGCACCTGGTAATCCAATTGTCGTTTCCGCAAAATGTTTTTCGTGAAAAAGTGTCGTTTCCGCAAAATGTTTAGTCTTTGCTGCTTACCATGAGCAGGGCCACGCAGATGAAGAAATGGATGACCAGGTACAAGGTGGTGAACAGGACATTAGGACGTGCATCTGCACCAAGTCCCACATTGTGAATTTCCTCAATGATGGGAGGCAGGGACTCAACTTGATAGAGCGAGTCGTTCATGTACTGTGACGAGTTTTCTACAGCATTGACATACTTGTCATATCCCACGTAATTGTAGGCAAAGATGCGATGATAGGTATGGCACTGGTTGTCATTGCGGTGATCGGAAACCTTTTGTCGCAGTTTTGCCTGAGCATCGTCATCGGCCTCTTCAATCTCATCGCTATTTTTCCATAGGGTTCCATAGTAAACTCTGTCATCAAAGGCCAAATAAACGCCATGGCTATCCTTGATTGGGGCGACAACACGGGCTGTATATTTTCTCCGTCCCCTTCTCTCATGGGATAGACTCACATCATAGCCACGGCAATTATCCATCACATCGATTTCCTGCTCACTCATAATATACTCGGCATCGCCGATGCTCTCGCGGGTGATGCTCTTGCAGTGATGATAGGACGAGGTGGCCCGGTGGACATATTGATCAATGACCAAAAGCCCGCCGCCAATGCTCATGCCGAAAAAGAAATAGGCCACAAAACGATAGTTGTCCTTTTTAGGTATTGCACTGAACTGTTTCCTCAAGAGGAAAACCGTCATCACCACCCACGCTAGACCGACAAAGAAACCCATCGAGCGCCTCTGATACTTCAGGTCGGAACAATTCACGCCCCAACATAGCAGTGCAAAAAAGGCCACCGACAACAGCGAGCCCACCGTAACAACCAGGACCCTTTGCCACCCCTGTGACCAATCATTTCTTTTTTTTCCCACGGGTAAAAATAATTTGAGTTCGCAGTGCAAAAATAGGCGAATGTTTTCATGCGCCCAAATATCAGTCCATAAATGTTCATTTTCTCATTTTAAAATACTATTGAGTGGGGTAGCACGTTAATTAATTGTCAAGTGGCATCATTCTTGCCATTGTGTTAATGTACAGATGCAACGATTGCTGAAGAAATATTGTCTGACTACGGTTTTGTGTGCCCTGTGTGCAACGGGTACACTTGAAGCCGTGCCCCAACTTCCCCTGTCCAAACCTGTTTCAACCCAGGAGGAACAGCCGGAGGACTCGGTGCGCGTGAGCCTCGTCACTTTTTATCCCGGCAGTGAGCCTCATAACATCTGGGGACACAGCGAGATACGCGTCCAGCAAGGGCCTACCGACCTGTACTTCAACTACGGTGTATTTGATTTTCAGGCACCTGCGTTCATGTGGCGCTTCATGCTGGGCGAGACCGACTACATATGCCAACCTGTTCCGCGAGCCTTCGCCACCCTCGGCATGGAGGAGCGGCGCATGGTCGAGCAGGAACTCAACCTGCCGCAGGACCGTGCCATTGCCGTGCGCGACTTCCTGTGGAACAACGCTCAGCCCGAAAACCGCTTCTATCGCTATAAATTCCTGAGCGACAACTGCTCTACCCGCCCCCGCGACATCATTGAGATGGCAGTGGGCGAAGGGCTGCAATATCCCGCGATGGGCGACACTACTGTCACCTATCGTGACATTTTGGCACACTACTGCCGCAACTACGCTTGGGAACGCTTCGGCATCGACCTGGTGCTGGGCTGGGACGTGGATACCGTGCTGGACCAGCGCGCCACCATGTTCATCCCCATGCTGCTCATGGATGCTGTGGCCGGTGCCACGGTCAAGACCGATAGCGTGACCCTGCCGCTGGTAAAAGCGACCACCGTTCCCATCGACAAGAGCACCGAGGGCAACGTCAGGCCGCCCACGCCGTGGTACCTCTCCCCCATCACCGTGGCCATCCTGGTGCTGGCGCTGACACTGGCCGTTAGTTGCCGTGACTGGCGCCGCCGCGACGTGAGCCGCTGGTTCGACACCCTGCTTTTCACCGCTGGCGGACTGGCGGGCTGCATCCTGTTTTTCCTTATTTTCTTCTCGACTCATGAGGCCACCTCGCCCAACATCAACATCGTGTGGTTACACCCCTTGTTGCTGTTGCTCGCCGTGTTGCCCTGGTTCAAAAAGACCCGTGGCGCCGCCCGTTGGCTCCACGCCTTGAATGCCCTGGTCGTTGCCCTGCTCATGCTGGCATGGCCCTGGCAGCCCCAAGTGGGCAATATCGCCTTCTTCCCGCTGATGACGGCACTGGTGACACGCTCGTTGACCAACGTGTGGCTCACCTGCCAGACAACTCGCGGCCCCACCCGACGTTAGTGATGAGTCGGGAGTGAAGGGTTCATGCTCTTCAAGTCCTTAAAGGCCTTAGAGACTTTAAAGACCCTAAACTCCTTATAGACCCTAACAGCAAAAAGCCATACTAGAGCATTTTGTAGCCTCTTTTTGGCTGATAATCGGCTAAAAAGGTGTACCTTTGCCGTTTAGATTACAACAAAACATAAATACATACTACAACAAACCAAGAAAATGGGACTTAGTGACATTTTGAAATCCATGTTTGGCAATAAGTCAACCCGTGACCTGAAGAAGATCACACCTATTGTCAACCAAATCAAAGCGATTTATCCCGAGATTGATGCACTGGACATCGACAGCCTGCGTGGACGCACGGCCGAAATCCGTCAGATGCTCAACGAATCGGTGCAAGACAAGCGGGATGAAATTGAACGCATCAAAGCCGAAATCGAGACTCTCGAATACGAGGAACGCGAACCGTTGTGGAAGAAAGTCGATGATATCCAGAAGGAAATTCTCGATGTCCTCGAGGACAAACTCAACGAGGTGCTGCCCACCGTGTTTGCCATTGTGAAATCGACCGCTCGCCGCTTTGCCGAGAACGAGACCATTGTTGTGAACGCCACCCAACTCGACCGCGACCTGGCCGCTCAGGGCAAGGACTTCGTTACCATCGAGGGCGACAAGGCCATCTACCACAACCACTGGATTGCCGGCGGTAATGAGATCACCTGGGACATGATACACTATGACGTGCAACTTATCGGTGGTATCGTGCTGCATCAGGGCAAGATTGCCGAGATGGCGACTGGTGAAGGTAAGACCCTGGTGGCTACGCTGCCCGTCTTCCTGAACGGCTTGACCGGTAACGGTGTTCATGTGGTGACCGTCAACGACTATCTGGCCAAGCGCGATAGCGAGTGGATGGGTCCGTTGTACATGTTCCACGGCATGACCGTGTCATGTATCGACAAGACCGAGCCTAACTCGCCCGAGCGCCGTGCCGCCTACAACTGCGACATCACCTTCGGTACCAACAGTGAGTTCGGTTTCGACTACCTGCGCGATAATATGGCGATGCGCCCCGAGGACATGGTGCAGCGCCCCCACAACTTTGCCATCGTCGATGAGGTCGACAGCGTGTTGATCGATGATGCCCGTACCCCGTTGATTATTTCGGGTCCCGTGCCCAAGGGCGAGGATCAGATGTTCAATGACTTCAAGTCCAACGTGGAACGCGTCTATAACGCTCAGCGCCAACTGGTTACCGGCTTGCTTGCCGATGCCAAGAAGATGATGGCCAGCGACGACGAGGAGACCATCAAGGAAGGCACGCTGCGGCTCTTCCGCGCCTTCAAGGGTCTGCCCAAGTACAAGCCTCTGATCAAGTTCCTGAGTGAGGAGGGTGTCAAGACCGCCATGCTCAAGACCGAGGCCTTCTACATGCAGGATAACAACCGCGAGATGCCCACCGTGACTGACCCCCTGTTCTTCATCATCGACGAGAAGAATAACACCGTCGAGATGACCGATAAGGGTATCGACGTGCTCACGCGCGGCACCGACGACCCCGAGTTCTTCATCCTTCCCGACATTGCCGCCCAGTTGTCGGCAGTGACCAACGAGCCGTTGACCGATGAGGAGAAGACCAACAAGAAAGACGAGTTGCTCGCCAACTACTCGGTCAAGGCCGAGCGCGTGCACACCGTGACCCAGTTGTTGAAAGCCTACACCCTGTTCAACCGCGACGACGAGTACATCGTCACCGAGAGCGGTGAGGTCAAGATTGTCGACGAGCAGACGGGCCGTGTGATGGAAGGTCGCCGCTACAGCGACGGTCTGCATCAGGCTATCGAGGCCAAGGAAGGCGTGAAAGTCGAGGCTGCCACCCAAACGTTCGCCACCATCACGCTGCAGAACTACTTCCGCATGTATCACAAGTTGTCGGGTATGACCGGTACCGCCGAGACCGAGGCTGGTGAGTTCTGGGACATCTACAAGTTGGATGTTGTGACCATTCCCACCAACAAGCCCGTCATCCGCAACGATATGGCCGACCGCGTTTACAAGACGCAGAAGGAGAAATTCAATGCCGTCATCGCCGAGATCGAGGCCATGCGCAACTCTGGACGTCCCACCCTGGTTGGTACCACAAGCGTTGAAATCAGTGAGATGCTGAGCCGCATGCTCAACCTGCGCCACATCCCGCACAACGTCTTGAACGCCAAGTTGCACCAGAAAGAGGCCGACATCGTGGCTCAGGCCGGTCAATCGATCGACGGCAAGGGTGTCGTGACCATCGCCACCAACATGGCCGGTCGTGGTACCGATATCAAGTTGTCACCTGCCGTGAAAGAGGCCGGTGGTCTTGCCATCATCGGTACCGAGCGCCATGAGTCACGCCGTGTGGACCGCCAGTTGCGAGGCCGTGCCGGTCGTCAGGGAGACCCCGGTTCATCAGTGTTCTTCGTATCGTTTGAGGACAAACTGATGCGTCTGTTCGCCAGCGAAGGTGTTGTCAAGACGCTCGACCGTCTTGGACTCAAGGACGGTGAGGCCATCGAGAGCAACATGGTGACCAAGAGCATCGAGAACGCCCAGAAGCGCGTCGAGGAGAACAACTTCGGTATCCGTAAACACCTGCTCGAGTATGACGACGTGATGAACGCCCAGCGTAAGGTGATTTACACCCGCCGTCACCACGCCCTTATCGGTGAACGCATCGGATTGGACATCATCAACTCCCTCTATGACAGCGTGGAGGACCTGGTAGACAGGTATGGTGCCGACGACTACGAGGACTTCAACATTCAAGTGCTCAAGACCTACGCCATCCAGACGCCATTCAACGAGGAGGAATACCGCCGCATGGACGACGGCAAGAAGCAGGAGATCCTGTATGACGAGGTGCTCAAGAACTTCAACCGCAAGATGGAACGCCTGTCGGAGGTTGCCGATCCCATCATCCAACAGATTGTAGAGAAACAGATTGCCGACGGACTCGAGCCTCAAGGACTCATCCGCGTGCCCATCACCGACGGCAAGCGCACCTTCGGCATCGTCATCGACATCAAGGAGGCTGCCGAGACTCACTGCAAGTCGCTCGCTAAGTCATGGCAGAAGGCCGTCATGCTCATCACCATCGACGAGAACTGGAAGGAGCACCTGCGCGAGATGGACCAGTTGCGCCAGAGCGTGCAGAACGCCAGCTATGAGCAGAAGGATCCTCTGGTCATCTACAAGACCGAGGCCTTCAACATGTTCAAGCAGATGGTGGGCATCATGAACGGCAAGGCCATCGCCGTGCTCATGCGCGGCCAGATTCCCGAGGCACCGCCCCAACAGGACATTCCTCAAAACGAGCCTAAACCTCGCCAGCGTTACAGCGAGGGCCGCGGCGGCGAGCCCGATGCCAGCCGTCCCAACGCCACTCCCATGGGTCCCCGTCCTCAAGGCCCCACCGGTCCCATCCGCAACGAGGGTCCCAAGATCGGACGCAACGATCCTTGCCCCTGTGGCAGCGGCAAGAAGTACAAGAACTGCCACGGTAAGGGCTTGGTCTAACCTGAGCCATCACCCCAATAACAACCAGACGTGCCAATCGCCGATGCTTGGCACGTCTGGTTGTTTTTTCCCAGAAAATGCGGTTACGTTCAGGAAATCCAGTTCCACTGCCCGCCCTATCAGGGCAGCTCTTCATCGATAATGAGCCGCAGCCACTGGGCTGTCGTCAATGGGATAGGACCGGCCGGCACGGTGGACATCAGACGCTCGTTCAAGTCCAGCAGCAAGGGCCGGGCATCATGCTCGCCGGCACGTGCTATGATGGCTTGGGCCTCGGGCATGGCGCGTTCCATCACCGCCTGGGATGACGGCCGCAACAGGAAGCTGCGCCAGTACAGCCAGTAGGCGTAATCATAGATGCGCTGAGCATCCAGTGGGTTGTCCAAGTCCACCTCGCTGGCAATACAGAACTGGCGGGGCACTGGAGCCTTTTCATATTCCGCGTCAAGCAGCATGTAGAAAGCTGTGGCCAGTGACTCGAGATTGACATCGTGAGGATCAAGCGCCGCTCCACCCTGCTCGCCTGCAATAGTCCACCAGATGACGTAACGCACGTCGTTGAGGTTCAGCTCATAGTCCACATAGTCCTCGGAGCAGCCGTAGTGGGGCAGCGGAGCGCCATGCCGGTCGGCATGCAGACGCGTGAACGAGCGCCACAGTCCGCCGTCGGCCACCACATCCTGGTAATATCCCGTCACGGCGAGCACCACATCACGTCGCACGTCATCGTCCAGCTCACGCAGCCATGGCGACTCGTCCCACAGCTTGGCCAGCCGCAAGGCAATCCACAGGTAGAACCGGTCGGTCTCGGCAACCTTGGGACTTCCCGGCTGCCGTTCCATATAATCCTTAACGCTGATTTCCATCACACACAATAAGCACGTTTTATTGAAGTCACTTGATTAAAAAACGGGGAACACCATCGTGTGACAGTTGTTTCCCCGTTTAGCGGAGCCGCGAGCGGGACTCGAACCCGCGACCTTTTCGTTACGAATGAAATGCTCTACCGACTGAGCTATTGCGGCTTGGTGCACTGCGATGTTTTGCAATGCGGGTGCAAAGGTAACACAAATTTTCTAATCCAGCAAGAATTAATTGACAATTTGTGAACTATAGGTTATTCTGATCTTGGCCTTATCGAGCAACAAGTTGACTATCGCTGGACGGGATACCAAGGGCGAAATCTTGGTCACAACCGAAGTCGAGGCTGAACTATAGTAATAGGAGGAATAGGATGTTGGATAGGTATAGGTTGTCACGTCAACAGGAGTGATCGTGAAGTCCATATCCTCGGCAGCGGCAATACCGCCTTTATTGTTGATAATGTCAAGAATATAGGAGCGCAGACCCGAGAAGGTGTACTTCTTGCTGGCCGCGTCATAGACGGCGTAGAACGAATCCTTGTTGTTGACCAAGCTGTCACCGTTGATAAACTGATCCTTCTTGGACGTCTTGACCATGAGCAGATAGCCAGGGGGCTGAATGTTGTATTGCGTCTCGGGTACAGAGACAGGGAGCTCCAGTGATAAGGTATTGATAATTGCCTGGTTATCGCCTATATTTTGCTCATACCTATCGATGATTTCCTGAATGGGGAAATGCACCTGTACCTCATATCCAGCCGGTGCCACGATGAGCGCCTGACCCGCTTCCACCATCGAGGTCAACTCATCGTCGATGTTAAAGCGGATGATGTTGTTGGAGATAATTTCGGGAGTTGATGCCAAATAGGACTGGCAACGTGCCGAGTCCACTTCGGTAGTATCATTCAACACTACATGCTTGTGGTAATATACGTCAAACTGGGTTGCCTTGATGTTGATCACATGGCCACTACCATAACTGTTGGTGATATAAATGCCAGGGAAGAGATCGGCAAACGTATTGGGATTGGAGAACTTGTCAGGGTTACTCCGGTAAGCATTAAACAGATTCTGCCCCAACTCGATAGGCATGGGTACTGATATCACACGCACAGTATCCACCTCACGGGTACCAGAGACATAGGATTCAGCAATCTCAACCCAACCCGACATTGGGGAATAGGGTTCAGAGGCCAACAATTCGTCTGAGTCATAATAATCAGTGGGATCAAAATCACTATAGATGGGGGTGGGCAATGCCTTGTTAAGGGCATAGACACTGAGACGCATCGGCGCCAACTCATCACCAGTAAAGCCACTGCGATAAGGTATGCGCAGCTTCAATCGACAGGAGTCGATTGAGGCGGCAGTAATACCTGTCGTGTCAATATTCATCGCGGGCATCCACATGGTCACTGCCGAAGCTGTGAGCGAGCCATATCCATCAGAATTGAGCGAGCCCAGCATCTTGGTACTGGTGCGCATCTGGACACGGTCATTGCGGACTGAATGCCCAGTAATGACAAACGAAGAATCCTCGATAATCGACGAAACACTATCGGTGATCGACACTCCTATTGTCTCGTCGGTGCATGAGTACAAGCCAAGCAGCGCAGCTACCGCCAATACCACATAGAAGAATTTATTCATATTCTCGAAATGATAAAGTCGTTATATTTAAGAATATAGAAATAGAACGGTCAGTAAAATGTAACCCTGGGCAGTCATTTACAGCGAGGCGTAAAAATCCCTTACCCTCAAGACATCATCATCGTCATCGACAAACTCGAGCTTGGGCAGGTCATGAGCGGCCTCAAGGATGGTTTCGCTCACCCCAGTTTCACACTGGATAACAGCATCGCTATACTTGAGCGACAAAGCCATCAGCTCATCAATGCCTAACTCCTTACCTGCAATGGGCTTGAGGGCATTCTTGGGAATACCGTCCATGTGCATTTTCTCGCTCAAACGAGCATCCAGTGGAGCAGGCAACTGGTCATTAAACAGGGCCGTAACAATCTTGGCGTCACGGAATGACGGGTCATCACCATAGAGCGTGCGGATGTAAACAGGCGCCAAAGCCGAGATCCAGCCTGTACACTGGATAATATCAGGAACCCAACGCATCTTGCGAATCGACTCGATGACGGCACGGACAAAGAACATGCTGCGTTCATCATTGTCCTGTGTCGAGCAGTTCATCTCCAGTTCATCAATGCGGTTGCTAGCAAAATAGTCCTCATTATAAATGAAATAAACCTGAAAATGGGCCTGTTGCAACGTTGCAACCTTGATAATCAGCGGGTGGTCGGTGTCATCTATGATCACATTCATACCCGACAGTCGGATCATCTCATGCAGTTGGTTGCTGCGCTCGGCTATCATACCATACTTGGGCATGAAAGTACGCTCCTCGATTCCTTGTTCTTTAATACCTTGAGGCAGTATCCTGCCTATCTGGGACAAACGGCGCTCGGGTACGTATGGAGCAATCTCCTGTGATATGAATAAGACTTTCTTTACATCCATGTTTTCTTCTTTATATTTTATAATGCAAAGTTAGTGATTTTTTTTCATTTTCAAGACATTTTCGACGATACCGCAGGTCATTTTTAAGTAAAAAACACCCCTTTTTAACATCTTCTAATCATTTTAGGCCACCACAGTCCCCAATCCCTTACTCAAAAAAAATAGAGGAGCACTTCCTTCAAACAGGAAATACCCCCCTCTTTCAAAACACACACACGATTAATTTTTTTTCATCTCCAGGGTCTTACTTGTCCTTACAGCAGCAGCCACCATCATGCCTGGGCGCTCGCTTGCCATCTTGACGGCCATCATGGCGATTGCCGTGACCCTGATGACCTTGTTTTTTCTTCATCTGGGCAAACTTAGCTGCCTGCTCGGGCGTCAACAGTGATTCGACCTTGGCATCGGTAGCTTCGCGCTGAGCCTGCATCTGCTGACGTTTAGTCTGCATGATTGACTCATCAGGTTTCTCACCCTTGTCCTTGCGTGCCGCCCGGTCCTTTTTCATCGCCTCCATCTCCTCGCTGTAGATCTTTGTGATTTCAGCTTTTTGTTCGGCGCTCAGGCTCAATGCCTTGTCCAAGCGTTCAACACGTTGTTCCACCATTCGCTGCGGGTCCATGTCATGACGGCGCGGCGGCTGTGCGTTTGTCACCAGTGTGCCCATCAGGGCAACAACCAACATTAAAACAATCTTTTTCATTTCAAGTAGTGTTTTGAAAATTAATAGCAGTAACTACAAGTGTCACATCAACACTCGATTACGCCACAAAGGAAATGATAAAAATCCAATAAAAAAAACACGATTTCGCCACTTTGTGACCAATAGGCTAATCTCCTTGACAAATCACCGAAAAATCAAGACCAATCACCATATCCCTAATTGTGAACCAAACCCGATTCCAACAAGACAAAGGCCCCCATTGTCTAAAATTATTGTCAAGAAATCTAAAAAAATGTATCAAAGCTATACAACTAATAGAAAAACAATGTATATTTGCATTTCAAGTCGGTGACAAGGATAAAAAAGATTGCTAATGTTAACTCAAATCTACAATGGTCATATACTCACTCCCGAAGGTTGGATCAATGGCGGTTCCATCGTCATTGAGGATAGCCGCATCAAGGAGGTGAGCAAGAGCAGCCGCACGCTTGACGGCATGGATAAGGCCATCGATGCCCATGGTATGCACGTGGTCCCTGGCGGTATCGACCTGCATTGCCATGGCGGTGGCGGATGTGACTTCCAGGAATGCACGCGGGAAGCTTTTGAGACAGCAGCACTAACCCACCTGCGTCATGGCACAACTGCCATCTATGCGACCTTGTCATCATCTCCGTTAGACATGATGGAGAGAGCCTGCCAGACATGTGACGAACTTATGGAAGACCCACGTTGCACCATTATGGGCATGCACATGGAGGGTCCTTACTTCAATCCCAGCAAAGCCGGAGCACAGATGCCCGAGGTCATCCGTATCCCCGATCCAGCTGAATACAGGCACATTGTCGAGGACTTTGACTGCATGCGCCGATGGGACACGGCACCAGAATTGCCTGGTGCTGTCGAGATGGGGCAATACATCACGAGCAAGGGTATCGTAGCTGCCATCGGCCATACTGCTGCCGAGTATCCCCACGTCAAGGCAGCCTGGGATGCCGGGTACACCATGGCGACCCATTTCTACAACGCCATGCCCGGCTTCCACAATGTGCGCGAATTCAAGCATGCCGGCACGGTGGAAAGCGTCTATCTGCTCCAGGACATGGCCGTCGAGGTCATTGCCGACGGCATCCATGTGCCCTCTACCCTGCTCAATCTGGTCTATCACATGAAGGGCGTGGAGCGCACCGCCCTGTGCACCGATGCCCTGGCCGTGACAGACAGCGACAGTGAGCATGCTTTCGACCCGCGTGTCATCATCGAGGATGGCGTGTGCAAGCTATCTGACCGCAGTGCTCTGGCTGGCAGTATCGCCACCATGGACCGACTCATCAAGACGATGGTACGCGTCGTGGATGTGCCGTTGCAGGATGCCGTGAGGATGGCCAGTGAGACACCTGCCAGAATTATGGGAATCTATGACCGCAAGGGCTCATTGCAGCGAGGCAAGGATGCTGATGTCCTGCTGTTGGACGGCGATATCAACCTGCGTGGCGTGTACTCGATGGGCGAGTTCGTCAAGGGCAGCGACCGCAATGCTCCTGCCGAAATTGTTGAACGTTAATCAACACCATGACCGATCAAAAAAGAAAAATTTACAGATTTTTTGGTCTAAATCTTGCACAGTAACAAAATTGGTATTATCTTTGCACCCGCATTTGAGATAAAATGCCATATATGGTGGACGTAGCTCAGTTGGTTAGAGCGTCGGATTGTGGTTCCGAAGGTCGTGGGTTCGAGCCCCATCTTCCACCCTCGTAATAAAAACTGCATCTCACATTTGGGATGCAGTTTTTATTGTTACCTATGGGACATCTTTATTACAATCCTAATATAGCCTTGACCATCGGGGTGATATCTACAGTTGAGGGACCAGTATAAGCGACAGGTGTCACGGCAGTGTCAAACACCACGTCCAGCGCCCCCTGCTCACCAGCCGCACGGATGGCGGCTTGAACACGATCGGAGATAGGTTTGGTCAATGTATTGCGGTGCGTGGCAATGTCATCAGCTGCCTTGCGTTCAAAATCACGCATCTTCTTGTCGCTCTGCTGCAACTCCTGCACACGACGATCCTTGATGGCATCAGGCATCGTGGGGTCTGCCGCTACCGTTTGATAGTCGGCATACTTCTTGTCAAACTCGCCTTTTAACAGCTCATACTCGGCATGATATTTGTCGCTCAGGCTTTTGAGTTGGGCTTCTGCGACAGCTTTCTCGGGCATGAGATTAAAAATCTCTTGCGAGTTAACAATACCGATTCGGGCTTGAGCCATAAGCATCAGCGGCATTAACGCCACTGCAATCGAGAGAAATCTTTTCATCGTTTTATCGTCTTTTATCACATTATAATATTATAAAGACAAAGGTAGTATTTTTTCACACAAGCCACAACCCATTGCCACAAAAAATGAAGCTCCCGGCTCGGCGACCGCCGGCAGAGAGCTTCGCATCTTAACATTATCGTGTTGTGTGTAATTATGTTACTTAATACCCAACTTGGCCTTTACCTTAGCGCTCACGTCCTCGGCATTGGTGCCAGTATAGAGAATGGAGCCAGCAGCCTGGTCAAAGATGAAGGTGTAACCGCCCTCAGCGCCCACGGCCTGGATAGCGTTCTGGAGCTTCTGAGTAATGGGGGCGAGCAGAGTTTCCTGTTGACGCTGCAAGTCCTGAGAAGCAGTCTGCTGGAAGTTCTGAATCTTCACGTATTCATCTTGCAACTCCTGATTATGACGATCTTTAATAGCTTGGGGAGTGCTGGCGTCCTTGTCAGCAGTTTCATAGTCGGCCATCTTCTTCTGGAAGGCGTCCTGCAAGTTCTTGAATTCGGTCTCATACTTGTCGCTCACCTGCTTGAGAGTATTCTCGGCTGTGGCCTTCTCGGGCATCACGTTGAAAATCTCACTGGTGTTGATGTAACCGAACTTCTGGGCCTGTGCGGCAAAGCACATCATAGTAGCCGTAACGGCTAAGATCATAAATCTTTTAAACATGTCTAAAATTGATTTTCTTTATTATAATAAATGTTCTTTTTCTTAATCACACATCGGTCCTGAGACCTGATGCCTTACTTGTAACCCATCTTCTCGAGCACCTCATTGCTCACGTCGATGCGTGGTGAGGCAAAAATGATACTCTGGCTGCTGGCGCGGTCAAAGATGACCTGGAAGCCACGCTCCTCACACACCTTCTTGCAGGCGTTATACACATCGTCCTGGATGGGCTTGATGAGCGACTGGCGCTTCTTGAACAACTCGCCCTGGGGACCAAAGTACTTGTACTGCAACTGCTGAGCCTCTTTCTCCTTTTCGGTGATCTCGGTCTCTTTTTTCTTCTTCTGGTCATCGGTCAGGAATACCATGTCGGCCTGATAGTTCTTATACATGGTGTCGGCCTCCTTCTTGAGTTCGTCCACCTCACGCTGCCAGCGCTGCGACACTTGGTTCAGCTGCTCATTGGCCATCTCATAGGCAGGGATGTTCTTGAGGATATACTCCATATCCACGAGGGCAAACTTCTGCGCATTGGCGGCCATGAAGCCGGCAACAAGCGCAACTGCGATTAAAACTATTCTCTTCATATCTTTCATTATTTTTTTAAAATTTCGATTTTTAGACTTCTATTTCGTCAAATCGTTTATTACACAAGTTAAGATTTTAACATCACGCTGTTAATTCCTTAAAACTCCTGGCCCAGCACAAAGTGGAAATTGCTGCCACCCTTCTCGCCATAGACCTTATCGAAGCCGTAGCCCCAGTCAATACCCATCATACCAATCATGGGCAGGAAGATACGGGCACCCACGCCTGCCGAGCGCTTGACATTGAACGGGTTGAAGTCTCTCACGTGGGTCCATGCATTACCGGCCTCGACAAACACGAGCGGGTAGATGGTCGCACTCTGTGACAACATCAACGGGAAGTGGAGCTCCATGACAAATCGGTCATAGGCATAGCCCTCGCTGCCGTAAGGGGTGAACGCACCGTTCTCATAACCACGCAGGGCGATGGTCTCGGTCGCATAGGTATAGGACCCTGACATACCGTCACCACCCACATAGAAGGTCTCGAACGGTGACTTGAGCCACTTGTTCCAGCTACCCAACAGACCAAAGTCGGCACGCGTCATCAGCACCAGTGTCCAGCGTCCGTCGGGGTCGGTGAGCGGAGTGTAGGTACGAGCCTGGAACTTGAGTTTCCAGTATTCAATCCAGCGATACAGTTCCTTCTTGGAAGCATCAGTTGTGCTCTCGCTCAAGGCTCTCCAATTCTTCTTGCCGAACAGACTGGCAGGTGGAGTGGCATTGAACGACAGGGTAAATGAGCTACCGCGACGGGTGTAGAGCGGGTTATCGATACTATTGCGTGACAGGGTCAGACCCAGGACAATAGAGTTAGACACACCGTTCTTCATGTAATAGAGGTACTCCCAATTCTTGAGGCTATACCACTGGTAACTCAATGACGCCATAAAGGTGAAGTAGTCATCGGGCCACTTCAATCGCTTACCAAAGCCCACCGTCAAGCCCGCCATCTGCAGGTACTTGTTGGGGTCGTAGGCGTTCTCATAATAATTGTAACCGTTATAGCCACCGTAGCCATAACCACCGTAGCCGTATCCATAGCCATACATCGAGTTGGCATATTGGTACATGGCGTTCTGGTACAACTGGCTATAGTAGGACTGGTTGATACCCGTCTGACGGCTATAGAAGGCTGACACTGACAGCGAGTTGGGGCGCTTGCCACCAAACCATGGGTCGAGGAACGACACGCTGTATGCCTGGTAGTACTTTGCGTTTGTCTGTGCACTGATGGTGAACGTCTGACCATCGCCCTGAGGAATCAAGCCCTTGTAAGATGAGGGATGCAACAGGTTCTGCATCGAGAAGTTGGTAAACTTCAACGATGCCTTGATGATGACACCCGTCTGTCCCCAACCGGCACTGAGTTCGACCTGATCATTGGCCTTGCTCTCCAGGTTCAAGATGATATCGACCGTTCCGTTATCAGGATTAGGTTCGGGGCGGATGTCCATCTTCTCGGGGTCGAAGTGGCCCGTCTGGGCAATCTCGCGCGCCGAGCGCATGAGATCCTCCTTAGAGAACAGGTCACCAGGACGCACACGCAGCTCACGGCGCACCACTTTCTCATACAGGCGGTCGTTACCATTGATGACCACCTTGTTGATGCGCGCCTGCTTGCCCTCATACATACGCATCTCCAGATTGATGCTGTCGCCCTCGATCTTGCTCTCGATGGGGATGAGCTGATAGAAGAGATAGCCATTATTCAAGTACAGATTGGCCACGGCGTCATCGTCCTCCTGAGTGCGCTTGTTAAGCAGTTTCTGGTTATACACGTCACCCTTCTTGATGCCCAACACGTCGTTCAGGATCACCGACGGATATACGGTGTTACCCACCCAGGTAATATCTGAGATGTAATATTTCTTGCCCTCATCAATCTTGAGGTAAACGTCCACACTCTTCTCGTCATAGTTCACCACGCTGTCACTGACGATGACGGCGTCGCGATAGCCCTTCTCGTTATACTTGTCGATGATAAGCTGCTTGTCGGCCTCATAGTCACTCTTGACAAACTTCTTCTGAGAAAAGATTTTCCAGATGCTCTTCTTCTCGTTGGTCTTCTTCATGGTCCGCTTGAGCTTGGAATCACTCAACACATTGTTACCATCGATATAGATCTTGTGCACCTTGATTTTCTCGTGCTTATCAACATTGATGTTGACGATGACCTCGTTCTGCTTACTGAGGTCGGGCACCTGCACGACCTCGCATGTGGCTTGGCCGAAGCCCTTGTTGGCATAGTATTTCTCAACAATGACTTTGATGCGATCAGCGATATTGGGGGTCATCTGGCTGCCAGGCTGGAAACTTAGACGCTCGATGATATCTTTTTTCTCACCGCCCTTCATGCCGTTATAGTTCACTTGGGAAACACGAGGCTGCTGACGCAGATTGAACACCAACCAAGCCTGATCGTGGTAAATCTTCTCGACCAGAATCTGCACCTTGGAGAATAGACCTTGACGCCAGAAACGTTTCGCTGCCGTCTTGATGTCGTCACCAGGGATATCAATGTGCTGTCCGATAGCCAATCCCGAATAACCGATGATGATACTCTCGTCATAGTTATCGACTCCCTCAACGCGGATGCCCGCAATCTCATAGTTAGTCGGTGTTCCCGTGAAAACAATCTTGGGATTGTAAATGGTATCGTTCACCGTCAGGGTTTCCTGGGCGTTCACTGCCACTGGCGACAGGGTGGCACATGCCACAAGCGCCAATAGTATATGCTTGATGTTCATTGATTTACTCTTCATTTTCATGATTTACCTGTTCGCTCGTTTTACCATAACGGCGCTCCCGCGCCTGGAAGTCGGCTATCGCATCTACGAAATCCTCCTTGGTAAAATCGGGCCAATATTTTGAAGTGAAGTAGAGTTCGCTATAGGCTATCTGCCACAACAGATAGTTGCTCACGCGCAAGTCGCCGCCTGTACGGATAAGCAAGTCGGGGTCAGGCATATTGCGGGTTGACAGGTGAGCTGACATCACAGCATCGTCAATGGCATCGACATTGAGTTCTCCAGTGGCCACCTCACGGGCCATCTGCCTGCAAGCCTCCACAATCTCCCAGCGCGATGAATAACTCAATGCCAAGCACAGCACCAGGCCAGTGCAGCACGATGTGTCCTGCATACACTTGCTCAAGCGGTTGGCAGCAAACTCGGGCATTCGTTTCATGTCACCGATAGTGGTCAAGCGCACATTATTCTTGATCAAGTCGGGCGTCTGCTGTTCGATGCTTACCACGATCAAGTTCATGAGAGCATCCACCTCGTCTTGCGGGCGATTCCAGTTTTCGGTTGAGAAGGTATAGAGCGTCAAGTACTGCACTCCCATCTCACTCGCAATTTCAGTAATCTGTCGCACGGTGGACACACCATTCTCATGACCGAATCGTCGCTCATGACCATGCTGCTTGGCCCAGCGTCCGTTGCCGTCCATGATGATGGCAACGTGTCGCGGGATGCGCTTCAGGTTGAGTTGTTCTATTTTGTCACTAAGTGATGCCATACTGCATTTATTCTATATAGTTACACTTGATGCACCGCTTACCGAACTCATAGGTCACCGAGAACTGGGCAAACGAGTACCAGTCGGTATTCTTGGCAAACGAGTGCTTGATGCCATTCAGATCGCTCAGGCCGTCAATGCGGTCACTGAACTCCTTGCGCATAGTGAATTCAAAGCCTAAATTAAGCCTCTCCTTATACTTGTATTTCACGCCGATTCCAAAGGGGATGGTGAACGAAGCCTGATTGTGTCCGTTACAGATCGCGAATACGAAGCCCACGCCAGCAACCATGTAGGGAGAAATCGGTTTATACTTCTTGTAAGCAGGACCACGTCCATAGTTCAGGAAGTTAAACTCGGCTGTGAGGCCTAAATCAATGAGACTGGCCGAGATTTTATAATTCGCTCCGTCAGGATACCAAGTCTCATCCTTTTCGCTATCACCGCGGATGTTGGCGTAATTCAGGTTAGCCTTGAAAGCCCATCGACTGTTGTGGTTATATCGGAACTGACCACCAACGGTAAAACTCGGATGCTTAAACAAGTTGCCATTGTTGGCGTCACCCAAGTATCCTGTCATTCCCAATGTGGGTCCCACCTCATACTTATACTGCTGGGCCACCACAGGAGACACAGTCATCAAGCTGAGAAACAATACTATGAACAGGGTTTTCTTCATCTTCTCGTCGATCGGGTCGTGATGATGGTGATAATTAATAAAGGGGAGTATTGGTCAAGCGATTATAGACTCCACGCCACACGTTAGGCAACAAGTTGCCATCAACATTGTAACCGCCAAACAAGTAAATATAAGGACAATTCCAAGTCATCATGGCAGTGGCCGCACGGCTGGGCATGCGGCTGGGGGCTGAGAGCGTCTCCTCGCCGACAATGGCCTGAGCGCCATAGAAGCGGGGCATGAAATTGGGCTGAACCATTGTCGTGTCGGCCTCAGTCCAAGTGACGCCCTTAGTGTTGGACAGGTAGATGTCGCTATTCAGCGTACCGTCGGCCATGCGACCACCCATCAAGTACCACGTTGACTGACGCGCATATCGGCGCACGCCACTCAACGACTTGAAGGTATAATAGGAGAACAAGGTAGCATCAGCCAACTTGGGCAACACATCACTGTGGATGTTGTTGATC
Source organism: Sodaliphilus sp. (assembly GCA_045114435.1). Taxonomy (GTDB): domain Bacteria; phylum Bacteroidota; class Bacteroidia; order Bacteroidales; family Muribaculaceae; genus Sodaliphilus. The sequence goes on from JBGUKK010000086.1 coordinate 44,485, forward strand.
TTGCCCCAATGGTTGCCGTCATAGCCCCAAGTGTCCTTCAAGAAGTTGCCATTACGATCAATACCGCCCACGATCATTGCCTGTGGAGCCACCGACCAACTGTTATAAACCACAATCATATCCGATGAGTGGGCGACGGGGAAATCCTCATCCAGCTCGTAACCCAAGAACTCCGGATCACGAGGATACTCATCGTGGATGTAGGTATCACCGTCACTGATGACACCCAGCACCTTGTTCTCATAGGCACCCAGCAGCGCGCACCATGTCACACCACATGAAGTCCAATCCACGCCATCAGTCGATGTATAGAGCACATCATCGCTTGACAGCATGTACAGGTTATCGAAAGTGGCTGTGAGCGTATTTACCTTGGGGATGAACGGCAGCGACACTTCTTGTTCAGTCCAGGTTTCCTGATAAGGAGTCAAGGCTGTCAAGAGGCGACAGTGATTACCGTCATAGGCTATGGCCCTCAACAGACTGCCCTGCTCAACGACCTTATAAGCTGTCAAGTCACTGGAATAGCCCGGCAGGTCACGGCGCCAAGACTGCCCCCAGATGAGTGTATCGGGCTTGACCTTGTGGACAAGCACCTTGATCTCGTATTCCTTGACCTGAGACTGGTCTGCCGAGGTCACCTTCAACAACGTCTTTCCAGAGAAGTCAATCGACTGACTCATCGAAGTGGTATAATTGATGGCGGTATCGGCCTGAACCTTTGCACCAGAGATTTGGAACACGGCAGAGTTGACAGTGTTCAGGAACTCCACAATCACCTTGAGTTTTGTAATATTGGTGCCCACGGGCAGTGAGTCGGCATTATAGATTAACCCCTTGTCATAATCAATGGTGAAATGCACCGAGTCCAGACTGGCAAGCACATCGGCATCGGACTGCAGGCCAAACCCCTTGACCAGTGTAGTCTGCTGGCTGGTGCTGTAAGTGAAAGTATCATCATCGTCCTTGTCCTTTTTACAGGAGACAAACATGGGAAGCGATGAGAGTATCACTACCATCGCCAACAAAAAATATAGAGGTGCTTTATTGGTCATTACTGTCTTTTGTTCTTATTTACAAACGGCAAAATTACAAAAAAATTCGGTCACACATTGGATTTTTCCATTTAATAATGTTAGTGACCGTATTTTTCGGGGGTAAAGATACTACTTAGCGGGCACACAACATGCACTCGTTAAAGATAATAAACGATAGAATGCAGAATTTTACACCTTTTTAACGTGAAAAGCCCACCTGACGCATGAAATCAGGAACGCCGCATCAAGGTAATGATGTTTCCATCGATGCTGTGACATGCAGCCACGACACCATTGATAACGGGAGCGGCTACACCTTGCCCAATCCTGCGGGGACTGACCTCGATGCGCGCCTCATCCCAGGCCCGGGCGTCAATCAATCCTTGCAGCACGCGTGGGCCGCCCTCGACCATAACACTGGTCACTCCACGACGATATAAATCCTCAAGCCAGGAGTACGGGTCGCGGGTGTCCATTTTGACATATTCCACGGCTCCCTCCGGCCCGTTTTTCACGCCATTATAGACAATTGTCGGCATCCCGTCAACAAGCAACCTCAAGTTACCGGGTATCGACAAATCACGTGACAAAACAACCCTTAACGGAGACGGGCCAGGCCATTGACGAGTAGTCAGCGAGGGGTTGTCAATGCGGGCTGTAGATGCCCCCACAACAATGGCGTCACACAACGCCCTCTGTCGGTGCATCAGGCGCATAGTCACTGGGGTTGACATGCGCAACGGATTCTCGCCTGCCTCGGGTGGCAAAGCGACAAAACCGTCGGCCGTCTGCGCCCACTTGAGTTGCACCCAGGGGCGGCCTGTGGTATGGGCAGTCATGAAACGCCGGTTCAACTCACGGCATTCTGGCTCAAGTACTCCCACAACGACTTCTATACTTGCGTCACGCAACATCTGCACGCCACGGCCCGCCACCTTGATAAATGGATCTAACGTTCCCACCACCACACGGGGTATGCCTTTTTCAATGAGCAAACTGGCACACGGCGGGGTCTTACCATAGTGGGAACAGGGTTCAAGAGTCACATATACCGCACTGTCCTTCAACAGATTGACATCTCGCACAGTGGCCAAAGCATTGACCTCGGCATGAGCCTCTCCACACTTGCGGTGCCAACCCTCGCCAATAACCGTTCCGTCAGGTCCGACAACCACTGCGCCCACCATCGGGTTAGGACTGGTGCGGCCTGCTCCATGCCGCGCAAGTTGCAGGGCGCGACGCATGTATTTCTCGTCAATCAACATCGATGATCACTTCATGACGGCAGCAGCAAAACGCACGTTGCCGTAGCTATCCTCAATGATACGCACCTCGTCCAAGCCATTTTGCTCAAGCAAGCACTTGACATCGGCCCCAAAGCGCTGGTTAATCTCAAGATACAACTTGCCACCAGGCTCAAGAGACTGGGCGGCATAAGGGGCAATCGCTTTGTAGAACAGCAATGGGTCATTGTCTGGCACAAACAATGCCTGAGCAGGCTCATAATCCTTAACATTACGGTCCATCGCATCTCGCTCGCTCCAACACACATAAGGGGGGTTGCTCACAATGATGTCATAGCGTGATGCGGGTTGGGGCGAGAGCATGTCGCTCTCAAAGAAGCGCACCTTGGCCTTCAGTGCGGCAGCATTTTCCCTGGCGACATTGAGGGCGTCACGCGAGACGTCTAAGGCCTCGACCTGAGCAAACTTTAATGCCCTCGCCAGTGAGATGGCGATGCACCCGCTTCCAGTACCCATGTCAAGCACTCGCAGGTCACTCGCGGGGTTCTCGTCAACAATGAGGTCAACAAGCTGTTCGGTCTCGGGACGGGGAATGAGCACGGCAGGATTCACCTTGAACTTGTGGCCATGGAACCGTGCACTGCCCACGATATACTGCAAGGGCTCATGTCGGCTCAATCGCGCGATGATGTCAGCAACCTTCTCGGGAGCGAACTCGGGTAACTCACTTTCTTGACGCAGAGCCACATCCACCTGATCATAATTGAAGATATCTTCACAGACGACCCTGATCATCGCCTGCACTTCTTGAGGGTCGGCCACGCCAGCGAGGCCGTTCCTTAACTGTTCTATCGCTTCTTTCAGTATCATATTTTGCAAAGGTACAATTTTTTCTGGTTAAAACTGTCATGATTCCACACCATACACTTCACGCTTGATCACATCAATGGCTCGGCGGACATCCTCGACAAGCATTGCCTGTGATGTCATCAATCGCATGGGCACGGGGCATTTATCAGGCGAATAGGGCGGTTGCACATAGTCTATCTCATCGTGAAGCACGAGTCCCAAGTGCTCATAAAATCCCACACGGCGCCGCGTTGCATCATCCACTGGTCGTTCGACTTCAAGTACCAGCGGTGCGCCCATCGACTCGACATAATTCACCAAGCCACCACCGATGCCCCTGTGGCGACAAGTAGTCTTCACTGCCAAGTGCTCAATATAGCTGAAGCCATCGAACAACCAATAAGACACAAATCCCTGCACGCCCTTATCGTCTCTCGCCACCACCACGTGGAAGCGGTTATCCGTTTCCATTATACCGATGACTTGCCCCCAGTCACGGCGCTCACAATCAGGAAAGCTTTCAACGTATAAATGTTGAAAACTTGCGATATAAGAAGATTTTTGTGAAATTTTATTATAAATTGTCACTATTTTAAGAAATTTGTTGTATCTTTGTAGCCTACAAGCAGATATTTGCCTTGCGAACTGATGCTTGTCCACTGTAAATGAACGTGTTGTGAAGTATATTTATTACATTGAATTCCACAAATAATAACAATAAACTTATGGCAACAAAACTTGATACACTTGATTACAAGATTCTGAAAATGCTTTCGCTCAATGCACGCAAGCCTTACTTGGAGATTGCCCGAGCATGTAACGTGTCTGGCGCTGCAATCCATCAGCGCATTCAAAAACTTTATAACATGGGGGTTATCAAGGGATCAATCTCATTGATTAATCCTGCTTCGGTCGGCTATGAGACCTGTGCTTACATTGGATTTTTCTTGAATGACCCGTCCAAGTTTGACGAGGTTGTGGCAAGACTCAAAACAGTTCCTGAAGTGGTTGAATGCTATTTTACCACGGGCAAGTATGACATGTTTGTCAAACTCTATGCCAAGAACAACGACCACCTCTTGCAGGTCATTCATGACCGCTTCTTGAAAATGGGCTTGGGTCGCAGCGAGACGCTTATCACCTTCAAGGAGGTATTTAAACGTCAGATTCCCATTGAGCCCGAGGGTGGCAGCGAGTCAAACGCATAGCAAGCCTAAAGGGGGTCACGCCACAGTGACTCCCTTTTTAATAGAGATATTTCAGGTTTCAAATAATAATTAAAGGTAAAAAGATGAAAAACATGACAGACATCAATCTAACCCCACAGGAAGAGCAATGGCTGGAAAGCGCCATGATGATGGGGAAACAAGCAGGCGAAGTGCTGAAGAGCTACTTTCGCCGCCGTGACCTGGGCATCCAGGACAAGGGCAGTGCATTTGACATCGTGACCGAGGCCGACAAGGGCAGTGAGCGCGTGATCATCGATTTTATCCACAGTCGCTACCCCGAGCATGCCATCCTCAGCGAGGAGAGTGGAGATGATCACCGACAGGCTCAATGCCAGTGGGTTATCGACCCGCTCGACGGCACGGTCAACTACAGTGCAGGGCTCGCTAATTACTGCATTTCTATTGGCTTCAAGGTGGATGGGGAAACCCGCATGGGTTATGTTTATGCCCCCACGCTCGGCGAGGAGTTCTACGCGATCAAGGGCAAGGGCGCCTTCGGGCCAAACGGTCGATTACAGGCCAAAGCTACAACCGAGTTGCAGCGCGCCGTGATCTCGACAGGGTTCCCCTATGACAAAGCGACTAACCCCGACAACAACTTGGACCGTTTTGCCCAAGTCATGCCTCGCGTCAGGGGAATCCGCCGATTAGGGTCGGCAGCAATGGATCTGAGCTACGTTGCCGCCGGATGGCTCGACGGCTATTGGGAATTGAACCTCAAGGAGTGGGATGCCTGTGCGGGCGAACTCATTGCTCTTGAAGCCGGAGCCACCGTCAAGCGCTACCGTGAGGATCACGGCATCTGCATCCTGGCCGCCTGCCCCGGCATCGCCTCTAGATTGATGAGGTTGGTCGAGTGACTCTCATTCTTTTTTGATGATCCTCAGAGCCGAAAGGCCGTAACGGCGGGCACGGTACACGTCACAGTAGCCATGCTGGTGTCCACCCAGCGGCGTGATGTCGGTAAAGGTGTATCCCACATCAGCAGTTTTCATCTCGTTGTCCCATCCCGAGTCGGTTGTCATTGTCGCAATACTATAGTTTTAACACAATGCAAAGATACTCTTTTTTCTGATTTAAAAAAAATGATTACCTTTGCAATTCGGTAAAATAAAATTGCAAGAATCAGAATATGGATAATAAGAAGATTGTTTTGAGCGGTATCAGGCCCACGGGACAGTTGCACCTGGGCAACTACCTGGGCGCCTTGAGTAACTTTGTGAAGATGCAGAACGAGGGCAAGTATGACAGCTACTACTTCATTGCCGACCTGCATGCACTCACGACCAACCCGGATCCCAAGGAGTTGCACACCAACGTGCGCCACATTCTGGCTGAGTATCTGGCGGCAGGGCTTGATCCCGAGAAGTCGACCATCTTTGTGCAGAGCGATGTGCCCGAGGTGAGCGAGATGTACCTGCTGCTGAACATGCATGTGGGCATCGGTGAACTGATGCGCACGGCCGCCTTCAAGGATAAGGCCCGCAAGGCCTTAGGCATCACCGCCCCCAATCAAGGTGATGACGACGAGGACGTGGCCAAGGAAATCATCGGTGCCAGCACCAACAAGCGCGTGAACGCTGGCCTGCTGACCTACCCCACCCTGATGGCGGTTGATATCCTCATCCAGCGGGCCGACTTTGTGCCCGTGGGCAAGGATCAGGAACAGCACTTGGAACTGACGCGCAGGTTTGCACGCCGCTTCAACTCGTTCTACAAGACCGATTATTTCAAAGAACCGCAGAATTTCAACTTCGGCAGTGCGCCTGTCAAGGTGCCCGGCCTGGACGGCAGTGGCAAGATGGGCAAGAGCGAGGGTAACTGTATCTACCTGGTGGATGAGGAGAAAGCCATCCGCAAGAAGGTGATGCGCGCCGTGACCGATGGTGGCCCAACCGAGCCCAATCAGCCCATGGCCGAGGCAGTGCAGAACCTCTTCACCATTCTCAAGCTCGTGGGCACCCCCGACAAGGTGGAATACTTCACCGAGGCTTATAACAACTGCTCCATCCGCTATGGAGACTTGAAGAAAGAGATTGCTGAGGATATCGTGGCGTTGACCACCCCCATTCGCGAGCGCATCATCGATATCGAGAACGACGACGCCTACCTGCATCGTGTTCTGGAGATGGGCGCTGAACGTGCCCGCGCACGTGCCAGCAAGACCCTGGCCGATGTGCGTGAGATCATGGGTATCACCAAGTTCTAACACTCCATCAAACAACTTGAACAACATTGAACAACTCAAACGACAAGAAATTTTTAATCATTTATGTTGTTAATATTGTTTCTTGTCGTTCAAGTTGTTTGAGATGAAAAAGCCATGAAAGGCTATATCGAGGACCGTGAGTTCGGGAAGATACATGTAGAACTGCGCCGGGGTATGACCTCGGTGCGGTTTACTTATCACGCCGATGGCAACTTGCTTATGCGTGCGCCACTGGGTGTGACCGTGAGTGACTTGAGAAACATGATCGACCTTAACCGCGAGCAGCTCAGGAAGTTACCACATTCCCAAGGCATCACCTTCTACATTGGCCAGGTCATCGAGTGTTTCAAGTGTCGTGTCATTATCGAGGCACAGAGTCGTATGCCCGGCTACATCCTCAACCACTGGGAGGGAGACACACTGCACCTGCAAGTCCATGAGAACGCCAACCTGCATGACGAGAACATCAAGCACACCATTTCAAGCGTCATCAGCCGTGCCATGGAAGTCCAAGCCCATGCCCTGTTGCTGCCCTATGCCCAGCAGGTGGCTCGTGAGTTGGGACTCCGGCCCGCAGGATTTGAAGTGGGTCGTGGCATGAGGAAGCTGGGCCACTGCACGGCCAAGAAAATCATCCAGCTCTCGCGCAACCTCATGTTCTTGCCCGAGCCACTGGTGCGTTACATCATCTGCCACGAGCTGGCCCACCTCACCCACATGAACCACTCGCCCCAGTTCCACGCCCTGTGCGACCAGTACACCAGTGGTCACGAGAAAGAACTGGAGCGCCAACTGCGCCAGTTCCGCTTCCCCATCCTCAAATAACCCCATTTCTCAAACAACCCTCTTCTCTTTCAAACAAACCTTCTTTTTCAGACAACGCCTCTTTTTATCAGACAACCATGACAACATGATTGACAACCACAACAACTTTTTTATTGATTGACATCATTCGCTTATTGGCGTACCACTGACTTTAAATTTACACAAGAACCTTGCAAATTTAAAATCCAACTTTAAATTTACATAATATTTCTTGTAAATTTCAAGTCAATTCAGCACTCAACACTTGCTGATTACTGATAGTTGTATTACCTTTGCAGGGTGATGCAGGAGGCGTTACTTGCGTGCTGCTGTCATCACACAGACATTTTAGTAACTAAAAAGCGTTTTGCTTTTCGCTCATCGTAGAAAACCTGAGAAACTTTCAAGATGAAATGCGAAGAATTGCAAAGCGGTTTCTGCGCTATATGCGTGGGCCGTTTTTGTGCATCTGCATTTCAGGGTTTTCTCAGGACCTTCTACGATAGGTGTGGCAAATTCAGTCCACGCTTTTCATTTTGTATTTACCAGGGGCTCAAGGGCTGGTGTTCCGAAAACGATTAGAGATCATGAGAAATTTTTTATCGCTACAATTTATCTTATTATCGGTGCTGATTGCTGCTGGCACATCAGCAGCTTTGGGAGAAGGATCGTCAGAATTAACAGCTGATAGCCTCCTCCTAGTGACAGTTTTCTACCATGGTGGTGCGCATGAGGCCTCTATTCCAGATTCGGCATGGATTATTAAAGCAAAACCCGAATATAGCGGTGTAGCCTGTCCAACTTCTGTTACGGTGCGTTACAGCTATAGCAAATTCATTGGCTATGATGCAAATGGATACCCACAATATCAAGAAGTCACATACTACAAAACATATCCTGTTACAGCTATGATGCAGTACGCATTTAACGAAACTCAGATTTCAAGCTTCCAAATACCTAATAATATTAAAAATTGCCGGGAATTACCTAACAACAACAGTTATTATCTCTCTACATCTTTTGGCGTAAGTAACTGTACAAAACTTACTAGCATTTCTATTCCTGACTGGGCTACCCACATTCATTTTACTGGCTGCAGTTCGTTAACAGACGTACCACCTTTACCTATAGGATCTTCGTGGGATTTCTCATACAGTGGAGTCATGAATATTGATTTCCTACCACCCGGCATAACATCTATTTGGGGTTTCAGAGGTTGTAATATTCCAATTGTCAACATCCCAGAAACTGTAAAAACTATCGATTGCCAAATATATTCAGGTGCATTTATGAACTGTCATATATCGAGACTTACTATTCCAGAATCCGTTGAGAGCATAGATGATTATGCATTTAGTGATTGTGGAGAAATTAAGGAACTGGTTTGGAATGCCAAACACTGTATCAATCGAGGTATTGGGTACTTAAGAGGGTATGAAGGACATTTAGAGGCTATCCCCTTTAAAGGCACATCATTCGAGTCTGTCACAGTTGGTAAAAACGTTGAATATCTTAGTTATTACCTCGTATCTTGTCCTGATGAGAATTATGCATTTACAGCACCCGTGAAAAAATTGACATGGAATGCAATAAATTGTAATCATAACATGTTTTACACCGAAGATCTTGAACATGTAATTATTGGTAATGAAGTTCAACTAATACCAGTTTACTTCGCATACAAATCAAAGATTACTGAAGTGACAATACCCAACTCCGTCACAACCATAGACTATGGGGCGTTCGAGGGTTGCACCAGCCTAACGAACGTCAAAATACCCAGTTCTGTTACCACCATCGGCAGTGCCGCATTTGGGGATTGTACTGGACTTACTGAATTACATTTGAATGCAAAAAACATTTCTTATCCGTCTTATAATTATAATTATTCTGCGTTCCAAGGATGTGAAAATCTATCTCACATTATCATTGGCGATAATGTTGAGTCCATCAGTGAAAATCATTACAATGTTGGGGTCTTTTATATTGAAGACGACATAAATCATATTCAAAAAGTGACATGTTTTGCAACTGTTCCGCCTGTAATAACTGAAAAATGTTTCACGCAAAAGACATACGATAATGCCGTACTTGAGGTACCACAAGGGTCTCTTGAGGCCTACCGCAATGCTGAGGGTTGGAAAAAATTCTTCAAGTGCACAACTATTGATATTATTCCTGGTGAAGGAGACGAAACCTTAAAAGGCGATGTTAACAATGACGGCAAGGTGTCAATCGATGATGTAACAACATTGATTGATTACCTGTTGGGCGGAAATATATATCCATTTAACGCAGCTAATGCTGACGTGAATAACGACGGCAAAGTGAGCATCGATGACGTGACAGCGCTCATCGACTACTTACTTTCGGGCACTTGGTAAAATAAAATCAGGGCGTGCCGTCATGGAATTATCTTGATGGCACACCCTGATGGTCTTTACTTCATCAATACACGAACCCGAAAAGCCATAGGGTGGTTTTTGTTTTGAGCACAAAACGAATTTCGACAAAAATCGTTTGACACGTTAAACGATTTTACAGCTGCACGTCAATAAAAAAGTGGGAAAACAAGCCCTATGTTTGCACCGTCAAAGTCAAACATAGGGCTTGTTGG
>JBGUKK010000087.1:0-3307 GCA_045114435.1 Sodaliphilus sp.
GGCGCATGGCATGTTTATCACACCGTATGCCCCGAGTGCGGTTACTACCGTGGCAAGAACGTGATGAACAAGGAGGAAGCCTAAATCCCGTGACTGCTGGCCCCGCGACATGCCGGGTGAGCCAAGCAACATGAGATTCAAGCTGAACAAGATATCCTGAATGGGCTGAATCCAATGTGTTTTCATCCTCATTTGGGATATTACATTTAGAAACTAAAAGGTCTTTTTTAACACCTTATTCAATATTGCTTTCAAGCTTATGCTGAACGCTAAGATTACCGGTATCGCATCCTATCTCCCCGACGATGTGCTCGATAACGAGATGCTCTCACAGATGGTGGACACCAACGACGAGTGGATTACCACACGTGTCGGCGTCAAGGAGCGTCGCATCCTCAAGAAGCCCGTCGGCTCCTCCTTCATGGGCATCCAAGCCGTCAACAAGCTGCTCGAGGAGACCGGCACCAACCGCGACGACATCGACTTGCTCATCTGCCCCACTTCCAACCCCGACTACCGATTCCCCTCGACGGCATCGGTCATCGCCCACGGCGTGGGTATTGAGAAGAAATGCTATGCCTATGACATTCAGGCCGCTTGCGCCGGCTTCCTTGTAGGACTCTATGAGGCCACGGCCTATATCCGTGCCGGCATCTACAAGAAAGTCATCGTGGTATCGGCCGAGAAGATGTCCAGCATGGTGGACTACAACGACCGCGCCACCTGCCCCCTGTTTGGTGATGCCGCAGCATGCATGCTGCTCGAGCCCACCGAGGAGAACATCGGCGTGATGGACGGCATCTTCCACGTGGACGGCTCCGGACTGGAGCATCTCATCTACAAGGCCGGCGGCTCGGCGCAGCCCACCAGCCACGAGACCGTGGACGCCAACTACCACTGCGTCTATCAGGAGGGACGCGCCGTCTATCGCCACGCTGTGGTCGACATGCTCACCTCCAGCCAGGACATCATGAAGCGCAACAACCTGACCAACGACGACATCCAGTGGTTTGTGCCTCACCAGGCCAACCTGCGCATCATCGAGGCCGTCGGTGCACGCTTGAACATCCCCGAGGAGAAGACGCTCATCAATATCCAGCACCGTGGCAACACCAGTGCTGCGAGCATCCCCCTGTGCCTCGACGAGAACAAGCACCGCCTGCACAAGGGCGACAAGATGGTTCTCACAGCCTTTGGCGCGGGATTCACCTGGGGTGCCCTCTACCTCATCTGGTCGCTATAAAACAACGACAACGGCACAACGAAGCATCACTACTCGCCAAGCGACACAGTCAAGAGAGTAGCGATGCTTCTTGAGTATAGCGAGCACCGTTCCCTGACAACTGAAAATTGACAACTGAAAACTGAAAACTGAAATGCATCGAGCAGGTTTTGTCAACATCGTGGGAAATCCCAATGTGGGAAAGTCAACCCTGAGCAATCGCCTCGTGGGCGAGCGCCTGTCCATCATCACCAGCAAGGCACAGACCACGCGGCACCGCATCATGGGCATCGTCAATGGCGACGACTACCAGATCGTCTTCAGTGACACTCCTGGCGTGCTCAAGCCCAAGTTCCGCCTGCAGCAGAGCATGCTGGAGTACTCCCAGGGTGCCCTCGTCGACGCCGACGTGCTGCTCTACGTCACCGACGTCGTCGAGTCCCCGACCAAGAACCAGGACTTCCTGGACCGCGTTGCCCGTGAGAATATCCCCATCCTGCTGGTCATCAACAAGATCGACCTGCTCAAGGGCAACGATGACCTCATCAAGATCATCGACCAGTGGAAACAGCTCCTGCCCCATGCCGAGGTGTTCCCCACCAGCGCGCTGGAGAACTTCAACGTGGACAACATCATGAAGCGCATCGTCGAACTGCTGCCCGAGAGTCCGCCCTACTTCGGCAAGGACGCCCTCACCGACCGCAGCAGCCGCTTCTTTGTCACCGAGATTGTGCGCGAGAAAATTCTCCTCACCTATGACAAGGAGGTGCCCTATGCCACCCAGGTCATCGTCGAGAAGTTTGACGAGAGCGACACCGCCATCCACATCATGGCCGTCATCTATGTCGAGCGCGACAGCCAGAAGGGGATCATCATCGGCCACCAGGGCAAGATGCTCAAGAGAGTAGGCACCGAGGCACGCAAGGACATCGAGAAGTTCTTTGAGAAGAAGGTCTTCCTCGAACTCTACGTCAAGGTGGAGAAGGACTGGCGCAACCAGGAGAACAAGCTGCGCGCATTTGGATACATCGAGTAAATAACTGAAAACTGACAACTGAAAACTGACAACTGAAAATGGGACGATTAGTAGCTATTGTGGGTAGGCCCAACGTGGGCAAGTCAACGCTGTTCAACAGGCTCACTCAGACGCGCGCCGCCATCGTTAACGACACCAGCGGCACCACGCGTGACCGCCAGTACGGCAAGATGGAATGGAACGGCATGGAAATGTCGGTCGTGGACACCGGCGGATGGGTGGTCAACAGCGAGGACATCTTTGAAGAAGAGATCAACAAGCAGGTGCATCTCGCCATCGAGGAGGCCGATGTCATCCTCTTTGTCGTGGACATCAAGAACGGCATCACCGACCTCGACGACCACGTCGCCGACATCCTGCGCCGCACCTCCAAGCCCGTCATCGTTGTCGCCAACAAGGACGACAACAACCAGAGCATGTATGCCGAGGCCGAGTTCTACGCCCTGGGACTGGGACACCCCTTCTCCATCTCGGCGGCCAACGGCAACGGCACCGGCGACCTCCTCGATGAGGTCGTCAAGAAGATGCCGGCCAAGGCCGAGGAAGCCATCGACGAGGAGTTGCCCCGATTTGCCATCGTCGGCAGGCCCAATGCCGGCAAGTCCTCGCTCGTGAACTCGCTCATGGACGAGCAGCGCAACATCGTCACCGACATCGCCGGCACCACGCGCGACAGCATCTATTCGCGCTACAACAAGTTCGGCTTCGACTTCTACCTGGTCGATACCGCCGGCATCCGCAAGAAGAACAAGGTCAACGAGGATATCGAGTACTACTCGGTGCTGCGCTCCATCCGCGCCATCGAGAACAGCGACGTGTGCATCCTGCTCATCGACGCCACGCGCGGCATCGAGTCCCAGGACGTCAACATCTTCTCCATCATCCAGAAGAACCGCAAGGGACTCGTCGTCCTCGTCAACAAGTGGGACCTGGCCGAGAACAAGACGCAGCGCTCGATTGACCACTTCGAGGCCACCATCAGGGACCGCTTCGCCCCGTTCACCGACTTCCCCATCATCTTCGGCTCGGCGCTCACCAAGCAGCGCATC
>JBGUKK010000088.1:0-48398 GCA_045114435.1 Sodaliphilus sp.
TTGTACTCCCGCTGGGAATCGAACCCAAATCTAAGGTTTAGGAAACCTCCATTCTATCCATTGAACTACAGGAGCATCAGGACATCGGTCGGCATGAGAATCATGCCGGCCGATGCGCTATGTCATTAATTGCGAGCGGTGGCAAGCGCTGCTTCCTTCTTGTCGCTGCGACGGGCAATCCAGTAGGCCACGGGCGAAGCGATGAACAGTGAGGAGCAGGTACCGATGATAACACCGAGGATCATCGCGAAGATGAAGCTGCGGATGCTCTGACCACCGAGGAACAGCATGATGAACAGCACGAGCAGGGTCGTGATAGATGTCATCGTTGTACGTGCCAGGGTGCTGCACAATGCCTTGTTGAAGGTGGAGTAGAGGTCCTGCTTGGGATAGAGCTTGCGATACTCACGCACGCGGTCAAACACAACCACGGTATCGTTCACCTGATAACCGATAACGGTCAGGATGGCTGCGATGAACGTCTGGTCAATCTCCATCGAGAAGGGCAGCAGTCCGTGCAGGTTGTAGAAGCCGATGACGATGAATGCGGTGAAGGCTACTGCAGCGAGCGCGCCGATAGAGAATGCAATGTTGCGGAATCGGAACAGGATGTACAGTGCCATGGCAAGCAGTGAGAATAGTACAGCCCAGATGGCCTCGCGCGTCATGTCGCTTGCGATGCTCGGGCCGACGGTTTCACTTGAAACGACACCGACACTCTCGTTAGACATGCTGAAGTCTTCCTTGGACATCGAGCCGAGCTCACTCTTCAAGCCCTCATAGAGCTTGCCCATGATCTCGTCGCCGATACCCTCGCTGTTGTCCTTGATCTTGTAGTTGGTCGATACGCGCACCTTGGTGTCGTTGTCGATGGTGATGACCGAGGTGGTGGCCTGAGAGCCGTCGGCCTCAACGAACAGCGGAGTGAGCTGGTTGTTCAGCGCCTCGGCCTTGACGGGATGATCAAATTGGATGATGTAGTTGCGACCACCCGAGAAGTCGATACCGCGCTGCAGACCGCGAACACCGAACAGAACGCCCATGATGACGATCAAGGCGAGCACGATGATAGAGGTCTTCTTGGCAGCACCCATGAAGTTGAACTTGACGTTCTCCATCAGGTGACGGGTGAACGGCGTGGTGAAGGTCATCTTGTCGAAGGTGCCCTTGTTCACGAAGTGCTCCATCACCAGACGGGTGGCGAACACTGCAGTGAAGAACGAGCAGCAGATACCGATTACCAGGGTAACGGCAAAACCGCGGATGGGACCCGAGCCGAGCACGATCAGGATGATACCGGTGATGATGGTGGTCAGGTTGGAGTCGAAGATGGCCGAGAATGCATTCTTGTAACCATCGCTGACGGCAGCCTTCAGACCCTTACCGGCACGCAATTCCTCCTTGCAACGCTCGAAGATGAGCACGTTGGCGTCCACCGCCATACCGAGGGTCAGCACGATACCGGCGATACCCGGCAGGGTGAGCACGCTCTGGAACGAGGCGAGGATACCCATGGTGAAGAACAGGTTCATGATCAGACCCAGGTTGGCAATCATACCTGCCTGGAGGCCGTAGGTGCAGACCATGAAGATCATCAGCAACACGAGGGCCACGAGGAATGACCACAGACCCTTGTTGATGGATTCTTTACCCAGCGACGGGCCAATCACGCTCTCGCTGGCGATGTTGACACGTGCCACCATCTTACCAGACTCGAGCACGTTGGCAAGGTCGTTAGCCTCCTCGACAGAGAATTTGCCGCTGATCTGCGAGCGTCCACCGTCGATCTGGGCGTTGACATTGGGGAAGGAGTAAACCTGGTCGTCGAGGACGATGGCGATGGCCTTACCGACGTTCTGGCCGGTAATGCGGCTCCACTGGCGAGCGCCCTCATCGTTCATGGTCATCGACACAACCTGTCCCTGCAGGTTGTCAAACTCGCTGGTGGCGCGGGTGACAACATCGCCGTTCAGGACGGGCTGCTGGTTGACGGTGCGCAGTGCGATGAGCTGGAAGGCTTCACGTCCACCCTGCATCATCTCGGGCTTCACGGTCCAAGCGAGCTTCAGGTCGGCGGGCAGGATTGACTTGGCAACCGGCGACTTGATGATGGCGTTGACGGCAGCGGTGTCGACAGAGCTGACGTAACCCACAATGGGCGTACCACCCTGGACGCGGGCGAGCTCATCAAAGCCGATGAGCTGTGCCAGTGTGCGGGTGTCTTTCTTGGCAGTAGTGGCGGGCTTGGCCTCGGCGGGAGCAGCCTGCTTAGCGCTGTCGGCGACAGTGGCGGCTGCAGTGGCCGTGGTGTCGGCGGCTTGCTGGGCGGAAGCGGCGGTCGTGGTCTTGTTGGCCTGGGCCTGGTCGCTGAGCTGACGCAGCGAGCCGGCGATGTCGGTCAGCGTGTAGGTCTCGTAGAACTCGAGGTTAGCGGCGCCCTGCAACAGTTTCTCAACGCGCTCGGGCTCTTTAACACCGGGCAGCTCGAGCAGGATGCGACCTGTGCTCTGAAGCTTCTGGATATTGGGTTGTACCACGCCAAAGCGGTCGATACGGTTGCGCAGCACCTTGTAGGAGTTGTCCACCATGCTGTTCACCTCGTCCTTGAGAATCTTCTCAACCTCGGCTTCATTGGCGTTGGGTTTCTCCTTGATGCGATCGATGTTGCGGAAGATCTGTGCCAGATTGCCCTCGGGGGCGATCTTCTTGTACTCCTTCATGAAGGAGCCGACGAAGTCGTCCTGAGCGGTCTGGTTGCTCATCACGTTGTCGATGGCCTGGTTAAACTTCTTGTCGGGATTGTTGTTCGCAAGGGCACGGAGGATGTCGGGCACCGAGATCTGCAGTGTCACGTTCATACCACCCTTCAAGTCAAGGCCGAGGCCCAACTCTTTCTCACGAACTTCTTGGAAGGTGTAACCCTTGTCAAAGAAACGAGATAACAGGATTGGATACACCTTCTTGTTAGCGAGAGAGTCCAGAGACTCATTGAGTGCTGCTGTGTACTTCTTGTTGCTCGTGTCGGGCGACTTGATGCCGGCAACAGCAAGGGCCTTCTTCTCGGCGATACCCTGGTAGTGATTGCTCACAAAGGTAAATCCCAGATAGAAAGCGCAAATCAACAACAGTGCAATGGTAAGGACTCTGATAAAACCTTTAGTTTGCATTTGATTTGTTAATTATTTAATTAATTTTTGTTAATTTTCGTTTCTTACGTCTTTTTCAGCCTGCAAATATACATCTTTTTCTTAATGTGAGGCATAAAAAAATTAAGTTTTTGCCTTATACCTTATTTTATTAAATAGAATTCGCCTGTTTTTGGCCCTTTTTATCATGATTTTGGATAGTATCGGTTACTGATGGCGTCCATGATTATCTCTCGCGTGCACTTGCTCAAAAAAAATCATTGCGCTGGAAAAGTGACCTTTCCTGCGCAATGACATTCTCTGATTATGCTCTTTTCTTGCTGCCGTTGGGGCGGCTGGCGGCTAGGCCTCGAGGCCGCGGTCGATGTTGCGTTTCAGGGCCTCGACGTAGTTGTTGATGCGTTCCATCTCCTTGGGAATCTGGATGCGCTGGGGGCAATGCTCCACACACTGGCCGCACCCGATGCAGTGGTCGGCCTGGCGCAGCTTGGGCACAGAACGGTCATAGCCGATGAGGAAGGCGCGTCGAGCTCGGGCATAGTCGGGGTCCTTGCGGTCGCGTGTCAGGTTGCCCTCGGCGATGCACTTGTTGTAATGCGTGAGCACGCCGGGGATGTCAATGCCATAGGGGCATGGCATGCAGTACTTGCAGTCGTTGCATGGGATGGTGTTATAGCCCACAATCTCGTCGGCGATGGCGTAGAGGAAGTTTTTCTCGTCGTCGGTGAGTTCCTCGAGTGGACTGTAGGTGCACAGGTTCTCCTTGAGGTGCTCCATGTAGGTCATGCCGCTCAGCACGGTGAGCACGCGGGGGAATGAACCGGCGTAGCGGAAGGCCCACGAGGCCAGCGACCGCTCGGGGGCCCGCGCCATGATCTTGCGTGCCAGGGGCTTCGGTAGCGAGGCCAGTCGTCCGCCCAGCAGGGGTTCCATGATCACGGCTGGAATGCCGCGCTTGTCGAGTTCGGCATAGAGATACTCGGCATTGGTGTTCTCTTCGCTGAAGTCCTTGGCGTGCCTCCAGTCCAGGTAGTTCAGCTCGATCTGCACAAAGTCCCACTTGTACTTGTCATGGTTGGCCAGCAGGTGGTCAAACACGGCGATGTCGCCGTGGTAGGAGAATCCCAGGTTGCGTATCACGCCCTTCTCGCGCTGTTCCATCAGGTAGTCGAGGATGCCGTTGTTGATGTATCGGTTCTCAAACAGCTCCATGGCATGTCCAGGCTCACCGCCGCCGATGGAGTGCAGCAACAGGTAGTCGATGTAATCGACCTGCAGTTCCTTGAGCGAGTTCTGGAACATCTCGATGCTGGCTTGACGGGTCTGGGTCTCGGGGGCGAAGTTGGACAGCTTGGTGGCGATGAAGTACTCGTCGCGCTTGTGGCGGCTCAGGGCGATGCCCGTGGCGTGCTCGCTCAGGCCGCGGCTGTAGGCGGGTGACGTGTCAAAGTAGTTCACGCCGTGCTCGATGGCATAGTCCACCTGTCGGTTGACCATCTCCTGGTCAATCTCGGCGTCATTGTCGCGGCCGAAGGGTTTGTCGTTGGTGGCGGGCAGGCGCATCATGCCATAACCCAGGATGGAGACTTTCTCCTTGGTCTTGGGGTTCTCGCGGTAGGTCATCTTGCCCACGGGAGGCTCCTGCACGGGCAGTTTCTTCTCATCGCTGGTGGCGCAGCTCACGATGACGGGAGCGGCAGCCGTGGCAGTCCCCAGACCTAATGCCTTGAGGAAGGTGCGGCGGTTCAGTCTCTTGCCGCCATTATTGTCGCTGTTATGTTGATTGTCGTTCATGAATCATTAACCTTTAAACGTTATCCATTATTCACGGCGATAGCCGTTTAAATCTGCCTGTGGCTCTCGTGGCCCTCGACATAGATGGCACTGAACGGCCTGGAGGGGCACACATACTCGCACGTGCCACAACCGATGCAGTATTGTTGATCGACAGCAGGCACCATCGGAGAGTTCTCGTCCTTGGAGTCGCTGGGCACCATCATGATGGCACCGGTGGGGCAGTGGCGGGCACAGTTGCCGCAGCTCACACCGTCGTTGAGGATCAAGCAGTTGGCTTTGACCCACACGGCATGGCCCACGATGGTCGAGGACTTCTCGGCAACGGTGATGGGCTTGATGGCACCGGTGGGGCACACGGTGGAGCACTCGACACACTCGGGTCGGCAGGCTCCGCGCTCAAAACTCAGTTCGGGCTGCATCAAGCGCAGCGGGTCGGTCGAGGGACGCAACACGCCATTGGGGCACTTGGCGACACACAGCTGGCAAGCGGTGCAATGCTGGGCAAACTGATGAGCGCTCACCGAGCCCGGAGGGGTGATGGGGGTGGAGCGCTTGGCAGGCACCTTGTCCTCGATGACGGCGAGTCCACCGTCCACCTTCTTGGCAGCCTGGGCCAGGGCGATGTCGGCCCCCACAATGGCGGTTCCCACGAGGAAGGCTCGGCGGGTGCTGTCGGCATCGGACTGTTGGGGGTCATCGGCTGGCGCCGGTTGCGGTGCCGCCTTGGGATGACCATAGTGCAGAGCCCCGAAGTTGCATTTTTCCAGGCAGTTGCCGCAGGTCACGCATCGCGTGTAGTCCACCTGGTGTGTGTTGAAGTCGATGCATGAGGCCTTGCAGTTCTTGGTGCACAGGCTGCACGACTTGCACTTCTCGGCGTCAAAATAGATCTTCAACCACGAGAAGCGGGCCAGCTGGGCGAGGATGGTGCCCACGGGGCAGATGGTGTTGCAATAGGTGCGGCCGCCGCGCCATGCCAGCACGGCAATGATGATGAAGGTGGCCAGTGCAATCAGGAAGGTGGGCAGGCTTTTCATCCACACGTCCACGCCGTAGAAGGTGTAGCTGTCCATCCGCTCGGCCATCGCGGCCAGCAGGTTGTTGCCCCACTGATAGACCGGCAACAGCAGATTGGTCACCATGCGGCCATAGCTGCTGTAGGGGGCGAGCAGGGCCACCAGCGAGTGGATGCCAGCGATGAAGGCGGCAACAAACAGTGCCAGCACGCCATAGCGCAGCCAGCGCCGTTCGGGGCTGGCCGTGAAACGGTTCTTCTTGCGCTTGCCGTGTATCCACGACACGATATCCTGGAAGATGCCCAGCGGGCAGATGACCGAGCAGTAGATGCGCCCGAAGATGAGTGTCAACAGCACCAGCGCCACGATGATCACCACGTTGAGGGCGAGCAGGGCCGGCAGGAACTGAATGCGTGCCGTCCATGCCAGGTAATGGTGAAGCACGCCGCTCACGTCAAGAAACAGCAGCGTCACCATGATCATCATGATAGTCGCCAGTGTTATGCGGATTTTCCTTAACATTGTATTGAGATTTGGGTGAATGAATTATAGTTGATGCGCAAAGTTACAAAAAGTCGAGCGCAGAACAAAAAGAATTCATTCTTTTTTATGCCGAGACGCGGTAACTTCGGCGAAGCGCAGCGAGCCAGCGTTACAAAAAGTTGAGCGCAGAACAAAAAGAATCATTCTTTTTTTATGCCGAGACGCGGTAACTTGATGAAAAACGGTTTATGAGGGTCTGATTAGCGTAATTCGTATTAGCACAGCAGAATTGGCCCCTGCGGCTATATCATTGCTAAAAATAAACACCGCGTTTCACAACGCGATGTTCACTTAGGATGAATAGTATTAATATTTCCAACTTTGGTGCAAAGGTAAAGCCTCTTTTTGAATTGCACAAATTAATAAAGCAAAAAATTGTTATTATTAGTTAACTGTTTTTGGTAGGATAATAGTAGGAAAAATCAAAGTTGAAAAAGGCCTGTTTTCGTTGATGGGTGTGCTATCGGGCTTGATGTCAGAGAGGTGGCGCATCATGGCAAATCGGGGCGTTTTTACCATGGATTCTGATAATCATTGTTTGAGGAATGGTTCCTGTGTTTGTAATATGTTGAAAATCAGGTTATAGTGTTTGATTTCTGCTATTTTTTTGGAATTTTTATAAGATTTATCTCAAAAAGTTTTGAGATTTCCCCAAAACATCTTACTTTTGCGCCCGTGAAAAAAGATTGTGAGGTATAATCAATTCGTGGCTGAAAATTATTTTTCCGCGAGATTGCCTCATATTTTTTTTAGCAAACGTAACTTTACCATATTCACGCTATACTATAAAGAGCGTTGTGCAAAATGACTGAGTGTAATTATTAATCCAATAATTTGTTTTATGAAGAAATCTTTATTTTTGATTGCAGCATTGGCCATGTTCTCACAGGGTGTCAATGCTAAGACCATCACCCCTGCCCAGGCCGAGGTGATTGCCAAGCAGCAGTTTGCTAATCCCACCATGCTCAATGCCTCTAATAACGTCAAGATGACCTTGAACTATGAGGCAAGAAACATGATGGGCCAGGCCGACTACTACGTGTTCAACCGTGACGGCGGTCAGGGTTTTGTTATTGTTTCCGGTGACGATATCACCTCTCCCGTGCTGGGTTACAGCGACAAGGGTTCGTTCAACATCAATACCGCGCCCGAGCCCCTGAAGGTCCTGCTCGGCATGTATCAGAAGAGCCTTGATGGATTGCGTCACCATCCCAATCTCGTTGTTAACACTCCCAAGTTGAGGATGAACCCCGAGGGTGTGAAGCCCATGTTCCTGAATGACTATGGTGAGGGTCCCCACTGGCACCAGTTTGGTCCCTACAACAACTACTTCCCCACCTATAACGGGGAGCACTGCTATGCTGGTTGCGTGCCCATCGCTGTCTCTCACATCATGAAGGGCTTGCAGTTCCCCGCTTACGGTAACGGCTCGAACACCTTCCACTACATGCTGGGTGACGAAGAGAAAACCGCTACGGCCAACTTCAACCACAGTTACAAGTACCGCAACATGAAGAACGCTTACACCGAGACCTCTACCAACTGGCAGGATTGTGCTCAGATGATTTATGATGTCGCTGTTGCCCTCCAAGCCAGATTCTCGACCAGCAGCACCAATGTAAGTTATGATCAGATCATCAAGGCTATGGTTGCTTACTTCGACTACAACCCCAACATGCAGTTCTTGCAGAAGGCCAATTACACTGATGCTAACTGGCGTGAGATGGTTTACACCGAACTCGATGAGGGTCGCCCCGTTCTCTACTTTGGCTACAGGACGATTGCCAACAGTGGAGCTGAGACCCACACTGGTCACGCCTTCGTGGTGGACGGCTATGATTCTGAGGGTAGACTTCGCATCATCTGGGGCTTCCAGCCCGAGGAATATAACAGCTGGTTCAGCTTCGACCTGCTCTCACCGCGTATCTACGGTGACACCCCCTATGAGCACGACGAGTACAAGGAAGGTTTCAACGCCGACCAGTATGCCATCATGGGCATCCGTCCCTCTGAAGAGGGCGAGAACGGTGGTGTTGTAGTAACCGGTACCACCTATGAGGCCGAAATGATGCCTGCCAACAACGTGCGCGGCTCGTTCGAGGTGAAGGCTCTGAGCGGTCCCTGGCAGGGCACCATCCGATGGGCTCTCGCAACCCGAGACGACGCTGGCAAGTATACTGTAGCCACTACAGCCCAAACCACTCAGGTTGACCTGCAGGAGAATGAGACTGCTACGATCGACATCAGCGGTTCCTATTACTTGACCGACGGCACGAAGTATTATGTTGTTGTTTGGTCGCCTTACTTCCCCAACAACTATGACTGGAACTGGTTCTTTAACGATCCCGTCCCCTTCACCGTTGGCGATCCCGGTCCTGACTTCATCCTGGGCGACGTGAACCGTGACGGCGAGGTTAATGTTACCGATGCCATCGACCTGATCAACTACATCCTCAATGACGAGGGCGACATTGACCTCAACGCTGCCGACTTCAATGAGGACACTGAGGTGAACGTCACCGACGCCATCGACATGATCAACTACATCTTGAACAACAATTAATCATCCCCTTGGTTCCGCAACACGGGACCACTGAGGAGAGCATCCATTAAACGACTGTGCCAGGAGCGTTAGGTCTCCCGGCACAGTCTTTTTTAGGTAATGATATTGGCAGTTGGCCCCATGTCCTGTAGGGCGCTCATGCGAACCTATAGCTCGGCGAAGCCAATATTGCTAACTTGACAAGTTTCTCTTGTGCGTCAGCACACCACCTTTTTGACCAATAGGTCCCCTTTTTTCTGTCGTTGAGTTTTGATACAGTTTCAAAACCTATTGTGACTATTTCCTGACACCAATAAAAGTAACTGTGCCGAGGGGTGATTGGCCCTCGGCACAGTTGTTAGATAGTGCTATCCGAGTTAGTGTGCAGCCTGGTCGGCTCACACATTGTTCAGGATGAAGTTAATCATATCGATGGCATCGGTGACGTTCACCTCGGTGTCCTCGTTGTAGTCGGCAGCGTTGAGGTCAATGTCGCCCTCGTCATTGAGGATGTAGTTGATCAGGTCGATGGCATCGGTAACGTTCACCACGCCGTCACGGTTCACGTCGCCCAGGATGAACTCGATTTCGGGAGTCCAGGTGCTCTCGTAGCAGATCTCGATGTCGTCGATGAAGCAGTACTCAGTCGAGCTGCCCTGACACTTGAGTCGCAGCATGATGGGCTTGTCGGTAGGCAGTGAGGTGATTGTAGCCGAACCTTCGGTGCCGGCAGCAAGATAGAAGTCATAGGGATAAGTGTCCAGACCCTTCCAGCGAGAGCCGTTGTAATACTGGGGAGTGATGTAAACGCCAGTTGAGGTGGGATTGTAGATCTTGAAGCGTACAACCTTGGGAATCTTGTTCAGGTTGGCGTTGGTGTTGAAGTAGCTGCCGTTCTTCATGGCAACAACATGTCCGTTGCCCACCTGGGCGGTGTCAACAACAGCACAATTGTAGAAGTCCCAGTTGGCATATACACCAGCCACACCGCGCTCGTTGAGGGTAGCCCCCACGGGCATCTTCTCAAAGTCCTCGATGGAGCTCTTGGAGTTGTCTTTCACTACATCAAAGGTGATGATGCTGTCGGCCTCGGTGATGTTGGTAAAGGCATATTGGCTCAACTTGCCGTCCCACGTGCGCAGGTTGGGTTGAGTGGCGTTTGAGATACTTGTCACGTTGGTCGTGCCGGGGAACGGGTCACGAGGGCTGTCGTTCATGCCGTTGAAGTTGGCACGGAGCAGCTCATAGTAATTGTGGTTGGGGTTGGCGTTCACCAGGTTGTTCTCCCAGACATCGACATTGGTCGAGTCAACGCGCCAGATGAGCATACCAGGGCCAGGCAGGTTCTTGTCCCACTTGATGCGCTGGCGATTCTCGATAATGAAGTATTCACCCTCGTTGGCGGTATTCAAGCGATAACCCGTGTTGTTCTTTTCAAGAGCAGGTACAGTGATTGTACCCTCACCCTCAATGAGGGCGGGCTGTGCAAAGCCGAGAGCATAGCGCTCAAACAGGCTGTAGCCGGCGGGGTTGCGTCCATTGTTGTTCTTGAAGCCGCTGGCCATGATGGACCAGGTCAAGGGATAGGCGTGGTTGACACCTCCACTGCCGTCGCTGTCGGTATCGTAGAAGTCGGGCAGACCCAAGCAATGGCTGAACTCATGGCAGATGGTGCCGATGCCGGCGATGCTGCCCAATGAGATAAAGTCGCCCTGGGCTCCCATCATATTGGTTGAGCAGGCATAGAGGCTGAAGTTCACGCCATCAAGCACTGGAGACTCCTCGAAGTCCTTCATGTGGGGCCACAAGTAGTCGCGGTTGTTGTCGCTGTAGTCCGAGCCGTAGCCGGCAACAAGGAAGAAGACCATGTCGACAGTGCCGTCCTCATCGGTGTCATACTGACTGAAGTCCACATCGGGGTCAGCAGCCTCGAGCGCAGCAAAGAAGATGGTGTCGCAACGGAACTGATGGGCGTCGGTGCTGGCGAAGGGGACATCAATCGGGCCCAGGATGTCAAAGTGCGGGTCAAACTGCTGGAAGGAGTTGTCATAGTAGTAGTCACGCACACTGCCCATGCAGTCAACCTTGGTTCCTGCGGGAAGCGTGAAGCCCTTGTAGTCATGACCGTTGATCATCTCGTCATAGAAGCCAAAGGGGGTGTAGTTTGACGGGGTGCAATCGTCAAATGTGATGTCGGTGTAGTTAATCAGGACAATCAAGCCGCGGAACTTGCTGTAGTCCATGTGGCCACCGTGGCCGATGCCACGAATCAAGTTGTTGCGGTGGTTCAACATCTTCTTGCCACGCTGAACCATGACTTGGCTTTTGAGACCCTTGGGGATGCTGGCGAGAGCAGCACGGTCGGCCGCGGTGCGCTTTGCCTCGTCGCGCGCAATCAGGTTGCTGGCAACCAGGGTGTTTCCAGACTGGTGGGCATAGGTGTAATAGCCAGCCTCGTTCTTGACGATCGTGTAACCATCAACGGTTGTCAAGTAGTTAAAGAATTCGTCACCGTGCAGTATCACAGTGAGTTTGCTGCCGTCGGGCTGGGTAATCTGACCCGGAGTAGGATCTGCAGGAACCGCATGTGCAGCGAGGCACATCAGTCCCAACGTGAGAATAATTAAATACTTCTTCATATCCTTAAAATTTATAGTTAATAAAATATGGTTTAGAATACTTCTCGGTTTAGGCTGTGGATAGGCGGTTTTTACCGGAGAATCATCTCGATGAGCTGGTTCACGTCGGCGACGGTGAGCTCGCCGTCGGCGTTCACGTCGGCAATGGGCCTGGTCTCGTCGTCAACACCGCCGCCCAGGATCATCGCAATCATCAAGTTCACGTCGGCAACGGTGAGCTCGCCGTCACGATTCACGTCTCCCACGAGAATCTGCTCGGGCCAGGTGTCCTGGTAGTAGAGCTTGATGTTGTCGATGTAGAGGCTTACCTTGGCGCTACCCGACACCTGGTTGAAACGCAGCATGATGGGAGCGGTCGTGGGAAGGGAGACAATGGCCGATTGAACTGAATGCCCGGCCGATGAAATGGTGCCCTCGAGCGGAGCGGTCCATGTCTTACCGTTGTCGAGCGAGTAGGAGAACTTGATGTTGGCAGCGGTACTCGTCGGGTTGTGCACGGTGTAGGAGAGCATGTAGGGGCAGATGCTGAGCGGCTTGGACGTCGTGATCTGGCTGGGCTTCTTCATCGCCACAGCCTGGCTGCCGTCACAATTGCCCTCTTCGGGACTCTCCACGGCACATTTCACAAAGTCCCACTTGCTGAAGACGCCCTGGACACCCTTGGCGCTCATGTCGGTGGTGACAGGCATGTTTTCAAAGTCCTCGACGACAGCTTGAATCGTATTGTCATTCTCCACGTCAAACGTGATGAGTGACTCCTCCTCGGTGATGTTGAAGATGGCGTAGTCGTTGAAATACTTCCCCCAGGTCTGCAGACTTGGGTTGGTGACGTTGGTGATTGTGGTGACGCCAGCTGTGCCAGGGAAGGGGTCGCTGCCGCTGTCCTCACCGTTATACTTGGCGCGCAACAGTTCATAGTACATGTGCTTGGGATTGCAGTTGACCTGATTCATCCACCAGATGTCCTCGTCGGTGCTGTCGACACGGGCAACCATCATGCCGTGGCCAGGCAGGTACCTGTCCCACTTGCCTGGCTGCCTGTTCTCGATGAGGAAGAACTCGTTCTTGATGGGGGTGTTCAGGCGATAGCCCTCGTTTCTCTCGTCGAGCGGTTGTATCGTGTAATGGCCTGGTTGGTTAATGACCATGGGCTGGGAGAATCCTAAGGCGTAGCGCTCATACAGGCTGTAGCCGACAGGGTTGCGGCCGAAATTGCCCCCGCTGCCGCCAGCCATGATGGACCATGCGCCCGGGTTGCGGCTCTCGCCACCAGAGCCGTTGTAGTCGGTGTCATAGAGGTCAGGCAGACCCAGCACGTGTCCGAACTCGTGGCAGAAGGTGCCGATGCCGTTCACGTCCGACCAGTAGTTCTCCCAACCGGCAATTTCGGTGGAGCAGGCATACAGGCCGAACTCCACACCGTCGAGTGCGGGTGCGTTATACAGGTAGTACATGTGAGGCCACAGGTAATTGTCGTTGTTACCGCTGTAGTTGGAGGACAGGCCAGCCACCAGGAAGAACACCATGTCGACATATCCGTCGCCATCGGTGTCATAGTCGCTGAAGTCGATCTGGTCATCAACAAGGCTCAGTGCCTCGCGGAAAATCGGTTCGGCGCGACTTGTGCCTTGTGGGGACGTGCAGGTGTAATTCACGTTAACGGGGCCCACGATGTCAAAGTGCGGGTCGAACACGTGGGCTGAGTTGTCGTAGAAGTAGTCACGCACGCTGCCGGTCATCCTCACGGTGCGGCCGTTGAGCGTGTAGCCGGTGAAGTCATGGGTGTTGACCATGTCATTATAGAAGTCGTTGGCCTCAGGCATCGAGAATTCCTGATCGGAATAGTTGATCAGGATGATCAAGCCACGGAAACTGTCGTAGTTCATCGTGCCGTCGGATCCCACGCGGCGCATCGCGCTATTGCGTTGTCCCAGCTTCTTGAGGCCTGCCTGTGCCATGGTGGCACTTGTCAGGCGCTTGGGCAGGGAGGCCAGCGCTGAGCGGTCGGCGTCGGTGCGTTGAGACGGGTCGCGGGCGATGCGGTTGCCTGCCACCAGTGTGCCGTGATCCAGGCGGGCATAGGTGTAGTAGCCCTGCGCGTTCTTCATCACGGTGTAGCCATCGATGGTCGTGGTGAAGTGGAAGAACTCGTCACCGTGCAGGGTAAGGGTCAGTGTCGTGCCGTCGGGCTGTGTCACTGTTGCTGGGGTGGGGTCAGCAGGTATGGCGCGTGCTGTCATACACAGCAATGCTAAGGCTAATAATGCTAAAATCTTCTTCATAGCTCTTGATTGAATTAAATGATGTAAATCTAAATCTCTTGAAAGGCGGTTATGATTCTGTTAATTTAGTTTCGCAATTAGATAACTTGCTCACTGTTGAATGATTGAAGGTTAAAGTTTAATGAATTGCAGTCAGTGATTCTTGAAAAGTTTCTAAAAAAAACCAAGTGAGGTAAGAAATAGAATATCTTTAACCATTAATATTCAAGTTTTTAAAGTGGCGCAGCTACTTTATATAATTGAATTAATTATATAAGTGGTATTAAAAGGGCAAGGTGGGCTCTATCAGTGGTTCAAGTCGGGCTATTGAGGCCTTTAGGGCTTGAATGGTGATGGAGTCCACCTTGCTAGCGGGTTTTACTTAAGAATCATGCTGATGAGCAAATTGACATCGGCAATGTTGACCTCACCGTCTTTATTGACATCGGCGCGCTTGGACAGCTCGGTGTCGGCGGTTCCTCTGAGGATGATGTCGATGATGGCGTTCACGTCGGCAAGATTGACCTCGCTGTCACCGTTCACGTCGCCGTGTTTGTGCTCGATCGGGCCACCCTCTTCACCAGTGTAGTACAGGGTGAAATTGTCAATGTAGGTGGACGCATTCTTGTTACCTCCCACTTGGGCAATTCGGTAGAGTGCCGGCTGATGATTATTGAGGTTGAGGTTCCAGTAGCAGATGCCTGTAGTCTTGGCGGGCACCTCGGCCGACACGTTGCCGGCAGGGGTGAAGACCTTGAGCCACGTGGCACCGTCGTCGATCGAATACTCAAGTGAATACTTGGCGACGTAAGCGCCAGTGTTGAACACGGTCATGCTGGCCAAGTAGGTGTTGTAGTAGAGGGGCGTTGTGCTGTAGAACTGGCTGGGCAGTTTCATCAGCACGCTGTGCTCGCCATCGGCCTTCTCCTCGCCGGGGGCACGGACGCCGGCCTTATTGAACGTCCAGGTGGTGAATGTGCCCTCCACGTTCTGGTCGGTGGTGCTGGAGTTGGCCGTCATGTCCTCAAAGTCCTCGATGAGCATCTGCAGGCCGCCCTCGGCAACCACGTTGAAGGTGATGACACCATTCTTCTCGTTGATGCCCACGATGTTGAAGTCGTTACCATAGCCACCCCATGTTCTCAGGCTGGGATAGGTCTCATTGGTCAACATGGGGTTGCCCAGGATGCCGGGGAAGGGGTCGCTGCCGCTGTCGCCCGAGGTGGAATTGCCTGCTCGCAGGATTTCGAAATAGTTATGGTCAGGATTACAGTTCACCTTGTTCTGGCTCCAGATGCTTGCGTTGGTGCTGTCAACGCGGGTGACAATCATACCGTGCCCGGGGAGATAGGCGTCCCAGCCGGTGCGCTGGCGGTTCTCGATGGTGAAGAACTCTTTCTGGACCGGGGAGCGCAGGATGTAACCGCTGCGCGACGTGTTCACGGCCTCGAGAGAGTAAGACCCCTCCTGGGTGATGGTCTTGGGCTTGGCCCATCCCAGGGCATAGCGCTCGTAGAAAGTGTAGCCTGCAGGAGTGCGGCCGTAGTTGTAGTCGGCGCCGCCGGCCATCAGGTCCCAACCGCCCGGGTCGTGGCTCTGGCCGCCACCATCTTCATAGTCGGTGTCATAGAAGTCGGGCAAACCCAGCACGTGGCTGAACTCGTGGCACACGGTGCCGATGCCCTCGGTGCACACTGTCGATGGACTGCTTTCCCAACCGTAAAACTCTCCGGAGCTGGCATAACGGTCCATCCACTTGCCGTCATAGGAGATGTAGTTGTAGTACAGGTTGGAGGCATGGGGCCACAGGTAGCCCGAGTTGTTGCCGCTGTAGCTTGAGGTGTAACCGGCCACGAGGAAGTAAATCATATCGACCTTGCCGTCACCGTTGTTGTCATAGCGGCTGAAGTCTACCTCGTCGTTGGCGGCCTTCAGCGCATTGGTGAAGATGGAAGCCGAGTAGCGCTTGCACTGGCTCGCATTGCGCGTCGAGGTATAAGGACCATACACGTCAAAGGGGGGAGCGAAGGCACCATCGGACTGGTCGTTGAAATAGTCGCGCACACTGCCGGGGCAAGTCACGGTCCTGCCGGTCTTGGGGTCGGTCCATTCGGTGAGGTTGGGTGTGCTGAACATTTCGGTATAGAACGACTTGGGGTCATCGGATGTGAACTTCGTGTCGGCGAAGTCGATCAGAATCACCAGGCCGCGGAAGTTGGCAAAGTCAAAGTTGGACAAGTCCACGTTGCGCTTCACACGCTGAGCGCCTGCCATGGCCACCGCAGTCTCGTCAACAAGACGCTTAGGGGTACTCTCGAGCAGGGCACGCTCGTCCGCGGTGCGGTCACCCTGGTCGTGAGCCAGCACCTGGGTGGGCACCAGCCTGCTACCGTCGCGCTGGGCATAGACGTAGGCCCCAGCCTCGTTAAGCATCACGGTATAACCGTCGGCGGTTACATTGAAGTGGTAAAACTCGTCGCCCACGAGACCGATGGTCACATAGGTGCCGTCGGGCTGGGGTAACTGCACCATGCCCTTGTGTGCTGGAATGGCGAGGGCTTGGATGCATACCATTGCTGTTATCAGCAGGGATGATAATTTTCTCATTACTTTATTAATTTAGTTTTGGTTTAGTCACACATTAATTAAGGATATTATGCTCGGGAGGCGACTGGCTGGTGGCCCTCGATATAACACCCTTACAATCTTCTCATGCCACGGAGGCATGATTGGCTTTGAAATCGCAAATTTACTGCATTTTTTGACAAATAATAGAAACATTGTGGATAAAAGTTGCTCTTATCAACTTTTTTTAGCATATCGACAGGCCAGTTAATGTGAAAATGCTGTACCTTTGTTTGACATAATGATGCTGAGGTGTTGCCTCCCCGGGCCGTCTAGCCCAGGGATGGATGGGATAAAAAAGGGGCCGAAGGTTAAGTTTAGGTACGGCCCTGTAAGAAAGATGTTTTAAGGTTTACGACCAGTGGCTGCGTCGAGACGACGTGGCCACTGCGGTTTGAGATTGGTGGCTCAGCGTGCGTTGAATTGTCCAAAAATGGAATGTTCCACGAGTTATTGACAATTCAGAATAGTTTTCAACAATTCACCCATTTTAACGGACTTTTTGACGGGTTTTTGAGGAATAAATTGTTACTTTGCATCCGTGAAACGTTTGCTGGCCATGACAGGCGATTCAGGTGAACTGCCGGCCGAGGCACCAGTAGCGTGATCAGAACATTTTAGACTATTTTAGCGGCCGTGCAACCATCAGATCAGCTTGGCGGCAGTTTTGTCGCTGTTGATAAGGAAGCTGTGCCACCCTAAAAGAGTTTTACTGTTTGCAGTTGTCGGTTCATTGCTGATGCCGATGAAAACTGACAACTGAAAACTGACAATTGAAAACATGACAACTTAAATGGGTAAAATCATAGCAATAGCCAATCAAAAGGGTGGGGTGGGAAAAACCACCACCTCCATCAACCTCTCGGCGGCATTGGCCAGCATCGGCCAGCGCGTGCTGCTCATCGATGCCGACCCGCAGGCCAACGCCACCTCGGGACTCGGTGTCGAGCCCAAGGACATGTCATCGACCATCTATGAATGCCTGGTGGATGAGTACCCCATGCGCAGCGCGACAGTGGACACCTGTGTCGAGGGGCTCAAGCTGCTGGGGTCGCGCATCGACCTCGTCGGCGCCGAGCTGGAGCTCGTCGAGAAGAAGGGGCGTGAACGCGTCCTGAGCAATGCCATCAGCGATATCAAGGATGACTATGACTACATCATCATCGACTGCAGCCCCTCGTTGGGACTGATCACCGTCAACGCGCTCACCGCGGCCGACAGTGTCATCATCCCGGTTCAGGCCGAGTACTTTGCCCTCGAGGGCATCAGCAAGCTGCTCAACACCATCCGCATCATCAAGGGCAAGCTCAATGCTGGCCTGCGCATCGAGGGCTTCCTGCTGACGATGTATGACGCGCGGCTGCGCCTGGCCAACGAGATCTTTGAGGAATTGAAGGGGCACTTTGGCGACATGGTGTTCAACACGGTGATACCGCGCAACATCCGCATCAGCGAGGCGCCCAGCCACGGCCTGCCCGTCATCCAGTATGACCCCACGTGCCGTGGTGCCACGAGCCACATCCAGCTCGCCAACGAAATTATTTCCCGCAGCAAGGGCAAGTGAATCCTTTTAACTGACAACTGAAAACTGAAAAATATGAAACGAAGTGCATTAGGCAAGGGGCTTGACTCTCTCATCTCGATGGATGACATCCAGACGGGAGGATCGTCGGCCATCAACGAAATACCTGTTGCCCAGATAACACCCAATCCTGATCAACCGCGCCAGGTGTTTGACGCCGAGGCTCTCGCCGAGCTGGCGACCAGCATCAGGGAACTGGGCATCATCCAACCACTCACCCTGCGCAGCACGGGTGACAACTCGTATCAGATCATCTCGGGTGAACGTCGCTATCGTGCCGCTCAGCTCGCTGGTCTGGAAACGGTGCCAGCCTACATCCGCACCGCCAATGACAGCGAGGTGACCGAGATGGCCCTCATCGAGAACATCCAGCGTGAGGACCTCAACGCCATCGAGATTGCTCTCACCTTCAGGAAACTGATCGACCAGTACCACCTCACGCAGGAGCGCCTGAGCGAGCGCATCGGCAAGAAGCGAGCCACTATCGCCAACTTCCTGCGACTGCTCAAGTTGCCCGCCGAGGTGCAGCTCGGCCTGCATGACCACACGCTGGACATGGGCCATGCCCGTGCCCTGCTCTCGCTTGATGACCCCAAGCTGCAGTTGAAATTGTATAATGAGACCGTCAAGAAGGGGTTGTCGGTAAGGCAGGTGGAACAGCGCGCCAAGCAGATGCAGCAGGCTGCCGACGATGAACGTGCGGCCCAGGGAGGGCAGCACAAGCCGATACGGGCTAAGGACTACGAGATTCTCCAGCGCCACCTGGCATCAACGTTTGGGGTGCCGGTGAAGTTTGCCTGCGACCGCTCGGGCAAAGGAAAAATAACCTTCCCGTTCACCACCGAGGAGGAATTGGAGAGAATCATCAGTATCTTTGATCATCTGAAAGACGCTTGACCGTTCAGTGAAGCACTTCACGACATATAGCAAGCAATGGGTCTTCCATCTCGCAGCACTGCTGCTGTGCCTGTCATGGTATAGCGGACAAGCGCTGGCGCAGGAAGGCGTCACCAGCGTCCATGGCGATAGCGTGGTCCAGGCTGTGAACCAGTCCAAGGTCATCATGCGCCATGACCGCAAGCCCATCGTCGTCACCGACTCGGCCGAGATGAAAAAGGGCAATCCCGTGCGTGTGGTCAATGCCGCAGGAGATACCGTTGTGTTCGCCTCGGTGGACTCGATCAGGGGCCTCGATGACGTGGAAATCCTCATGGACACGACGGCATCGCCCTCGCTGGGCAAGGTCAGGGTGTTCAATCCCGACCCACAGCGGGCGCTGTGGCTGTCGGCCTTGTGTCCCGGACTGGGACAGATCTATAACCGCCGCTATTGGAAACTGCCCATCGTCGTCGGCTCGTTTGTCGGACTCAGCTACGGCGCATCGTGGAATAACCGCATGTACAAGGACTATTCCAAGGGCTACCGCGACGTGATGGACGACGACCCCGACACGCGCAGCTACATGGACTTCTTCCCGCCAACGGTCAGCGAGAGCGACCTGGACAAGGCCTGGCTGCAGAAGGTGCTCAAGAGCAAGCGTGACTACTACCGCCGCTATCGCGAGATCTGTGTCATCGCCATGGTGGGCGTGTATCTGCTCAACATCGTCGATGCCTATGTCGACGCTTCGCTGGCTCACTTCGACATCTCCCCCGACCTCACGCTCGACGTGACACCCACGGCCATCGATGGCAGTGTCAACGGCGTTCAGGGCGTCACTGGCGGACGACTGCCCTCGTTGGGACTGCAATGTGCATTCAGCTTTTAACAGTGCAACTAAAATAATGAGACAATATGATAAGAAAAAGACTCTTCACAGTATTATTCGCGACGGCGCTGGCAGCCTTGACGCTGGTAGCCGGACCGCGTGAAAAGAACAACATCCTATCGTTAAAAAACTCCATCACCGACGATGATATCGTCTTCCCTGAGAGCTTTGATACCGATGTCCACAAGATGATGACCAACTGGTATCTCCAGAACTATGCGGTACTCGATGCCGACGTCGAGAACAAGTCCCCCGGCGAGGTGGGGGAGGAGACCTATATCAAGCGACTGGCAGCGATACCCTCAGTCATCGAGATGCCCTATAACCAAGTCGTGAGGCAGCACATCGAGCGATACGTCTATCGCAGCCGCACACTCGTCGAGCAGATGCTGGGCATGAGCCTGTACTACATGCCCATCTTTGAGCAAGCGCTCGAGAAGGAGGGACTGCCCCTCGAACTCAAGTACCTGCCCATCGTCGAGAGTGCGCTCGACCCTAACGCCACTTCACGAGTGGGCGCCGCCGGTCTGTGGCAATTCATGATTGGCACCGGCAAGGGACTGGGACTGGAGGTGAACTCGCTCGTCGATGAGCGCCGTGACCCCTATCGCTCCAGCGCAATGGCTGCCAAGTACCTGAAGAACCTGTACCAGATCTATAACGACTGGTCGCTCGCCATCGCCGCCTACAACTGCGGGCCCGGCAATGTCAACAAGGCGCTGCACAACAACGGTGGTACCGGCGACTTCTGGGATATCTACAACTACTTGCCCAAGGAGACCCGCGGCTACGTGCCTGCATTCATCGCCGCCAACTATGCGATGACCTATTACAAGCAGCACAACATCAGCCCCTCACTGGCCCGCAAGCCGCTCATCACCGACACCGTCACCGTCAACCGCCGCATCCACTTCGGGCAGATTGCCAAGGTGCTCAACATCCCCATCGAGGAAATCCGCACCCTCAATCCCCAGTTCCGCAAGGATGTCATCCCTGGTGACAGCCACCCCTATGTGCTGGTGCTGCCCTCACAGCAGATCTACAGCTTCATCATGAGCGAGGACACCATCGACAACTACCGCGAGGACCTCTACGGGCACCGACCCATCGTCGAGCCAGGCGGTGACGCACCCACCACCGAGGAATACCTCAGCGGACGCACCTCCACGGGAGACATGCGCACCATCACCCACAAGGTGGGACGCAACGAGACGGCAGCAAGCATCGCCGCCAAGTATGGCATGACCACATCCGAGTTGATGGCTCTCAACGGCAAGAGCAGCGAGCGCGTCCGCAAGGGCGAGACCCTCAAGGTCAAAGCGCCCGCACCCTCCATCGCCAGTGCCGACAATGAAGAAATGCTCGCCCTCAATAGCAGCAGTCAGCCAGCCGATGAGAACCAGCAGGCCAATGAGCAGGAACAGTTCGACGAGGTCAAGAAAATCGAGCAGGAAGCCGCTACCAAGGCACCCTATACAGGCTCCTACACCGTCAACCTCGACGAGGAAGCCAAGAGCACCAAAACCGCCAAGGCCTCATCCTACAAGTCCGAGGAACAGACGGCACGACAGCATGCCTCACGCAGCAATACCCAGGACTGGCGCAACCGCAACCACAAGTACAGCAACAAGGACAGTCACAAGAGCAGCCGCAAGAGCAACGCCGAGTACAGTTCCAAGAGCAGCAAGAACAGCAAGCACAGCAGCAAGCATCAGAAGTCGTCCAAGCCGCAACGCCCCACCGAGGTGACCGTCAAGAAAGGCGAGTCCCTCACCCAGATTGCCGAGAAAAACGGTGTCTCGGTAAAAGACCTCGAGCGAGCTAACGGCATTGAGAACGGCAACAAGATCAAAGCCGGTGAGAAGATTAAGATACCCACCAAGGCCGAAGCTCGTCAAGCTGCCGCCGCCGAGAAGAATAAGCCCAAATCCAAGTCCGGCAAGGGAGCCAAGTCTGACAAGAAATCCAAGTCCAGCAGCAAGAGCGCTAAGGCCGACAAGGAAACCAAGTCATCCAGCAAGACCTCAAAGTCCAGCAAGGCCTCAAAGGCCGACAAGGGCAACAAGTCATCAGGCAAGAACTCCTCCAGCAAGAGCTCCAAGAAGTCTAAGAAGAAATAAGCGACACATCCCGCGTGAGGTCCACAATCACCTCGCGAGCAATCAACAGACCAGCCGCGGCAGGAACAAACGCGTTACTGCCCGGCTGTTTTTTTCCGCCAACATACACGGGCACATCAGGATTCAGACGAGGCTCCTCCTCGCTATAGACGCACTTGAAATGGTGGATTCCCTCGCGGTGAAGCAGCTTGCGCAGCATCCGGGCAAGAGGGTCAATGCGCGTCGAGTCAAAGTCCGCCACCCTGAAGGCCATCGGATCCATCTTGTAGGCCGCACCCATCGAGCAGATGTGCGTCACACCCAACCGAAGGCAACGACGCGCGATCTCCATCTTGGCAGTGATCGTGTCCAGGCTGTCCACCACATAGTCAAAGCATGACAGGTCAATCTCATCAGCATTCTCAGGCAGGTAGAACATCCGGTGGACCGTCACCTTGCACCGCGGATTAATGTCCAGCACACGCTCAGCAGCCACATCCACCTTCGCCCGGCCAATAGTGCTGTGCAACGCAAAAATCTGGCGGTTGATATTTGACGCACTCACCGTGTCATCATCAACCAGGTCAAGAGCACCCACGCCACTGCGCGCCAGCGCCTCAACCACATAGCCCCCCACGCCACCGATGCCGAACACCGCCACGCGGCTACGTGACAACTTAGCCATCGCCTCAGCGCCCAGCATCAGTTCGGTCCGGGCAAACGGGTTCTCCATCACACGATTCTGTCCATCATCCTCCATACCAATCATTGACTCTTTTTTTGTGACCGCAAAAGTACTAAAAACACCCGCCAAAACCTCCCAGATCGGTGCCAAAAAACGCCCATGCGCAAAAAATTGCAGATTTTTTGTCACAAATTCAAAAAAAACACTTACCTTTGCACCCGCTTCCACGCCCAGATGGCGGAATCGGTAGACGCGTTGGTCTCAAACACCAATGGGGTAATACCCGTGCCGGTTCGACCCCGGCTCTGGGTACAGAAAACAAAGCGTAAGGCGCTGAAACTCATTGAGTTTTGGCGCTTTTTCCACATTCTACTGGAACATTACTGGAAAAATTTTAATAGCGCACTTTTTTAACCCAACTTCAACGGTGGCGGGCCAAGATGAAGACTCGCTATTACTGATGAAAACCCTACTGACCAAGAGAAACAGTTGGGCTTTCTACTATATTGCTGGGCACCAGGGCTTAAACTATTATTTCCCAGAAGCTGCCTTTATCGGGACCGACACGACGAACGACACCTTGGTCTTGTACCTTCTTGATGTTTCTTGCAATGTTTCTCCTGTCAACACCTATTATTTCGGCCATTTTAGAGGTTGAAATTAAGGATCCTCCTTTATCAAGTCGATAATTTTCTGTGACGTTCCCGTTTTCTGTCACCTTTTCTGCTACCTTTTCTGCTACCTTGGGTACCGTAATCTTCAGGATGAACTCGGCGGATCTGAAACGATTATCGAACTTTATCGAATTCACTACGCTAAATCGATCTCTTTTTGTTTCTATGGCGGAATGGTAATGATGATTCCATTCAAATTGGTGGGGTTAGGCGCGTGTACCTATAAAAGTGTGTAAAAAGTCCCTCGTGCTCTGGAGGGCACGAGGGATAGATTTTTGGACAATGATTTGTGGTTAATTCCAGGTGCCGTTGAGCAGGAAGTCGATCAGAGCGGTCACATCGGTGATGTTCACGTTGGTGTCAAGGTTGCAGTCGGCCGCCTGCAGGTTGATGTTGGTATCATCATTGTTCAGCAGATAGTCGATCAAGGCGGTCACATCAGTGATATTCACCACAGTGTCTTTATTCACGTCACCACGCACAAACGCAGGTTCCACATATTTCACGAATGTAATGGGATTGAACATCAATGCGCCATCAACCTTGCAGATAATGCCATAGACATTGTAATTGCCAGTGGCTGGCTGATTCACAGCCCACAGGACGTCGGTCAGTCCAATGGTCGTTCCATCGGGCAGCGGCAACGAGCGGATGGGGAAAAAGTCCTTAGACACATTCTCGATGTAAACATAGGCGTTGAGCATGCTCTCATCCACGGCTCCGGTGAGTTTTTGGGGAGTTGCCAGAGCGACATTGGTCTCACCGCTGGCGCTGAGGCCGGCGGCATCGGTGAACTTCACCCAGTTGCCATTGCTGACCTTGGTGGCGCTCCACCCCTGGGTCAGCACCTGGCCGTTCTCGAAGGTGGCGCCAGCCACGTTGGTGATCTGGCCATAGCCTGTAGCGTCACGCACGAACAGGTAGCCATTGTTATAGAAGGTAACAACAGCGTCGCCATTGAACATGAACGGGGTATTGTCCTCAAGCGCATTGGCCTCGGAGATGAGGGTCACAGCAGCCGGAGCACTGGCATCACCATAGGTGAAGGTTGTCTTGGGATAGAATTGCTCGGTAAAGTATTGGTTTCCACCATAGACAGCACTAGGCACACTGGTCTTCACGCCATAGAAAGAGCCCGTGCCTGAAACCGTCCCCGCTTGCGTTACCTTGACCATGAGTGCAAGGTTGCCGCCGGCATAGGCAAAGGGGGTATCGAAGTTGACAGCGATCTGAGATTCTCCCTGAGTCATCGGGAGCGTGCCCACTAGCGTGAGGTTGCTCTCAGGGATGCGGAAGGGCGAGACGATGGAATACTCCGACACATCGACCACACCCAGGAAAAAAGAGAGTTCACCGCCATTCATCACACTGCCGCCCTCGTTAGCGATATAGAACGTCAGCCCGGTAATGTTTTTGCCCTCCAACTGAGTGAGTTGGCCGGCAGGATAAATCACCTGGCCAAAGTAGGGCGGGTAGTTGAAGTAGGCGGCACGGAACGGAATGTACTGATTGGTGTCAGTGCCATCGGCAACAGTCAATTGAGCGGCCTGGGCAGCAAATGCTATAGCGGCCACAGCCATTAAAGTAAAAATTTTCTTCATTTTTATTGACACTAAAATATTTAAGATAATAATTAATTGGATCCTCCGTAAATCAACTCGTTGCTTCAAAACCGGGTGACCAATAAACATTCATTGCAGTTTTTGGATATTCAGCAACCTAATGACCATAGGACACCGCTATTGATAAGACCTATTTCATAAACACTTGACCAATACTTGGTTATCAACAAGTAAGAATTGCACAATCACGCTACAAAGTTAGTCAAAAGTTGTGACAAATAACATAATATGCACATATTTTAAAAAAATATTGGGAACGATATAGCAGTTGACCCTGTCAGATTTCTTTAATGCGAATTTCGCTATTGAGGTGGATTGTTCAAGAGAGTCAAGATATGAATCCTCATATTCGTCTCGTGTTGCATAAAACACATGGTTTTGCTGGTGACCCGATTTTTGCCTGAAAATTTTGAAATGCCTGTAAAGCCAGTGTTCATCGGCTCTACAGGCACTTCCTATCCTGCAAATTGACCTATAGGTCGAGTTATTAGGATGTCGATAATGTCCTGATTAAAAATAAGTTGTATGTATCTATGGTGGCGGTGTTATTGTAGGGCTTCGATGAGGAGGCCGAGGAGGATGTAGCCGGCAAAGAGGAGCAGGGTGATGATGATGGAGCGTCCCAGGCAGCCGAGGGCGCTGATGCCGCCTGCTTGTTTCTTCTTGCTGGATTTCTTTTTCCTTGTGTTTTTTCTCTTGGGGGTGTTGCTGGTGCTGTCGCCGCCTAGGCCGGTATAGCGGTAGGTGGTTGATGCTTGTTTCATGCGCGGTTTGTGGGGTGGGGGTGTCTGGCGTGGTGATGATGTGTCGTCGGTGAAGTCGATGCTGCTGTTCTTGCTGTTTTTGCGTTGGGGCGATGTGGGCGTCTTGTCGTCGCTGGAACTGTTGCGGGCCTTGGGCATGGGTTGCCGTGCCTGCAATAAGCATTGCGGGCAGACGATCACGCCGTCGCCAGCGATGAGTTGCTCATTGCTGATGTCCAGTTTTTTTCCGCATTTGGGACAGGTCCAGCGCATTTTCTTCCTCAAACAAGAAACTACGAATCACACTAATTGATCCATTGATGAGATTATGGTTTAATTAGCGTAATTCGTAGTTTTGAAATCGTCAATATTGTTCTGTTTTGGTTTTATCCCTCGTAGTGGATGATGGCCTTGACCACGATGTGCCACAGTCCGTCGGTGAACTCGGCTTCACCGGGACGGTCGGTCACGATGCGTGTGCCATTGGGAATCTGGATGGCGTTGCCCGAGCAGGCACGGATCAGGTTCTCGGCGGGCATCATCAGGGCGAAGCGGTGCACCTCGGGCTTGTCGATGACCTCAAAGGTGCCGTGCTTTCCGTCAAATGTGGTGAGCACATAGATGGAGTTGCCCGGCTCAAAGGTGTCGCTCACTCGTGTGAAGTTGTCGTCCTCGTCGGGCTTGTTCATGAACAGGTTCATGACTTCGCGCTCGTCGTGGGCCTCGGCTACTTCTACCACGTCGGCCTCATCGGCGGCGGTGGTGGGCTCGTCGTTCTCCTCGTCGTCAGCAACAATGACCTCTTCTTCAATGACGGGCTCCTCGTCGGGTGTGGCGATGGGCTGGCTCTGCTGTCCCATGCGGCCAGTCAGACGAATGGACAACGCCTTCATTTGGTCGGCGGCATCGGTCGAGAATTCTTGCAGGTTGGCGTTGGTGCGCTCAAGTTCACGGGCAAAGCTTTGGCGCATCTCGTTGATCTTGCCGCGGTTGCTCAGTGCTGTGAGCAGTGCGCACAAGCCGAGCAGTGCGCCGATGATGCTCAGCCACAGGGGCAGGTTGGCATCCACATTCCAGTTGGTGCTGATGCCGCTATCGGTCTTCTCGGCAGTGTTGTCACCAGCCTGCTGATCTTGATTTTCACCGTCTTGACCCTGGCCGTCCTGCTGGCCTCCTGCTTGTTCGGGTGTCTCTTGGGCGGCTTCGGGGTGTGCGGTGAGATAGGCTTGGAACTCGGGTTCAACGAGCTTCCAGATCTGGGGTGTCACCAGGTCCTTGAGGTCGTTGATGCTTCCTTTCTTGTCTTCCTTGGCCTTGAACTCCTTGTAGATGCTTTCCCAGCGGCGGCCCTGGCTGTCGTACACCTCGTTGAGGTCGTCGAGGGTGTAGCCCTGGGGGTATTTTGCCTTGATCTCGTCGATTTTTCGGGCAAAACCGCGTGCATGGGCAGTGTAGTGGGCACAGGTGGCGATGCCCTGCTTCCACTGGGTGGTCGAGAGAGGCTGGTCCTCAGAAATTTGCGCCACTGCTGCGGTGGCGAGGCAGATGAGAGCTGCCATGAGTAATGTGAAGCGTTTCATAACTTTAATGATTTTGGAGATATTTTTGTTCTATTATTGATTAAACTTGCTGATAACGTCGTTGCGCATGTTCTTGAGCAGGTTGTGCCTAATGACTCCGATGATGGGGTAGAAGAACGGTACGTCCTCGACCACGTCGGTGGCATTGTAGCGCCCCTTGAGGAAGGTGTTGATGCCGGCGGTCAGGTAGTTGGCCAGATTGTCGCTCAACACGCTTTCAAAGAGCCGGAGCACGTTGTTCTCGATGCCGAACTCGTCCTTGACCGTGGCGTCGCACAGGTCGATGAAGAAATGGTTGAATTCCTTGACCTTTTCCACCAGGCGGTCGCGTATCTCGATGGACTCCACTTGGGCCATTGTCAGGTCGTCCTCTCCGAGCATCGAGCAGCAGTAGCGCATGCGTTTCACGCTGGTGGCGTTGTAGCGCGCTACGTCGGCCTGGCCTTCCAGTCGTCGGTTCTCGAGTTTGATGCCGCCGCGGCAGGTGATCTGCTTGGGGCACTTGTCCTCGCGCTTGATTTCAAAAATCTCGGTGTACTGCTTGCCGAACACGCGCTCAATGATGGTCTGGGTGAGCATGTTGATGCGGCTCATGGACCCCAGTATGTTCAGTATCTTGCTGCCCGTTCCCGAGAAGTAGATCTGCTTGGGCATTTCATAGCCTCGCTGCTTCATCGCCTGGGCGATGTAGTAGATGATGGCGGCATAGAAGTACATGAAGATGAGCCTGCGCTGGCTGTCGTTGCGCAGCAGTGCGTTGTAGCTGTACAGGTTGCGGTCGATCTCGCGCAGGGTGCGCAGTTCCTCCACATTCTCGATGGAGAAGAGGAATGCGTTGATGTCCTCGCTGCGTTTCTGGGCCATGATGTCGGCCAGGATACTGCCCAGGTAGGCGATGTTGTTGCCCTTGTCGTTCTCGATGAGCTGCTTGAAGTAGCGGGTGTAGTGCTGCAGCAGGGGGTTGTTGTCGGCGTCCTTGTCGGTGAAGCCGTCGCCAAAGATGGCGTTGCCGGCAAATCGGAATGACGAGATGGCCACCGGCTCGCTGCTCATGCGGTCGGCTGTGGGCTGATAGATGACGGTATCGCACGTGCCGCCGCCGATGTCGATGGACACATAGCTGCTGCCGGCGACCTCGGCGCCGCTGTAGTAATAAGCTGGCGCGAGGCTCTCAGGATAGGAGCGCAGGTGGTCGCTGTCGGCACCGATGTAGGTGTTGAACAGCTCGGTCCACGTTCTCTCGAGCGTGTCACGGTCGGCTCCGCCCATGCTGACGGGGTAGAAGTACACCACCTCGGTGCGGCGCAGGTCGGCATTCTCAAGCAATGCCTTGGCCTTGATGAGCAACGTGAGTTCCCTGAGGAACGACTTGGCCAGCTCGGTGTCGCCTTTCCACTTGAGGTTGGTGGTCACTTCGTAGCCGTGGAAGTAACGTCGCTCATAGAGGAACGGGATGTTCACGTCGCTGAACAGGTTGCAGCCCATGCCGCTGTTCTCGTTGCGCGCCAGTGTGGAGCGCAGCGGGAATCCATACACGCTGTCGATCTCGCGAGGGACAAACTCCACGCGCTGCACTTGCTCGGCATACTCCAGCGAGTGTGGCTTGTGCAACGAGGCGACGAGCACTTGCTGTGAGCCGTACTCAAAGGTGAACGGTTGTGAGGGCTGTCCTCGCTCAGCCCACTCGACATGGGTGTTGGTCGTGCCGAAGTCCACGGCAAAGATCAATTCCTTGGCGCTGGGAGCATATGGCTTCCATTGAGGTATGATCACGCCACCGGAGCGTCCCAGGTGGTTCTGGATACTTACCTCTATATAGTCAAACGAGCCGTCCACGTCGTAGTAGGTTGTGCCGTATCCCGAGTGGGAACGGATGGCGTCGCGCACGTTCAACCCGTCGGTCTTGATGCCGTTCTTGTAGAAGCGCAATGTGGCGCCACCGTTCTCAATCATCGTGAACAGCTCGACGGTATAGTCGTCGTTGGCATCGGTCTTGACAAAGGGGAATATTGAGGTGGACAATGTGGCGCCGAGCACGCGTCCCGTGCCGCGGCGCTCGTCAAAGGTCCACGTGTGGTCGTTGATGGGGAAGTACTTGCGCGACAGCTCGATGTAGCGGTTCTCGCCTTTCTTGACGCGAAGGCGCAGGGTGACCATCACGCTGCCGTCGGAGAATTCCTCGATGTCCATCACGTGACGGCCGGCAATGGTGCCCTTCAGGTAGTCGGTGTCGAAGTAGGTGAACAGCAGCGGCTTCAAGGGCAGCAGGTAGCCGCAGGTGGGCTGCGGTGTGCGTGGCTTGAGGTTACCATCAAAGAAGTGCTCGGTGTCGATGATGCAGCCGCTACCCAACCTGACGATGGTGTCTGTCAGGAAATCGTCGGTGGTGACAAACGGGTACTGTATCGAGGTGTCGGGCAGCTTGCGGTCGCTCAGGGGCAAGCCGCCGGCATAGACCTGTGTGGCGCTGTCCCATTCCTTGTCAATGTAGCGGAAGTGCTCTACACTGCCGTTGAAGCCGTTCACGAGCACCAGCGGCAACTCTGACTTTTCCTGAGGCATGGTGGGTGTGATGACAAAGTCGCTCTCGCTGGCTGCGGTGCGGATGTCCAGCACGCGCTTGTGGTAGAACCGCGCGCCCAGCACGCTCACGTCGATGCCTCCGCCGAAGGGGTCATAGCTGTGCTCCAGCTGTTCCAGCACGGCACTGGCTCGGCTCTCGTCGAGGGCATCCAGGTTGGGGATGACGGCCGTGATGCGCCGGTACAGCTCGGGACGATTCTGGCGGAGTGGTTCCAGGTTATTCTGCATGTAGGCATACACCTCACTGCAGTGCAGTCGCAGTGTGGGGTAGGCATTCATCAGCAGGTAGAAATAATAGACGAAGTCCTCGTCGCGCTGCCACAGGTGGCGCGTCTCCCCGAAGAGGCTCACGCCCTGTTCCACCTTGATGCCGTCGATGGTGCCCAGAGCCGGAGCTGCCATCACTACCGATGCCGGTGAGGTGCCGCCCAGCACCTTACGGTCCCACATGAGGATGTACCAGTCCTTGAGCAGGTCAAAGTTATACACCTTGTCGCTGGTCAGGAACAGTTCCAGCGTCTCGCCGTAGAGCTGATGCTTCGGGTTGGACTTCAACTGGTCGATGCACTCCTCTCGGTTCCATCGGATGATGCGCAGGTAGTCCTTGTGGTTCTCGTAGTCAAAGAACAGTTGTGCCACGTCCAGGGCGTTGGACACCAGGCGCTCGTTCATGCGCGCGCCGCGCAGGTGCACATTGGCCAGCTGCTTGAAGGCGTTTTTCACCAGGTCCAACTGTGCCAGCGGGCTAGGGATGGCTGTGCGCGGATTCTCGCTCAGGCCGCCGTCAGGGTCCTTGATGCGGGCGATGTCGTCATCGGTATAGGGATCACGGTTCACCCAATCCTCCTCGCCGTTCTTGGTCGTGTTGTTGCTATAGGATAATATCTCGCTCATTTATTCTGCTTTTTCTAGATGTTCTAGACGTTCCAGATGTTCTAGAGTTTTAGTTGATGTTCTCGTAGCGCTCGATGAAGATGTTGTGGGCCGCCTTGTTGAACAGGTCGAGCAGCTTGAACTCCACTGTGCGTTCGCTGTAGGCAGGGTTATTCTTGCTCAACTTGTTCATCTCGGCCTTGAACACGTCATTGTCCACCTTGTAGTGGCCCAGCAGGCGTTTTTTCACTCCCACGCCCTCGATGGCATGAGCCATGTCGATCTCTCCAGGCTTGAAGAAGGCCACGCTGCGCATGTTGTCATTCATCTCGGTGAGCCACTGTGCATAGCCCAGCATGAAGTGATCC
This sequence comes from Sodaliphilus sp., assembly GCA_045114435.1. Taxonomy (GTDB): domain Bacteria; phylum Bacteroidota; class Bacteroidia; order Bacteroidales; family Muribaculaceae; genus Sodaliphilus. The sequence goes on from JBGUKK010000088.1 coordinate 31,147, forward strand.
ACCAGGGTGCGGTAGAATTGTGACGAGATGAAGTCGCTCTTGATCTTGGGGGCGTCCTCGGTGAATCCCTGGCCGATCATGTTCTTGAAACCTGTTGTCAGGAACAGGAACAGCAGGTGGAACTTGCTCATCGGCTCATAGATGAGTCGGCGCGTGTGGTGTCCCAGCGACAGGAAGTTGAGGGTCAGCTCGTCCTTGTCGAGCGCATACTCGTAGGCCGTCGTCGGCAGCGGGTAGCCGTCGGGGTCGGTGAGCTTGCTGTCGGCCACGCCGGCAAAGTCCAGCGGTGCCAGGGCGCCAATCAGCTCAATCAAGTGAGCATTGTTGCGCTGTCCGTGCTCGCCTGGATCATAGAGGTAGGGCTTTGACCTCACCTGGTCTCCCACGTAGTAGATGCTGTTCACATTGCTGTCGTTGGCCCCCGTGAGCGTGTTCTTGTAATAGTACAGGGCGCTCTGGGTCTTGACGATGAAGTCGCTCGTGGCGATGCGCTGGTCGTGCTTGTTGCCCTCCAGGGTGAAGTAGGGGAGCACGGTGAGGCCGCCGATGGGGGCGCGGCTCAGTGCATCACGGTTCTCGATGCCCTCGAGGTTGGCTGCCTGGCGGATGTTCTTCACCATGATGGGGAAGCCTGCCGCTCCCGTGCCGCCAAAGATGGAGCTGATGAAGAAGATGCGGTCTCCCTGGCGGAAGATGTTGCTGAAGGCCTTGAACTCGTTGCTGTCCTTGATCTCGTTCAGCGCTACACTGCCAATGTTGGGGCTACCCACAAAGCCGATGTTCATCTTGTTCTCCAGCTGGTAGCCAGCAAACAGCAGCGACGTCAAGGCCTGGTTGGCCTCGTTCATCGTGTCATAGCCGATGAACTCGCGGAACTTGGCATTTTCCACGGCTCCGAGGTTGAAGATGAACGTGTCGTTCAGTGTCACGCTCGAGTTGCTCATGATCTCGCGCAGGGTGACGATGCGGTTGGCAAAGAAGCCATCGGCGTTGGGATCGTTGCCGTAGAGCTTGCGCCTGATGTCGCGATAGTCGTTGAGCAACGCCTCGGTGCGTTTCAGGTCCTCATTGGCCTTGTGCGGGTCGATGATGACGGGCACAATCTCCAGGTCATGAACGGGCTTGCCGTCCTCGTCGAGGGGACGCACGCCGGCAGCCGACAGCATCAGCAGCGACTTGAGCACTCTCGATCCAGTACCTCCGATAGCAAATAAGAATAGTCTCATATTTTATCTTTAGTCCTTGGTTCTTGGTTTTACTGTGGGATGGGCGTGTGGCGGCAGTTGGTGCTCCACCAGCGTATCGAGAAGGAAGCCACGATGTAGAGCAGTGCTGCGAACAGGATGGTCTGCATCTCAAAGCGGATGGACTCGCCGGCATAGGCAAGACCGTTCTGGGTAAACACCGTGTCGTTGTAGATGTAACAGATCACGGGTGCCATCACGGCCACCGCGCCCATCACGGCCAGCCAGTGATACCAGCGGTCAAACTTCACCGAGTTGATGACGTAGTAATAGATAGCGGCACCGCCCCATGCCACGGCGATGGTCAACGCCGCAATTACGGGATACATCTTCAAGTTATACATCTTGTCATTGAATCCCTGGTTGAAAAACAGTTGCTCCCAGATGTTAAACCCGTCGGTGCAACTCAGGATGAAGAATATCACCGTCGCTGCAATCCCGCAAATCAGATAAACCAGATGTTTCATTTATTTAGTTTAGTTTTTAGTTGTCGGTTTTCAGTTGTTGTTCAATTGGCTATTGCTGCAACTGGATGGTCACGTCAAAGAAGCTGCTACCGCCCTTCATCGCGTCAAACATGCCTCCCAGCAGCTGCTCCAGGCCCAGCGTGGTCGTCGAGAATGCCCCGTCGGCACTGGTGTCACTCGAACTGGACGACTGGCTGACCCAGGCTGGCAGTTCATTGCGTAGCGAGATGTGCACCTCGTCGCGCGGGCTCTTCAGATCTCCCACCAGTGTGAGGATGTGGGTCATTCCCTCCAGGTACTCCTTGTTGTTGGCTGTCACCATGCTCTGGTCGATGGGCTGCACGGTGAGTGTGTAGCCGTCGATGCTCTTCACCTCATAGTTGGCGGCATTGGTCAGCAGGGCGTCATCCTTCATCAGTCCGCCCAAGTTGGCGGCCAGCGAGAAGCACAGTTTGCCCGTCTGGCGGTCGCCGTCACACTTGGTGAGCACGATGCCTTCGCCATGCTTGACGCGGAAGCGTCCCGCATTGTCCTTCCACTCGGGCAGCACGCGGCACTGCACCTCGCTCGTGCCCTGGTTGAAGCGGTAGCTGTTGCGCACGCCGGGAGCGTCGAGCACGCCACTGTAGCGCTTGTCCTGTGCCAGCTGGTCCATGGCGTCGCTGTCGGCGATGATGACCAGATAGAACGGGCGCTTCCCGCTGTAGTTGAACGGCTCACCGTTGTAGGGGTAGTACTTGCCGCTGTAGTCACCCATCAGCTGCTGCACCACCACGCTCTTGCCCTTGTACTTGGCAAACACGCGGGTGGCCAGACTATTCTCCTCGTTGAAAATCTTGTCGAGGCTCACGCCGTGGGTGTCCTTGGGCGAGTAGATCAGGTCGCTCACCAGCACGCTGACGTTGCCAGGACGTTGTGCCTCAAGGATTTTCTCAAAGATCAGCTGGAAGTCGGTGTAGGAGGGGTCCCCGATGCCCTCGGTGCTCTGGTAGATGTCTCGATCCTTGAGGAACTCGTCTACTGTGTGCTGGTAGGGATAGATGCCGTCGTTGACGATGTTGATGTCCACCTTGCTGCCGGCGGGGAAGTGGTTAATCAGGTCATTAACGGCCTTCTTCAGCTGGCCGCCACCACCGCGCTGGTCGTAGGGGACCATCGAGCCGCTGCGTTCAAAGTAGATGGTCAGCGACAGGTCCTCCACGTCGCCGTAGGGGCGTGTGTCCCAATGCATCGGCGGGCGCAGCTGGCTGCCGATCTGTTCGATGAAATCGGCCATCTTCTTGTGGTCCACTCGTCCCTCGGGCGTCAGCAGGTCGGCATATTTGCCTGGATTCTCGGTGACAATCGCGCACAGCGAGTCATATGCGGCACGCGTCGTGTCACCACTCACCAGAGTGGAGCGCACGGCTTTTTCCAGCTGTCCGCGGCCTCCACAGGACAGCAGTCCCGCCATGAGCACACAGCACAGCATCAATATCGGTAAATGTTTGATATCCTTCATTCTATCGTCTGATATATCTGTTGTTTATGGGTACATTATCCCATTAAATAGCAAAATTAGTGCCTTTTCCATCAATAACCTTGTTTTAACGTGTTAAAAAGTGTTAGAATCCAGGCGTCCCCAATCAGGTTCGCCCCGCTTGTCATTTCCTCCATCACCGACAATAGTTTCTATCGTGTCGATGCCCCTGGTCTTCTCTATAGCTCCGATGCCCCTCCCTATCAAACCTGATAACTGGATCGTGTAACTCTTCAGCTAGAGTTTCAGAGCCTGAATCTCATGCTAGGCCGCTAAGTCGCTAAACTTTTTGTTTTCAGATTAATATGTGGTTAGCTTTTCATTGGTCATTAACTAGTAATACATGTCATAATAGCCTGTGTAATAGGGCTTTTGCATCATGTCTCCTTGGCGTGAGGATTTTTCGCTGAACAGTCCTGGAAAGTCATCAAAAGAAAAAAATGGTTAAAACCGTCGCTGGTACTGAAATAATGTGTACATTTGCAGGTTAAAACTGGAATAATAATAGAAACATTATAAAAACCGTATGCGCAAATTGTTTTTCTTGCTGCTCGCAGCAGCAATGACGACCCTGAGCGTTCATGCCGTGACCGTTAACAACACGGCGGGGCAACTGTCCCAGTTGGTGCAGGACACTCAGATTACTCAACTGACCGTTACCGGCACAATGGATGCCCGTGACTTCCTGTTCATCACCAATCAATTGACCGAATTGACCTCACTGGACTTGACTGGGGTGACCATCCAGCCCGTGGCAAGCGGCAGTGTGATTTATGGCACTCTGTCGTCCTTTGCAGGGAATGAGATTCCCCGCACGGCCTTCTTCGGCAAGAAGTTGACAACGGTAGCTCTGCCCTCGACGGTGGAGGTGATCGGTTATGCAGCCTTTGCCGGCTGCTATCAGCTGAGCAGCATCACGTTGCCCGCTTCGGTGACCTATATCGATGACTTTGCCTTTGCCGGTACAGCGTTGACCAGCATTGACCTGCCCTCGACGGTGAAGGGTATGGGCCGCGGCGTCTTCTCGCGCTGTGAATCGCTGGTGAGTGCCAAGATCAACAGCTACACCATCTCGGACTACGCCTTCCTGGGCGACGTCAACTTGAGCAGTGTGCAGATTGGCCGTCAAGTGAAGTCGATTGGCGCTGGTGCCTTCAATGGTTGCCAGGCGTTGACGACGGTTACCTTCGACCCCGCGTGCACCATGTCGAGAATCAACGAGGAGGCCTTCATCAATTCGGGTCTCCAGCAGATCGACATCAAGAAGTTGGGGCTGGGTTCCATCGGCGACTGGGCCTTTGCCCAGACTCAGCTCCGCAGCATCCAGCTCACCGATGGCATGAACAACCTCGGTGAGGGTGCGTTGGCCCACAACCGCCAGTTGACCGAGGTCACCTTGCCTGGCTTGCGTGCTATGGGTGACGGTGGTCATGACACCAAGGTGGGAAACGGAGGTTTCAAGCCTACCACGGGTCCCAAGCTTGGCGCCCTTCGTCCCCATCTCACCATTGAGCGCGTGAGCGACTATGCCTTTGCCGGCGACACCTTGCTGAATGCCGGTAATCTGCTGACGCGTGGTGTAGCATCAATCGGCAACTATGCGTTCTATAACGTCAGCCAGGAGATTGACACCATGTTCCTGCCTGCTTCTATCACTTGGCTGGGCGATTACGCCATGGCCGGCATGACTGGCATGAAGGTCCTCAAGACCGCTGCAGCCGATGTTCCCGCCCTGGGCGAGAACGTGTGGGCTGGCGTGGATCAGCCGTCCATCCCCCTGCTGGCTCCCGACAAGGAGAGCACCAAGTTGTACATGGCTGCCGACCAGTGGATGAACTTCTTCTACCAGAAGTCGTTCCTCTGGGGTGATGTCAACGATGACGGCTTTGTGAACATCACCGACGCTATCGATCTGATCAACTACATCTTGAACGATGGTGCCGAGGGCATCAACCTGGATGCCTCCGACATCAACGATGACGGCGAGGTGAACATCACCGATGCCATCACATTGATCAACCACCTGCTGAACTTGTCTTCCAAGATGAGGGTGGATGAAATCCACACTGCGATTGCCGACCGCTTTGCTGTCACCAGCGATGAGATGGTAATCCCCTCGGTGCCCTTGAGGCCGGGTGAGACCCGCACTATCAATGTGGCGCTGGCAAGCCGTGAGCACGACTACACCGCCATGCAGTGTGAACTGGTGCTGCCGCAGGGTGTGACGCTCAATGCTGTCGAGGGCTGCGATCGTGGCAGCAAGCACGACTTCTTCGTGAAGCGTCATGAGGAGGAACCGAATGTGTTCACCTTGATTGGTATCTCGATGAACTTGGCTCAATTCAGCGGTGATGAGGGTAACGTGCTGCGCCTGACGGTGACTGCCGACGATGACTTCAACCCTGCTCAGGCCGAGGTGGAGATGACCAATGTGCAACTGGTGACCTCCCAGCAGGACATCTATCTCGCCGGCAGTGCGTTGACCCGTTTCAACGACGGCTCTGGTATCGAGCAGGTGACGGCTGCGAGCGAGGTGGCATCAGTGCGCTACATCAATGTGGCTGGTGTTGAGAGCAACACGCCCTTTGCCGGGGTCAACATCATGGTCACCACCTATACCGACGGCACCACTAGCACGATCAAGGTGGTGAAATAAACGACAGCTTTGCCTGGCAACAGCTGGGGAGCAAGACAACGACTCAAGGGGAGACGCAATATCTGCGCCTCCTCTTGCGTTATCACATGGTGGTGCATTTTTTGTTAAAAAAGGACACTGTTTGTTGAAAATGCACTATATTTGCAATTCTAACTCAATCAATGAGACCTATGACGAATCTGAAAAATATGGCGGTACTGCTGATTCTGGTGCTGACGGGTCTCAAGCTCCAAGCGCTTGAGGTGTCGTCTGTTGCCGGCAACCTGTCGGCCAGCATCCCGGATGAGGGTGTCACTGAATTGACGGTGACGGGTACCATGAACGCGTTGGACTTCTATTATATCGTCAATCACTTGCACAGCCTGCGATCTCTCGACCTGACTGGGGTGGAGATTGTCGCTTGCCACTCTGATATCCAGCACTACTGGCACGTGGACTTCAACAGCGACGAGTTGCCGATAGGCGCCCTGGGTGGCACGGCTTTGACCAGTGTGAAGCTGCCATCGGGCTTGAAAACCATCGGTGAGGCAGCCTTTGCTGGTTGTGCCAGTCTGGTCGAGGTGGATATGCCGTCGACGCTGACGGCCATCGGTGACTACGCCTTTGCCGGTTGCTCGGCCTTGACCAGCGTGAAGCTGCCTGCCAGTGTCGAGCAGGTGGGGGCAGGCGCCTTCATGCGCTGTCTGTCTCTCACGAGCCTGGATGTGGAGCCCTCAAGCAGCCTGCGCGTGATTGGAGCGACCGCCCTCATGGACTGCCCCGCCTTGACGACCTTCCAGCCAGGTCCGGTGCAGAGCATCGGTGAGCGCGCCCTTGCTGGTGCGGGCATCACAACCCTTGACTTGACAGCGAGCAAGCAACTGCGGTCAATCGGTGACTGGGCGATGGTTCTCTCTCCGGTCTCTCAAGTCAACTTGCCTGCCAGTGTGGACAGTGTGGGCGAGGGGGCATGGATGTATGACACCGCCCTCAAGTCGATTGCCTTGGGTGGCAACCTGGCCCACATGAGCGACTATATGCTGGCTGGAACAGGACTGGAGAGCCCCCTCGACCTCACTGGAGTGAGCGAGGTGGGTGACTACGCCTTCTATAATGTATCAACCCTCAGGGAGGTGGAACTGCCGTCCACCTTGTCGTGGCTTGGCACACGTTCCATGGCGGGCATGACGGGCATGACGGCACTGACCTGCCATGCTGTGGAAGTGCCTGACCTGGGCGAGAAGGTGTGGGATGGCGTGAAGCAGCGCTCCGTGCCCTTGACGGTCCCCGAGGAATCCTTTGAACAATACAGGTTGGCCAACCAGTGGATGGACTTCATGTATGAGTTAAAGGGTCTGGTTGGAGACGTGAATAATGACGGCGAGGTGAATATCGCCGATATCAACATGTTGATCAGCATCGTCCTGGGCAGCAAGTATGATGACGCGACGCTCTCCCGTGCCGATGTCAACGAGGATGGAGAAATCAACCTTGCCGACGTCAATATGGTCATCGATATCGTCCTCAATCCGAAGCATCTTGCAACCCATGCGGTGAATGTCAACGACGGCCTGCACATGGCCGACCTGGCGATGCGCCCCGGTGAGCAGCGCGTGGTGGATGTGGTGCTCGACAATGCAGCCGACTACAGCGCCCTGCAGTGTGACATCCTGCTGCCCGCAGGCCTCACCCTGGTGAATGTCAAGGCCTCTCAGGGACAATCGCTCGAGACCCGTGAGACGGACGCTCAGGCGACGCGCGCATTGATCTACTCGATGGACAGGCAGCCCCTCGATGGGCATGCCGTGCTTCAAGTGACTGTCCAGGCCGATGAGTCACTTGCTGCCGATGCTCAGCTTGTGCTGACCAATATCGTCCTCACGGGCGATGACAATGTGGCCAAGTATGCCGCCGACTGTGTGGCTGGCGTGACGGTAGGCAGCGGTGTTGAGGACTTGAATGCCTGCCGCGATCGCGTGTGGACCGAGGGACGCACCCTGTGCATCCAGTCCAGTGCCGATGGCGTTGCTCAGGTGGCCGCCATCAATGGCATGGCTTTCAAGATGGATCTCACTGCCGGTGTGAACCGTTGCCAGCTCGAGGCTGGTTTCTATGTGGTGATCCTCAACGGCCAGAGTTATAAGGTCGCCATCAGGCATTAGATAAATTAAAAACTGACAACTGACATGGGAAAGAATAAACTCAAGAAATTTGCCGACATGGAGCGCATGCAGTGCGTCTTCCAGTTCCCCTGGGCTGTGGTGATGCAGCAGGGCGGATGTCCCATGCGCGGCAAGTGGAATGAGCTGTATTTCAAGAACGATAACCCCATCGTGCTGGAGCTGGGATGCGGCAAGGGGGAATATGCAGTCGGGCTGGCACGACGCTTCCCTGGCAAGAACTACATCGGGGTGGATATCAAGGGGGCGAGAATGTGGACCGGTGCCAAGCAGGCCACCGAGCTGGGATTGCCCAATGTGGCCTTCCTGCGCACCAGCATTGAGCTGATTGACCGTATGTTTGCCCCCGACGAGGTTGCTGAAATCTGGATCACCTTTCCTGACCCACAGATGAAGAAGGTGAACAAGCGCCTCACCTCGACGCGCTTCCTGGGCAACTACCGTAACGTCCTGCGCGACGGCGGTATCGTCCACTTGAAGACCGACAGCCCCTTCCTCTATACCTACACCCACGCCCTGGTCGAGGAGAATCACTTGCCTGTGGAGGCCGATACCGATGACCTCTATGCCAGCGGCCTTGCCAGTGACATCCTGGACATCAAGACGCACTACGAGATGCAGTGGCTGCAGCGCGGACTGACCATCAAGTACATCCGCTTTGCCCTGCCACATGGTGTGGAACTCATCGAGCCGGACATCGACATCGAGCCCGACACCTATCGCAGCTACAACCGCGGCTTCATCCAGATGCCGCAGCTCATGGACGAGGAAACTAACGCGAGACATTAACTAATGACCAAATACTAAAAACTAAAACTAAAACTAAAACTAAAATGACCATTTATCCTAATTTGATACTGGACGCCCTGCGCACGGTGCGCTATCCCGGAACGGGTAAGGACATCGTGGACATGGGCATGGTGAACGATGACATACGCATCGACGGCAACCGCGTCAGCTTGTCGTTGACCTTTGAAAAACCCACCGACCCCTTCATCAAGAGCGTGGTCAAGGCGGCCGAGGCCGCTATTTTGGCTCACGTGGGTGGAGATGTGGATATCAAGGGAAACATCGGGGTGAAAACCCGTCAGGACAATCCCGTTCGCAAGATTGAGAATCCCCTGCCTGGGGTGAAGAATATCATCGCCGTCAGCTCTGGAAAGGGTGGTGTGGGCAAGTCCACTGTCGCATGCAACCTGGCAGTGGCATTGGCCCTGCAAGGCTACAGCGTGGGAATGCTCGATGCCGACATCTTCGGCCCCTCGATGCCCAAGATGTTCGGGGCCGAGGAGGAACAGCTCTACATGCATGAGGTGGACGGCAAGAACATGATCATCCCTCTGGAGAAGTATGGCGTGAAGATGCTTTCCATCGGTTTCCTCGTGGACAAGGAGAAGGCCGTCCTGTGGCGCGGAGCCATGGCCAGCAGTGCCTTGAGGCAACTCATCACCGAGGCCGACTGGGGCGAGCTGGACTATTTCATCATCGACATGCCACCGGGCACCAGCGACATACATCTGACGCTGGTTCAGACGCTTGCGATTACCGGCGCTATTGTGGTAACCACGCCACAGCAGGTGGCTCTGGCCGACGCGCGCAAGGGCATCAGCATGTTCATGGGCGAGCATGTGGGCGTGCCCGTGCTGGGCATTGTCGAGAACATGTCATGGTTCACTCCGGCCAGTCACCCCGACGAGAAGTACTACATCTTCGGCCATGACGGTGGCAAGGAGCTTGCCGAGAAGCTCGACGTGGAACTGCTGGGCCAGATTCCGCTCGTGGCAGGCATCTGCAAGGGCAGTGACGATGGCCAGCCGGTGGTGCGCATGAATGACGTGAGCGGTGTGGCTTTCAAGCAACTTGCCACTCGTGTTATCGAGGCTGTTGATAAGCGCAACGCCACGTTGCCACCGACCGAAGTGGTCCAGACGCATTAATTCGAGAGATTAACAGTGAGCAAGTTATCTACTTGCACAACTAGAGATTAATATAGAATAATATCATTAGTATAACAAAAATCTACTGATTATGAAAAAGGTTATCGCAATGTTAGCTGTGGCGGCAATGCTGCTCACCAGCTGTGGCTCGGTTCCTATCACGGGCCGCAAACAATTGAATCTCGTCAGTGACCAGGAGGTGCTACAGGCCAGTCTCCAGGAGTATGCCTCCTTCATGCAGAAGGCTCCCATTTCGGGCAAGAAGACCCAGAGCGCTCAGGTGACACGCGTGGGACAGCGCATCGCTGCCGCTACCGAGGCCTACCTCAAGTATGCCGGCCTCGAGAGCGAGTTGCAGAACTTCGCATGGGAGTTCAACCTGATTAAGAGTGACGAAATCAATGCCTGGTGTATGCCCGGCGGCAAGATTGTCGTCTATGAGGGCATCATGAACCTCGTCAGCAGCGATGATGAGCTCGCCGTGGTCATTGGCCATGAGGTGGCCCACGCTGTGGCCAAGCACAGCAATGAGCGCATGAGCCAGCAACTGCTTGCCCAGTATGGTGCCAGCGCCATCGGTATCTTCACCAGCGGCAAGAGTGCTGCCACACAGCAGATTGCTCAGCAGGTCTATGGCCTGGGAGCACAATATGGCGTGATGCAGCCTTTCTCGCGCAAGCACGAGAGCGAGGCCGACAAGATGGGTCTGGTGCTGATGACAATAGCGGGTTATAACCCCGATGTGGCCATCACCTTCTGGCAGAAGATGGCCGCCTCCTCGTCCCAGGAGCCTCCTGAGTTCTTGAGCTCTCACCCGAGCCACTCTACCCGCATCTCGGACATCCAGAAGTGGCTGCCCGAGGTGAAGAAGCAGTACGGAAAGACCAATTGATGGCCTTATAATCGAGAAACTAATCAAGGTGGCGTGTCATCATTTGCCTGCTATTGCTTGCCTGTTAGGTGGTTAATGTAGCGACAATGGCAATGATGACACACTGCCTTCTTCCCCAAGTTGAGTGAGAATGAAACATCTGTTCACAATTATCATCGTGTTGATGGCGGCCCTCTCGCCGTTGGTGGCCGAGGCACGCACGTTAACCGACCTGTTCGCCTGTGAGCCGGGCAACATCTTCCCGTTGCTCACCTCGGTGAACCGCCTGGACATGGTGGACTACTACAACAGTGGTCAAGTCGTTGATGTCGGTAACAGCCTGCTGGGCGAAAGCCGTCTGCTGGAACTGGACAGCGCCTACCTCAAGGTCCAGACCAGCCCCTGCCGCGTGGTGGAGATGCGCATGAGGATGGTGGGCAAGGACACCGTGCTCACTGTTATCGAGACCGTGAAAACTCCTGTGCCCGACAGCCGTCTCTCGCAGTGGAACAGTCACTGGCAGCGTTATACCAGCGACCGCTTGTTTGCCATGCCGGCCATCGATGACTTCATCGTCGGCAAGATGCCTCGTGACCTCAGGGCCGACTTGCAGGACGCGATGATTTTCCCGCTCATTCAGCTCACCTTCAAGGGTGACCATCACGACATGATCGAGGCGACCCACAACCTTGACCAATTTCTCTCATCCGGTGAGTATAAGCGCTTTGCTCCTTATCTCAAGCCATCTCTCAGCTATCGCTTCAATGGCTTGAAAATCAAGCCTGTCAAGAAATAATCATGCAGCAACCGTCCCTATTCACAGCCCAGCCTCAAGGCATGTCCCTGAGCGAGTTCAGTGCTCGTATCGAGGGACTGATCAATGGCGTGGACATGATCCAGCAACAGTGGGTCGTCGCCGAGACCAGCGACCTGCGGCTGAACCGCAGTGGGCACTGCTATACCGAGCTCATTGAGAAGGATGAGGCAGGAACAACCGTGGCCAAGGTGGGGGCTGTCATGTGGGCGAGCAATTATTCGGCCATCTATCACAAGTTCCTTAATGCCACCGGGCAGGTGCTCAAGACGGGCATGAAGGTGCTGGTGAAAGTGTCGGCTTCCTATCATCGCCTGTATGGCATGAAGGTCGTGATTAACGACATCGACCCGAGCTTCACGCTTGGAGACATGGCCAGACAGCGGCTCGAGATCATCAAGCGCCTGACCGACGAGGGCATCATCGACCTCAACAAGCAGTTGCCATGGCCCGATGTGCCACAGCGCATCGCCATCGTCTCGGCAGCAGGGGCTGCAGGCTATGGCGACTTCATGAACCAGTTGAGCGGCAACCCTTACGGACTGCAGTTCTATACCTGCCTGTTCCCAGCCGTCATGCAGGGTGCCCAGACGGTTCCCACCGTGCGGGCCGCCCTTGACCGCATCAATCAGTATGCCGACTTGTTCGACTGCGTGGTCATCATCCGTGGTGGCGGCGCGACGTCCGAGCTCAACTCATTTGATAATTATGACCTGGCGTCCTATGTCGCCAATTTTCCACTTCCCGTGATGGTCGGCATCGGCCACGAGCGTGACGAGACCGTGCTCGACTATGTCGCAGCTAAGCGGGTCAAGACACCCACTGCTGCCGCCGAGTGGCTCGTCCTGCGCGGTGCCAATGCGCTCGCCCATCTCAACGAGTTGCAGAATGCCGTCGTCACGGCCGTGCGCGACACCGTAGCCCAGTCGAGGGAACACCTCGCCTATTACGCCAGTCTGATACCGGCAGTGGCACGTGGCATCATCGACACCAACCGCATCAGGCTCGACAACCACGCCAGGAACATCCCGTTTACAGCCAGTAACCTGATTGCCAATCAGCAGACTCGCCTTGAGCGTGCCGCGGAGCGAATGACCGTTGCCACGCTGGCAGCCGTGCAGCGAGAACAGCAGCGTCTCAAGGCGCTGGGCGAGAAAGCCGCCCTGCTGTCCCCCGAAAATACCCTGCAACGCGGCTATTCACTCGTGTGGGCAGGTGGCAAATGCGTCACCGCAGCCAGCCGGATCAGCCCGGGCGAGCGAGTAACCATGCAATTTGCCGACGGCAGCACCGATGCCATTGTGGATGAAGTCGCTGATTTATAAGAGCACGGGAAGCCAAATAATTAGTTTAATTCGTAGTTTAAAAGAAAATGGAAGAGAACAAAGAAATGACTTACACCGAGGCAGTTACCGAACTCGAGCAGCTCGTGTCGAAGATGCAAGACCCCCAGTGCAGCATCGACAACCTCACCGACTACACCAAGCGCAGCAAGGAGCTCCTCGACATCTGCCGCAAGAAACTCACCGCCGCCGACGAGCAGCTCAAACAGATCCTCGCAGGACTACAGCAGCAAGGGTAGTTTTGTCAAAAAACTGATAGCTAATCGTTAACAGCTAACGACTTTTTTACTACCTTTGCACCTGCAAAGGCAGAGCAAGCCAACCAGAAAAACAAATTCTATTTGTCTTTCACTATCGTTGGCACACCCCGCCATCATTAAAGATTACCCACGCGCCTGTGGCGAAATTGGTAGACGCGCCAGACTTAGGATCTGGTAACTCCGGTTGTGTAGGTTCGAGTCCTATCAGGCGCACTATAACTCGCTGATAATCAGCGAGTTACGTTATTTTATACCCTCTCACGCTCCCCCTTGTTCGGCCACGATGATGAACTCCGTGGGAACAGTGGGGTTGAATTTAAGATTGTCTTGTTGCATAATACAGGCGGTTACTATACTCTGGAAGGTACGGTAACCGCCTCGATGCTTGAAAGACATTGTTTCTATTCCATTTTTTGAAGTTTGTCTAATTCACTACTAAAGTATGTTTCATATAGTTTATCAGACCATTCTATATTTGAAATGTTAGAAATAGTTTTTGTTGTTCCATTAGTATATTGAACGACAATTGATTTAATTTTTGCATATTCGACAAGATCTGTAAACCACAAATACTCAAAATCATAACTGCCAGCATCTTCTGGTTCTATCGGACCAACACATTTTGGGGAAAGTGTATATTTCCCTCTTGATGAAACAGCGTCATCAACAGCATTATAACCTACAAGGTTTATAGTGATATATTTGATTGTTTTATTTGTAGGATTATAAAACTTTATCCTAAAGCCGGTACCATCTGTGTACTCACTTTGGTCGTAAACACCCCATGAAATAATTGACAATCCATATTTATTAAAACTCTCGAGTTCTTTTATAGCTTCTCGAATATTAAGTATATAACTTTCATGTTCAAGTATTTTACTCGATATAAAGAAATTATTACGAATATCCGTTGAACATGCCAATAATGAATCAAGTTTCATCTGTTCTTCATAAGGCAACTCAACATCTGATGTTGATATATAGAAGCACTTGTTAGCATATAAACCAATGTAATAATCTTTTCCATGTATTCGCTGCTTATCTGCTATTTGAATGATTTTATTAGAGCCAATAAAATCACGATCAGAAGAGCTATAATAACTATAACTGTTAGTCGATTTTGCAATTGTTTGATAGACATAACCAGCATTAGTCCTACCAAGAATAAAACTAAAATTAAATGGGAATATATAATCTTCGTCTTCAGATGGCAAACTTGAGTCTATTTCATATACGCGATCACTTTCAACCAATGAGAGGTAATCATCTCTATTGATAACTCTAGGACTACTATACGACATGTTCTTTGAGTAAACAAAAGATGTATTCTGCCCTTCATCAGATGAAAGCATTGCAATATTTAATTTACCATAACCACCCACTGAAGAAATATGACATTCGTAAACTGCACTTTTAACAATGAATTCTTGAAAGTCACTAGCTTTATCAGAATATGAAGAACTGATTTTCTTGTAGATTTTCGTGCCAGGTGCAATCATTTTCTCTGCTACTGTTGCAGAATACAAAGTCAAATCACTTGAGGAATTATCAGAAGCATACCGCCAAATTAACCGTTCGTTTGTTCGTGAATTAATTAAGTACACATCACAGTAATAGGTCGGTAAGTATGAACGGCCATCAGATTTTGAGGTGGATACCGAATCTACGAAAAAATTAATACCCTCTATTTCTTGTGCAGGGGTATATTGAGGATTTGTATATGAACTACTTTCAACTCCATGATAGAAAGGCATTAATTTGTAGTGCTTATTGAGTTCAGCATTCTTTTTAGGTTTCTTTTTTATCCAAATAGTATCGGGCATAATATTTAAAAAACATTGAAGTTCTCTTGCACGATATGAGCTGCCAGATACTTTAAAGTAAATCGTTTCTCCAACAAGAAGATTTGGAAATTTAGTTATTTCGATTGCTTTTGATGACGAATAGGTTGCTGATGGACTAATTAACTCATCCCATTTTGAGTCAATAAGTTTACTTTCTTCTGCTGCAACTAAAAGTACAGATGAAAGAAGGAGCAAAATAATAAGAATTCTTCTCATAACAATAACAATGATTTTTACATTTCTTATGCAAAGATATATATTATTTATCAGAACCAGTATCCATTGCTGTGTTTTTTATTCTCGAACACTGGTGGCTCAAAGAGTTTGTGGGTGTATGAGTTGCTTTCCGGGGGGAGCGTGCGCTCCCCCTTTTTGCACCGTTCAACGCCTTTAGACGCCTTTTAACGCCTTATTGGCGTTTTGCAAAAGCCTCTTGATCAGGCGTTGGGAGGTTTTTAAAGGTTTTGGAGGGTGTAACCTTCAGTCCTATCAGGCGCACAGAAAAACAAAACCCGCTGAATTCCAGCGGGTTTTATGTGTTAATTTTAGGTCCTAAAATGAAACTGAAAATATTGTAGTCAGTCACATGTATCAAGGTGGAGCCGTCCTTTTGATATGTGATGGGATGAGTTAGTCACCGCAATAGGTTCCCATGAAGATAATCGTGCCTGTTTTGTTCTCAATGATGTAATATACGAAGGGGCGCTTGGCGTGGAACTCCACAATTTTTGGTTCTTCCTCGATTAATACAGCTGATTTTGTAGCAATCGAAGCAATTGTTACAGCAGCGGCCTTGGTTCCCTCTTCTTCAACTTCGATTTTAGCTTTCTGCATCATCATCGACACATAAAGGTCGCCTTTGTGCCCCTGAGCCATATTGGGGAACTCAGCAGTACGTCCGAATGCCAGTGGCATACCCATTGCCGAGAGTACATCCTCAAGTCCAATCTTGCTTTCAGTAGTGAAACGCGGCAAAAGGATATCGACTTCATGAAAAGACATATCGCGCTTACGCTGTTGCTCCAGTTTTTCTGCCGAGAGGTTCCGGATGATGTCATCGACAGTCTTACCCTTGTTGGGAAGCAGCACATACATGGAATAGCTATTACAGCCGTAAGGCAGGCGCAACATCTTGCACAGATTGTTCTTGCCGTATGCGGCATTTAACTGGCGGTGCATCATCTTGCGCTTGACGGTTTTTCCATTCCTTTTTGTGAAGTTTATATTACGGGTTTTCTCAGGGTCAAAATTATGGGTCCACGAGGCCTTGAAACAGATGGCGTTCAACAGGCACATAACGGTATTAGGGTCAAGTTCCTCTATGATTTGTGGTATCATGCCGTCGGTGTGTGTGTCGCACCAGTTGTTGATTTTGTCGATGCTCAATGCATCGATTTGGGCATCATAGTATTGCTGCATGTCGGCCTTGTACTGCGGGATGAGACTAATGCCTGATTTGACACCGATGTAGTTGGCGGTTTTTATCGTCACCGTTTTGTCGACTTTGGAGACTTCATCAACCATCTTCTTGAAGTACTCGTTGATCTCCTCAACCGAAGCATCAAGCCCAAGCACGTCAGTAATCTGCTGGCGCGTCTCGCCGTCGGCTCCCTCGTTGAGCATGCCCAGCACATAGCTCACGCTGATGGGCGACATGATGATGCTGCGATTATCCTTTTTCTGCTTGTAAATAGTGCGTAACAGATTGCAGGCGAAATCATTGTTATTGTCACACATCTTGCGTTGGGATTCGGTCAATCTGATGTCCTTGGGGTAATCATTGTTAATGTCACTCACCTCGGGTTGAGTTGAGGTGATGTCTTCGTTCACGGACTGCTCTTTGGCCGAGAGGAAGTTGTCATCTGTAATAAAGACAACGAGGCTGGTGAGCAGCACTACTGCAGCCAATGTACTAAAAATCCAGTTTCGTTTCATATCAGTCATTCTTTTCAGGTTGATAAAAACGGGTTAACTCTCGCTTGCAAAGTTATAACTGATAAATGAAATAACTACTAAAAAAGGCCAACATTCAAAGGTCATTTCATGATGACAAACCGATTGATTTACAGGTTATTACAGAATAAAAAGGTCATTCGTCGGTAATTCACTCCAATAGGCACTGAAAAGGTGCGTTTTCG
>JBGUKK010000089.1:0-6611 GCA_045114435.1 Sodaliphilus sp.
ACCAGGGAAGCTTCTTCCATCGTTCCATTCACGGGTCGCTGGGCATTGCCCTTGCAGCCCGTCATCGTGCCGCACAGTGCAACCACAGCGGCAACCATCAACCATTGTTTCATCTCTTTCATAATCAATATTCAATTTATTGATTTCAGTTATCAGTTATCCTCAATGCAAGGAGTGTGCCAGCGATGCGTGCCATTTCGTGTCATGGCCATCACTGTTGCAATCACCAGGGGCAAAGGTACTACTTTTTCTTTGCCCCACACTCATGTGCTCCAATTTATCCTCACACAATAAAAATATACCGAAAACAGTGGTTCTGAAATGATGAAGCCGCGTTATTACCTCCCCCCCTTATAGTTGCTTGCCGGCATATATTTTTGGCTTAATGTAGCCATCTGCGGTTATCATCGTGTGAAGAAGCAGGAAAGACGCGACGATAACCGCAAAAACGGCCAAATCCATTTGTCGGCTGGCTATTCTTTCGACTTGGCGTCGAGGTGGTAGGTGAACGAGATGCCGATGTAGTGGTGCAGCGTGTCCTGCCACTCGTTGGTCTGCTGATAGGCAGTCTGGCTGCTCCAGCGCCAGTCATCCTGGTTGAGGATGTCATCGGCATACAGGCGGACGTTGCCTTTGTTCTTGAGGATTTTCCAAGTGATAGAGGCGTCCCACAGCAGGCGGTTGCGGTTCATGCCGCTGGAGGCATAGCCGCGGCGCATGGCCTCGGTGAGTGAGGTCTCAAACACAAAGTTGCGGTAGTTAGCCTCCAGCTCCATGCCGTAGTTGTTGTCCCACAGCGTGGTGTTCTGGCCCGGCGACTGCGTGAAGTGCAGCTGGTCGGCGTTGAGTTCGGCAAAGGCTGAGGCCTTGATCCAGTTGTGGTCAAATGACACGGTCAGTTTGTCTTTGGGGTGGACGCTTGTCTGGCGGTTGAGGATGCGCTCCTCGTGGCTGGGCAGCATAGTCAAGTAGCCATAGTACCGTCCACCCATCACTTTGAGGTCGTTCTGCAGGCGGAAGTAGCTGCCCAGGCCGTGGTCGTAGTTCAGATTCACTTCCCACGTGCGGCTGCCAGGTACCGTCTCGGGGCGGCTGGTATAGACGTTGGTCGCTGGGTCATAGTTGAGCGCCGTGACGTTGCTGTGGTCTGATGTGCTGTACTTGGCATTGAAGCCGATGGACAGCTGTCGGCTGGGTACTACGACCTTGTAGGCCAACTGAAACTGATTGGTGTGGATGTCCTTCAAGCTGGGATTGCCCTCGGTGATGAATAGCGGGTCGCTCAAGTCACGGTAGCCGATGGTCTGGAGCAGTTCGGGACGCACGGTCTTCAGGCTGTAATTCAGTTCAATGTTCATGCCACTGTTCATTTTCCATGAGACCTTGAACGACGGCTCGACCTTGAAGCGGTTCCTCACGGCTGTCGTGTCAAGCATCGCACGACGGTAGTCCTGATGCTCACGGCTCCAATTCAAGGCCGCACCGGGCTGCAGTTGCACCTGGCCGATGTTGAATGTCGAGCCCGCCGTGACGGTGTGGCCCGTGCTGTGGTAGCGGTTGTTGAACGAGTTGGCGGCATCGGCGATGCCGTCGGTGCTGAAGTCGCAATCAATACGACGGTTGTCATAGCCCAATAGATACTCGGCATTGAGCATCCAGTGCTTGGTCATCCAGTGCTGGTAGGTCACAGAGGACACAAGATGAAATGTCGAGGTGGGTTCAATGGCATGCTGGCCGAGGGTGGATGAGAGACCGCTCTGATAGTCAGTAATAGTGCGGTCGGTCCACCGCTTGTTCTTACTGTCGATATAGTTTACCCCTCCACCAAGTTTCAAGGATCCGTCCTTGAAGAAGTGTGTCCAGTTGCCGGATGTATTGATTCTGGTCTCGTGGCCACGGTTCAGTGAATTCACCTGTTGATTGATGGTGGGAACGTAGCCGTTGCCCGAATCGACCGACTGTTCGGTCTCGCGACGGTTAAGGGATCGGTTGTTGTCATATTCGATTTGTCCCCACAGGAAGAAAGTATTGGTCGAGTCGGGCCGCCATCGCATCATGCCCAGGATGGTCGGGTTCAGTGAGTGGCTGCGGTCAAAGCCTGTTGTCTTGTTATAGCTTTGTGCCTCACCAGGGAAGTAATTCTCGGTCTCGATGCCCGAGTTTTTCCATCGGTCATCATGCGCCAGTCCGCCACTGACGCTGTAGTAACTCTTCAGGGTCTTATCGCCTTGCTCACGCCCCCAGTTGTGCTGGTAGCCGCCCGAAATGCCCTGTTCTTGACCCAGGCCGTTGCCCGAACTCATCGTATATTGGCCTTGGTATCGCCTGTGGCGTATGGCCATATTATTGGCGTCGCCGAACACCATGACGGGGTCCTGTTTGGAGAGACGGTTCATCTGCACCTCGGCCTCGTAGTGGTCGCGGGTCCTGTAGCCCGCCTTGGCGTCGCCATACCAGCGGTCGAGGAAGCCCGGCTTGATGGTCAGGTCCAGCACCATGTCCTCGCTGCCGTCGTCCTTGCCGGTGTGCTCCTTGAGTTCCGAGGCTTTGTTGTAGGCCTTGATATTTTGCACCGCCTCGGCAGGCAGTTGGCTCACCAGGTCGTTGCCGCCGAAGAGGCTCTCCCCGTCCATCGTCAAGCGGATGGGCTTGCCGTTCCACCAGAGCTTGCCGTTGGCATCGGTCTCAACGCCAGGCAGTTGCTTGATGAGCTCGTCAAGACGGGTCCCCTCCTGAAGCCTGAAAGCCGATGGGTTAAACACGATGGTGTCGCCGTGCATGGTGAACCGTCGGGCATGCCCCGTGACCTCAACCATCTGCAGCATCTGGGAGGACATCTTCAATTCGATAACACCGATGTTGAGCGTGTCGCGGCGGCTGTCGGAAAGCGCCATGATGTTTTTCTTTTTCTGGTAATAGCCCAGCATGGACACGGTCAGCTCGACGCGCCCATTGGTATAGAACGAGAATCGGCCGAGCGAGTCGGTTATCACGGTGCTGCCCGAATAACTGGTTTCATTGATTTGCTGCATGTACTGAACCGTTGCCCCTGGCAAGGTCTCACGGGTGTCGGTGTCGATGACGGTTCCTGTGATGATGTCGGCAATGCTAAATAACGAACTGAACATCAGTATGATGATAATAAACAGGTGTCTCATAATAGGGGTGTAGTGGTGGCCGTTTCATGTGATGTTTCACATGAAACAATGGGTTAAACTTGGATGTGGTTAATAGCGATTACTTCGTGATTTTGCTCTCGATCAGATCGACCATGCTCTCGAGGAAGAGGAGCTCGTTTTCCTTGAGTTTTTTCTTTACCTTGAATTGATTGTAGACCGACTTGAGTTGCTGTGCAGCGATTTTCAGGTCGGTCTGGTCCAGGCCTTCTGTATCCTTGCACAACTCGTAGAGTTTTGACAGGTAGAGATGACGGTTTTCTTTCTCTTGCAGCTTATCAAGATAGAAGAGAATTTTTTTCATCCATTCATTCCCTTTGTCCTTGCTGGAGGAGGAAAAAGAGAATGACAGACTTTTATTGTCAGATAAATCAGAAAGCGCTCCTTGGGCCTTCTCCATGTCGGTCTGGAGTTTTTCCATATATTTGTCAATGTCGTCGGTTCTGATATTTACTACAGTGCTGCTGATGGTGCGGTCAGTCGATTTGGGTCTGATGGGTGCATAGGTATTGATGATGCGTCCCTTGATGCTGTCGCTGCTATCGGGCTCATCCCACTCGATGGTGTAGGTCTTGCGATGATGCTTATCATCACCAGCAAAAAAGGCGATAGTGCAGCAGTGGTCCCAGGCTAGGCCCACGACGATGGTCTGGTCGGGGCTGTAATAGAGACGGTAGCCCTGGGTGCTCCAATCGCTGTTGTCGTTCATCTTCAGGGCGTAAACTTCTGCATTACTGTTGCCGTTCACTTGATCATAGACCTCCCTGGCTGCATCAATCAGGTGCATTCCATGGCGGGCGATGGTGAACTTGTACACATCGAGTTGCCCCTCCCGGGTACCAGTCTCGGGGTCGGTATAGATGTTGTGCTTCTGGCTCATGTCGTTCATTGACACGGCGCTGATGATGTCGTCGAATGCCTCCTTCAGGCGGTCCTCATAGACGTTGGCGCTGGCCACTGCTGGCATGAGGATGGCTATGAGGGTGATGGTGATATGATTCAGAGTTTTCATAATGCAGGGATATTGGCTGTGGGTTGGTTGTTCAATTGATTGTTCAATTCGTTCTCTATCTCTTGCTCAAGGTCGATGAGCACGATGCTGCCGTCCTCGTCTTGAACGGTCTTGTAGCCCATGGCCTCGAGGTCGATGATGAAGGCGCGGCGCTTGAGGTCGGCCAGCTCGCGCTGCAGGCGCTCGTTCTCCTCGGCCAGGCGCTTGTTCTCGCGGGCCATGCGGGTAGAACGGGAGTCTTGTCTCGTGGTCGAGGCACTGCCTCGACTTATTGGACCAGTGGGGGAGCCCGATGCCAGTTGCTGCGGCTCGGTCTCGACGACTGCCGGCGTGGCAATGGTGTCCTCGTGCTGGGCGATGGCAGGGGCCGTCTCGGACAGGGTGGTGGATGACGGGCCGTGGAGCGCGACGGTCACCACGATGGCGGCGGTGATGCAGGCAGCAGCGGCGATGCCCCACCAGTGGCGCCTCGTGAGCAGGGCAGTGCGTCGCGTGGGCACCAGGTCGCCCTCCATGCCGCGGTCAAAGTAGGCGAACATGTCACGGTAGTCCTCCCACTCGGCGGGCACGTCGGCATGGCTGCGGAAGTATTCGGCCAGCAGGGCCTCTTCTTCCACAGTGGTCTGCCCGTCCATGAACTTGTCGAGCAGCGCCTTGATGTGATGTTGTGAATACCGTTTCATTGTCTGTCGTTTTTATGTTTTCTGATTTCTTCAAGCAGTTGCCGTCGTGCACGGGCCAGCAGGGTTCTCACGCTTGTGGGCTGCATGCCCAGCAGGCCGGCAATCTCATCGTAGCTGCGGTGCTCCACCTGTCGCATGTGCAGCACCGCGTGCTGGGTGGACGGCAGGTTGCGGATGCGCTCCTGCAGCCAGCGCTCGTCCTCGCGTTGTTCAATCAGGTCGAGCGGCGAGGGAGTGGAGAGGGTGGAGAGCGTCGCGGTTTGCCCGTCGTCGAGCGGGATCGTCGGCTTGTGGCGGCGCTGGTCCAGGGCCAGGTGGCGTGCAATCACCGTGGCATAGCCCTCGGGATTGTAGAGCTGGGTGTCGTCACGCATCTGCCACAGGCGGATCATCGTCTCCTGGGCGATGTCCTCGGCGGTGTCGCCATCGGCGCCTGCTGTCGCAGCCGCTTGCAGGGCGAGTCGTCTGAGCTGTTTTGCCTTGTGTTCGAATGCGTCGATTGACATCAGATTTACTTTGTCTGTTCTCGTGTTACACTACTATAACGTACAGCCGCCCTGTTTTTAAACAAAGCAACGAAAAAAAATCGTGGGTTGTGCTTTTTGACATGGTGCGTTGAAAATGCCGTGCGTTATCTTTGCGGCGAACAAAAAAACTCAAAAACCGAGATAAAACCCGTTTTTACCATGAAATCAACACTCAACATTATGCTCGAACCCGCCACGATGATGCTGGTGGCCGCCAACTTGAAGAATGCCGAGTTGGGGCGCCTGTACCATGCCCTTGCGGCTCACCTGACGGGGGAGGACGCCAGCCAGTTTCTCACCAATTCGGGACTGAGGCTCGCCTTTGCCCTGCTCAGGCCGTCCATCGATGAGAGCCTGGAGCGTCTGGCCACCAACCGCCTGAACGGAGCCAAAGGCGGCCGTCCCCGCAAACGTCCTGTAGCGCACGAAGCGGCCGTTTCGCCCGATGAAACCGAGGAAAAACCCACAAAAAAAAGCAAAAAAGAAGACCTTTCCCCCACACCCCCTATAGAAGAAAAAAATAAAAAAAATAATAATATTATATCTCCCTCCCTGGGAGCGGGTGCGCGCGAGGACAAAAGTGTTGTAACGGTCCCCTCTCTCGAGGAACTACAGGAGCAGATGCTCATGGAGCAGCCGTGGTTTGACCAACTGTGCATGAGCCGCCGCATCAGCCAGCAGGACATGGCCATGTATGTCATGGACTTTATCAAATATCTGCGGGAACAGGACGTGCGCGAGACACTGCCGCATGCCAAGGCCCACTTTGTGAACCAGTTACCGTATATCATCAAAATCTATAAAACCAACAACAACCATGAAAACAGTCAAAAGTTTATTGCCGACCCTGTCGCTCGCCGTAAATTTGAACGGGAATCCCGACGACAAGAAGTCTGCCGTGCTATCGCCGAGCTTGAAGAGCAAGCTCA
The DNA here is from genome assembly GCA_045114435.1 of Sodaliphilus sp. GTDB lineage: Bacteria > Bacteroidota > Bacteroidia > Bacteroidales > Muribaculaceae > Sodaliphilus. The sequence goes on from JBGUKK010000089.1 coordinate 6,328, forward strand.
ACACCCTGTTGAGCCGCCATTCTAACTGGTCATAGCGCGAAAAACTTTGTTCTTTACGGCAAGGGTAGCGATTATTTTGTAATTTTGCGATAATGGAAATCAAGGAATTACAATTTGGTCACCGCAGGGTGTGCCTGTATCAGTTGGTAGATGGGCCGGCACCGCTGGTCTATTCGATTGATTATCATGAGAATGGGCAGTTGCTGCTGGATGCCTGCAAGCAGGTGGGCTGTAGCGGCTTTAACCTGGTGACCATCAGCGGCCTGCATTGGAATCAGGAACTG
>JBGUKK010000090.1:0-1979 GCA_045114435.1 Sodaliphilus sp.
GTAGTTCTGCTCGTAAACCTCCTCAAAGATGATGCGGAACTGAGCGTCATACTTCTTGCTGATGGTGTCCTTGGTCGAGAACCACAGGTCCTGCTTGGTGTCGATAGCATACTTGAAGCAGCTGTGAGCAAACGAACGGATGGACTTGTCCAGGTTGTGCATGCCCTGCAGCACGCCTTCACCCTTGAACTCGTGGATCACGATCTCCTCGTGCTTGCCGCTGACGCCGTCAAAGACCAGCTTGGCGGTGCCGGGCTCGTCGGCACGCAGCTCAACGCTCTTGTACACGTCACCATAGGCGTGACGAGCGATGGTGATGGGCTTCTCCCAGTTCTTCACAACGGGATGGATGCTCGGGATGGTGATGGGAGCGCGGAACACGGTACCGTCGAGGATAGAACGGATGGTGCCGTTGGGGCTCTTCCACATCTCGTGCAGCTTGTACTCGTCCATGCGTTTCAGGTTGGGGGTGATGGTAGCGCACTTCACGCCGACACCATACTTCTTGCAAGCCTCAGCAGCCTCGACGGTGATCTTGTCACCAGTCTCGTCGCGCTTTACAAGACCCAGGTCGTAGTACTCACTCTTGAGGTCAACAAACGGAAGAATCAGTTCGTCCTTGATCATCTTCCACAGGATGCGGGTCATCTCGTCACCGTCCATCTCCACCAGGGGAGTGGTCATTTTAATTTTTTCGATCATGATTGAAATTTAATGTGATCAGTTGTTATTGATAAAAATTGGTTTGTTGTTTGTATTGTCGTTCAGTCGTCAGGGAGAGTGTCCTCTAAACCCTAAACTCTAAACTTCCAGTCAAGGACACCATGGTGCCCTTGACTGGAATAAAGAATTACTTCTTCTGCGAAGCGTAGAAGTTCATCAGGCAGCCCTCGGCGAGGATGGTGCGCTCGTCTTGGGTCAGGTTCTGGAAGAACAGGTGCAGGTCATGCACGCCGTCGGCAGCGATAACCTTGGCATCAATCTCCTCCTTGCCATTGATGATGGCATCGCGGATGCCGGGAACGAATACCATGTCGCCGGGGTTGTAGTTGAACTCAACATCAGGAGCGATGGTGAAGGGAACGATACCCCAGTTGATGCAGTTGCTGCGATAGCGCTTGGTGGCATACTCGTAGCAGATGTTGGCGTCGCCACCCAGCACTTTCTGGCACGATGCGGCCTGCTCGCGAGCGGAACCGTCACCGGGCTTGTGGGCGAATACGCATGAGCCAAACGAGGTGTTGTCGGCGCTGGCGCCAACCTTTGCCAGAGCGTCGAGCACGTGCTGCGGGCACTTGCCGTCGCGGCGCTCGTGATCCTGCTCCTGGATGCGCTTGCTCAGGCCCACGTACTCAGGCACGCGGCGCGACAGGGCAAACTCAGAGAGCTTCAGCGGGTTGGAGCGGTAGCTCGAGGTCTCACCACTGGGTATCAACTCGTCGGTGGTGGTCACGCTGTCATGAATAACAGCGGCCAGCTCGAGCAGCATGTTGTCTTCCATGCGGTACATCTTGGGCCAGTCCTTGATGTTGGGACCATAGCGCAGCTCGACGTCGGCGTTAGCCTTGCCAAAGCCGTAATAAACGCGGCGCTCATAGATGCTTGCGTCGTATTGATAAGGTTTGTGGTCGTCGGTGTAGTCAACGTCGGTGGCTGCGGTGATGATACCTCCGTTAGCAGCGGTGGCTGCAATAGAGCGGGCATCCATCAGGGCTACCAGAGAAATCTGACCCTGGCCGGGCTTGGAACCCTCGCGGTTGGGGAAGTTGCGGGTGGTGTGGCGGATGGACAGACCATTGTTGCTGGGAACGTCACCGGCACCGAAGCAAGGACCGCAGAAGGCGGGCTTGATGATAACACCTGCCTCGAGCAACTCCTCAACGATGCGCTCACGAACGGTTGCCATGTAAACGGGAACCGACTGGGGATAAGCGCTCATGGTGAAGTAGTCGTTACCGATGCTCTTGCCACGCATGATG
>JBGUKK010000091.1:0-3144 GCA_045114435.1 Sodaliphilus sp.
ACCAGGGAAGCTTCTTCCATCGTTCCATTCACGGGTCGCTGGGCATTGCCCTTGCAGCCCGTCATCGTGCCGCACAGTGCAACCACAACGGCAACCATTAACCATTGCTTCATCTGTTTCATTGTCAATTTTCCGTTTATTGATTTTGGTGTTTTTTAAACTTGGCAAAGATTGTGCAAGAAACTCGCAATAGAAAAACTTTTCACAATATTTTTCAGCATGAAGATTTTTCCACAAGAATACTCGTTTTTTCAGTTAAAATGCGTATATTTGCAAATTATAAACAAGATAATACCGAATGACTATGAAAAGATTATTACAACTATCTATCGCATGGTGCGCACTGATGGCATGGCTCATGCCGCTGAATGCTGCCGCCTCTAATGTGAGCGGCGATGTCAACAACGACGGTGAAGTCAATATCGCCGATGTGAATCTCTTGATTGATATGATCTTGGAAGGTGACAGCAGTCCAATAGCCGATATCAACTATGACATGGAGGTCAATATCGCCGACGTGAATACGCTCATCAGCATCATCTTGGGTGGCTCGGCACCGACGCCCCCAGGTGTTGTCGAAACCTTTACCGTGAACGGCGTGACATTCAAGATGGTCAACGTTGAGGGCGGTATCTACATGATGGGCGCTACCGATGATGATCCAGAAGCAAGTGAAGATGAGAAACCTGCCCATCAGGTTACTTTATCAAGTTACAGCATCGGCCAAACCGAGGTGACTCAGGCATTGTGGGTAGCGGTGATGGGTAGCAATCCCAGTTATGAACAAGATGACCCGAATCTTCCTGTCGCTCATATCTCCTGGGATGACTGCCAGACCTTCATCACCAAACTCAACCAGATGACTGGCAGAAAATTCCGTCTGCCGACAGAAGCAGAATGGGAATTTGCAGCAAGAGGCGGAAACAAGAGCAAGGGTTACAAATATTCAGGCAGTAATGACATCAACAAAGTTGCTTGGTGGGATGGTAATGCCTGCAATGGTGTGGGTTACGGCAACCCAGATTATGGAACCCATGTGGTCGCTACCAAAATGGCAAACGAGTTAGGCCTCTATGACATGACGGGTAACGTCTATGAGTGGTGTTATGACATTCATAGCGGTTACAGGGAATATGCTCAATTCAATCCCACAGGACCTGCTACCAACTCGAATTATCGTGTTATCCGTGGGGGCTCTTGGAATATCGCCGCCCAGTTCAGTCGTGTGACAGATCGCCATAATACGGTCAATTTTGATGCACCCCATGATGTCGGTCTCCGTCTCGCTTTGGACGATAAAGAGACCTTTAACGTGAACCGCGTGTTGTTCCGTATGGTCAAGGTCGAGGGCGGCACATTCACCATGGGAGCGACCCCCGAGCAGGGCGTTTATGCCGAAGATAATGAAAAGCCTGCACATCAAGTGACGCTGTCAAGTTACTACATCGGCGAAACCGAGGTAACCCAGGCTCTTTGGGAAGAAGTGATGGGCAGCAATCCCAGTTATTTCGAGACGGGCGTTGATCTCCCTGTGGAGAATGTGTCATGGGAGGACTGCCAAGTGTTTATCACCAAACTCAACCAGATGACAGGCAAGAACTTCCGCCTGCCTACCGAGGCCGAATGGGAATATGCTGCACGTGGCGGCAACAAGAGCAAGGGCTATAGTTTTGCTGGCGGTAACAGTTATAGTGATGTGGCGTGGTGGAAGGGCAATTCAGACGAAACGTCTCACACGATAGGCACCAGATTACCTAACGAATTGGAACTCTATGACATGTCAGGCAATGTGTGGGAATGGTGCCAGGACTGGTATGGTGATTACAGCGCCCAGGCACAGAACAATCCGACAGGTCCTGCCACAGGCTACAACCGCATTATACGTGGCGGTTCTTGGTCCTGGTGGTTCGGGTGGTGCCGAGTATCGGCTCGTGCCAACTACAGTCCGTCGTACAAGTATAATGACATGGGGTTGCGCCTCGCCTTGTAGTGCAAACATCCAATAAAATTATCGTAATGGGGCAGGCAACACATGAGTGAAGCCTGCCCATTTTCCTTGATGCGATAATGATTAGCGGCGATATCGGTTACCCAGGAATATGAGGGTGTATAAGGTGCCTAGAATGACCGAGATGATCGAGGCTTCGGGGCCGAAGGCGCCACCGGTGATGATTTCAGGGCCGCCCACGGTGGTGGTGAGCATCGTGGTGCCGGCATTGGCGCCCGATACAGCAAGCCCGAAGATGTTGCCCTGTGTGTAGTTCCATGCCCAATGGATGCCGATGGGAACCCACAGTGTTCCCGACCATTTGTAGGCTGCGCCAAGCAGCAGACCTGCCTCGATGGTGATGGCCAGCGACGACCACCAGGTGGCATTGTCGTTACTGATGTGCATCCAGCCGAAGAGAATGGCCGATACCAGCAGCGCCACACCGGTGTTCCACCGCTCGTCAATCCAGCGGAAAACCACGCCCCGCAGGATCATTTCCTCGCCCACGGCCACGGCAAGGAACATCATGAACACGTCTAACTGCCTGTCGGCCAAAAAACCGTTCCAGTCCACAGTGGCCGAGCCGGTCGCCACAATTGTGCACACAACCATCGTCATGAGGATGAAGCCCACTAACAGGCCCAGCAGGGTGTGGGGGATGAGACGGCGCAGGCTCAGGTCGGTGGGCCAATGCCCTTCCATCCATCTGACAAACAAGGCATAAAGGCCCAGGATGATGGCAGCGGCCACAATGGTGAAGACGGGATGCAGGAGCACGCTGAATGCTTCAAAACATGCTGTCACCATTCCGTAGCCGATAGTGGATAGCAGGAATGCTGCGATAAACAGCAGAATCCATATCCACAATGGGCGCTTCTTGTTGGGAGATAAGGTTGTTGCCATAGTCAAAAAAAATGATGTCCCGACTACAAAGGTAACATTAAATTTGTAATTTTGTCGCTATGGAACCTCAAGAATTGTTATTCGGGCACCGGCGGGTGTGTCTGTATAAATTGGTGGATGGTCCGGCTCCGCTGGTCTATTCAATTGATTATCATGAGAATGGACAGTTGCTGCTGGATGCCTGCAAGCAGGTGGGCTGTAGCGGCTTTAACCTGGTGACCATCAGCGGCCTGCATTGGAATCAGGAACTG
>JBGUKK010000092.1:0-22818 GCA_045114435.1 Sodaliphilus sp.
AAAAACGATGAGACACAATAAGAAATTCAACCACCTGAGCCGTAAGAGCGCCCACCGTGATGCCATGTTGGCCAACATGACCATCTCGCTCATCATGCACAAGCGCATCGTCACGACCCTCGCCAAGGCTAAGGCCCTGCGCGTGTATGCCGAGCCCCTGATCAACAGGACCAAGGACGACACCACTGCATCGCGCCGCCTCGTCTTCAAGCACCTCCAGAACAAGGAGGCCGTCAAGGAACTCTTCTCAACCGTTGCCGCTAAGGTGGCCGACCGTCCCGGTGGCTACACCCGCATCCTCAAGCTCGGCAACCGTCTGGGTGACAACGCCAAGACCTGCTTCATTGAGCTCGTTGACTTCAATGAGGCCCTGCTCGAGGCCAAGAACCAGGAGAAGGCCGCCGTCAAGAAGACGACCCGCCGCAGCCGCAAGAAAGCTGCTGCTCCCGCTGCCGAGGCACCTGCAGCCGAGGAGGCTCCCAAGACCGAAGAGTAAGACATTCACTACACTCTACGCGATAAGAACAATCAACCCCGCACCATCCTGGCGCGGGGTTGATTGTTCTTCATCAGACGGGGCGGGCAAGCCTGCCGTGGGCGATGCGCCCGCCGCCTCAATGATCGTTCTTGATCGGGGACGCTGCGATGGGCACTTTCTTGGCTTGGATCATCTTGCTGTTAGAGGACGGCTCCACAGCATTCATGATGAGTTGGTCGTTGGTGTTCAGCGTGTCGCCCTTGGGTGAAATGATGTACATCGACTTGATGGTCGTCGAGTCCTTCTCGCTATCGGCAACGACATCCTTGGTCATGAGGTCAATGAACTTCCTCACGGCGTCGGTGTCATTCTTTGCCTCGATTTTGTCGGTGACTTGCGATCCATCGGCCAGGTTCTTGACAATCTTGTAGCTGATGAGCTCCACGTCTCCGGAGTCTTTCTCCTTGTCCTTGGCCGGCTTCTCATTGCACGATATCATGCCGCAGCACAGAACTGCAAGCATGAGAAACGGGATTATCTTCTTCATGATCAAATGGCAGTAGTGATAAATCGTGGTTCAATACATGGGATTACTCCTTGATTTCCCAACCCAGCGCACTGGCGCCCAGCACAGCTGCGTCACTCTCCTTGAGCTCGCTGACGAGAATCTTCACCTTGCCCTTGTAGATGCCCAGCACGTTGCGGTCAAATGCCTCCTTCACCGGGTTCATGATCAGGTCGCCGCTCTTGGTCAGGCCACCGAAGAGCACAAAGGCCTCCGGGCTAGAGAAATTGGTGAAATCGGCCAGCGCCTCGCCCAGGATGGTGCCCGTGTAGTTGAAGATCTCCTTGGCCAGCTGGTCACCGGCAATGGCGCAATCATACACGTCCTTGCTCGTTATGGCCTCGATGTCATAGTCGCGCAGCTTCGACGGCTCGTCGCGCAGCTCCAGGAACTCGCGTGCCGTGCGTGCAACACCCGTTGCCGAGCAGTAAGCCTCCAGGCAGCCCGTGCGGCCGCAACCACACACGCGTCCATTGGTGCGCTTCACGATCACGTGTCCCAGCTCGCCGGCAAACCCGTCGTGGCCATAGACCATCTGGCCGTTCACCACGATACCGCTGCCCACACCTGTGCCCAGCGTGATCATGATGAAATCCTTCATGCCGCGAGCCACGCCGTAAGTCATCTCGCCGATGGCGGCAGCGTTGGCGTCATTGGTGATCAGGCAAGGGATACCAAATTTCTTGGTTACCATCTCGGCCAGGGGAATGGGCATCGGCCAGGGCAGATTGGGAGCCTGGTCGATCATGCCGGTGTAGTAGTTGCCATTGGGGGCGCCGATGCCGATGCCGTTGATCTTGTCCTCGGCGTCATTGTCCTTGATCAGGCGAGACAACTCGGTGTGCAGCTCGTCGATATAGTCGTTAAAGTCACTGTGCTTGCCAGTCTTGATAGAACTGCTGGCAATCACGTTGCCGCGGGCGTCAACGATGCCGAACACCGTGTTCGTGCCGCCCATGTCGATTCCGATTACATAAGGTTTAGCCATGATTTTGGTCCTTGTTTTTTATGAGTTGATAAAAATGAAATTACACACTTGAATCACAAAGGTACAAAAATTGCTTTTCAGTTTTCCCTTTTTTTTTGAAAAAAATAGTACAGCCTGCCGCCTGCAGTGAAAACCTTCTATAGCATCTATAGTATCTATAGTGGCTATAGTGGCTATAGTGGCGATCAGAATCTTGCCGACAGGCGCACGTTGAGCTGGCGACGCGTCAAGTAGTTGGGCACCGCATACTGGATGTTGTTCACATCGGTGACCCAGTAGTAGCTGCTCACGTTGGAAATGTCCATCAGGTTGAAGCAGTCCAGACCGAGCCAGATTTCCTTGAAGTGACTGAACAGGCCGCTCGCGGGACGATGCTCCTTGCCGATGAGCTCGTAGCTCAGGCCCACGTCCACGCGCTTGTAGGCCGGCTGTCGCACGTAGGAGTCGGCACGGGTCAGGTGGGGGGCTGTCGTGGGCAGACCGTCGCTGATGATGCCTTTGAGGCTGAACTTCAACCGCGGGATGTTGGGGAAATAATCGGTGAAGAATATCGCGAAGCTGTAGCGCTGGTCGGTGGGGCGGGGCACCTTCACGCCGTTCAGGGTCTCCTGGGTCTTCATCAGCGAGAAGCTGATCCATGAGTCGGTGCCCTCGACAAACTGTCCGAAGAGCTTCATGTCCAGTCCGGCAATGTAGCCCTTGGACGAGTTGACTCCGCTATAGACGAGCTTGAGGTTGTCAATCTCATAGGGGATCAGGTCGCTCAGGTTCTTGTAGTAGGCTTCGGCCGTGAACTTGAATGGGCGGTCAAGTGCCCTGAAGGTGTAGTCGCTGCCCAGGATCAGCTGGATGCTGCGTTGCGACTTGATGTCCTTGTTGAGCAGGATGTTGCGGTTGCCTAGGGTGTCCATGACCTGTTGCCGGTATTCCTTGTAGAAGGGGGCCTGATAATACAAGCCGCCCGACAGACGCAGCGACAGGTTGCTGTTGCGCTCTGGCACGAACCCCACGCTCACTCGTGGTGAGACGAGTGTCTCCTTGTTGAAGTCCCAGTGCGAGACACGCACGCCGGCATTTAGTGACCAATAGCCCGACGCGCTGTTGAAGCGCCACGTGTCCATCAGCCATCCTGCCAGTCGTGTGGTGTTCAAGTCGTTGCTTGAAGTCTCGGTGAAGATGACATTAACCTGGTCGGGAATGTGGGGTAAGGAGTAGCCCGCACTGTCGCGCCACTGCCATTGCCGTGAGCGGTCATAGATGTCCTCCTTGCGCATCGAGATGCCGTAGGAGATGCTGTTCTGGTTGATGCCGATGTTGCCCCTCAAGGTGAAGTCCATCACGTTCATCTTCAGGCGTGTGCGCTCATGCTCGTGGTACTTGCCCACGCCCAGCTCTTGCCCCGCCTGGTCCAGCCAGTACTCGCCGTGGATGTCATAGGCCACCAGCTCGTCGGTGCGGTAACCCGAGGCTTGCAGCGTCAGGTCGGTGCCCTTGTCGTTGAACATGTAGGTCACTGCGCCAGCGCCGAAGTAGGTCTGGAACTTGTCCTTCTCGTAGCCGTCGAAGTAGACGGTGAACTGCTTGACGTCCTCGCTTGTGCCGAAGCTGGTCTCGCGGTTCTTGGGCGTGAAACGGTAGTCGTTGATGCTCACGTTGCCCAGCAGCGAGATGCGCAACTTGGCCGTCGGCTTGAAGACGAAACTCGTCTGATAGTCAAAGTACTGTGGGTCATACTCGCCCTTGCTCTCCAGCGAACCCATGAGTGACGAGTTGCGCTTGTAGCGCACGCCGTGCATCTGAGAGTAGTGGCTGGTGCTGTGGCCAAGCATCAGGCTGCCGCCCTGCAGGCTGGCCGCCAGCGAGCCTTCAAAGGCCTCTGGCTCGCGGTAGGTGATGTCCAGCACCGATGACATGCGGTCGCCGTAGGCCGCACTGAAGCCTCCTGTCGAGAAGTCCACCTTGCGCACCATGTCGGGATTGATGATGCTCATACCCTCCTGCTGACCTGAACTGATCAACTGTGGGCGATAGACCTCGATGCCGTTGATATAGACGCTGTTCTCGTCATAAGAACCGCCGCGCACCATGTACTGCGAGCTCAACTCGTTCTTTGAGCTCACGCCAGCCATGGTGGTCAGGACGGCCTCGACACTGCCTCCCGAGGCGTCGGGAGTGCGGTTGATCATCCCGACGTCGATGCCTTGCATGCTGGTGGTCTGCTTCTTGTACTCGGTGATCTCGACGGCATCCAGTTCAAGGGTCTTCTCATATAGCTTGGGGTTGATTGTCACCGTGCCCTCGGGCTTGATGAGCTGGCGCGTCACCGTTGAGTAGCCCAGGCAAGAGAACTCCACCATCAGCGTGTCGGCCTTGGGGACTGTCATCTCGTACAACCCCTTGTTGTCGGTGTTGGTGCCGACAGCTGTGCCCAGCAGTCGCACCGTGGCAAATTCTATGGGATAGCCCGCGGCGTCAACCACCTTGCCGGTGATCTTGACCTGGGAAAAAGCGATGATGGCGCACATCAGGCATGCCAGCAATGACACTGTGCGGTATTGGAATCTTATTGTCATAATAAGATAACGCAAGAATCGTTGATTTATTGCAGCATCAGGCGTGGGTCAATTGGCGAACATCGAGAGCAGGTCACGGGCGCTCATGCGCTTGTACCCCCCGGGGATGTTTTGGTCGATTTTCACCTTGCCGTTCCAGTCGATGTCCTTGTAGGTGAGGGAGAAGGCCATGCTTTTTTTCTCAATCGTGGCATTGACGTTGACGGCGTGGGCGATGTTGCCGGCGGTAGTGCCCTTCACGTCGCTGTACTTGACCTGATAGGCCGCTGTGGTGCTGCCGGCAGGAACGATATTGAGCGCGGTGATGTTGCCTTTCTTGTCAAAGGTGAAGCTGTAGCCGTAGCCCTTGTACTGCTCATCAGGCGACAGCACGGTGGCGTTGCCCTCGCGAGAAGCGGTGATCAAGCTTTTTAGCCCGTCGTTGAGCGTGCCCTTGCCGATGACAAATGGCCGTCCCAGGAAGATATCCTGGACCTCACGGACGGTCACCGGGATGCCCGAGGTGAGGATGGCGACCTTCTCGGCGATGTAACGCTTGTGGACCTTGTCCACGGCGTAGAGGCTGTCGGCCGTGATGATCAGTTTGCCCACCTCGATGCCCAGCATGGGGCGCAGCGAGATGTAGATGGCCTGGTCGCGCACCATGCGCACCTGGACCGATGACGAGAAGCTGCTGCCGGCGCTCAGCTTGATGTTGCCGCCTGTCTGCAGCGTCTGCCAGTCGCCGAGCGTGGCAATGATGTCATCGCAGGGGTCACTGGCTGTCGTGGTTGTGGTGGTTGTTGTCGTGGTCGTGGATTGTGTGGTAGCCTGCTTGGTCGTGCCACAGGCGGTCATCAATGCCGCCATCATGATCAATATTGCGAAACTTGTCTTCTTCATCGTTAAATATGCTTGCCGTTGTGGTGATTCATTTAACCCTCAACCCTTGTCCTGCTGTTCAATCTTGATCAGGTTGATAATAGGTCTTGTCTTTCACTTTGCGCTGCAACAGCTCGTTCTCAGGGTCCTCTTCCAGCGCCTTGGTCCATTGCTCGACGGCCTGCTCCTTCTCGTCATTGAACCACAGGATGTCGCCGTAGTGCTCGAGCAGGTGGTTGTCGTCGTCATGCTCGATGGCGCTCTTGATATAGAGCAGGGCCTTGACGTAGTCCTTTTTGGCGAAGAAGACCCAGGCATAGGTGTCGATGTAGTTGGCATTGTCTGGCTCATCCTTGATGGCGAGGGCGGCCATGCGCTCGGCACGGTCCAGGTCAGCGCTGCGCAGGGCGAGGAAGTAGGCGTAGTTGTTGAGCGTGCCCGAATTCAGGGGATCCAGCTTCAGTGCCCTCTCGTAGCACTCGACGGTCTTGACCGAGTCCTTCATCTCGCTGTAGGTGTCACCCATGCCCGTGATGACGTTGGCAAGGCGTTCGACGTCGGTCGAGTCGGTCATCGTCAGGATCTTCTCGTAGGTGGCGATTGACTTGTCATACTCCTTCATCTGGTTATAGCATCCGGCGACATAGCCGTAGAGGTCCAGGTTGTCGGGGTTATATTCCAGCGCCTTCTCCGAAGCCTTGATGGCGTCGGCATAGTTGTCATCGATCATGTTGAGGATGACCATGTTGCGCCAGCCGTCGGCATCGGTGGGATTCACATCGAGGCTGTATCCCAGCTGCTCGATGGCACCCTTGTAATCCTTCTTGGTGTAGAGATACTCGCTGTAGAGCTGGTGAATCTTCGCCTCGTGGGGATGTTGCTGGATGAGAACGGTGAACAGGTTGTTGATGCGCTGGGTGGTGTCCTCCTTGGCGAGTTTGTCGCGGATGTAGTTCAGCAACACGCCCAGCTTGGTGTCCACGTCAAGCTGCTCGGCCGACAAGGCATTGTAAATCTGTTGCTCGTAGGCGGCGCTGTCGCCAATCTGGCTGTAGTAATCGGCACGGGTGAGGTAGATGAAGCCGTTGTCGGGCGCATATTCTTGAGCACGATCCAGGTAATACAAGGCACTGTCGGTCATGTTGTAGTGCTGGAACAGCCCGCTCATGGCGAGGTTGTAGGTGTCGTTCTGTGGGGCTGTGGCCAGCAGACCGCGCATCTCGGTCAAGGCACCGGCACTGTCGTTCATCGCCATGTAGTTCTCGATCTTGTTGGACGTGATCTGGATGGACGAGCCGAACAGGGTCGCTATGCTGTCGAGTGTCGTGTTGCTCTGGGCGAAGTCGCCCGAACGCGAGTAGGCATCGGCGAGCCGCACCAGCAGTTCCAGGCGGTTAGGGTTGCAGTCGTTGAGCAGTTTGATGGCTCGCAGGCCCTCCTCGGGATGCCCCAGCTGCATGTTGGCGTCGCTGTAGAAGGTCGTCTCGTACAAGTCCTCGGGCTGCTTCTCGAAGTGCTCTTTCATCAGGGCCAGCCCTTGCTCGCAGCGCTCTTGGGTGGTGTTGTTCATCCTGAGCAGGCACATGCCCATATAGAACGACACGGCGGTGTTGCCCGGGTCAATCTCGTGGGCATGACACAGCAACTCGTAGAATCCGTCGTAGTTGTCGTTCATCTTCTGCTTCTGAGCTTCGACAAAGATGTATTCGGCCTTGCGTTGGTCGGCGAGGCTGACAGTCTTCTTGTTGGAATCGTTCTTGCCTGCCACCGCAGTCAGCGCCAGCAGCACGATGGCCAATATTGCGATATGTCGTTTCATCGTTTAGTGTGATGACAATTCACTAATTTTTAGTCGATTATTGTTAATCATCGAGTACCAGGCTGTTGAAAGCTTGATTCACTTCGTGCCCGTGTGACCGAAACCGCCAGCCCCACGCTCCGTCTCGTCGAGGTCCTCAACGAGTGTCCACTCGACGGAACTGTGGCGGGCGACCACCATCTGGCAGATGCGCTCGCCATTCTCGATGGTCTGCGGCTCGTTGCTCAGGTTTACCAGGATGACCCCGACCTCGCCACGGTAATCCGCATCGATGGTGCCCGGCGTGTTCAGCACCGTCAAGCCACGCTTCAGCGCGAGGCCGCTGCGGGGCCTGATCTGGCACTCGTAGCCCTCGGGCAGGGCGATATAGATACCCGTGTGAACCAGCGCCCGTTGCAGCGGTTGCAGCGTGAGTGGTTGCTCGAGCCAAGCCCTCAAGTCCATGCCCGCGCTCATGCTTGTCCCGTACCGTGGCAGTTCATGGGGCCCGCGGTTCACAATCTTCACGTCAATTTTCTCCATTGTTCAATCGATTTAGAAGGCAAAATTACATCAAAAAAGGATATCAATGCCATCTTGCCTTGTTTTTCTTTTTCACAAGAGCACAATCGAATTCATTTTTTGATACCGATGGATGACTATATTGCATTTTTTTTGTGTATTTTTGTTGCATGATAAAGTTGGACTATACACACCTTAATACTACTGGAAATGATGAAACGACTGATTAACTTTGTTTTATGCATGCTTGTAGCGCTATTGTCATGGGCGCAACTGCCTGAATTGACAGCCGAGCAGAACCTTGAGGACTATGATAGCGCCGTGAAGTATATCGAGGACAATTACTCAGGGTTCCCCGATAAGGTTGTTGACAGCAATCGTGCTGACTATGAGTCGATGAAGGCGCGCCTACGCACACAGGTGCAGCAGGGTGAGCGTCCCGGCTGGGATGCCCTGGGTGAATACACGGCGTGGTTTAACGATGCGCATTTAAATGTCCACATCTATTTCAAGGACGATAAGGGCAATTGGATAGGGGTGACCGAGAAGTATAATCAGCGACGCAAGAAAATCCATTACGAGAGTCAGATGGAATATGGTCCGCTGCCAGTGGCTTGCAAGGTGACCGACAATACCTTTTTGATCCGTTACCCCTCGTGTGGAGGTGATCCCGACATGAAGTGGATCAAGAAATCGGTAAAGCAATTCAAGAAGTCCCACTGCCAGAACCTGATCATCGACATTCGCGGCAATGGTGGTGGTGACGACCGCAATTGGTATCCCTATCTGAAGTTATTATGCGACCATAACGCATGGGAACCAACATCGGAATACCGCAACACGCCACAGAACATTTTGTACGTTCAACAGGAGGGATGGCCCGTTGCCGACGTCCTGCAGAAAGAGTCTGTCAAGCACCCCGACGCTGAGTTCCTGCGGGGTGGGGTGTTTCAACGCGTGTTTGTCCGTCGCCCCGACAAGCGGGTGAAAAAGGCCGCCGTCATTGTCGACAATAGTGTGGCCAGTTCCGGCGAAAGCATGGTTTTGAGCCTCAGGGCTTATTCTGACCGTGTGACAGTTTATGGTCGGGACAATACGGGTGGCTGTTTGGATTATGCCAACGTGGCGACGTTAAAAATGAAGCACTGCGGTCGCACATTCCAGATGCCCATGTCCCGCACATTCGGTCTGCCAGATGGTGCCATCGACGCCACGGGCATTGCCCCCGACGTGCGCATCCCGCTGCCGCTGCCCGCCAAGTTGACCGACAACATCGACGAGTGGGTCATCTGGGTCGCCGAGCAACTGGAAAAGTAAGCGCTTCCATAGCACATCAGGGCTTTATTATAAAGTGATTATCAAAAAAATGGTAATCACTTTTTGATAATTCATGGGATTGTTGTTAATTTTGTGCAAAATTTTGGAAACGACAATGTCACAACACATGAACTGGGACCGATTGATCTCGGACAAACGACTCGGCCTGGAAGATTACCACGACAACAACAAGGGTGGGGGAGTGCGCAGCGACTTTGAGCGCGACTATGACCGCCTGGTGTTCTCGTCGCCCTTCCGCCGCCTGCAGAACAAGACGCAGGTCTTCCCGCTGCCCGACAGCATCTTTGTGCACAACCGGCTGACCCACAGCCTCGAGGTCTCGAGCGTGGGCAAGTCGATGGCCCGTGAGGTGGCCATCCGTCTCCTGCCGCGCTACAAGGAAGAGCCCTGGGCCGACAAGCTGCGCGACATCAGCGAGATCGTCGCCGCCGCCTGCCTGGCTCATGACCTGGGCAATCCTCCGTTCGGCCACTCGGGCGAGAAAACCATCGGGGCCTACTTCAGCGAGGGCCGTGGCTTGGAGTTCAAGGACAAGTTCACCATCGAGCAGTGGAACGACCTCATCCACTTTGAGGGCAACGCCAACTCGCTGCGCACCCTGGTCCATCAGTTCAAGGGACGTCGCCCGGGCGGTTTCGCCATGACCTACTCGACGCTGGCTGCTATCGTCAAGTACCCCTATTCGTCGATGCACGCCGGCAAGAAGGGCAAGTTCGGCTTTTTCACCACCGAGAAGGACACCTTCAAGCGCATTGCCGACGAGCTGGGCCTCATCAGGCTTGACGAGGACCGCTACTGTCGCCATCCCCTCGTCTATATCGTCGAGGCGGCCGATGACATCTGCTACCAGATCATGGACATCGAGGACGGTCACAAGCTCAAGATCATCGGCACCGACGAGACTATCGACCTGCTGATGGGCTTCTTTGACGAGGAGCGTCAAGCCCATCTGCGCCAGCACATGGGACGCGTGTCCGATCCTAACGAGAAGATTGCCTACCTGCGATCCTGCATCGTCGGGCTGCTGGTGGAGCAGTGTGCCGCCGCCTTTGCCGCCCATGAGGAGGAGATCATGGAGGGACGCTTCGAGGGTGGTCTCATCGACTGCATCGACCCGTTGCCTGCCCGTGCCTATCAGGCCTGCAGCGCGCTCGCGCAGCAACGGCTCTATCGCGCTGGATATGTGGTGGATGTGGACCTCGCCGGTAACCGCATCATCAACCTGCTGCTCGAGAAACTCATCAAGGCCGTCATGTATCCCGAGCGCAACTACTCGCAGCTGTTGATGAACAAGTTCCCGCAGCAGTATGACGTGCATGCGCCCACGCTCTTCGAGCAGGTGCAGGCCGTGCTCGACCACATCAGCGCCATGACCGACATTTACGCCCTCAACCTCTACCGCCAGCTCGACGGCATCTCCCTCCCCACAGTATAATAATTTGTGAATGTGCAGTGGTGTTAGGCTTGAGGCGGATACAACTGACAACTATAAACTGACAACTGAAATATGGGACTCATTGACGATAAAAAACGCATCAACCAAATCGAGGCGATTGACGAGCGAGCCATCCTCGTGGGACTGATCACGCCCCAGCAGGGCGAGGCCAAGACCAAGGAATACCTCGACGAACTCGAATTCCTGGCCGAGACGGCCGGCGCCGTGACCGTGCGCACCTTCCTGCAGCGCTGCGACGGCCCCAACAGCACCTCCTACGTCGGCAAGGGCAAGCTCGAGGAAATCGTCGCCTATGTCGAGGAAAACGACATCAGCCTCGTCATCTTTGACGACGACCTCACGCCCAAGCAGGTCGCCTTCATCGAGAAGGCCGTCAAGGTCAAAACGCTCGACCGCACGAGCCTCATCCTCGACATCTTTGCCAAGCGCGCTCAGACCGCCAGTGCCAAGATGCAGGTCGAGCTGGCCCAGTACCAGTACCTGCTGCCCCGCTTGGCGGGCATGTGGACCCACCTCG
Source organism: Sodaliphilus sp. (assembly GCA_045114435.1). Lineage (GTDB taxonomy): Bacteria > Bacteroidota > Bacteroidia > Bacteroidales > Muribaculaceae > Sodaliphilus. The sequence continues at coordinate 11,097 of JBGUKK010000092.1, forward strand.
AGCGACAACGAGGCGGTATCGGCATGCGCGGCCCTGGTGAGACCCAGATCGAGACCGACCGCCGCATCGTCAAGACCAAAATCTCACTGCTCAAGGAGAAACTTGCTCAGCTCGACAAGCAGAAGGTCACCCAGCGCAAGAACCGTGGCAAGCTCACGCGCATTGCCCTCGTGGGCTACACCAATGTGGGCAAGTCCACGCTGATGAATGTGCTGAGCAAGAGCGAGGTGTTTGCCGAGAACAAGCTCTTTGCCACCCTCGACACCACCGTGCGCAAGGTCGTCATCTCCAACCTGCCCTTCCTGTTGACCGACACCGTCGGCTTCATCCGCAAGTTGCCCACCCACCTGGTGGAGTCCTTCAAGAGCACCCTCGACGAGGTGCGCGACAGCGACATCCTCGTTCATGTGGTCGACATCTCCCACCCCCAGTTCGAGGAGCAGATCGAGGTGGTCAACCGCACCCTCCAGGAGGTGTGTGACGCCGGCGACAAGGAGATGATCATGGTCTTCAACAAGATTGACCAATTCACCCATGTGCCCAAGGACGAGGACGACCTCACGCCCCGCCTGCGCGAGAACATCCCCCTCGAGGAGCTCCAGGAGACCTGGATGGCACGCATGGGCGACAACTGCGTCTTCATCAGCGCCAAGAAGCAGCAGAACATCGACGCCCTCAAGAAATTGTTGTATAACAAGGCCAAGGCCGTCCACACTGCCCGCTTCCCTTATAACAATTTCCTCTTCCAAACCTACGACGACCTCGTTCCCGAAGAATAAATTATCAATATGGCTACCCCGACTAATAAACAAGAGTTATTGGCTGCCATCGCTGATGGCTATGCCAAGTTATGTGAACAAATCGCCAAAATGAGTGACGATGAGAAGGTCTCCCCGTTTGACTTTGCTGCCGACCCCAAGAAGTGCGGCGTGAGGTGGGAGTATGACCGCTGCCTGCGTGACCTGCTGATTCACCTTCACGAGTGGCAGGTGCTGATGCGCGAATTTGTGCGGAATATCCGTGAGGGGCATCCCAGGGATTATCTGCCCGATGAGTACCGCCGCAACTATCACGAGATGGACAAGATGCTCGTAGAGAAACATCAGGCCACACCGCTGGAAGATGCCACACGCCTGTTGCAGCAAACCCAAGACGAAATGCTGAGCCTTGCCGACAGTTTCACCGAAGAAGAACTCTTCAAGAAAGGCTATTACAAGAACACCTATACCACCACAATGGCGGCCTATTTTGTGAGCGTCACCACCAGCCCCTATGGTCAAGCGGTGAAACTGCTCAAGACCCACCAGAAGAATTGCCGCAAAACCGGGAAATAAGTGGCACCCTTCTGTCCGGTGAAGGAGAACACCCCTTAGAACAAATAGATTAAACTAAAACTGAGGTTTCAAAATAAGTTTTTTGAGGTTTTCAGAAAAAGCAACCACTGTGCTGACTCGCGCAGTGGTTGCTTTTTGCCTCTGCACGGCTCAGGTGTTATTAGGAACCATCATGCCCGAAACGGCCTCAAGCGCAAACTGAAGGTCCAGCCGTGTTGTTGATAAAAGAAATGGTTGCAAAAAGTGTTCAGCAATTAAATTCTGTTCCCCCCCTGGCTGACTGTCGAGATGTGAATAAAGCAGTAATTTTGTGATGCAAAACGCTGATAGCAGTGTTAGGCGTATTCACACATTATATTAACCACTTAATTAATTACTATTATGAGAACTTTATTTGTGACAATGATGATGGCAGTAGCGGCAATTACTGCAAGCGCTAACAGTTCGTGGCCCCAGTCGGCCAACGTGACTCCCTCGTGGCCTGTTTCGGCTAACGTAACTCCCACATGGCCTGTTTCGGCTAACGTGACTCCCTCATGGCCCGAAATGCCCACGTGGCCCGAGACTCCCTCGTGGCCTGACGCTTGACACGGGTGAAGGCTTCAAGGAATTAAACAATGGATGGAGTGAAGAGTTCTCTGTTCCTGAATCAGTATTAACCATTAAACCTATAAGTGCTATGTTTTCCCGTAAGTTTCAGAATCGTTTTTTTGTGATTTCAATTATCTTGTGTATTTTTGGCAGTGTAAAGACAAATTTTGACAGTGATCCCATCCCTGGAGTGCCTAAGGTTGAGACAGAAGACACTGCCACCTACGGTTCGGAAGAGGACGAATGTGCCAGCATCCATTCATATGACCCATTCTCGAGAACCTATTCTTTTCAATCGGTTCTCCCGAAGGAAAACATTAATCGTCATTTTCCTGATCTTCAAGGGCGCTCTTCAGTATTGAATGGAATAGATACGGCGGAATTGAGGCAGATGGAGCGATCGATGGAGATTATGAGAAGGAAAGCTGAAGGATTACGTGATTTAGGACAACGACTACTCTCCACTCCTCCTGAGCTCTCTGTTGGAAAGACCATTCAATCGCCGCCTGTTTCCCAAGATGGCCCTGAAATTGAAGTGATGGAACCTGACGAGACACCCTTACAAAAAGAAGATGATAACGATTAAGAGGTTTATATTCAATTCTTTAAGGACTAATTGCTATGTGGTCAGTGATGACACCAGGGAGTGTGTCATCATTGACCCTTGTGCCCAGAACAGATATGAACGGGCTTTGTTCCGTAACTACATCCGAGACGAGCAGTTAAAACCCGTCAGGTGCCTCTTGACACATGGCCATTGGGATCACCTGTTGTCATGTGACCAGGTGCGTGATGAGTATGGTTTGCTGCCCGAGGTGCATCACAGGGACAAACTGTGGACCGACCGGGTTGAAACGAGGATTCACGAAGTGCTTGGCAAGTGCTTCACGCGTGATGTTGTCAAGCCCGAGCATTTCCTGGAGGACAATGAGATTATCAGTTTCGGTGAGCATGAACTCGTCACTCTCCACACCCCAGGCCATTCTCCTGGCAGTGTCGTTTACTATTGCAAGCAGGAGAATCATGCCTTTACCGGAGACACGCTATTCAAGTGCGACATCGGCCGCAGCGACCTCTTGTTCGGCTATGTGGAAGACCTGATGAACAGCCTGAAGTTCTTGACCGACTACCTGCCCGATGATTGCACGATTTGGCCGGGCCACGACCAGGAATCGACCATCGGCTATGAGAAGCAGTGCAATCAATTTATTTAAGTTTCGCAAGTTGTTAACTTGCTCACTGGTTAGAGGTTAAGGGTTAAAGGTTAAGGAACTGCGGACTGCAGTTTTGAGAAAAGCTCTCAAAAAAAAGAGTTCAGCATGTAGTGAAATCTCATTAACCATTAACCTTTAAACTTTAACCTTCAAGTTGTTAAAGGAGCGAAGCTACTTTAGAAACTTGAATCAATGTATTTGATTGAATGATCGATAGTTGAGACGAAATGATTAGTTGAATGATAGCATGGAAAAGCAAATGAAACATTTAGTGGTATTGACTGGCGCGGGCATCTCGGCCGAGAGTGGATTGAGCACCTTCCGCGACAGTGGCGGACTGTGGCAGCAGTATGATGTCAAGGAATTGGCAAGTATTCAAGGCTATCGCAGGAACAGGGCCCGAGTGCTGGATTTTTATAATGCCAGGCGCAAGAATCTGCTCACGGTAGAGCCTAATCATGCCCACCGCGTTCTCGCCGAGTTGGAGAAGGAATACCGGGTGTCAATCATCACCCAGAATGTGGATGACCTGCACGAGAGAGCCGGCAGCACCAGCGTGCTGCACCTGCATGGCGAGTTGAAGAAGGTGACCGGGTCAATGAACCCCAATGACTCCGAGTGCATCAAGGAACTGCCGCTCGACCAGCCCATTGAGGTCGGTGACAAAGCGGCCGATGGCTCCCAACTCAGGCCTTTTATCGTCCTCTTTGGCGAGAATGTGCCCAACATGTCCAAAGCCGCCAGGGTCGTTGAGGATGCCGACATCTTTGTCGTCATCGGCACCTCTTTGGTGGTTTATCCGGCTGCCAATTTGATAGATTGTGTGCCATGGAACAGCCCTTGTTTCATCATCGACCCCGGTGAATTCAACTCATCGGCCATCCATGGATTTGAGCACATCAAGACAACGGCTGTGGCCGGCATCGACATCCTTGTCAAAAAGCTTGTTGAGCTTAGATAGTTAAAGGTTTTTTGCTCCGAACACCCATCAAGGCATCCGCGCACACTTCTTTCAAACAACAGGAACAACCTTCTTATTGGGGCATCCGCTCTCGTTTTTTTAACGACAAGAAAGCCTAAAGCCCAAAATCTAAAATCTAAAACCTAAAATCTATCAAGGGTTATAGTAGTCCTTGTGGTAGTAGGCGAGGAGTTCCTGGAGGTGGCGGTAGGCCTCGGCGGCGGGTCCGTCGGGGTCGAGTTCCATGGCTTCGAGGTAGCTGTTGAGGGCCAGGCGGATGTTGCCGTTCTGACGGTGTGCGTTGCCTCGCAGGTAATAGGCGTTGGCGAGCGTCTCCCGGGAGGTGTTCTTGTCTTCAACAATCTCATTCACAGCTTCGAGAGCTGCTTCGCCCTCGCTGCGTGAGAGCATTTCTTTGATTTCTTGAATGGTTTTCATTTTGTTTAAGCTTTATTAGCTGCAAAATTACACTATCTTCGGGAAAAAACACTACCTTTGCGAGAAATAAATCATGTGACTTATGAATACAGAGAACGTGAATCCTAAGGACCAGCTCAGGCTGGGCCAACTCAAGAACCTCGTGATGCTCGCTTCGGCCGATGAGCGTTTCACCGACTCGGAGCTTGCTGTATTGCTGGCTGTGGCCTCTCGCGAGAACATATCGCCCGAGGAGTTCAATCAGGTCATCGACAACCCCGATAGCGTGACGATCGAGCTTCCCGAGGACGAGGAGACCAAGCTCGCTTACCTGCGTGACATGGTGGCGATGATGATGGTCGATGGTGAACTCGACGAGCACGAACTTGCCATCTGCAAGATCTATGCGATGGCCCTGGGCTACCGCAGCAGCATCGTCGATGGCATGATTGCCGGTGTGATAGACAGTCTGGATGCCGAGGGGCAGCCATCCTAATCCCTGAATTGCCTTATGAGAAAGATTGCTTTACTTCATCTGCTCATCGTGATGTTGTTGCCGTCGATGGCTGGCGCCCAGGACACGGCGGACGACAGCGACTGGGATGCCATGTGTCTCGAGATGAGCCAATTGTGTCCGGCAGAGTATGGTGACGGCTGGAGCATCAAGTCTGTGACCATGGATGCCGACACGGTTTACATCGATATGGTGGTGCCCGGTCAACTCAAGGGCTTCATGTCGACGTTGACCGGTGACGGTGCCAATGTGAAACGCCTGTGGATGAACCAGATTGCTGCGTTTGACAAGCGCTGGCTCACGCTGGCCAACAGCCTGTCCCGTGACGATCGTTTCCTTATCCTGATGCTCAGGCCTGGCGATGACGATAAAGCCTCGCGCATCGTTATCGGCCCTGCTGACTTGACCAAGTAGGGGTGACCTTCAGGCAACCGATGAATACCTGCTGCCAGCGTTGGCACAATTTTTGCTAATAACCTATTCAGCAAGCGTTAAACAGGATAAGTGACTGTTCGGCCAATTATCCTCGCGCTCAGCCACCCTCAGCGTGTGAGCCAGCATCAGGTGCCTGCGCTGAATGGTAACTTGAATAAAGTGTAACCAAAATCATATAGTTTAGAAAGCATGAACAAGAAAACTGTCTTTGTGGGCGTGATAGCGTCGGTCTTGATGTTATCGTCTTGCCAGTCGATGAATCAATTCTACGGCGCGACGACGGGCGCCTCGCTCGGTGGCATGTTCGGGTCGGCCATCGGTGGCATTGCCGATGGACCGCGAGGTAGCGACCTGGGCACTGTCGTGGGTATGGCCGTCGGTGGCATCATCGGAGCTGCGGCAACGGCGCCCAAGACCGATGACGGCAATTACCGCTCGTCGGACTACTACTATGACTACGACATGGACGATTATCGCCAGAACAATGCCTACAGCCCCTTTGCCAACATCGAGATTGAGGAGCTGCGATTCGTTGACGAGAACGACAACCACGCCCTGGATGCCAATGAGCACGCCAAGCTGGTCTTCATCATCCGCAACACGGGCCGTGACTATGTCTATGACATCGCCCCGGTGATCACCGTCAGCGGCACCAAAGAGATTTACCTCTCGCCCACGGCCATCGTCAAGGAACTCGGTCCTGGCAAGGCCGTGCGTTATCAGAGCGAGATCATCGCCACCAAGAAACTGAAGAACGGCAAGGCCGATTTCTCTATCGCCTTCTCGGACGGCGACAAGCTCTACACGATGCGCTCCTTCCAACTGAGGACCAATAAGCGCTAAACAAAAATAGACCCGTCGATGAGGTCTATCTGTGCCGTGGCTCTGCCGCGGCCTTTTTTATGTTCAATCCAGGCAGCAAGGCTACAGGATGACGCGCTTGGCGTTGACGTCCTCGCCGGTGAACACGCTGGCCAGCGGTGAGAAGTGGTCAGGATCCTCGGTGGTGAAGTACTGGCAGGAACCGCCGCGGCTGCAGTGGCGCTCGATCTCGGGATGGCGCTGCAGGTAGTCGGCGAGGCTGTCGGCGACAATCGGTCCCTGCTGGACGACGTTCACGCCGTCTGGCGTGTACTGGTTAATCTTGTCGATGAGCAGTGGATAGTGGGTGCATCCCAGGATGACCGTGTCGATGTCGGGGCACTCGCCCATGAGCAGGTCAATGTCTTTTTTCACGAAGTAGTCGGCCCCGTCGCCCGTGCTCTCGCGGTTCTCGACCAGCGGCACCCACATGGGACAGGCATGGCCATGCACCTTGTAGTCGGGGTACATCCCTTCAATCTCGATGTTGTAGCTGCGGCTGGCAATCGTACCTGGAGTGCCGAAGACCCCGATGTGCCCCGTGCGTGTCAGCTCACCCACCTTCTCCACCGTGGGGCGCACCACGCCCAGGACGCGCCGCTCGGGGGCAAGGGTGGGGAGGTCCTGCTGCTGGATGGTGCGCAACGCCTCGGCCGACGCGGTGTTGCAGGCCAGGATGACCAGGTGGCATCCCTTGCCAAACAGGTGCTTCACCGCTTGCAGGGTGAACTCGTAAACCAGTTCGCGTGAACGCGTGCCATAGGGCGCCCGTGCGTTATCGCCGACAAACACATAGTCGTACTGGGGAAGTACACGCCTGATGTCGCGCAGGATGGTCAATCCGCCGAATCCCGAGTCAAACACCCCGATGGGTGCCTGGACATTGCTGTTCTCTACTGCTGTTGTTGACATATCTGTATTATTTATGGCAAAGGTACGTCATTTTCGCAAATTTATTTGTATTTTTGCAAATTAAAATGTGGTGAGCGCAATCATGCGGCCGTTCAAGAAATACAGTCTGAACCTGAGGGGGCGATTGGTGACCATCGACCGTCCCTGGGTGATGGGCATCGTGAATGTCACGCCCGACTCCTTCTACAGCGGTAGCCGCGTCGCCGACGAGCAGACGCTCATCGGGCGTGTCAGGGCCATGCTTGCCGATGGGGCCGACGTCATCGACGTGGGAGCGTGCTCAACGCGCCCCGGTAGTGGCCAGGTCGATGCGCATGACGAGATGGATCGCTTGCAGTGGGCGCTGAACGCCATCAGGCGTGTCGCTCCCGATGCGGTCGTGTCGGTCGACACCTATCGGGCCGAAGTGGCGCGCCGTTGCGTGGAACAGTGGGGCGCCGACATCATCAACGACATCTCGGGCGGCACGCTCGACAAGGCGATGTCTGAGACGGTGGCGAGCCTGGGTGTGCCCTACGTGCTCATGCACATGCGCGGCACCCCCGAGACCATGTCGATGATGACCGACTACCAGGATGTCACTGCCGAGGTGCTCGACTGGCTGGCACGGCGCATCGACGAGTTGCACCAGCTGGGCCTGGCGGATATCATCGTCGATCCGGGCTTTGGCTTTGCCAAGACCCTGGGGCAGAACTACGAGCTGCTGGCGCGCCTCGATGCGTTTCATGCGCTCAACGCGCCGCTGCTGGTGGGCGTGTCGCGCAAGCGCATGGTCTATCTGCCCCTTGATTGCACGCCAGACGATGCCCTCAACGGCACGACGGTGATCAACACCATTGCCCTGCTGCAAGGAGCCCACATCCTGCGTGTGCATGACGTGAAGGCTGCTGCTCAGGCCGTGAAACTCGCCATGCTGACCCGTGACAATGGCCCGCATGACATGACCCAGACAACGATATAACAATAACGACGACACTTAACACATGGGAAGTTCAATATTTGCACTCTTCAGTATCAAGGACCTGCTTGACATCCTGCTGGTGGCCACGCTGCTGTTCTATCTCTACCGCACGATGAAGGACTCGGGGTCGCTCGACATCTTTGTCGGCGTGCTGGCTTTTGTCATCGCCTGGGTGGTGATGTACAAGATATTCGACATGCGCCTCATCGGCACCATCATGGACAAGTTCATCGACATCGGCCTGTTCATCCTCGTCATCCTCTTCCAGGATGAAATCAAGCGCTTCCTCACCGAGCTGGGTTCACGGCGAGGGTTGAAAAAATTTGAGAGACTCTTCAAGAGCAAGACCGAGGTCGAGGATGAGAAGAAGTGGATCATGCCAGTCGTGTATGCCTGCATGAACATGTCCAAGAGCAAGACGGGTGCCCTGATTGTCGTCCAGCGGACGATACCGTTGACCGACTATGAACGCACCGGTGACATCATCAACGCCAACATCAACTCGCGCCTGATCGAGAACATCTTCTTCAAGAACAGCCCGTTGCACGATGGTGCGCTGATTGTCGCCGGCAACAAGATCATGAGTGCCGGTTGCATCCTCCCTGTCTCTCACGACACGAGCATCCCGCGTTACCTGGGACTGCGTCACCGTTCGGCCAAGGGCATCGCCCAGGCCACCGACGCTATCGCCATCGTCGTGAGTGAGGAAACCGGCCAGATCTCCTATGCCCATAAGGGCGAATTGCACTTGAAACTATCGAGTACCGAGCTCGAGCATGCCCTCTCGGCTCTCGTCGAGAAGGAATGACGCTTCATGAAGCAACTGACAACTAACAACTGAAAACTTAAAAAAACTCAAAATGTTTGACATTGACGGAACTTTGGTCAGTCTGGACCTGGTGGAGCGTTTCTTCTGCTGCGATCTTGAAACCTGCCTCGGCGCTTGCTGCATCGAGGGCGACTCGGGCGCACCGTTGACCGAGGAGGAGTATCAGCGGCTGAAGGAAATCCTGCCCGAGGTGTGGAACGACCTCTTGCCCCAGGCCCAGGAGATGATCAAGGAGCGTGGCGTGGCATTCGTCGATGTCGAGGGCGAACTGGTCACACAGCTCGTGGGCGGCGCTAACTGCGTGTTCACGACCTATGAGCGTGGCGGCATGTGCCTGTGTGCCATCGAGAAGGCCTACCGCGAGGGACGCATCAAGTGGCGCAAGCCCATGTCTTGTTATCTCTATCCCGTGCGCATCAAGCGTTATCCGGGTTACGAAGCGGTGAACTTTGACCGCTGGAAAATTTGCAAGTGTGCCGAGGTGCTCGGCCGTCGCGAGGGTATCAGGCTGTATCAGTTCCTCAAGGACCCGTTGATAGAACGGTATGGGCAGCAGTGGTATGACACCCTGGTGGCATCCTGTGAATTGTACATTAAAGAATATATGTGATGAAGAAAGAATTGTTGTTTGTTACCATGCTCCTTGTCTCGGCGTTGCCTGTGGGCGCCCAGTTGACGATAGGGGGCACGCGGCCCGTTTACGATAACCGCACCCATACTTTCCTGCTGACTGTCCCCGAGTCGGCATTCGGCAATCCCTACCATGCTGTCGTGACCCTTGACAACGGGGTGACGATGTTGACGATTAATGGCAGTGAGGTGAACGGTGACGTGGAGTTGCCGCTCATCAGTGCCGATGCCAGCTACCCGATATCCTTCACCGTCGATGGCCAGACTACGGCCTCGACGATACGCTTCACCTATCTGCCCATCCTGTGCCTGACGGGCACCTTCAGTGACGAGTATGTGGTGGCTCCGGTCGAGGTAATCATGCCTGGCGGTCAAGGCTCGCAGTACTACAGGGCACGTGTCAAGCGGGCAGGCTCATCGACCAATGGACAGTGGGTGTATAAGCGCAGCTTCCACGTGAAATTTATCGATGACAATGGCGAAAAGAAGGATGTCTCGTTCTTCGGCTTCCGCAACGATAACCACTGGCGCCTGGATGCCGGTTCAGTGGACATGATACGTTTCCGCAACCATGTCGCCTGTGGCCTCTGGGCCGATTTTGGCACTAAGCCCTACTATGCCGCCCAGCAGCCCAATGCGCGTTCCTCTGTCCGCGGTTCCCATGTCGAGGTGTTCATGAACGGCAACTACCATGGCTTCTACAACTTCACCGAGTTCCTTGACCGCAAGCAGATGAAGCTCAAGAAATATGCCTCGGTGCCTGTCGTCGATGAGCAGGGCAACCCCACCGACCAGACCAGCGTCGAGTTTCATGGGCTGATGTGGAAAGCCTTCGAGACCACCTATCAGACCCTCTTTATGGGCACGGGCGGCCCAATGTACAATAATGTGGACGATTGGGGCTGCTTCTCGGTGGAGTATCCCGACTTTGACGAGGTGAACCCCACCGACTACACGGTGCTCTACAATGCCGTGCAATTTGTGGCTCGGTCCAGCAATGAGAGTTTTGAACGCCAGTTGGGCGAGTATTTTGACGTGCCGGTGCTGGTGGACTATTATGTGTTCCTCAATGTGTTGATGGCCATCGACAATGCGTGCAACAACCTGGTGCTGGCATGCTATGACAGTGCCGTGGACAAGAAAATCACCCTTGCGGCGTGGGACATGGACGCGACGGCAGGCCAGTGCTTCACCGATATGGAGGGATTCTATCATGCGCCAGAGCTGCAGCCCGAGTTTGACCTCGCCGATGTGCCCAATCACTTGACCAACTTCTCCAGGAGCCGCCTTTTCTCCAAGTTGAGGACCACGCCGTCCTTTCAGCGCTTAGTGGTCAATCGCTACTGGAGGTTGAGGCAGACCATTCTCGACCCCGATAGCCTCGTGGCACGGTATGAGCAGGTTTACAGGCGCTTGGAGACCTGTGGCGCCCTCGACAGGGAATCCCAGCGATGGTCGGGCACCGATGAGATCGACCACCGTCCCCTGGTGTTTGACGAGGAGTTTGACTACCTGTGCGACTGGCTCAGGCGCCGCATCGTCTTCCTGGACAACAACACGTTTGCATGCCTGCGTGGCGACGTGAACAGTGACAACAGGGTGAACGTCACAGATGTCATATTCCTCATCTCCTACATATCCAATGGCAATCCCCCCGACATCTTCAATGCGGTCAATGCCGACCTGAACGCCGACGACGCCATTAACATCAACGACATCATCAGTCTCATCAACATGATTCTGAACTAACGATTCACCTCAAAGCTCCTGATACAGGAACTTGTCCAAAATGCGCATCAAAAAAAATATCACAAAAAGTCATTGCTGGTTCAGGAATTTGTACTACCTTTGCACCGCTTTTCGTAATCTCTGACAAGAAATAGAGTGGCTTGTGTATATTACGGAGTGATTATTAACGCATTAAATGATATAATAATGGACTTGATTAAAGTTGCTGAACAAGCATTTGCTACAAACAAGCAGCACCCGCAGTTTTTCCCGGGTGACACAATCACGGTAGCATACCGCATCAAGGAGGGTAACAAGGAGCGTATCCAGCAGTA
>JBGUKK010000093.1:0-11976 GCA_045114435.1 Sodaliphilus sp.
GGTTGCTGGCGGCAAGCAGGTTGCTGGCGTTCGCTACTTCAACATGGCTGGCCAGGAGATGCAGCAGGCCAATGGTCTGACCATCGTCGTTACCACCTACACCGACGGCACCACCAGCGCCGTGAAGGTTGTGAAGTAAAAAAACCTGACGGTGGCCGATCCATCGACCACATGACAACAAATGGAGACGCATGCTATCGTGCGTCTCTATTTTTTTCACTGTTTCATTTCCCGTGCAATAGCACGGTTAAAATGCGTGTCGTTGAGTTTTCCCTGCCAGGCCTGAATGCCCCTCAACGGGGCACGCACATGACTTGAGATCGTGGAATTTGTTTTTCTCGACAAGAATTCGTACCTTTGCGGGCTCAATTTATCGGTCATGGCTACATCAGGAGACATCATCATCAAGGGCGCACGCGTCAACAACCTCAAGAACGTGGATGTGGCGATACCTCGTGGCAAGTTTGTAGTGATCACGGGACTGTCGGGCAGCGGCAAGTCGTCGCTGGCCTTTGACACGCTCTATGCCGAGGGGCAGCGCCGCTATGTCGAGAGCCTCTCCTCCTACGCCCGCCAGTTCATGGGCCGCCTGAGCAAGCCCGACTGCGACTTCATCCGCGGTCTGCCCCCGGCCATCGCCGTGGAGCAGCGCACCGTCACGCGCAACTCGCGCAGCACGGTGGGCACGAGCACCGAGATCTACGACTACCTGCGACTACTGTTCGCCCGCGTGGGGAGGACCTTCTCGCCCCTATCAGGAGAGATGGTCAAGAAGCACACGTCGAACGACGTGATCGAGTGTATCAACAGCTACCCCGAGGGCACACGCCTGGCGTTGCTCACCGAGGTCATCGTCCCCGAGGGCCGCGACCTGCGCACGCAGCTCGATATCCTGGCCAAGGGCGGCTACTCCCGAGTGATGACACGCGACGGCCGGTTTGTCGATATCGCCCAGGTCCTCGCCAGCGAGGGCGACCTGGCGACCGATGACTACCGCCTGCTCATCGACCGCATGGCCGTGACCCACAACCATGACGACGAGATGCGCCTGCTGGACTCGTTGCAGACGGCCTTCTATGAGGGCAAGGACGAGTGCATCGTCGTGGTGTGGCTGCAGGATGGCACGACGCGCGAGCACCGCTTTTCCAAGCGGTTTGAGCTGGACGGCATCACCTTTGAGGAGCCCAGCGACCTGATGTTCAACTTCAACAACCCGTTGGGCGCCTGTCCCACCTGTGAGGGCTTCGGCAGCGTCATCGGCATCGATGAGAGCCTGGTGGTGCCCGACCGTGGGCGCTCGGTCTATGACGACGCCGTGATGTGCTGGCGCGGCCAGGTGATGGGCGAGTGGAAACGCGAGTTCATCCACGTTGCCTCCCAGTACGATTTTCCCATCCACAAGCCCTATAACGAACTGTCACGTCCACAGCTCGACCTGCTGTGGCACGGCAGCGACGACGGCCGGTGGAAGGGCATCGACGGCTTCTTTGAGTGGGTCAAGAGCAAGTCCTACGCCATCCAGTTCCGCGTCCTGCTGGCGCGCTACCGCGGCAAGACCGTCTGTCCCGTCTGCCACGGCTCTCGCCTCAAGCCACAGGCAGGCTATGTCAAGGTGGGCGGCAAGGCCATCAGCGAGCTGGTGACCATGCCCGTCAAGGACCTGGCGCAATGGTTCTCCCGACTGGCACTCGACGCCACCGACGCACAGATCGCCAAGCGCCTGCTCACCGAGATCAACAGCCGCCTGGATTACCTGTGTGAGGTGGGCGTGGGCTACCTGACGCTGGACCGCGTGTCGGCGACGCTGTCGGGGGGCGAGAGCCAGCGCATCAACCTGGCCACCGCCTTGGGCAGCTCGCTGGTCGGCTCGGTCTATATCCTCGACGAGCCATCCATCGGCCTGCATCCGCGCGACACCCATCGCCTGATTCACGTGCTGCGCATGCTGCAGCAGCTGGGCAACACCGTGGTGGTCGTGGAGCATGACGAGGACATCATCCACAGTGCCGACTACCTGATTGACGTCGGCCCCGAAGCGGGCCGCAATGGTGGCCAGATCACCTATCAAGGCCCCGTTGACCAGCTCGACAAGGCAACCGACAGCTATACCGCCAAGTACCTCACTGGCGCCCTCTCCATCCCGGTCCCCAAGTCGCGCCGCAAGTGGAGCCAGTATATCGAGGTCAAGGGGGCGACCCACAACAACCTCAAGAACATCAACGTCAAGTTCCCCCTGGGCGTGATGACCGTCGTCACCGGCGTGAGCGGTTCAGGAAAATCCACCCTGGTGGGCAAGATCCTCTACCCTGCCCTGGCACGGCAATATGACCAGAGCGCCGAGGCCCCAGGCAGCCACAGCGGCATCGGCGGCGACCTGAGCCGCCTGCAGGCCGTGGAGTTCATCGACCAGGGCCCCATCGGCAAGAGCACACGCAGCAATCCGGCGACCTACCTCAAGGCCTTTGACGAAATCCGCCAGTTGTTCGCCCAGCAGCAACTGTCCAAGCAGATGGGCTACAATGCCGGCTTCTTCTCGTTCAACTCCCCTGGCGGACGTTGCGAGGAGTGCAAGGGCGAGGGCACCATCACCATCGAGATGCAGTTCATGGCCGACATCACGCTCACCTGCGAGGCCTGCCACGGCAAGCGCTTCTCCCGCAACGCGCTAGACGTGACCTTCCGCGACCGCACGATCAGCGATGTGCTCGACATGACGGTCAACCAGGCCATCGAATTCTTCGGCCAGACCAACACCTATAACGAGTACAAGATCGTGAGGCGGCTCAAGCCGCTGCAGGACGTGGGACTGGGCTACATCAAGCTCGGGCAGTCGTCCTCGACGCTGTCGGGCGGCGAGAACCAGCGCGTCAAGCTCGCCTACTACCTGAGCGGGGAGCGACAGGGCAACACGCTGTTCATCTTTGACGAGCCGACGACGGGTCTCCACTTCCACGACATCAACACGCTGATGCGCTCGTTTGACCAGCTCATCGGCAACGGCCACACGGTGGTCATCATCGAGCACAACCTCGACGTGATCAAGTGTGCCGACCACATCATCGACCTCGGGCCCGAGGGTGGCGACAACGGTGGCACCATCGTCGTCGAGGGAACACCCGAGCAGGTGGCCCAATGCAAGGAGAGCCACACCGGCCGCTTCCTGGCCGAGAAGCTTTCTTAAACTTAGGTATTACGCGAATTAGACGAATTCTCTAAATACAAGTTTTTAAAGTCGCGCAGCCACTTTAAGAGCTTGAAGGTCAAGGGTTAACGAACTATTTCTTTCTTCACTTGGGTTTTTGGGGAAACTTCGCATCAACAGGACAAGATTATGAATCAAACACAAGAGGATAGGATCAAGGAGATCAGGAGGGAGTTTTTTGCCTTCCGCAACGGCATTGTGGCCGACACGTTGAGAAAAGCGGGCGACCCGCACGTCATGGTCATGGGGTGCCTGCTCACCGACCTGACGGACATCGCCCGGCGCACGAGAGAGGCCATCGGCGACGATGATGAGGCACTGATCGCCCTGGCCAGGGCGCTATGGGAAGACGACAAGTCCCGTGAATGTCGCCTGACGGCGCCCATGCTCTACCCCGCCCCACTGATGACGCATGACACAGCCCTGCAATGGTGCGCCGCCGTTGAAACGGCGGAAGTGGCCGACAACCTGTGCCACAAGCTGTTGCGCCATCGGCCCGACGCCGACACCCTGTTCCGCCAGCTCATTGTTGATGACCGGGCGCTGGTCAAGTACACCGGCTACAGGCTGCTGCTCAACCGCCTGCTCATGGGCAAAGTCCCGCCCAGCGCCTCGCTGCGCGCCATCGTCGAGCACGAGGCAGCCCAAGCCCAAGCCCCGCTGAAGAACCTGTTGAAAGATATTATGGAAGAACTGGATTGAGCCCGACGGCAGCGCCGGGTCATTCATCCCACATGAGGTCGCGGATGACGCTGTCGCTCAGCATGATACCATCCCGAGTGAGCACATAGCGCGCAGTGTCGGCCACACGGAGGTTTCCCGCCTCGACGTGGCGTTGCGCCTCACGGGTGAAGTGCCTCCACGCCTCATCGCCAAACTCTGCCCGCAAGCGTTCGGCATCCACGCCTCGCGCAGTCCTCAAGCCCAGCATCACCCGCTCGTCATATCGCTCCCACGGCGAC
This sequence comes from Sodaliphilus sp., assembly GCA_045114435.1. Lineage (GTDB taxonomy): Bacteria > Bacteroidota > Bacteroidia > Bacteroidales > Muribaculaceae > Sodaliphilus. The sequence goes on from JBGUKK010000093.1 coordinate 4,165, forward strand.
AGCCGTTCCTGCTCACAGGCCGTCTCACCAGCCATCACCGCGCTCATGTACCGCTGCAAGTCGTGAGGATTATAGCGGCGCACCGTGCCGTCATAGCTGTGTGCCGCCGCGCCGAGGCCCAGGTAGGGCGTGTCGTCCCAGTAGGACGAGTTGTGGCGCGAGCGATAGCCCGGCACGGCAAAGTTGGAAATCTCATAGTGCTCATAGCCAGCCGCCTGCAATTTCTCGACAAGGATGCGGTACATCGCCAAGCACTGTTCCTCAGGCACCTCAACGACCTCGCCACGCTCACGCTGCCACCACAGGCGCGTGCCCGGCTCATAGGACAGTCCATAGGCCGAGATGTGCTGCGGCGCCAGCTCCAGGGCCTGCCTCAGCGAGTCGGCCCACGACACGAGCGTCTGCCCCGGCAGGCCGTAGATGAGGTCGATGCTGATGTTGCCGACGCCCGCGTCACGCAGGGCAGCGACCGCCTCGACCGCCTGGTGCGCCGTGTGGCGGCGGCCGATGCCGCGCAGGATGTGGTCCTCAAACGACTGCACCCCCATGCTCACGCGGTTAACGCCCAATCGCGACACCGCCGAGCACCACCCGATGGTGACATCATCGGGATTGGCCTCGACCGTGAACTCTTCCACGCCCGACAAGTCCAACACATCGCTCAGGCCAACGACGAGTCGCTCCATCAGCGGCAACGGCAGCTGTGACGGCGTGCCTCCGCCCAGGTAGAGCGTCGTCACCTGTTCGCCACGCAGCTCCACCGCCCTCAAGCGCGCCTCGGCAATCACCGCCTCGACATAGGCAGCACCGGCCTCGGCGAGACGCAATGTCGAGAAAAAGTCGCAGTAGCTGCAACGGCTCGCGCAGAACGGTATGTGAACATAGATGCCAGCCATGTGATCGTCATTCCTTGTGAAACAGGATGCAAATGTAATCATTTTCAATCAAATCGCCACCACCCCACCCCACACGAAACTCAAGTGACGCCCATTTTTCAGATTTGCCGAAAAATTCTTTTTAATAATGTTGTGACTAACGGCAAAAATTAGTAATTTTGCAGGCTGTTTAGCGACACAAAAGAACAATTCACTATATAACAACCATTTAACAACAAGATCACTAATGAAGGTTTACAAAACAAACGAGATCAAGAACATCTCTCTCGTCGGTGGCAAGGGCGCTGGCAAGACCACTCTCACCGAGTCTATCCTCCTTGAGGGCGGCGCAATCAGCCGCAGGGGTTCCGTCGATGGCGGCAACACCGTGAGTGACAACACCCCCGTTGAGAAGGAGTACGGTTACTCCGTATCCTCCTGCGTCTTCTATGCCGAGAAGAACGGCAAGAAGCTCAACTTCTTTGACTGCCCGGGCAGTGATGACTTTGTGGGCAACACAGTAACCGCCCTGAACGTGACCGACACCGCCGCTCTGGTGGTTGACGGACGCAACGGCGTTGAGGTGGGCACCCAGAACAACTTCCGCACCGTGGAGCGCATCGGCAAGCCCCTGATGTTTGTCATCAACCGTCTCGAAGACGAGAAGTGCGACTTTGACAACGTTTATAACCAGCTGCGTGAGACCTACGGCAACAAGGTGGTTGCCCTGCAGTTCCCCGTGAACGCTGGACCCGGCTTCAACAGCGTGGTCGACGTGCTCGCCATGAAGCAGTACACCTGGCCCAAGGACGGTGGCAAGGCTACCGCCAGCGACATTGACGGCGCACACGCCGACAAGGCCGAGGAATACCGCATGGCCCTGCTCGAGATGGCTGCCGAGAACGACGAGGAGCTCATGATGAAGTTCCTTGACGAGATGACCCTGACCGAGGAGGAGACCATCAAGGGTATCCGCCTGGGTATGGTTGACCGCAGCATCTTCCCCGTTGTCCTGGTGAGCGCCGAGAACAACATCGGCACCGACCGCATGCTCGAGATCATGAGCATCATCGTGCCCGACGTGACCGAGATGCCCGCCCCCAAGAACAACAACGGCGACGAGGTGCCCTACGACGAGAACGGCCCCGTGAGCGTCCTGTTCTTCAAGACCTCGGTAGAGAGCCACATCGGTGAGGTTTCCTACTTCAAGGTAATGAGCGGCACCCTCAAGGCTGGTGCCGACCTGACCAACATGAACCGCGGCAGCAAGGAGCGTCTGGCTCAGATCAACGTGGTGTGTGGCCAAAACAAGACCGCTATCGACGAAATCCACGCCGGCGACATCGGCGCTGCTGTGAAGCTCAAGGACGTTCGCTGCGGCAACACCCTCAACGAGAAGGGTTGCGAGCACGTGTTTGACTTCATCGAGTATCCCGCTCCCAAGTTCCAGCGCGCCATCAAGGCCATCAACGAGAGCGAGACCGAGAAGTTGGGCGCCGTCCTCAACCGCATGCACGAGGAGGATCCCACGCTGCTGATCGAGCAGAGCAAGGAGCTGCGCCAGACCATCGTTTCGGGTCAGGGCGAATTCCACCTGCGCACCCTCAAGTGGAACATCGAGAACAACGACAAGATCCAGATCGAGTACCAGGAGCCCCGCATCCCCTACCGCGAGACCATTACCAAGGCTGCCCGTGCCGACTACCGTCACAAGAAGCAGTCAGGTGGTTCAGGCCAGTTCGGTGAGGTTCACCTCATCGTCGAGCCTTATCGTGAGGGCATGCCCGAACCCGACACCTACAAGTTCGGCAACCAGGAGTACAAGATGAACATCAAGGACAAGCAGGAGATCCCCTTGGAATGGGGCGGCATGCTGGTCATCTACAACTGTATCGTTGGTGGTGCCATCGACGCACGCTTCATCCCCGCTATCGTCAAGGGTATCATGGACCGCATGGAACAGGGCCCGTTGACCGGTAGCTACGCCCGCGACGTGCGCGTCTGCATCTACGATGGTAAGATGCACCCGGTTGACAGTAACGAAATCTCGTTCCGTCTGGCCGCACGCAACGCCTTCTCCACCGCCTTCCGCGATGCCAACCCCAAGGTTCTCGAGCCCGTCTATGACGTCGAGATCCTGTTGCCCGCCGACTGCATGGGTGGCGTGCAGAGCGACCTCCAGGGCCGCCGTGGCATCATGATGGACATGTCGAGCGCCAACGGCCTCGAGCGCGTCAAGGCACGCATCCCCCTGAAGGAGATGTCGAGCTACTCGACCGCCCTGAGCTCCATCTCGGGTGGACGCGCTTCGTTCAACATGAAGTTCTCGAGCTACGAGCTCGTGCCCGCCGACGTGCAGGCTCAGCTGCTCAAGGAGTACGAGGAGAGCAAGCAGGACGAGGATTAATCCCCACCTGCCCCCTTACACATTATATAATAATGGGCGACCCGACTGCCGGGCCGCCCATTATTTCTATTGCCCCCAGCACCCAATCATCCCGGCAAGCACTGCCAGCCAGAAAAAGCCCCGTCGGCCCGCGCGATGTCTTTTTTGGCCGAGAAAGTGGACGATTTAACATTTCGCGTTAATTTTTTCAGCAAAAAGTGAAACAGAATTTTGTTTTTTCACAATAAAGTGTTAATTTTGCCGTTGATTGTTAAAAACAAGATTCACTCATTGACTCATATACTCTCATGAAGAGATCAACGATATGGATATTGACAGTTGTGATGGCGATCGCCCTGCTGGGACTGCTCGCCATGCAGATTGTCTATCTCGAGAAAATGGTCGCCATGCGCAACAGCCAGTTCTACGAGAACGTGATGCGCAGCCTCTACAGCGTGGCCACCATGCTGGAGCAGAACGAGACCAAGTACTTCCTGGACAAAGACCTTGCCGAGTCGGAGCAGGCCTATCCTCATGGCTTCAACTTCAACAACCAGCGCGAGACGGCCATCGACACCACGCTGAATCACCAGCAGCCCCCCGTGACCAAGGTACGCCCCGCCAACCTGCCCACGCTCCAGGACCTGAACGACAGCTACCAGCTCAAGCAGGAGATGCTCAAGGAGCACTACCTGCACCAGAAGAGTCTGCTCAATGAGGTCATCCTCACCATCCTGAACCACTCCAGCGACCGTCCCATCGAGGAACGCGCCGACAGCGCCACCGTGGCCAGCTACCTGCGCTCCGAGCTGGAGTTCAACGGCTTGTCGCTGCCCTTTGAGTTCGCCATCGTGAACCGCACCAGCGGCATGGTCTACAAGACCGCGGGCTACTCCCCGATGTCTCAACAAGACGTTTACAGCCTGCTGCTGTTCCCCAACGACCCGAAGAACAAGCAGAACACGCTGTGCGTCACCTTCCCCACCAAGAGCGACTACATCTTCTCGTCGGTGAAGTTCCTCGTGCCCTCGCTGGCCTTCACCTTCCTGCTGCTGGGCGTGTTCCTGTACACCATCTCGGTAGCCTTCAAGCAGAAGAAGCTGAGCGAGATCAAGAACGACTTCATCAACAACATGACGCACGAGTTCAAGACCCCCATCTCGTCCATCTCGATTGCCGCACAGATGCTCAACGACGACAGCGTGCGCAAGAGCCCCGAGATGCTCAAGCACGTCTCCACCGTGATCAACGACGAGACCAAGCGACTGCGGTTCCAGGTCGAGAAGGTGCTGCAACTGTCGCTGTTTGACCGCAAGAACGCGACGATGCGCCTCGAGGAAGAGGATGCCAACGCCAGCATCTACAACGTCATCAACACCTTCAAGCTCAAGGTGGAGAAATACGGCGGCCACATCAAGGCCAACCTCGATGCCGAGGATCCCATCATCAACGTGGACAGGATGCACTTCACCAACGTGATCTTCAACCTGCTCGACAATGCCGTCAAGTACCGCCGCGACGACGTGCCGCCGGAGCTCGAGGTGACCACCGTCAACCCCGATGAGGACCACATCCAGATCACCATTGCAGACAACGGCATCGGCATGAAGCGCGAGGACCTGAAGAAGATCTTCGAGAAGTTCTACCGCGTGTCGACGGGCAACCGCCACGACGTGAAAGGCTTCGGCCTGGGACTGGCCTACGTCCACAAGATGATTGACCTGTTCGGCGGCAGCATCAGCGCCGAGAGCGAGGTCAACCGAGGTTCGAAATTCATTATCACATTACCATTATACAAATAAAGAACGACAATTATGGAAGACAAACTGAGAATTCTTTTATGCGAAGATGACGAGAATCTGGGAACGCTCACCCGTGAGTACCTGGAGGACAAGGGCTATAAAGCCGAACTGTTTGCCGATGGTGAAGCCGGTTACAAGGCATTCCTCAAGGGCAAGTATGACATCTGCCTGCTCGACGTGATGATGCCCAAGAAGGACGGCTACCAGCTCGCACAGGAGATACGCGCCGTCAACAGCGACGTGCCCATCATCTTCCTCACGGCCAAGGCGCTCAAGGAGGACATCCTCGAGGGCTTCAAGATCGGTGCCGATGACTATATCACCAAGCCCTTCTCGATGGAGGAGCTCGTGCTGCGCATCGAGGCCATCCTGCGCCGCGTCAAGGGCAAGAAGGGCAAGGAAGTGACGGTTTACAAGATCGGCAAGTTCACCTTCGACACCCAGCGACAGGTCCTGTTCACCGACGACCGCAGCGACAACCTCACCACCAAGGAGAGCGAGCTACTGAGCCTGTTGTGTGCCCACATGAACGAGATCCTCGAGCGCAACTTCGCCCTCAAGACCATCTGGATCGACGACAACTACTTCAACGCACGCTCGATGGACGTGTACATCACCAAGCTGCGCAAGAAGCTCAAGGACGATCCCTCCATCGAGATCATCAACATCCACGGCAAGGGCTACAAGCTCATCTCTCCCGAAGTGGAGACCGACGAGAAGTAACCGCCAGCGACATCACCGTCTGCCCCAAGATTCTCCAGGACGAAACTTGGGGCGGATTGTAGTGGACATTTCTCTTTACAACCACACCGATTAACTGATATCCAAAAAAAATAAAGGGGGAAAAACATCATCATCATGATCTATTTATATCGCATCTACCAGTGGTGCATCGTCGCGCCCATCATGCTGGTATCGAGCATCATCACTGCCCTCATCACCATGGCAGGCTGCCTGTTCAACCAGGACTACTGGGGCTATTTCCCCGCCAAGTGGTGGGCCAGGATGTGGTGCTGGCTGCACCTGGTGCGCGTGCGCGTGGTGGGTCGTGAACACGTTGACCACGAGACAAGCTATGTCTTTGTCGCCAACCATCAGGGAGCCTACGACATCTTTTCCATCTACGGTTTCCTGGGGCACAACTTCAAGTGGATGATGCGCAAGGGCATCACCAACATCCCCATCATCGGCACCGCCTGCCGCATGGCCGGACACATCCTCGTGGACACACACAGCACCCAAGGCCTGCGCAACACCATGGCCGCCGCCAAGAAGAAGTTGCACGGCGGCATGTCGATCGTCGTCTTCCCCGAGGGACGCCGCACCGACACCGGCAAGATGGGGCCGTTCAAGAACGGCGCCTTCAAGCTCGCGCTGGAGTTCGGATTGCCCGTTGTCCCCATCACCATCGACGGCAGCTACAAGGTGATGCCGCGCAGCACCTTCAACGTGACGCCAGGCACCATCACCCTCACGTTTCACGCGCCCATCCAGCATGCCGGCGGCAACGACATTGCCCAGGTGAGCCACCAGTGCCGCGAGATCATCCAGCACGACCTGCCCGAGGACATGCGCGACTGAACACGTCACGCCCCGGCAGCAACACAAGATGAATCGGAGCCCGCTGAACACTCAGGGGACTCCGATTCATCATTTCTCTTGATAGGCTAATGGGGGGGGGGCTGGCGCACTCAGACAATCTGGTCATTCTTGACGGTCAGCTCAAGCTCCTTGCTCATCTTCTTCCACTCCTTGGAGTTGAGATAATCCATGATGATGTGGGCATGCTTCAGGTTGTGCATGTCGCTGCCCAGGTAATCAATCATGCCGTTGCGGGCAAACCACAGGGCGCTGTCACGCGCCTCCTCGCCAAAGTAGCCCGTGAACGACAGGATATTGACCTGGAAACGGGCTCCCGCGTTGTGCAACTGCTCGTAACGCTTGCGGCGGCGTGAGTAGTAGGAATAGCGCTCAGGGTGAGCAAGAATCGTCCTGTAACCCTTGACCTGCAAGTCAAACAGCAGCTCGTCGAGGTTCATCAGCTCCTGCTGGAACGAGTTCTCGAGCAGGATGTGGTTTCCCGGCATGGGAATCAGGTGGTCGGCAGCATACTCCTTGTCAAAGTACTCATCCATGCGGTACTCGGCACTCAAGTGGAGTTCCATGTCCAGACCCTCATCGGTCACGGCATCCTTGAGCTTGAGGAACGCATCCATGAGGCTCTCGCGCGTGTTCTCGAAGGTGACCGCCGTCACATGAGACGTGAGGATGACGCGGTTGATGCCCATCTCCATCTCGGCACGGAGCATCTCGAGCGACTGCTCCATGGACTGCGAGCCGTGGTCCACACCCGGCAGGATGTGACAATGAACATCGGTATTGTAGAAGAGCTTGACTTGCTCCTTTTTAGAACTGAATAGTTTGCCAAACAGGCCCATACTTCAAGATAATTAAATCCACATTTCAAATTGACCTGCAAAGTTACACATTATTTTTTATCAACCACACTATCCATTGACTTTTTTATCAATAACACATTAAAAAACAGCCAAAAAGTTTTACCAGTCCAAAAAAACGTTGTACCTTTGCACGCCATTACAAAAATTGAGGCGTTTTACCACCGCCACAACATTGTAAAAGTTTAACATTTAAAGATATATCGAAAAATGAAGAAAGATATCCATCCCAGCAACTATCGCGAGGTTGCTTTCAAGGACATGTCTAACGAGGAGGTTTTCATCACTCGCAG
>JBGUKK010000094.1:0-53930 GCA_045114435.1 Sodaliphilus sp.
CAACCTCGACAAGATGGCCGAGTGGCTGGGCTACTTCAGGACCACCCTCGACGCCACCACCACCGGCAACGTCGTCATCGACCGCACAGGCAACGGACCCGCATGGGGCGCCATCTACAGCCAGTACAAGGCGCCGATGACCCAAGTGCAGGAGAAGGCCATCGAGGAGGTTTCCATCAGCAAGGAATACTACGTGTACGCCCAGGACGGCACCCTGCACCAGACCAACTCGTTCAAGGTGGGCGACAAGGTCAAGGTGCGCGTTGTCATCAAGGTCAACAAGGACATGGACTATGTGGCCATCACCGATGAGCGTGCCGCCTGCTTCGAGCCGGTTGACCAGCTCTCGGGTTACCGCATCGAGGACCGCACGTGGTTCTATCAGGAGACCAAGGACACTCAAACCAATGTGTTCTTCAACAGCCTGAGCAAGGGCACCCACATCATCGGCTACGACGTCTGGGTGACCAATCCCGGCGAGTTCACCTCGGGCATCGCCACCATCCAGAGCCAGTATGCCCCGCAGATGACCGCCCACAGTGCCGGCAAGATGATCACAACCGAAGCAAAATAATGGTGAAAATTGAGAAATTTTTGATTTTTGGAATTTATATTTTTATTTATCTGATATATGGGTGTTTACACAAATTACAGGTAAAATATATATAAATTTCAGGTAAAAAAAACAACAATTTTCCTATATGTTTTACTGGTTTTTCATAATACCATAGATGCGATGCATTGTAATTTTGCATCGCAAATGAGATGATCCAAGTTATCACGATAGTTTATCGGGTGCCCCAAGATTAAATTGGGGCACACGGTAAAACCAGAAACATTCAAGGAAACAAAAAAAAGAATCTTTTGATGGTAGTTAATGTTGATTAAATGATTTTTAAGCCCAACCTTAAAATTAAGGTCTAGTTCTATTGAAAAAACGCAAGCAATTACAACATGAGAATTAACGGTGTCTGCGAGAGCAGCCGCCGTTTTTTTATTTGCGCAGAAGAAAATAATCATTACCTTTGCGACAACAATTGACAACCAAAATTAAAGAAGGTAAGTAATATGGCAGCAATTAAGACTATCGGCGTACTCACCTCGGGCGGCGACGCCCCCGGCATGAACGCGGCAATCCGCGCGGTGACACGCACAGCGATTTTCAATGGTTTCAAGGTCCAGGGCATCTATCGCGGCTATAAAGGCCTTGTCGAGGATGAAATCGTGGAGCTCAAGCCCCAGAATGTCTCTAACATCATCCAGCACGGCGGCACCATCCTCAAGACAGCCCGCTGCAAGGAGTTCAAGACCGCCGAAGGTCGCCAGCGAGCCCATGAGGTGATCAAGAAGCATGGTATCGACGCGCTGGTGGTCATCGGCGGTGACGGTTCACTGAGCGGCGCCCGCCAGTTTGCCAGCGAGTATGACTTCCCCATCGTGGGAATCCCCGGCACAATCGATAACGACCTGAGCGGCACCGACCACACCATCGGCTATGACACGGCGTTGAACACCATCATGTGGTGTGTGGACCGCATCCGCGACACCGCCAGTAGCCACGAGCGCCTGTTCTTTATCGAGGTCATGGGACGCGAGGCCGGCTTCCTGGCGCTGAACGGCGCTATCGCATCGGGAGCCGAGGCAGCCATCATCCCCGAGATCGCGCCCGAGGTCGAGCAGCTCAAGAAGCTCATCGAGAGTGGTTTCCGCAAGACCAAGAATTCCTCTATTGTACTCGTTGCCGAGAACACCGTCACGGGAGGCGCCATGGGACTGGCCGAGCACGTGCGCAAGGAGTACCCGCAGTATGACGTGAGGGTGACCATTCTGGGCCACCTGCAACGTGGCGGCTCACCCACGGCCCAGGACCGCATCCTGGCCTCGCGCATGGGTGCGGCAGCCATCGATGCCCTGCTGGAAGGACAGCGCAATGTCATGATTGGTGACGATGACGAGAAGATCATCTATGTCCCATTCTCCAAGGCCATCCGCAAGGACAAGTCCATCGACTACAGCCTGGTAGAGCTCATCCAGCACCTGTCGATATGATATGGGGGCACCAGTAAGTCCCCGTGCTATGCCTGTGGAGGCATGCCAGGAGTGGGGAGAGGCGTAATGCGTGCCTCTCCCCACTCCTGGTATATGTCATTTCCTATAGCAGAACGCCAACCAGCTCACTGGTACTTGGGCGAGGGACCGTACTTGTTGGTGTCCCACTTGCTGTCCAACACCGAGAAGATGATGACAACAACAGTGACAATGGTCATCAATAAGCTGAAAAGGCCCATCACACCGATAGCCACGGGAGACTGCTCCATGGCATCCATCATGACGTTGACAGTCTCCATGTTGTCGGTGATTTCCATCATCCTATCGGCATAGGGGAACATCATCACGCCCAGGCCGATAAAGAATGCAATCATCAGTACCAACATAACCACAACCCACCAGCCACTGCGACCGGTATCGTGAAGGCGGCGTGTCTGGACCGAATATGATGGGATCATCAAGACAATGCTGACCAGCAAACTCACAATACTGAGTACCGGCCAAATACTGCCCAGGATATTGAACACCCACATCACAATCAGGCAAAAGAGGCAGAACCACCAGTACTCGCTGCGGCGCGCACGGCCCTTAAAGTCGGCATACTTCATGAAGCAGGTCTTCACTGCCGTGACAAAATCCATCATGGGGCGAGCCTGCACGCGCGGTTGATACTGTTGATTGGGCTGCCGAGCAGCTTGTCCAGGATTAAACACTGGAGGTTGTTGAATCTGATTCTGTTCCATAATGATCTGATTTATTTGTTGCGTGATACCATTAATTAACTCATTGACGTAGTTTTATCTTTATCATTGATACTTGGGAGACGGGCCATACTTGTTCTCGCCGCGCTGGCTGTCGGTACACAAGAAATAAAGCATCACGATGCTGATGGCCATCACCACCACGCCGCTCAGCAGGACAGCGATGTCTCTCTGGCAACACAGTCCACTCAACTCCGCGAGCAGGGCGACCAGAACACATGCGCCGACAACCCACCAGCCACTCTTGCCGATATCATGAAAACGGCGCACACACACGGCAATCGTCGGCAAGAAGACAGCCACATTCAAGAGCGAGGACATGACTTTAGTACCTTGAATCTTCCAGCCAAACAGGCCATCAAGGAAACCGCCCACAAAGCCTAAAAGAGCCGTGAACAGCACGAAGTACCAATACTCGCTGCGACGAGCACGTCCGGTGAAGTCAAAGTATTTCTTGAAACACACTGTCACAGCTTCACCAAACCCCATCGTGGGAAGTGCATAAGGCTCACCTCCAGGCTGTTGCTGATACATCGAGGTAGGGTTAACCTCCTGACTGGACTCGGGATTGTAATTATTATTTGCTTCCATTATCAATAGATATTAAAATGATGAATAATGGTTTTTTTTGTTCATTAGACGCAGGCACCCGATGAAAAACTACACGCAGCTATCACTTTTTTTGTAATTTTGTGGCCTAAAAATCCATTATCGGCATGAAACGACAACTCAAGATCTGGCTGGAGTGCTTCAGGCTCAGGACGTTGCCCGTATCGATGAGCGGTGTGATCATTGCCATCGGTCTGGCACAATGGCACCACTGTTTCCAATGGGTGCCTGCACTGCTGTGCCTGGCCTTTGCCCTGCTGGCACAGATTGCCTCCAACACCGCCAATGAGTACTTCGACTACCTGCACGGCGCCGACAAACCGGGCCGCGTGGGGCCGCGACGCGGTGTGACCGAGGGCGACATACAGCCCACGACGCTGAGGAATGTCACCTTCGGGCTGCTCGCGCTCGCCGGCGTGGTGGGCTGCTGCCTGATTCCTTACGGCGGCTGGTGGCTGCTGCCCGCCGGCATCGTCATCGCCCTGGGCGCCCTTGCCTACAGCACGGGGCCCTATCCCCTCTCCTATCACGGCCTGGGCGAACTGATGGTGTTCATTTTCTTCGGCCTGGTGCCCGTCAACCTCACCTACTATGTGATGGCGCTGACCTTTGATCCGCTGGTTATCCTATTCTCCATCGCCATCGGCCTGCTGGGCGTCAACGTGCTGCTGGTCAACAACTACCGGGACGTGGAGGATGACCGTCAGGCCGGCAAGAAGACCCAAACCGTCATGAGAGGAAGGCCCATCACGGCCTTTGCCTACCTGCTGAACGGCTATCTGGGCATGGCGATACTCACCGCCTTCTGGCTGATGATCGGCATCGGGCACGGCAAGCCCTTCAGGGGGCTCGAGATTCCGCCCCTGTGGACCCTGGCCATCCCAGTCCTCTATCTGATCATGCACACCGCCACGTGGTACAAGCTCAGGCACCGCGACGGCGCAGCCCTGAATCCCCTGCTGGGCGAGACAGCCCGCAACATGCTCATTTTCACCATTCTATTCACAATCATATTCATCATTTACTCCTGACCATCATGGCTAAGATTGACGACATACGCGCCCTGCGCATCGCCGACTACGACTACCCCCTGCCCGACGAGCGCATCGCCAAGCACCCCCTCACCCAGCGCGAGCAGTGCAAGCTCCTTTATTATAAATGTGGAAGCGGCAACATCGAGGAACGCGTCTTCAAGGAAGTTCCCGCCCTGCTGCCCCAGGGCGCCACACTCATCTATAATAACACGCGCGTGATCAACGCACGCCTCAGGTTCCGCAAGGAGACCGGCTCGATGATCGAAATCTTCTGCCTCGAGCCCGCCATGCCGCGCGATTATGAGCAGATCTTTCAGACGACAGGCCACTGCGTGTGGCAGTGCCTGGTGGGCAACAGCAAGCGCTGGAAGCAGGGCCCACTGACCCAGACCATCACCATCGGGGGGCAAGAGGTCACCCTGGCGGCCACCCGTGGCGAGCAACGCGGCAACGCATGGGAAATCGCCTTTGACTGGGACGGCCATGATGGACAGATTACCTTTGCCGACGTGCTCGACGCCATCGGCGAGATCCCCATCCCGCCCTACCTGAACCGCGGCACCGAGGAGAGCGACTCGACCGACTACCAGACCGTCTATAGCCACATCGACGGCAGCGTCGCGGCCCCGACAGCAGGCCTCCACTTCACCGACGAGGTGCTAGCCGAGTGTGACCGCCGCGGCATCACGCGACGCGAAATCACGCTGCACGTGGGCGCCGGCACCTTCCAGCCCGTCAAGAGCGAGCACATCGGCGACCACCCGATGCACTATGAGTTCATCAACGTGCCGCGCGACGTCATCCGCGACATCATCAACGCCCCCGGCCCCGTCATCGCCGTGGGCACCACCAGCGTGCGCACGCTCGAGAGCCTGTACTACATCGGACAGATTCTCGAAGGCAACCCCGATGCCGACGAGGAAGCGCTCACCGTCACCCAGTGGATGCCCTACACCACCCCGTGTGAGATCACGACGAGCAAGGCGCTGCAGAACATCGTTGATTACCTCGACCGCCACCATGCCGACAGCTACATGGGCAGCACCCAGCTGATGATTGCCCCGGGCTTCGAGTACCGCATCGTGAGCGGGATGATCACCAATTTCCACCAGCCGCAGTCCACCCTGTTGCTACTGGTGGCCGCCTTTGTGGGCAATGACCAGTGGCGAGGGATGTATGACTACGCGATGGATCACGGGTTCCGTTTCCTGAGCTACGGCGACGCCCAGCTGCTGCTCCGTTAAGGGCCATTGTTGAGCAAGCATCCACCCGAACTGATCTCACCCCCCCAAAAAAAACCGACGCTGATTCATCTATAAAAAAGGGGAATTGGTCGCAGGATTATGCCCGATAGGGCGATTAACGGGTTTATCGCTTATCATAGTATTAAACTTGGTAGGGGCTTTGGCGTCTAAAAGACAAAGAAAAAAAACTTTGTTGGACACTTAATACAACACGATTATGAAAACTTCTGTTACAAAAATCATGATGAGCTTCACGCTCATGGGATGCCTGATCTTCAGCGCATCGGACGCAATGGCCCAGGGCCGTAGTCGTTCACAAGGGGGCAGCTCCAGCAGCAGAAGCCAGTCGGCAGCTGTCTCACGTTCTAACAGCTCAGCAGCACCGCAGGTGTCTCGCAGCAGCTCCAGCAGTTCGAGCCGCAGCCAGGCCGCCCCGCAGGTCAACCGCAGCAGCTCCAGCAGTTCGAGCCGCAGCCAGGCCACCCCGCAGGTGAACCGCAGCAACTCGACCACCAGCCGCAGCCAGACATCTCCGCAGGTGAACCGCAGCAACCCGACCACTGGCGCTCCCACCAGCGTTGAGCGCCGCAGCGACACCCGTCCCTCCACGGTCACGACGCCCAGCTCAGGCACCCCGAACCGCAGCAACAGCAGTTCGCACAGCTCTGGCTCCAGGAATCAAGGCCATGGAAACGGTAACGGCACCATCGATCGCGGTGGCAACAGCAGCGGCCAGAGTGGCAGCGGCCATGTAGCCCCCCTCGACAACAAGACCAAGCACACCACCTCAAGAACCGGCATGACCGATGACCGCACCAAGGCCAGTTCACCCAACAGCACTACCGGCACGAGAGTCGGCAAGCCTGGCGGTGACAAGCCCGGTGGCAACGGCGGCGGCAAGCCTAACGGTGGCGTGAGCGGCGGCAACCATGGCGACAAGCCTGGCGGTGGCCACGGCAACGAGGGCCACGGCAAGAGGCCCAATGACAAGGGCAATGGTCACAAGGGAAATGGTCACAAGGGAAACGATCGTCATGGATTTGACTCTCGCAACCACTACGACTACACGGGTCACCACTACCGCAACGACTTCCACAGGAACTACACGCACCACAACTGGAGTCGTCCCCTGCCCCCTCCCGCCCGTCCCTATCGTCCCGCTCCCATCGTATGGTATCGCCCTGTAATCCCTGCTGGCTGGACCCCCTACTATGGAGCCCCCGTTATCGACAGGATCCTGGGCATCACCTTCGGAACGCTCTTTGACGTATCGCTCGACTATCTGTACTACAATGGCTACTACATCGACGGATATGCCGACAACATCATCTACCTGAGAGAGGTGCCTCTGCTCAACCTGATCTGGGATGACGTCATGCTGTGCTATGATAGCTCCAGCCGACTGGTCAATGCTCAGTTCATCATCCAGAGCGCATCCTACAACACCTACCGCTATGACAGGGTTTATCGCAACCTGTGCCGGGTATATGGCAACCCTGTCGCCAGAACCAGTGAAGGCATCAGCTGGTATGGAGGAAACAGCACCGGATGGGTGACACTCTCGATGCACAACAACCTGGGTCACTACTACACCACCTTGTCTATCGGTTACTGACCCCTAAGGAGAGATTCATAAACATACACACGATTCAGACTCCCATCGAGGGGCGGACAACACCAACTTGTCCGCCCCTCATTCTTGTTGACAATATGTCGCATTTTCTGTCCCATAAACACCCTTAATATTACTACCAAAATTCATAGGACATACATTTAACATATTTTCGTTGTTTTTTTAGAAAAATTTTTGTCAGAAATTTGGCCAATTGACTGAAAACCCGTAATTTTGCACCAAGTTTTTTCATAGGATTAGATTTTTAAGGTTTAGAGTGTACGTGTGTTGGGAAACATGCGTACATTTTTTGTAAGGTATAGATTTTTGCATGGTTTTTTTCTGCCAAATTTCACCCCCATTTAGCGAGGTATTCTTCATCATTTTTTTGAGTTCCAATCATTGCCGGGATAAAAAATAATCTAACGAGTATGCAAAATAAACGCAAAAAGAAGAATTTTTGCGACAACAATTTCTGGTCCAGGCCTTGAGCCTCGGTTGAGACCGGATAAAGCCCACCGCGATGAAGAAGTTGTGCTTTTGGATTATTCTCATCACCGTCATCGGCATGTTGCCCTCGCTGCTGCAGTACGGGTGCTTTGTCTTGACCACCGACATGGTCGATCAGGAGGTGCCATTCATCATCCTGGCCGGCGCCAAGTGGGCCGACGAGAGGCTGCCGATGTCAAAGCTCAGCTTCTGGGCCTACACCATCTACGACAACAAGTACTACATCCCGATGGGGTTCACCTACGACAGCCACATCACTCAAGGGGCCAGGGCTTATTCTCTGGTTCACAAAATGGGCCGCTACCCGAAGATCATGCCCCCCGACCACCTCTTCAAAGCCCAACTTGACACAGAGGGGGTTGCCGGTGACACAAAAAAGCACTACCTTTGCTGACCAGAATCATGACAAAGCTTGAACTGAACATATTGGGCTGCGGCAGCGCGACGATGACGCCACGCCACCAGCCGTCGTGCCAGGTGCTGAACGTGCGCGACAACCTGATGATGATCGACTGCGGCGAGGGCGCCCAGCTGGCCATGAGACGCATGGGCATCAAGCCGATGCGCCTCAACCACATCTTCATCAGTCACCTGCACGGCGATCACTGCTTCGGGCTACCGGGGCTGGTATCTACCCTCGCGTTGCTCAACCGCACCAACTCGCTGACCATCCACACCTTCAAGGACGGCGTGGAGATCTTGCAAAGGACGCTCGACTACTTCTGCCGCGAGCGCCCGTTTGAGGTGCGCTACAACGTCATCGACACCCACAAGCGGGTCATCTGGGAGGATGATGCCATCACGGTCACCACCATCCCGCTGGTCCACCGAGTGCCCGCCGTCGGCTTCCTGTTCAGGGAGAAGCCCAAACTCCGCCACATCATCGGCGAGGAAGCCGCGAGACTCGGTGTCCCCCACTACGCCATGAACGCCCTGCGCCAGGGAGAGGACTGGCAATCGCCCGAGGGCATCATCATCCCCAACGACCGGCTCACCAGTCCAGCCGACCCGGCCATCAGCTACGCCTACTGCAGCGACACCAAGTTCTCACGCCGCGTCATCAAGCACGTGGAGGGAGTGGACTGGCTCTACCACGAGGCCACCTACGACGACAGCCTGCGCATCAAGGCCCACAAGCGTTACCACAGCACCTCGCTCGAGGCTGCCACCGTCGCCCGCGAGGCTGGCGTGAAGCAGCTCATCCTGGGCCACTTCTCCAAGCGCTACACCGACGAGACCCCACTGCTCGACGAGGCCCGCACCATCTTCCCCGACACCCGCCTGGCCAACGAGGGCCTGGTCATCGACCTGAACAAGTTATAGCAGCTATAGCGTCTATAGTATCTATAGCGCCTATAGCGACTATAGTATCTATAGCGTCTATAGCGTCTATAGCAACTATAGCATCTTGTTTTTTTTGAAAAAGTGCGGTGGGGATTAAACCTTTTCAAGGGGCGATTGTCCAATGGGTGTTTTTTGCCCCGGGCAGGTTTTTCGGCAGGAGAAGACACAAAGGAGCAAAGTGTAAATTATTACATTTTTTAACACTGCTTTGAAGTAAAAACATTGAAAATTTCTTTAAAAACATTGTGTTTCATCAAGATAAAGACTAAAAATCCCCAACAGGGCGCAAATTAAGTAAATTTTTCTTTATTGTTTGAAGAATTTGTATTTCCTTTGCAGTCTCAAAATTGTGAATATACATTTTTAACAATAACTATTTTAAAATTTTACGACTATGTCAGAAATTGAAGAAAGAGTAAAACAAATTATCGTTGACAAGTTAGGTGTTAGCGAGTCTGAGGTAACCCCCGAGGCTACTTTCAGCCAGGACCTGGGTGCTGATAGCCTTGATACCGTCGAGCTGATCATGGAATTTGAGAAGCAGTTCGACATCAAGATTCCCGATGACAAGTCTGAGACCATCCAAAACGTTGGCGACGCCATCAAGTTCATTGAAGAGGCTAAGGCTGGCGAATAAAAAATTTTCACAGGTGGATTCCATGAATGAACCTCGAGCACACGGGGTGGTCGTCATGGCATCCACCTTTTTTAAAAATTCCCTATTTACCACATGGAATTAAAGCGAGTTGTGGTAACCGGTCTGGGTGCCATCACTCCCTTGGGAATGGACGTTGAGACGACATGGAACAACGCCTTGAAGGGTGTGAGCGGAGCTGGACCCATTACCTATTTTGACACAACACTGTTCAAGACCAAGTTTGCGTGCACGCTCAAGGGTTTTGATCCACTTAATTATGTGACCGACCCCAACGACCGCCGCGAGGTGAAGGACTTCAAGCGCAACGACCTGTACACACAGTATGCGCTGGCATGCGCCAAGCAAGCCGTTGAGGACGCCAATCTGCTTGCCGACGACATCGACCGCGACGAGGTGGGTGTTATTTTCTCGTCAGGCATCGGTGGTCTTCACACCTTTGAGGAGCAGGCTGGTGACTATGCCAGGCATGAGGACCGTGGCCCGATGTACAGCCCGTTCTTCATCCCGACCATGATTGCCGATATCGCCGCCGGACAGATTTCCATCAAGTATGGTTTCCGCGGTCCCAACTTCGGTATCGTGTCGGCATGCGCCACCTCGACCAACGCGCTCATCGATGCCTTCAACTACGTGCGTCTGGGCAAGGCCAAGGCCATTGTCACTGGCGGTAGTGAGGCTCCCTTGTTCCCTGCAGGTGTCGGCGGCTTCAATGCGATGAAGGCCATCTCGACACGCAACGACGACCCCGAGGGTGCATCAAGGCCCTTCAGCGCTTCGCGCGACGGTTTCGTCATGGGCGAGGGCGGAGTGTGCCTCGTGTTTGAGGAACTCGAGCATGCACTGGCCCGTGGTGCCAAGATTTACGGTGAGGTCATCGGTGGAGGCATGAGTGCCGACGCTTATCACATCACCGCCAGCCATCCCGAGGGCCTGGGCGCCAAGCTCGTGATGCAGCGCGCCATCGAGGACGCCGGCATCAAGCCCGAGGATGTTGATTACGTCAACGCTCACGGCACCTCGACGCCCGTCGGCGACTTGAGCGAGGCTCAGGCCGTTAAGGACGTGTTCGGCGAGCATGCCTACAAGCTCAACGTGAGCAGCACCAAGTCGATGACCGGCCACATGCTGGGTGCCACCGGCGCCATGGAGGCCGTCTTCTGCCTGTTGGCTTGCCGTGACGACATCATTCCTCCCACCATCAACCATGCTGACGGTGACGAGGACGAGAAGATTGACTACAAGATGAACTTCACGTTCAACAAGGCACAGAAGCGAACAGTAAACATTGCGCTATCCAACACGTTTGGTTTCGGCGGACATAATGCCAGCATCATCGTCAAGAAGTTCCAGAAATAACACCCTGGCAAGGACAACCGATGCTGTTAACAGGCGCCATATCGCTGATAAAGCTCCTTTTCGTCAAGGATAAGGAGCTTTATGTTTTTATCCACAACACCACCGGCTACTATCCACGCGACATCAGGCTCTACCAGCTGGCCATGGTGCACCGTTCCAAACCAGTGAAGACCCCTGACGGCCACTGGACCAACAATGAGCGGCTGGAGTTCCTGGGCGACGCCGTGCTCGACACGGTAGTGGCCGACTACCTCTATGCCACCTATCCCCACAAGCACGAGGGCTTCCTGACCTCGACGCGCGCCAAGATCGTGCAGCGCGAGAGCCTGAACCGCATCGGTGCCAAACTGCGCCTCGACAGCCACGTGCACGCGCTGATGCACACCTCGTCCCATAACAGCTACATCTGCGGCAACGCCCTGGAGGCACTGGTGGGTGCCGTCTATCTGGACCAGGGCTATCAACGTTGCCACAAGTTCATCATCAACCGCCTGATCAAGAAGCACTTCGACCTGAACAACCTGGTCAAGACCGAGCAGAACTTCAAGTCTCGCCTCATCGAGTGGACACAGAAGTATCGCGTCACCATCGAGTTTGAACTCGTCGACTCCTACACCGATGCCGACAAGAACCCCGTCTTCCGCACCGCCGTCCTGCTGGGGGGCCTGTTTGCCAGCGACGCCGTGGGCTACAGCAAGAAGGAGTCTCACCAGGCAGCCTCCAAGAAAGCCCTCGACCGCCTCAAGCAGGACCCGGAATTCTGTGAACAGGTGCTGGCCACCGCCGCAGCCGACTAATCGTCCCTGCCCCAAGCGGCGCGAGATTCAGTTTTCAGGAACAATCGCTGAATAGCCGCCTTGTCGCTAACAAACGTGAAAAAGTGAAAAAATTGGTTTCATTCGGCAGCCGTTTCAGCAATCTTTAGTATATTCGCAATCTATTGCGGGCTGCTAAGCTGCCCTTAAAGACTGAATCACATGAGACCAATTACCAATATATTGCTTGTCCTGGCGCTCATCTGCTACGTGTTCCTGCCGTTCTATGACCTCGAGCTGATCGGCACGCGCACGGGGCTGGGGTTCACGGCAGGCACCATCTCCCAAGCCATCTCACTGCACAACGTGCTCATCGCATTGTTGCCGTTCCTCGCATGTTTCGGGGGAGTTTTCCTCAACAGCTTGAGGCAGCGCTGGTGGGTGCTAGGCGCCATCGCTTGCATCCTCGTGTGGCTATGGTTCTATATGGACACCAGCAACCTGCATGAGATCATGCTGCGGCACGCCCCCGAGGTCACCCCCGACAACGACCTGGGCGAGGGGTTCTCGATCATCGGCATGGGCATCGGCTACAAGTTATCCTATGTGCTGACGGGGCTGTCACTGCTCTCGGCACTGATTTCGCTGTTGCCGTTCAAGTTCAACGAGACGATCGAGAAAGCGGTAGATGACACCTTTGAGGACGGACGGCGCCACGTGCGCAAGGAGTTCAAGCGCTTGGAGAATGTCACCCATCACAAGCCCCACAAGAGCAAGACGCCATCCCCCACGGCCCCACAAGCCGCCGAAGAGTCCCCCATGGAAAACGATGTCCCCCCTGTCGAGGACAAGGAGGACCCATCACGTTTCATGCCTCATTAAGAGAGAGAGAAGCGCCGCCAGCAACCGCAAACGGCCTGTCACTGTTGTTCGGGATGGTGCATGTCGATGCGCCTGAAGGTGAGTGGCGAAGTCACACGCAGCGTGCTCTTGTTGGCTCCATAGAACAACACACGCCCTGCCAGCACGTCATACTTGGCCAGCACGCCATGCACGTTCTTATAGACCAAGCTGTCCATGTAGATGTAGGCATGGTCAAGTTCCACACTGTGGAGCAATTCCCACCTGCCAGAGAACGATCCTTGCCACAACAGCTGCCAGTCGCCATGCTCGGTCGTTCCGCTTGACGACACATTGGTGCGGACCAGCTCATTGTAGTAGCCCGTCATCGTGCTGTCCTCGGTATTGAAGGAATAGTAAAGCTCGATGAAGTGGATGCTGTCATCATGCTGATATACCCAGTCACCACCCATATACTTACGGTACTGATTGTTCAACTCGACAGTCTCGAGTGTGGTCCAGTCGGTCTCGATCACCTCATGGTCACCTTCACAGGCCACAAAGCCCATGACCACTGCAGCGACCATCAACAGATTAATAAAACGTTTCATTGTCCTTTCTCTTAATACTTGTTAAACGTAAAGCCCACCGCCATTATTGCGCCAAGGGGTGAGAAATGACCCGGACACAGCATTGCGTGACCGGGTCATCCCTCATGATTGACACTCAAGTTTCATGCTCGAGCACACAACTTAGTTGCCGCCACCCATGCCGCCGATGGGCGAGTTGCCGCCAGTCGACTGCTTGCCGCTGCCGATGAGGTCATCGTTCTCGATCGACTTGTCGGCCTTCTTGACTCGCGTCGAGAGCGAGCCGAAGCGGTAGCTCACGTTGATGCCAAAGCGGCGCGCCTGCTGTTCATAGCGTGTCCAGCCCGTCACGTCGCCCTGGGTGACGTAGTTCTTCATGCTCATGTACTTGCCGCTGAAGGGCACCACAGCCTGGAGCTGGACCGTCAGGCGGTCCTCCTTGAGGAACGAGCGCTGGAGGCTGAAACCATGGAAGAACACCGTGCCGTTGCGTCCATACAAGTCGTTGATGCCACCGCCCCACATGCCGGCAAAGGCCGACAGTTGCAGCTTCCAGGGCAAGTACTGGGTGAGGTTGGCAAAGAAGTTGCCGCTCACGCGGTCATTCTTCAGATTCAGCTCCTTGCTCTTGTAGTAGTTGTAGCCGATGGAGCCGTTGAGCATGAGGCTGGTCTTCTGGAAGGCCATCCACTGCACGAAGGCCGAGAGCGTCGTCGAGTAGGTCTTGAGCGTGTTGGCGTAGGTCGATACCTGCACCAGCCCGTCGGCCCACTTCACGGCGCCGATGCCGTTGTTGCTGAAGTTGAATCCAGGCGTGATGTTAAACGTCAGCTTGGGACCCACACGCATGTAAGTGAGGCTCACCGAGTGGTAGTGCACGCTGCCCAGGTCGGTGTTGCCGTAGGAGCGGCTCGTCGGACTCTCGACCACTGCGGGATTCAGGTAGTTGATGCCCGGGCGGTTGATGCTGGCGGCGTAGGACAGCTTGAGGCTGTTGGACCAGTCGAACTGGTAGCGCAGGCTGGCGCTGGGAACAAAGTCGTTGAGGTGTGCCTCATAGGCATCCTGTTGCCCGTCGGGATAGGTGGCACGCAGGAAGCTGTGCTCGTAGCGCAGGCCGGCACGGGCATCCCAGGGACCACTATGGAAGGTATAGCTCACATAGGCGGCGCCCACCTGGGTCACGTGCTTGTAGCGCATGTTGGTGTCATCATCTATGCCCAGGTAGTCGATCACGTTGCGGCTCTTGTTGAGGCGGTAGATGTACTTGGCGCCGGTCTCGAGGGTGTGCTTCGAGGAAAGGGGGCGCGTCCAGTCGAGCTGCACGGTGTGCTCGTTGAAGTCCTCTTTGCCGTCCTGGTCAATGCCGTAGTAGGGCACGGGCATGTTGACGATATCGGTATAGGTGGAGTTGTCCCGGTTCTTGTTGTGCCAGGCCGAGAGCATGTAGCTCAACGTGATGGTTTCGCCCTTGAGACGGGTGCGGCGCTGGTAGTCCAGGCGGCTGTCCAGGCTGTAACTGTCGGCACTGGTGTGGTTGCTCATGCCGTAGCTGTAGAGCGGCTGGTCGCCCAGGCGCATGATGCTGCTGTTCGTGCCATTGCCACCGTAGTCATAGGCAAATCCGCCCAGTGACAAGGAGACAAGGTTCAACGTGTCGGGCTCCCAGCTGGCACTCACGTCGCCGAAGTGGACCGTCATCTTGTCCACGTCAAAGGTGCCGTCGGTCATCAGTTCGGCGCCGCTTTGGGTGTAGCGGTTATAGGTCGAGGTATTGGTCTTCTGGCCGTTGTTGCCATCGTGATGGATGCCGTAGTCCACCGACAGCACCACCTTGTCGAGCTGCGTGGTCAGGTTCAATGAACCACCGACGGTGCCCCTGTGGTCGGCCCTGGCCGATGCCATGCCCGAGAAGCCCTTGAGCGTCGAGTTGTCGGCCATGACGATGTTGAGGATGATGGTCGTACCCTCGGCGTCATACTTGGCGCCCGGCTCGGTGATGACCTCGATGCGCTTGACGCTGCTGGCGGGCATGGCCTTGAGGATGTCCTTGGCGTTGCGGTCAAGCGACGGGTCGGGGTGACCGTTGCGGAAGACCTTGAAGTTCTGCTGGCCATTGACACGGATCTCGTCGCTGGCATCGACACTCACCATGGGCACCTTGCGCAGCATGGTGAGCACGTTGTTGGTCTTGCTGTCGGCATCCTCGGCGACATTGTAGCCGATGCGGTCCACCTCCTGCTTGATGAGCTGCCGCTGGGCTGTGACCTCCACCTCCTTGAGCTGGATGTTGTCAAACACGTTCAGCAGCGAGTCGTTGACCCAGTCATCATCGTCGCTGGCGGCAACCGGGTCAGCATCGCGGGTCATGGTCAGGGGCATCGGGTAGCCCATGATGGTAAAGGTGCCCTCGAGGGTGTTGCCCTTGAGCTCAGCCTGATAGACACCGCCGCCCTGGGGCTCGGTCACCGTGAGTTTGTTGCCCTTGAAGGAGGCCTTGGTGGGCACGTCATAGAGTTGCTGCATCGGGGAGTCCATCGTGACAGTGATGGCATCACCATCCTGCTGGACGTGAATCACCAGGGGAATCGACTGTGGGCCGGCAGTCATGTTGCCGCGCCACGTGCCGTTGTAGTTCTGGGCCATGACAGTGACAGCACACATCAGTGCGGTGACAATGCACAATAGCTTAGATATTGAAAATCGTTCCATAATGTTATTGGGTTTAGTTGTTTCTGTATAATAGACGCATCGGCCTGTCAAAAAGTTTCAATATTTCAACCTTTTCTGACCATTAGACGCGGTACTGCGGCAAAAACTACACGATTCCGCCATTTTTTATAACATCGCCCTTCACGTGCCCCCAAAAAAAGATAAGACCTGTTAGTCCTAACAAGTCCTATCCTCGTTATCTTCACGTCAATTATTCTTGAGCATTCAGTTCGCGCAGGCGATCTATTTCTTTTTCAACGGGTTTCTTGTTCCCTTTGTGAAACAGGGCCCAAACAAGAATAACAGCAACAGCAACAGCAACAACTGAATAAATCAGAGTTCTTGTCATACTGACTTTTCCGAAATCAGAATAGATATTATAACAAATGTATAATTCCAGCGCAATCGCTAAGATGAACCCAAAGATTCTATAAGCCTTATCATACTTGACGTACATGTCCACCAACTGATGAGCGTCTTCACACTTGCTCATCTTCTTTTTCCACCAGATATCAAAAATAAACAGGAGAAAAAGGACAGCCGGTCCACACAAGCCATTTGAGTACCAATTGCCGTCGCTAAACATATCAACTACATTGACCACTAACAAGAGCAAGAGAAAGACTCCACAGCCTATTCCGTTCCTTGCATCGGTGGCAAACTCGCGCTGGATGTCCTCCATCAATTCCTCCTTGCTCAGCTTCTCGATCCAATTTTTCTTTTCTTCTTCCATAATGGTAAAGTTTAAGTTATTTCTGCCTTTTAGACACACCGAGGCGACGAAAAACTACACAAAACACAGATTTTTTTTGGCATCATTCTTGCAGTCATGATGATAGATGTTTCACTCATTTTAATCTAATTAAAGATATGTTACTATCAACAACTCCCAACATTGAGGGCTACCCGATTCGTGAGTATAAGGGCGTGGTGACTGGCGAGACCATCATCGGCGCCAACTTTGTGAAGGATTTCATGGCAGGCATCCGCGACATCGTGGGCGGACGCTCGGCCAGCTATGAGAAGGTGCTGCGCCAGGCCAAGGACACTGCCATGCAGGAGATGATGCAACGGGCTCAGGAGATGGGAGCCAACGCCATCGTGGGCATCGACATCGACTACGAGACCATCGGCCAGGGCAACTCGATGCTCATGGTCGCCACCAGCGGCACCGCCGTGGTCATTTAACCACGAATTACACGAATTGAACGAATCAAACGGAGGGCGTTGCAAAACTGAGTGGAGTTTTGCAACGCCCTATTTCGTTTAATCTGCGTAATTCGTCGTTCGTTATTTGGTGATCTCGATGATCGTGGCCTCGTTGACGTCGGCGATAGACAGGGGGATGGTGAGGGTCGCGGTGCGCTTGTCGTAGGCCACGCCTGCAGCCTTCTTGCCGTTGATTTTCACCTGGCGCGGCTTGGCCGTCGCGGGAATGATGAGGCGATACTCCTTGCTGGGAATGTCGCCATCGATGTTGCCGCGGCCCTGGATGGTGATGAAGCACGTCTTGTCCTGGGGCGTGGCGGTGAATTGAATCTCGCGATGCTTATTCTTGTCCAGCGTGCCCGTGGAGTGCAGGTCGTCGTCAAACAGGGTGAACGTTGACGGCGTGTCGCTGGTATAATAGATAATGTCCAACTGGTCGGGATTGTAGTCCCCCACGTTATCCATCGGGTAATTGGCCTGGGGAATAAAGGCCCCCGCGCGGGCGAACAGCGGCAGCACCTCCAGCGGCGCCTCATAGCGGACCGTGGTGTGGCCCTGGTAACGCTTCTCGGGGTGGTTGATATCGACCCAGGAGCCCTCGGGGAAGGTGATGTCGCGGCTCACGGCGCCCTGCTGCATCACGGGAGCGACCATCACGTCGCGTCCCCACAGGTACTGGTCCCAGATGCCGTCGTAGCGGCTGATGTCGTTATCGTCCTCGTAGAAGCCCAACGGGCGCACCAGCGGCAAGCCATTGCGCGCGTTCTCGTAGGCCAGCGTGTAGTTATAGGGCAGCCAGGTGTAGCGGCTCTTGACCAGCCGCAGGGCCAGGTCGCCGAACTCCTTGTAGTGGTAGGGCTCGGCCTGATAGGTCGAGTGGGTGCGCAGCATGGGTGAGAACAGGCCCAGCTGCAGCCAGCGGATGTAGAGTTCGCCATCGCGCTTGTTGGCAGGGTCGACGGCAAAGCCGCCCACGTCATGAGACATATAACCCAGTCCGCTCAGGCCCGCGTTGAGCATGATGGTCACCTGGGGCTGCAGGCCGCCCCACGAGCGGGAGACGTCGGTGGACCAGGGGAAGACGCTGTAGCGCTGCAGGCCAGCCGTGCCGGCGCGCATCATCACCATCGGGCGGCGATCAGGATAATCCTCCTTGAACATGTCATAGATGATCTTGCTCCACTCGTTGCCGTAATAGTTGTGGTATTGCTCGGCAGTCAAGCCGTTGTAGTGGCGTATCTCCAGCGGATGCTTCTCGGGCTCGCCCAGGTCGCCCCACCAGCCGGTCACGCCCTCGTCGGTGAGCGATTTATAGCGGGCGCGCAGCCACTGGCGCGTGGCGGGATTGGAGACGTCGAACATGCCGCCCTGCCCCACCCAGATGGTGACGGTGTGGGTCGTGTCGGTGCCGTCGGTCTTGCAGAAGATCCCCTGGGGATCCAGCGTGCGGTAATTGTCGATGGCGCGGCCGTTGGTGAGCACATAGGGCTGCGAGATGGTAACCACGTTGACGCCCTTCGCCTTGAAGTCGCGCAGCATCTTGCGGTGGTCGGGCCACTGCTGCTTGTCCCACTCCAGGCGTCCCATGTCCTCCTCCTTGCCGTACCAGTACAGGTCAAACACGATGCCGTCCAGCGGATAGCCCTCGCGCTTGAGGGTATCGACCACGCCCTCGCTCTCGCGCTGGTCGCGGTAGCCATATTTCGAGGTGATGTAGCCCAGCGTCCACAGCGGCGGCAGTTCCTGTCGGCCCGTGAGCCACGTGAAGTTCTTGACCACGTTCTCGACCTTGCCGTTGCCGTTGATGACGTAATAGGACAGGGGCTGGGGCGAGGTGGAGGTGTATTCCAGATGGTCGCCCACATAGAGCGATGACTTGCAGAAGTCGTCAAAGAACACGCCATAGCCCTTGGACGAAATCACCATCGGCATGGTGATGCCCATCTGCCGGGTACGCGCCTCGCCCATCTGGTAGCCGTAGTTCTGGGCATTGTAGTTGATGAGCGTGTCGCCGGCGAGGTTCAGCGAGTAGCCGCGCTCACCAGCGCCGTAGAACGACTCGTGGCCCTGATGAAGCAGCGTCACGGCCCCCTTGCTGCGGTCACACACGTCGGTGATGTAGAAATGATTTCTACATCCCACCGTGAGGCTGCCGCCCACATAGGCCACCGTCATGCCGCTGGCTGTGCTCATCACGCTCATGCCGTTGTCCAGGTGCTCGACCCGGGCCTCGGTCTTCACGGTCTTGTCCAGGGCCAGCGAGGGCAAGCGCTGTCCGCTCCACCCGTCGGGCACCACATCCACCCGCACGATGTCATCACCCACGGCCGTGACCGTGATGGTCTGGTGACGCTCCTCATCGTTAATCGTCATGGCCGCTTGCTGGGCTGTGGCAGTCATCGCCAGCATGACGACGGCAACCGTCAATATCATCCTGTAAAGTCTCATTTTCATCGTTATTTAATTGTGTCAAACTTTGACTGCAAAGATAAAAGAAATCTTGAAGTGAACCCCAAAAGTAGACAAAAAACTTTTGGGGTTCACTTCAAGGGGAGAGGGCTGTGTGTATGATTCAGGAAATGGGGGCAAATCAGTTACTCATACTATGTATTTCTTGAGGGCGTCCTTCATGGCTCATCATCAGAAGAACTTGAGGCCCAGCACATGCCAGAACTCCATGGGCAAGGAGATGTTCTCGAGTTTGATGGCATCGGCGAACAACTGTGCCACCTCACGCACGTCACGGCCGGCGTTGCCGCAACCCACGCGGGTGACCAGGAAACGCTGGTCGGGGTGATTGGCGGCATAGCCGATGAAACGCTGCACCGCCTGGGCAAACAGGCGGTCACCGCCGGTGGTGGGGATGGCGTAGCTCTGGCCCTGCATGCCCTCGCCCTGGCCGACGATGGCACCGAAGCGCTTCACAGCTTGGGCGGCGGCACCGCCAGCATGCTTCCCCTCGGGATTGCTGCCGAAGACAAAGACCTCGCCCTCGGCCAGCTGGTCAATCCTGCTGGGGGTGATGCGGTTGGCATAGTAGGCACGGGCATTGGCACGACGCATGGCCATCTTCTCCTCGCGACTGCCACGGGAGTCAAAGTCGCGGTTCATGCGCTCGTAGTAGGCACGCTTGGACGAGCTGTCGCGGTGCCACGTGTTGGAAGCGCCGACGGTATCGTGGTCAAAGGCCATGACATGGTCGATGGACAGCTTCATGGTGACTTCCACCACATCGTGGCACGAGCCCATGTAGGAGAAGGACCAGCCTTCCTCCTTGAGGCGCTCGATGAGTCGGCGCAGGGCTTCGCCGTTCCACTTGCGCGAGCTGTTCTCCATGCCGTCGGTGATGACGGTCACGACGCCCGTGGCGTTCTCGTCGTCCTTGATGCGATCGTGCAGACGCGTCAACGTCTCGCCCATCGCGTCGAACAGCGGCGTGCCGCCATAGGGATTGTAGGCCTGGAAATTGCCGACCTGCCCGATGGGCATGTCATCGAAGTGAGTGCGGATGGGAGGCACGCGGCCACCATGGGAATCAAACGTGACCAGCGTGAGGTAGTGCTGCTGCTTGTCGGCAAAGTCCTCCTGGGCCTTCTTGATGGTCGCGATGGTCTCGTTGATGCCACCGACGGTCACGCGCTCCAGGCCGCTCATCGAGCCGCTCTCATCGACGATGATGAGGTTGTGGATCTGGGCCTTGTTGGGGTCAACCTGCTCTCGCACGACAGCATTGTCATGCTGGTTCGTACCATTCCCCGTGGGGATTTCCTGGCTGCCTTGTGCAGCTGCTCTCTTGTTTCTCTTAAAAGGATTAATCATAGTTGTAAATTATTAATTGGTTAGTGACTGCTTGTTATTAAACTCATCGCCGAGGGGCGGTCAAGCGGCCTGTTCGGCCTTCTTGACGTAGATGTACTTGGGATAACGGCCCAGCACGAACAGGGTGACGGGGCAGAGCCAGATTTCGCGTTCAAAACCGGGCAGATCGTTGACCGTGTAGAAGGAGCCTCCCGTCAGGGTGTGCTCGCCCTGCACCAGGCAAGCGTAACCGGGCTTATCGAGCCGCTTGTTGCTGGGAATCACGTTGACGTAAGTGAACCTGTCATCGTCACTCAAGAACTGGCACAACTTATCGGCGCCAGCCACCATCATCAGATTGTGGTGGTCAAAGGGCCATCCGGGGAAATCAACATACCATTTCCCGTCTTCCTCATGATTGAACTGCAAACGATACTCGTTGCGGCGGCCAAACACGCTCTTTGACATCACTCGCGCTCCATGGAGCAGATCATTGATTGTATAATTCATAATGATTTGGTTTTGAATTAATCATATCGCTTATTGTCTTTTTGTCGTCCTTGTTGACACTGCAAATTTACAGCGCGATTCAATGGACGTTCAATTTTGACAACCTTGCCAAAATGTATTTTTTACACATTGGCGGTTTGAGCGCAGTGCCAGTACGCCATATAATGTGTAAATTATACACATTGAAGATTGGCGTCTAAGCAATCCCCTCGCTTGATATTGAAGGGATGAGGTCGATCAGGTCACCCACGTGGTGCTGTGTCAGAATTCCAGGCGCATGCCTATCTTCTTGACATTCTTGTAGGCTTCCTCGTCAAAGGTGTACAACTTGGGAGAGCGGTGCGGGTTTCCTGTCACCTTTTTTCCGGTCTCCTTGATATACCCGAGTTTCAACATTTTTTTGGGGAAATTTCTCCTGTCTCGCAATTTGGTGTCATCCTCGGGCGGGTCGAGTATCGCTATATATATATTATGTAGTTGAGGCATGGTGAATTCCTTGTCGAGCAAGTGGAACCCGATGGGCTCGAAATGGATGCGCTGGCGCAAGCGTTCCAGGGCCAGTTCAATGATTTCCTTGTGGTCAAAGGCCAACTGCGGCAATTCCTTGACCGGAAACCACTTGGCATCAAGGGCATCATCACCGCCCTTGAGCTGGTACTTACCCTTGACCACCAGCGCAAAGAAGGCGATGGTGATGACACGCTCGCGCGGGTCGCGGTCGCGAGACGAGAAGGACTGGAACTCCTCCATGTAGATATCGTCCACATCAGCCTCCTCGTGCAGCTCACGGTAGGCGCAAGCCTCGGCGCTCTCATCCTCGGGCCGCATGAAGCCGCCCGGCAACGCCCACATGTTCTTGTAGGGCTCCAGGCCACGCTGGATGAGCAGCACGTTCAACTGATCACCGTCAAAGCCCAGGACCACCGCGTCGGTTGCCACGGCAGGATGCCAATAAGGCGATTCCCACTGCTTGGTTTGCTCGTTATACTTCATCTCAAAATTGCCTTTGTGTATTTTTTACGCTGCAAAATTAATGCCAAGTTTTTAAACCACCAAATTTTTTGCGTATTTTTTACGCATTGACTGACGTTTTTTCTGATATTCCGCCCTTTTCGGCCCTTGTACCAGGCGATTTCATACCACATGGAGTCGATGAGTTCCATGCGGCGTTATCAACAGCTTGTCAATATCATGTAGATAAACGTTGCCCCCATGGCAGTGCACTTTCACTACTTTTATGTAATTTTGCATCCACAATAAAACAGAAACGATCAATTCAAGATGGAAGAATTTGAAACCGGCAAACAGGCGCGCCGCCGCACGCGCCCCACTCATGAGCCCGAAATCGTGAGCGAATTTGGCAAGCTGCCTCCCCAGGACACCTCGCTCGAGGATGCCGTGCTGGGCGCGTTGATGCTTGAGAAGGATGCTTACAATAACGTGTGCGAGATTCTCAAGCCCGAGGCCTTCTACAATCCCGCCAACCAGAAGATCTATGAGGCCATCCAGACGCTGGCCGCTAACGGCAAGCCCATCGACATGCTCACCGTGACCGACCAGCTGCGCACCAACAAGGTGCTCGACGAGGTGGGCGGAGCCATCCGCATCAGCGAGTTGACGGGCCTCGTGTCCAGTGCCGCCAATGCCGAGTTTCACGCGCGCATCGTGGCACAGAAGTACCTTGCCCGCGAGCTCATCAGCTACAGCAGCCAGGTCCAGGCACTGGCCTTCGACGAGTCGATTGATGTCTATGACCTCATGCAAGAGGCCGAGGGCAAGCTCTTTGAAATCAGCAAGAACACCCTCAAGCGCGACGTCGTACCCATCGAGAATGCCGTGCAGGACGCCATCAAGAAGATCGAGTGGGCCGCCAACCGTCCCGAGGGCTTGAGCGGCTTGAAGTCGGGCTACCATCAGCTCGATAAACTCACCAGTGGCTGGCAGAACAGCGACCTGATCATCATCGCCGCGCGCCCCGCGATGGGTAAGACGGCCTTTGTCCTGTCGATGGCCAAGAACATGGCCGTGGACTACAACTACCCCGTCGCCGTGTTCTCGCTCGAGATGTCGAGTCTGCAGCTCGTGAACCGCCTCATCAGCAACGTCTGCTCGCTCGAGGGCGAGAAGATCAAGAGCGGCCAGCTGAGCCAACCCGAGTGGGAGAACCTGATGACACGCACCCGCAGCCTGAGCACCTCGCCACTGTTTATCGACGACACGCCGTCGTTGTCCATCTTTGAGTTGAGGACCAAGGCCCGCCGCCTCGTGCGCGAGCATGGCGTGAAGATCATCATCATCGACTACCTGCAGCTGATGAACGCCACGGGCATGAAGTTTGGCAGCCGCGAGCAGGAGGTGAGCACCATCTCGCGTAACCTCAAGCAGCTGGCCAAGGAGCTTGACATACCCATCATCGCCCTGTCGCAGCTCAACCGCAGCGTCGAGACCCGCGCCGCCGATGACAAGTTGGGCAAGCGTCCCCAGCTGAGCGACCTGCGCGAGTCGGGCGCCATCGAGCAGGATGCCGACATCGTGTGCTTCATTCACCGCCCCGAGTACTACACCCGCTCGAGCCAGGATGCCGAGGGCAACGACATACGCGGCCTGGCCGAGTTCATCGTCGCCAAGCACCGCAGCGGCGCCACCGACACCGTCAACCTGCGCTTCGTCAGCAAGTATGCCCGCTTTGAGAACCAGGGCGATCAAGACCTGCTGAGCAACGAGACCACCTACGATTCCAAGATGAACGCCAGCGACGGCCCCGCCCCTGCCCCACCCACCGGCACCGGCGACTATCCCGGCCAGATGCCCGCCAACGAGTCCTGGCTGCAGGACCCCAACGAGCCACCGGCGCCCTTCTGAAAAAAAAATGGAGGTATTCTTGAGAATCCAGGCCCTCCAGTGACTCTATAAGGCTGATTTTTGCTACTTTTGCCGATTGGAAATTGACATACAACCTGAACTATAGTTTATTTATAATGAAAAAAATGTTATTAGCTATGGCCATTATGATGGCTGCTGTGCCTGCACTCCAGGCACAAGTGACGCACGGCGTGAACCGTGCCGACATGGACCTGAGCGTTAAGCCGGGTGAAGATTTCTATGAGTATGCCGGCGGTGGATGGATGAAGGCCAACCCGCTGAGCGAGCGTCCCGAGTATGCCAGCTACGGCGTATTTGACGTGCTGTCCGAGCAGAACCAGAACCGCCTGCGCGACATGTTCCTGGAACTGGGCAAGACCGACCACAAGTTCGGCACCGTCGACCAGAAGGTGGCCGACCTCTACAAGATGGCTATGGATAGCGTCCGCCTGAACCGTGAGGGCGCTCAGCCCCTGATGGCCGACCTGGCTAACATCAAGGCCTTCAAGAAGAAAGATCTGACCCGCTTCATCGCCGACCAGCACTTGAAGATCGGTAACCCGTTCTTCGGCATCGGCGTGGAGACCGACCTTAAGAACAGTGACCTGAACGTGATGTGGCTCAGCGCCGGCACCAGCGGTCTGCCCGACAGGGACTACTACCTGAACACTGATGCCGACAGCAAGAAAATCCAGCAGGCCTACCGCGACTACCTCGTGAAGATGTTCATGCACGCCGGTTACAGCAAGAAGGAGGCCAGCCGCGCCAGCAAGACCATCTATGACATCGAGTACAAGTTTGCCCAGGCCAAGATGGACCGTGCCGAGGCCCGCGACTACAACAAGCTGTACAACATCCGCACCGTGGAGCAGCTCCAGCAGGACTATCCCGCCATCAACTGGAAGGAGTACTTCAACCTGATGGGCACCCCCACTGTCGAGTGGGTGATCCTGACCGAGCCCAAGGTGATGGCCGTTGCCAACAACCTGATGACCAACCTCAAGGAGCAGCAGATGCGCGACTACATGGCTGGTCTGCTCATCAGCGGTTCGAGCAACTACCTGAGCGATGAGTTCGGCGAGACGTCGTTTGACTTCTACGGCCGCATGCTCAGCGGACAGAAGGAGCGCAAGCCGCGCTGGAAGCGCGCTCTGGGCTTCCCCAACAGCCTGCTGGGCGAAGCCGTCGGCGAGATCTACGTCAACAAGTACTTTGCTCACGGCAGCAAGGAGAAGATGTTGAAGCTCATCGGTGAACTGCGCAAGTCGCTGGCAGCCCACATCGCCAGCCTGACCTGGATGAGCGAGCAGACCAAGATCAACGCCCTGGTGAAGCTCAACGCCTTCACCGTCAAGATCGGTTATCCCGACAAGTGGCGTGACTACAGCGGCCTGACCGTTGACCCGAGCAAGAGCCTGTATGACAACATCAAGGCGGCCAGCCTGTATGAGACCCGCCGCAACCTCGACAAGATGGGCAAGCCCGTTGACCGCGACGAGTGGGGCATGACTCCCCAGACGGTGAACGCCTACTACAACCCCACCACCAACGAGATCTGCTTCCCCGCTGCCATCCTGCAGCCGCCCTTCTTTGACGTGGAGGCCGACGATGCCACCAACTTCGGCGCCATCGGCGTGGTGATTGGCCACGAGATGACACACGGCTTTGACGACCAGGGCCGCATGTTCGACCAGTATGGCAACATGACCGACTGGTGGACCGAGGAAGACAGCCAGAAGTTCCAGGAGGCTGCCGAGAAGCTCGCTGCCCAGTTCGACCAGATTGTCGTGGTGAAGGATCAGCATGCCAATGGCCACCTGACCCTGGGCGAGAACATCGCCGACCAGGGCGGCCTGCGCATCGCCTATGACGCCTTCCGCACCACGCAGCAGTTCCGCGAGGGCAAGATGATTGACGGCTTCACGCCCGCTCAGCGCTTCTACCTGAGCTATGGCCGCATCTGGGCCGACAACATGACCGAGGAAGCCATCTTCCAGCAGACCAAGAGCGACCCCCACTCCATCGGCCGCTACCGCGTCAACGCCACGCTGAGGAACATCGACACCTTCTTTGACGCCTTCGGCATCAAGGCAGGCGACAAGATGTGGCTCGATCCCACCGACCGCGCCATCATCTGGTAATCAACCCAGCTGAACGAGACAATGAGAGCCCGCGACACTATCGCCGCAGGCTCTCATCGTTATCTCATAAAAAACTATAGAAGCTATAGATACTATAGATACTATAGATACTATAGTTGCTATAGATTCAAGTTAAAGAGGGTGATGGCGTTGCGGTCGGTGGCGGCGCTCACGGCCTCGGCACTGACGCCCAGCACCCTGGCGATGAAGTCATTGATGTGGGGAATGTTGGCGCTCTCGTTGCGCTTGCCCCGGTTGGGGACAGGGGCCAGATAGGGCGAATCGGTCTCCAGCAGCAAGCGGTCGAGGCCGATGACGGGCAGCAGCTGGCTCACCGTGCTCTTCTTGAACGTGACAATGCCATTGACACCGAAGTAGAAGTCGCCGCGCTCCCGAATGCGCTCTACCTCCTCGGGCGTGCCGGTGAAGCTATGGAAGACGCCTCGGGGCACAGGACAATCCAGGTGGTCGATGACATCAAGGATGTCGTCCAGCCCCTCGCGGCAATGGATGATGAACGGCAGGTCACGCTCGTGGCACCAGTGCAACTGGATGTCAAGGGCTTGCCGCTGTTGCTCTCGCCAGGTCTTGTCCCAATACAGGTCGATACCAATCTCACCAATCGCCACGAGGGGATATTGATCCAGCAACGGCCGCATCTTCTCGAGCACATCGAGGCAGTCATCCTTCACATCCTCGGGGTGCAGGCCCAGGGTCATCGAGACATAGTCAGGGTACTGCTCGTGCAAGGCAGCAAGGCGCGCCACGCTCTCCAGGTTCTCGTTGGGCAGGATGATGTGACGGATGCCCGCAGCGCGTGCACGGGCAATCACTGCATCGCGGTCCTCGTCGAAGGCCTCGCAATAGATATGGGAATGGCTGTCGATCATCGTTGAAAATAGAGGCTATAGTTGCTATAGTTGCTATAGATACTATAGTTGCTATAGAGGCTATAGAGGGTTAAAAAGTTCTTCCTGCGAGTTTGTTGGCCAGGGCGATGAAGGCCTGCTTGTCGTCATCGCTCATCTTCACCTGCTTGAAATCCTCGATGGCAAGGTCGTTGTAATGGGTGATTGCTTCGAGGGCCTTCTGGCGCAGTCCCAGCCGCTCATAGAGTGCCGTCACGCCGTTCACCTTGTCGTCGCGGGTGGCATACTTGTCGTTGAGCCAGTGACGCAGCTCGATGGCATCGTCGCCATCGGCGAGCTGCATGGCGTTGATCAGCAGGAAGGTCTTCTTGTTGTTCATGATGTCGCCACCGATCTCCTTGCCGAAGGTCTGTGGGTCACCCCACACGTCAAGCATGTCGTCCATCAGCTGGAACGCGAGGCCCATGTTCACACCGGCACGATACAGCATGTCGGCATCGGTCACATCGGCATCGGCGAGCAGCGCTCCCGTCTTGAGGGCGCATCCCAGCAGCACCGAGGTCTTGAGGCGGATCATGTTGATATACTCATCGACAGTGACATCGTCACGCGACTCAAAATCCATGTCCCACTGCTGGCCCTCGTAGATCTCGATGGCTGTCGTGTTGAACAGGTCCATGACCTGCCAGTTGGCGGTGCGGGCGATGTACTGCGTGGCAATGGTCAGCATCGTGTCACCGCTCAGGATGGCCGTGTTGTCACCCCAGCGGCGATGAACGGTGGCCTTGCCGCGGCGCACGTCGGCATTGTCCATCACATCATCGTGCAGCAACGTGAAGTTGTGGAACATCTCCAGGCCGACGGCGGCGTCAATGGCCATTGACGGGTCACCGCCCATGGCATCACAAGCCATCAGCGTCAGCACGGGACGGATGCGTTTACCTCCCAATGCCATGTGATAGGCTATGGGCTCGTAGAGTTGGGCGGGTTGCTGCGGATAAGGTATTGCGGCAATCGCCTTGTTGATGGTGTCAAGGTAGGATGTCATCTTGTTATCTGTTGAATGAAAAATAATCGGTGTATCGTGTTACTGCTTCAGGGCAGCTTGATAGGCGGCCTCAAAGGTCTGGAAATCGGCAGGCGTGTAGATACTGCGCAACTCGTTGATGCGCGCATTGATGTCGTCCATGTCGGCACCAGGCTCATTGGCATCGGCGGCAAGCGCCGCGCCCAGTGCGGCAGGACGGGAGCACTGCACATAGACGTTCATCTGCTCGTTGAGCGAGTATCCGGCAGCAATGGCCTCCAGCGTGCTGTCAAAGACCTCGACGTGGCGGTTGTAGCCCACGGTCTGGCACAGCCAATGGATCAACGACAGGTAGTCGGCGGCCGAGTCGGTGTCGAACTTGCGCAACCGCAGCAACTCCATCATCGGCGGGCACTTGAGCTGGGCAAGCTCGCGCGGCGAGAGCGAGATGACATGGGCCGCCTGCAGCAACGAGTCGCGCCCGTCGGCCATCAGCACCCCGGCAAAGGCGCGATTGGCGGCCTTCACCTCCCACGGCCAGTTCAGGCTGTCTCCTCGCAGGGCATCAAACTGCCGCACCGTCTTGTGCATCGCGGCCGTGTCGCCCCAAGCGTCCAGGAAGCGGTGTCCGGCCTGCTCGCCACGCTTGCTAGCTCCACTGCAGGCCGTGAGCAGCAACATCAGTCCTAACAGGAATATGGGCAGTCGTCTCATTGTTCGTCGGTGAATATGGATAGATACAATAGCTTGTCTTTCTCCTTGAGGTAAGCGCGGAACGACTCGTCAAAGGCCTTGACGGCAGCAGAGTCACGCTTGAGCGCATACACGCTCTGCTTGGCCTTGGCATCCATCACGGCACGCTCAATGGCCATCGTGTCGGTGTGATCCACCGCCACGAGCGCGGCTGCGGCCCTCATGCCACTGTCACGCGCTTCGGCATCCAGCGGCGACTTCTCCCCGGCACAAGCACCCAGCAACAAGACGGCCGTCATCAATGCATACAGTAATAGTCTCATGTCATGATTCTGTTTTGCCACAAAATTACAAATAATTGGCTTATAGTCATAGAAAGTGGCCGTTTTTTATGCTTTTTTCATGCACGGGCATGCTTGCCGCCCTGGAGCGACCTGGCCCGGCAAGCGGTTCACGCTACACTGATAGCCATAAATTCTCAACATCAGTGACAAGTTTTTTACTTGTATCAGTTTTTTTATTTACTTTTGTGGCCAGTTAATCAACATTCATCAACGACAATGACACTCAAGAAAATCACTATCGCCATTGACGGTCACTCGTCAACAGGCAAGAGCACGA
The DNA here is from genome assembly GCA_045114435.1 of Sodaliphilus sp. Taxonomy (GTDB): domain Bacteria; phylum Bacteroidota; class Bacteroidia; order Bacteroidales; family Muribaculaceae; genus Sodaliphilus. The sequence goes on from JBGUKK010000094.1 coordinate 29,805, forward strand.
TGGCCAAAGCCCTGGCAAGGAGAATCGGCTATGCATACGTGGACACGGGAGCAATGTACCGCGCGGTGACGCTGTTCGCCTTGCGCAACAAGCTCATCAAGGGTGAGCAGGTGGACGAGAAAGCGCTCAAGCAGCACCTCAAGAGCGGCGACATCGTCATCACCTTCCGCCCCACCAGCGAGGGCAAGAGCGTGACGGTGCTCAACGGCCGCAATGTGGAACGCTACATCCGCTCAATGCGCGTGAGCAACGTGGTGAGCATCATTGCCGCCATCGGCTTTGTGCGCCAGGAGATGGTGCGCCAGCAGCAGGCGATGGGCAAGGACAAGGGCCTGGTGATGGACGGGCGCGACATCGGCACGGTGGTCTTCCCCGACGCCGAGATGAAGGTGTTTGCCACGGCCAGCGCTGAGGTGCGAGCACAGCGCCGATATGACGAGCTGCGCAGCAAGGGCGACACGACCACGACCCTTGAGCAGGTGCTGGCCAACGTCAACGAGCGTGACCGCATCGACAGCACGCGCAAGGAGAGCCCGCTGCGTCAGGCCGAGGACGCCGTCGTTCTCGACAACTCCCACATGACCATCGAGGAGCAGAACGAGTGGCTCTACAACCTGTACCTGGAGAGGGCAAAGAATTAGTCAGCAGTAAATCGACAACTGACAACTCACCATGGCCATCATCGAGATTGACAAGGGTTCAGGATTCTGCTTCGGGGTGACGACAGCCATCAGCAAGGCCGAGGAGGAGCTCAACAAGAGCGGACACCTCTACTGCCTGGGCGACATCGTGCACAACACGGCCGAGGTGGACCGCCTTGCCAGTCGCGGGCTGGAGACCATCACCCACGAACAGCTGGAGGAGCTGCACGACGTGAAGGTGCTGCTCAGGGCCCATGGTGAGCCCCCCGAGACCTACGAGACGGCCCGGCGCAACCGCATCCACATCATCGACGCCACCTGCCCCGTGGTGCTCAAGCTGCAACAGCGCATCAACGCCACCTTTCACGCCGCCGAGCAGGGCAAGCCGTCGCCACAGATTGTCATCTACGGCAAGCGTGGCCATGCCGAGGTGCTGGGGCTGGTGGGCCAGACCCAGGGCCAAGCCACCGTCATCGAGAACATCGACGAGATCGACAAGATCGACTATTCCCGCGACATCTTCCTCTACTCCCAGACGACCAAGAGCGTGCAGGAGTTCCGCCACATCGTCGAGGAAATCAAGCGCCGGGTGAAGCCGGGGGTGACCTTCAGCAGCTTTGACACCATCTGCCGCTCGGTAGCGAACCGCATCCCGCAGATCCGCGAGTTTGCCGCCCAGCACGAGCTGATCCTGTTTGTCAGCGGCGCCAAGAGCAGCAACGGCCGCATCCTGTTTGCCGAGTGCCGCGACGCCAATGCCGACTCCCACCTGGTGAGCAGCGAGGCCGACATCGACCCGTCATGGCTCGAGGGCAAGGAGCGGATCGGCATCTGCGGTGCCACGTCCACCCCTCGATGGCTGATGCAGCGCGTCAGCGATGCCGTGCAACAGTTAACCGAATCCTCCAACAGATAGAGAATCATCATGACCAAAAAGAACCTCATCATCGTTATCTGCCTGCTGGCGGTCATCGATCTGGTTGCCGCAGCATGGTACATGTCGCGACGCATCGAGGCGGGCGGCAGCCAGGCCCTGTTTGACCAGCGCGACTCGACCGACGTCGTCGCCCAAGCCGACACCCTGGTGACCGCATTCCAGGATGACGTGTTCGGCGAGTTGCAGCACAACACCTATTATTATATTGCCAACACGCCCTCGATCAGCGGCGAGAGCAGTTCCCGCTACACCAGCATCAAGCACGTGAAGGTGCGCTGGCCGCTCAAGGTGAACGGCGACAGCGTCTTTGAAGAGCTCAACAAGGAATTGATCAACAAGGCCTTCGGCAACAATCAGGCACAGATGAGGGATGCGCGCTTCGTCTATCTGAACAAGCCGGCCTTCAACAAGCCCATCGGCGACGACTACAGCAAGCTCTCCTCGGCGCCGGCCATCGTGCCCGTCTATGGCAACGTGACCCAGGTGCTCGTCTATCCCTACATGACCTCACGGCGCCTGCTGGTGATGGAAATCGACAAGGTGGAGTATAATGGCAGCACCACCGTCGAGTCCAATTACTTTGTCCACTACGACAGGCAGCGAGGGCGCCTGCTCTCCCGCCTTGACATCCTCACGGCCGACGTTGACAAAGAGAACAAGCTGCTCAAGCTCATCAACAAGAAGATTGACGACCTGAACAAGAGCCGCGGCGACTACTCCAAGCTGCAACATGCCCTGAACGTCCCCGCCGAAATCTGCTGCGGCAAGAACGGCGTGAAATTTGAGTACAAGCAGGGCACCATCACGAGCAGCCCCATCGAGGTGATGATCGACTACGACCGCCTGGACGACTTCTTCACCGCCGACTTCAAGCAGCTGGTGGATGAGAACAGTGATTACAAGGTCTTCCCCGATGATGTCAAGCCCGAGCCCATCAACGGCTCGTCGGCCAAGAAAGAAACGGCGACCTCCAGCGCCACCACCACCGTCAAGAAGAACAAGGGCAGCAGCTCAAGCAAGTACTACAAGCAGCAATACGTCAAGCCAAAATATAAAAGCCGGAAGCGGTATAGCGGGGCAAGGCACAAATCTGGATATCACGGCCACTCTGGGAAGCGGAGTTGGAGCCGTCGCCGACACTGAGGCCTCGCTCTTCCAGCGCCTGGCGCATCGTCGTGAGCGCGATTTCCTCGGTGTTGTTATCCTTGCTCAAGTGGCACAGGAACACATACCTCAAGCCCTCATGGTAGTGGCTGGCGACAAACCGCGCCGACACCTCGTTGTCAAGATGCCCCTTCTCACCCTTGACGCGGTCCTTGAGCATGGCAGGATACTTGCCGGTCTCGAGCATCTGCAGGTCATAATTGCACTCAATCATCAGATAATTGGCGCGGCTCATGTAGTGGGCCGCACGCTCGGTGATGATGCCCATGTCGGTGGCGACGACAAAGCGCTCCCCCTCAAACTCGATGCTGAAGCCCACGCTCTTCACGTCATGACTCGTCTCAAAGGCGGTGATCTCCATGTCCAGGATGCGGAATGGAATCTCCTTGAAGATGGGCACATGGCGGTCGGTGATGCGGCCCGAGATGCGCTGGCGCTGCAGCAGCTGGCTCATCACCCCCATCGTGCAGAACACGCTGCAGCCACAAGCGGTCACAGCGGGATACAGGCAGCGCATGTGGTCCTGGTGGGCATGGGTGAGCAAGACGCCCTTGATCATGTCACGGCTCACGCCGTTACGCTCCAGCTCGGCAAACGCCTGGTCGAGCGTGAGCACATCCTGCCGCTCGGGGTTTTTCTTTTTGCGGTGATACTTGACAGGCTCCCTGATGCCGGCATCGATGAGGATGCCGCCTTGCGGAGTGCCCAAGTAGGCACAGTTGCCACTGCTGCCGCTGCCGAAGCTGATGAAACACAGGCCCTTGCCCAAGTCAATGCGGTCTGTTACAGCAGGTTGGGCAGTCTCCACCTCGTCAGGAATGCCACGGGGCGTGTCATCACCGTCCACGTCAAATGAAATCTTGAGCGGGCGGCCATCATTGGTGAATCCTTTATATTTATGTCCTGCCATGCAGTTGTCAGTTTTCTGTCTTCAGTCTTCAGTTGCGGCCAGATGCCTAAAACCTGAAGCCTCACTGGTATAACAAAAAGATTGTGGGAACCTTGTGATAGTCGTAGGGCGTCCGCCGCCAGTCGGCAAGCGTGCGCGTGACGATGCTTTGTCCCTCGCCAGTGATGTCACTGGCCACGCACAGGCGCAGATGGGACGGCAAACGGGCGGCCAAGTCGGCTATGAGCTGGTTGTTGCGGTAAGGGGCCTCGATGAAGATCTGGGTCTGGCGCTCACGCTCGATGCGACGGGTCATCTCCTTGAGGCGCGCCTGCCGCGACTGGGCATCGACCGGCAGGTAGCCCTCAAAGGCGAAGCGCTGCCCGTTGAACCCCGAGGCCATCAGGCTCATCAATATGCTTGAGGGTCCCACCAGCGGGAACACCTTGTAGCCCCGGCGCTGGGCGAGGGCGACCAGGTCGGCTCCCGGATCGGCGACAGCGGGGCAGCCCGCGTCGCTGATGATGCCCACGGCCTCGCCTCGCGTGATGGGCTCCAGCATGGCCTCGAGCGCGGCCGTGTCTCCCAGGTCGGAATGCTCGTTGAGCTCGGTGAAGGTGAGGCTGTCGATATCGATGCTGCGGTCACACTTCTTGAGGAAGCGCCGCGCCGAGCGCAGGCTCTCCACGACAAAGAAACGGATGCCACGCACAACCTCGATATTGTGCGTGGGAATCACCATTTCCAGTGGCACATCGCTCAACTGGGTGGGAATCAGATATAAACCTGCCTCAGGCATTTTACAACAACACTAGTTCCTTGATTTTAACCTGCAAATATAATCATTTTTTCCCAACCTACAAGATATTTTATTCACCAATCAGAAAAAAAACCGACAACCTGTATCAGAAAAAAGTGTGAGGCAACTATGGCACATATTGATTTATTGTGTAACTTTGTGCTTAGATTTAGACCCATACTGAATGATTGAACGGCACATTATCATCGACAACGTGGATCCCGTGACCTTTTACGGGGTGAATAACAGCAATATACAACTCATCCGCAACCTGTTTCCCAAACTGCGCATGGCCGCTCGCGGCAGTGTCATCACCGTCATCGGCGACGACAGCGAGACGGCCGACTTTGAGCAGAAAATTCACGCTCTGGCCGACTATTGCGCGACCTACAACACCCTGCCCGAGGATGTCATCATCGACACCATCAAGGGCACGCCGCCCAAGCAGCTCAAGATGGACGACGTCATTGTCTACGGCGTGAACGGCAAGCCCATCAGCGGCCGCACGCCCAACCAGCAGCTGCTTGTCAAGACGTTCATGCAGAACGACCTGACCTTCGCCCTGGGGCCCGCAGGAACAGGCAAGACCTATCTGGCGGTGGCACTCGCCGTGCGCGCATTGAAGAATCGCGAGGCGAGGAAAATCATCCTCTCCCGTCCCGCTGTCGAGGCCGGCGAGAAACTGGGCTTCCTGCCTGGCGACATGAAGGACAAGATCGACCCTTACCTGCAGCCACTCTACGATGCACTCGAGGACATGATACCGCAGGCCAAGCTCAAGGAGTACATGGAGAACAACGTGATCCAGATCGCACCGCTGGCCTTCATGCGCGGCCGCACGTTAAACGACGCCATCATCGTGCTCGATGAGGCCCAGAACACCACGACACACCAGATCAAGATGTTCCTCACGCGCCTGGGCATGGGCTCCAAGATGATTGTCACCGGCGACACCACCCAGATCGACCTGCCGCGCAGCACCACCTCGGGCCTGATTCACGCCCTGCGCGTCCTCGACGGCGTGAAGGGCATCGGCAAGGTGGAATTTGAGAAAAAGGACATCGTGCGCCACCAGCTGGTGCAGCGCATCGTTGAGGCCTACGAGCGCTTCCACGAGGAAGACAGAGCGCTCGCCGCGGGCCGACATGCCGACAGCAAGCCCGACGAACAGCCATGACCAACAACGACAGTCCAGAGCAGCGCAACACGGTCGAGCAAGTGACCCCCTACGGCGACCCGTCGACAGCCAAGACCGAACAGGTCAGGCAGATGTTTGACGCCATCGCCCCAGCCTACGACTTCATGAACCGCGCGATGACCCTGGGCATCGACATCTGGTGGAGACGGCTGGCAGTGAAGCGCCTGAAGCGGCTCCAGCCAGCGACCATCCTTGATGTGGCCACCGGCACGGGCGACTTCGCCATCCAGCTCAACGAGGCCCTGCACCCGCGGCACATCATGGGCATCGACCTGTCACAGGGCATGCTCGACGAGGCGCGCCGCAAGGTCAAGGCTCGAGGGATGGAACAGGTCATCTCTTTCAAGCAGGACGATTGCATGGCGCTGCACATCGACGACGCATCGGTCGACGCCGTGACGGTAGCCTTCGGCGTGCGCAACTTCGAGCACCTGCAGCAAGGCTACATGGAGATGGCCCGCGTGCTCAAGCCTGGTGGCATCCTGTGCGTGCTGGAATTGTCCACACCCACCCATCCCGTCATCCGCTGGTTCTATGACCTCTACACCCTTCACATCATCCCCTGGCTCGGCTCACTCAAGAGCGGCGAGAAGAGCGCCTACCGCTACCTGCCGCAGAGCATCGCCGCCGTCCCCCAGGGCGACGACATGCTGCAACTGATGCGCAACGCCGGCCTGCACGACGCCACCTTCAAGCGCCTGACCCTGGGCGTCTGCACCATCTACACCGCCATGAAATAGACATCAACCAAGTTTTTAAAGGGACGTAGCCAGTTTAGAAACTTGGAGATTAAGGGTTAATTGGATTGTTTTCTCTTGTTGAGGCGCTATGCCTTTTTTGCTCGCAAGGGGGCGCAAAATGGGGCCTCTTGGGCACTACATCAGGCGGCCGTGGTCGGCGTAGCTGTAGTAGCGGTTGCCGCGGCACACGATGATGTGGTCGACCAGTTGGATATCCATCACCTTGCAGGCCTGGTTGACGCGCTCGGTCAGGCGGTCGTCAGGCATGCTGGGGTTAGGGTTGTCGCTGGGATGATTGTGGGCCAGGATGATGCCCGACGAGAGGCGCTCGATGGCTGGGCGCAGGATCATCTTGATGTCGGCCACAGTCATGGCGGTGCCGCCGCTGCTGATGCGCACACACTCCTCGACCTGCTTGGCATGATTGAGCAGGACCACCATCATCTCCTCGTGGTCGAGGTGCTCCATGCGCGGACGCAGGTACTTGTAGGCGTCGGAGCTGCTGTTGACCTTGAAGCGGTCGTCAAAATCCTCCTGCTGGTAGCGGCGTGCCAGTTCCAGTGCGGCAAGAATCTCGATGGCCTTGACCTCACCGATGCCGTGATAGTTCTTCACCAGGCCCGGGATGCCCTTGCGCGCAATCAGGTAGAGCTTGCCGTCATTGTCGCGCAGGATGCGCTGGCACAGGTCAACGACCGACTCGCCGGGCGAGCCCACCCTCAACAGGATGGCCAGCAGCTCGGCTGTTGACAGGCTGGAGAAGCCATGCTTCTTGGCCTTCTCGCGCGGGCGGTCCTCCTCGGGGACCGTCTCCTTGATGTTGCGCGACCCGGCGACCTTGTTATTGTCTCTCTCCTCTATCATGGGTTGAACAGTAATAACGGATGTGACGGAAGATTGCTACTTGCCTATCGGCGGTGCTCATTTTCCTTTTCTCATCATCACCTCCTCGTTGATGTCACGGCCGTGACCCAGGAGGATTTTCCACACGTAGGCCTTGATAAAGCCCCAGCCGTAGCTGCACAGCTGGGTGAAACTCGTCGCCACGGCGAGCGTGGCAATCTTCAGGTTGCGCGTCTCGACGAGTGCGGCCACCCAGAGCATCGCGGCATAGGCCAGGATGGGCAGGATGAACCACCACTTCCACAACGAGAGCAACAGCAGCAGCACGCACCCGATAAGGAAAACGGCAGGCAGGCAGTGCACGAGCTTGAGGCTGTCGGGGTAAAGCAGCTTCAAGGTGATGCGCGACATGCCGAAGACGTAGGTCTGGCGGGCAAACTTGCTGATGCTAGTGCGGCGCTTGTGATAGACAAATGCGGGGCGGATGAGACGGATGTCAAACCCTGCCTGACGCACGCGGGTGCTCATGTCGATGTCCTCGCTGAACATCTCGCGGAAACCGCCCACCTTCTCATACACCTCACGCGAGTAGCCCATGTTGAACGAGCGTGGCACAAACTTCTCCATCTGCACCTTGCCGCCGCGGATGCCGCCCGTCGTCAGCAGCGAGGTCATCGAGAAGGAAATGGCCTTCTGCACATCGGTGAAATCGTCGCTCGCGGCATCGGGTCCACCGAAGCACGGCACATAGGCATCAGCGAGCTCGCGTCCCAACGTCTTGAAATAGTCGGGCGGGATGACACAATCGCTGTCAAAGAAGACAAAGTATTGGCCCGTGGCATGCTCCAGGCCGTAGTTGCGTGCGATGGAACGCCCCTCATTCTCTTTATAGAAATAGCGCAGGTCCAACTCGCTGCTGTATCGCAGCGCGATGTCCTCGCACGGGTCGGTCGAGCCGTCCTCGACGAGGATGATCTCAAAATCCTTGTCGGTCTGCTTGGTGAGGCTGCGGAGCAGATCCTCCACCTCGTCACGCCGGTTATACACCGGCACTATCACTGAAAAAAAAGGCATCTCTAATACTGACTTTTGCTATTATTCCACAAAAGTACAAAAAAATACGATAGCCACCACCCCGCGGCCGTCAATAATTCCGGTTTTCTACCCTTTCAAGGGCGCCGCACTCTCGTGGTGGGTGAACTTGAAGCGCTGCATGATGATCACAGCGACGAGGAAGGCGACAAAGTCGCTGGCAGGCAGTGAGGCCCACACGCCATCGAGGCCCCAAATCGAGGAGAACAGCAGCAACATGGGCAGCAGGAAGAGCAACTGGCGCGAGAGTGACATGAAGATGCTGATGCGCACCTTGCCGATGGTCTGGAAGAAGTTGGTGACCACGGCCTGATAGCCGATGACAGGGAACACGAGCATGTTGATGCGGATGCCGCGGATGGAGATGGCAATCAACTGATTGTCGTCGCTGAACAGGCGGCAGCAGGCCTCGGGGAACAGCTCGCCGATGACCCATCCCACGGTCATCGCGATGACCGATGCCATGATGGTGAGGCGCAGGACGCGCTTCACGCGGTCCATGTTGCGCGCACCGTAGTTGTAGCCGGCAATGGGCTGGAACCCCTGGCAGATGCCCATGATGACCATGAAGAAGATGAATCCCAAGCGGTTGGCAATGCTATAAGCACCCACAGCAAGGTCTCCACCATATTTCATCAGGGCGTTATTCATGAAGATGGCGACCACGCAGCCCGTCAGCTGCATGGAAAACGGCGAGATGCCGATGCTCACGATGTCCTTGACAATGGCTCGCGCGGGCTTGAGGAAACGCCACTCGAGATGCAGCAACTCGCTCTGACGGCTGAACTGCCACAACTGCCAGCACAGCACGATGGCCTGGGCAAGGATGGTAGCTATCGCGGCCCCCTTGATGCCCATGTGCAGCGGCCAGATGAAGATGGGGTCAAGGATGGTGTTCAGCACCACGGTGACAATGGTGGCGATCATCGCCGCCCGGGGTTTGCTCGCCGAGCGCAAGGCGGCATTCAGGCCCAGATAGAGGTGGGTGATGACATTTCCCACCAGCAGGATGAACATGTAGTCATGGGCATGGGGCAAGGTCTGCTCACTGGCGCCGAAGAACCTCAGGATAGGATCCAGGAAGATGATCGACACAATACCCACCAGCAGACCCGTGATGATATTCAGGGCCACCATGTTGCCTAGCACATTGTTGGCCTTATTGTACTGGCGCTGGCCCAGTCGCAGGGACATCAGCGTCGAGCCGCCGACACCCACAGCAGCGCCAAAGGCGGCACCGATGTTCATCAGCGGGAACGAGATGCCCAGGGCGGCCAGTGCCATCGGTCCCACACCGTGGCCGATGAAGATACTGTCCACCATATTATAAAGCGATGAGGCCGTCATCGCAATCACTCCTGGCAGGGCATACTGCCACAACAACCTGCCGACAGGCTGCGTGCCAAGAGCTAACGTAGCTTGCTTGTTGTCGTTCATGTCTAGATCATGTAGTAAATCCAGAGGTTTTAAAATATAGTCCTTGGTCCTTAACCCTTAACCTTTAACCTTCACGTAAACGTGAACACCCCGTCATTCCTCCAGGCCGAAGCATTCCTTGATGGCCTTGCGGATGGCCTTGGCATGCTCACTGTTGCCCTTGAGGATGTTGAGGACGCCTCTAATGTAATCATCCCTGCCCTTGAAGCCGCACAACGTGGCGACGTTGCTCTCGACAAGCATGAGTTTCTGATTGTAGACCCTGAGAATGCTGGCATAGTCGTTGTTGTCCTCGTAGACATGGAACTCCCGGCAGAGTTGGTCATACAGGCCACGCGGATTTATCTCGCTCACCAGTTCCACCATGTGGTTTTCCAGGGCATTGATGCTGGTGAACTTCATGTCGATGCGCATCTCCACGTCGCGTTTCACACGGTGGCGCACGTGCTGCAATGCCTGCTGCTTGAGTTCCTTGGTGAACATGAGGATAACGCGCTTCTTCACCTTGGGAAAGACGATGTCAGGATTGCGGCGCTTGAAAAGGGCCACGGCGCGGATGACCCCCTCGAGCATGAGGATGTTCTCCACCTCGGCCACCTCGGGCACGAGGATGTTCTTCTTGCGCAGGTATTCCACCTCCTGGTCGCTGCGACGGTCGCGGTCCACAATGCCGCGGCTCTCGAGTTGGTGGAAATTCTGCAGGTCGCCAAAGGAGCGCACCGTCTCGATGACCTTGTTGCAACTGCCCAGGGGCTTGACCGTGTATTCGGGGAAGATGAGCGGATAGAGCCTGGAGTCGATGCTGTGCTTGTCATCGCCCTCGACAAACAGGACGGGCTTGCGGCTGCCCAGCAAGTCGAGCAGCGCCGTGTCCAGATTGCGGCTCGAACTCATCACCTCGTAGTCCCACGCCATCGACTCGGGGTCAAACTCCTTGACCCACACGCACTGGTTGTCGATGCGCGAACTGGCGAAGTCCACGTCGTGGGTGTTGTAGATGAAGGTGCAGTCGGGGCGCATCTGCTCCAGGACGTTCCACAGCGTGCGCATGATGCTGGTGTGGATAAACGTTTCGGGATCATCGACCAGGATGGCGGCATTGGGCATCGCATAAAGCACCGCGCCGATGTAGTAGAGCACCGATTTCTCACCATCGCTGAGGCGCATCAACTGGTACTTGTCCCTGTAGCCCTCGGTGGCGAACATCAGTTTACCGTTCTCGCGCAGCACCTTGTTCTTGGGGAATACCTCCTGCCACTTCTTGACGGCAATGTCGAGTTTAGTCTTGGGGAACTCAATCTGCTCATCCATCAGTTTGTGGGCCTTGTAGTTCATCAACTCGCGGAACTCGTCTTTGAGCATGACATAGAAGAGTTTGTCAAACTCTGTCTCGGCGACATTCTTGACTTGAGGATTGGCGGCGTTCATTTGATTGAACAGGTCGTCAATCGAGCCCGGCAGCGGCTTGACGCTGGCTGGTGACGGGAAAAGCGCCTTCAACGCCGAGATGCGGTAGGCCTTGCTACCAAGTTCATCGACCAGGGCCGAACAGAAACGGCTCTTGCCGGCGCCGTTGGTGCCGATGATGGTTATCTGCTTGGACTCTATCAGCACGTCGGGCTGATGTCCGTCCATTCTTTTCGGTAATCTGATATCCATAACAATAGTAAATGATGGCGTTTTGTTCCAGTGGGGTAAAAGTACACCTTTTTTCTCACAGCACCAACAAAAACATGAAATAATGCACGCGACAGGCTATTTTTGCCCTGCTCGGTCCTCCAGGGAACAGCCACAGGAGGAGAGCAGGCGAGCCTATATCCGTCGCATGCGGCGATGCCCGAGGTGAGCGCACCCAACGCGGGTGCTAAAGTAACACAATTGTAACCCGCATGATAGCACCCGTTACGTCAGGCAGACGTAATTTTGCAGCGCTTAATTTGAGTCAGTGACCACTGACAACAGAAAACTGAAAAACAGAATATGCTACTATCAATAGACATTACAATGACATGGCTCGTGGTCAAGATGATCGGAGCCCTTGCCCTGCTGGTGTTCGGCATGATCATGATGAGTGAATCACTGCAGAAGATGAGTGGCCCCCACTTGCGGCACACGCTATCGGCCATGACGAGTAACCGCTTTGCCGGAGTTTTCTCGGGAATGCTCATCACCGTTGCCGTCCAGTCGTCATCGGCGACGACGGTCATGACCGTCTCGTTTGTCAACGCACAATTGCTGTCGCTGGGCCAAGCCATCAGCGTGATCATGGGCGCCAACATCGGCACGACGTTGACGGCATGGATCATGTCGGCCGGTTTCTCGTTCAACATTGTTGATCTGGTGTGGCCCGTGTTTGTGATCGGTGTCATCCTCATTTACAGCAAGAAGCATCGCATTGCCGGAGAGTTCCTGTATGGTGTCGCCTTCCTGTTCTTCTCGTTGGGACTCCTCTCAACGACAGGCAAGGAGATGGACCTGGCCCACAATGTCGCCCTGGTGAACTTTTTCTCCAGCTTCGACACCTCGAGTTATCTCTCGATCATCATCTTCCTGCTGATTGGAACCATCCTCACCTGCATCGTGCAGTCATCGGCGGCCCTGATGGCCATCACGATGGTGCTCTGCACGAGCGGCGTGCTGCCCATCTACCTCGGCATTGCCCTGGTCATGGGAGAGAACATCGGCACCACCTTGACAGCCAATATCGCCGCCTTGACGGGAAACATCCAGGCGCGCAGGGCGGCGTTGGCCCATCTGGTCTTCAATGTGGTGGGCGTGATCTGGGTGCTCATCTTGTTCTATCCGTTTGCCAACATGGCCTGCGACCTGGTGGGGCTGTCTCCCGACCAGGCCAATCCCGAGCCGATGAAGCTGTCCTTTGCACTGGCCACTTTCCACACGTGCTTCAACGTGATCAACACGCTGTTACTGATCTGGTTCATCCCGCAGATCGAGTGGCTGGTCTGCCGCCTGCTCAAGGAAAAGGAAGCCACTGCCGACGAGACGACATCCCAGTTCAAGTACATCAATGCCGGCCTTGTCCAGACCCCTGAGATCGCTGTGCTTCAAGCCCAACGCGAGGTGAAGGAGTTCGGCAAGCATGTCCAGGACATGTTCAATCGGGTGAGGATGCTCTCGGTTCTCATTGACAAGGAGGACTTTGAGAAAGAGTATAACAGCATCGAGGCCGACGAGGACAAGGCCGACACCATCGAGTATGGCATCGCCCAGTTCCTGGCTCACGTGAGTGAGGCCCACGTCAGTCCCCACACCAAATCAAAAATCCGCTCGATGAATCGGCAGATTGGCGAGATCGAGTCCATTGCCGATTCCTGCTTCAGCCTTGCCCGCAAGATGCACAAGCTTCATGAGAACGGCGAGAAATTCAACGAGGGCCAGCAGGACGACCTCACGGCGATGATGGAACTGGTCGAGGAGTCGTTGGCCCAGATGAATCTTGTGATCGAGAGCCGGCGCGACAGCGTGAGCAGCAAGGACTCATTATATATTGAGAACAAGATTAACGAATGTCGCAATTCATTGAAGGTCAAGAACCTGAAAGCGATGGACGAACAAGTGACAACCTACTCCATCGGCACGCTGTTCAACGACATCATCGAGGAATGTGAACAGCTGGGAGACTATGTGATCAACGTCGTGGAAGCACGATTGTCCACCCAATTTCTGGTAACTGTCGAGGATTATACCTAACTTTGCAGCGATGAGCAAGACAATACTTATAGTTGACGACGAGCCCGACCTGTGTGAGATATTGAGTTATAACCTCGAGAACGCAGGTTACTCCACGATGATCGCTCACTCTGGTGTCCAGGCCCTGAGCGAGGACATCAGCCGGGTGGACCTGATCCTGCTGGACGTGATGATGCCCGAGATTAACGGGATAGAGGTGGCACGCCGGCTTCGCACGAGGCCTGATACGGCATCGGTGCCGATCATCTTCTTGACAGCACTCGACAGCGAGCAAGACAAGCTCGACGGCTTTGATGTCGGGGCCGATGACTACATCGCCAAGCCGTTCTCCCTCAAGGAACTGATGGCGCGCATCAAGGCGGTTCTCGTCCGCACTAGCAAGGAACGCCCGCCGACGACAGCCACCTTCGGCCAGATGGTTGTCAACTACGAGAACAAGTCGGTGAACATCAGCGGCAATGATATCGACTTGTCCCCACTGGAATTTGACATCCTGTGGCTGCTCATGAGCCACCGTGGCCATGTTTACAGCCGCGATGAACTGATCCAGCAGGCGTGGCCGGCTGGAGTCATCGTGTCCTCGCGAACCGTTGATGTCAACATTACCCGAATAAGGAAAAAGATTGAACCTTACAGCCATTGCCTGTGCACACGGCATGGCTACGGATACTATTTCACCAATGAAAAAGATCTCTGAAGGACGACGCATGTTTCTCACTGTGATGGCGATCTTTGCCATCTACGCAGTGATTTTCATCATTTTTGAGGATTTTGACCGCCGCCGGCTCAATGTGTTTGATGAGATGAGCGACTGGCACTTGCTCCTCTTCTCCATCATCGTCATGGCCGGCCTGGGCGTCGTGCTGTACCGGTACGCCCGCCGCATGGATCAGCGAATCACCAATGAACAGGAGCAGAAGAACAGCCAATTGCGCCGCGAACTCACCCAAAACATCGCGCATGAGCTCAAGACGCCCGTGGCAAGCATCCTCGGGTACAGCGAGACGCTGCTGGAGAATCCCGACATCTCGCCCGACATGGCCCACAAGTTCATTTCCCGCACCCACGAACAGGCAACGCGCCTGACAGCGCTGCTCCAGGACATCTCGCTGTTGAACAAGATGGAGTATGCCGCCCAGGAACTGGAAATGAGGCGGGTGAACGTCTCTCTCCTGGTGGCCGACATCATCAGCGAGAGCGAGCGCTCACTTGAGACCCACAAGATGACCGTCAAGAACTGCCTGCCCCAGGATGTGGTGGTCACCGGGAACACGGCCCTGCTCTATAGCGTGTTCCGCAACATCATCGACAACGCGATCAACTATGCGGGCGAAAACACCTGCATCGAGATCACGGCACGACGGAGCACTCAGTTCTGGGACATTGATGTCACCGATAATGGACGGGGTGTGCCCGAAGAGCACATCGCGCGGATTTTTGAGCGGTTCTACACCGTCGACAAGGGACGCAGCAAGTCACTGGGTGGCACGGGACTGGGACTGGCTATCGTTAAAAATGCGGTCATGCTTCATGGCGGCATGGTCTCGGCAAGGAATGTCCCCACGGGCGGCCTGACCGTCTCCATCACCCTTAAATGCTGAGCATTTACCCCGGCAAATGGCGTCTTTCATGCCTCAGAGAGGGGTAAAAATCAAAATTATTACTAATTTTGCCCCCTGTTATGATGGACTATGTCAACGCATTTGTATCGATGCTGAACGGCATGTCGCCGTATCTGCTGCTGGGTTTTTTCATCGCAGGACTGCTTCACGCGTTTGTCCCGTCGACAATCTATAGCCGCTATTTGGCAGGAACGGGGCTGCGGCCGGTGGTGACCGCGGCAGCCTTCGGTGTGCCCCTGCCCCTGTGCTCGTGTGGTGTGCTGCCCACAGCGGTGGCATTGCGCCGCAGCGGGGCCTCGCGAGCGTCCTCGACAGCGTTCCTCATCGCCACGCCACAGACGGGTGTGGACAGCATCGCGGCAACTTACTCGATGATGGGCCTGCCCTTTGCCATCCTGCGCCCTGTGGCGGCACTGGTGACGTCGGTGCTAGGAGGACTGGCCGTCGGACACTGGGAGCGCAAGGGCGCCCTCGATGACGTGAAGGCTGATGGCGGCTACGAGTTCAGCGAGCTGCCCAAGGGCCTGTGGAACAAGATCGTGGAGACCATCAAGTATGGCTTCTTTGACATGATGCAGAGCATCGGGCGATGGCTGCTCATCGGCCTGGTGGTGGCCACGTTGATTACGGTGCTGTTGCCCGACGATTTCTTCTCGACCTATGCCCGCTGGCCGCTGTTGAACATGTTCATCGTCGTGCTGGTGGCCGTGCCCATGTATGTGTGCGCCACGGGGTCCATCCCTATCGCCGCGGCACTGATGCTCAAGGGCATGTCACCGGGCTGTGCCCTGGTGCTGCTCATGGCCGGCCCGGCAGCCAATCTGGCCTCGATGTTTGTCGTGAACAACGCCTTCGGCCGCAAGGCGACGATCGTCTATCTGTTGTCCATCATCGGCGGAGCGATAGGTTTCGGGCTGCTGGTGGACTACTGGCCCGGCCTGCGTGACACATTCACCAGTGCCCTACCCTCCCACATCATGCATCACGGCATGCACGGCTCGTCATGGCTCAATACCGTCTGCAGCGTGGCTCTGCTGGGCATGATTGTTGTTGCCATGGGAGCAAAATACTGGAAATCTTATCAGATCAAACGAAATAAAACTACTGCAATGAAAGAGTTTAAAGTCAAGGGCATGATGTGCGCCCACTGCAAAGCCAATGTGGAAAAAGGTCTTGCCGCACTACCCGGTGTGGAAAAGGTAACTGTTGACCTCGCCAAGGGCACCGCCCTGGTAGAAGGCTCTGTCCCCGACCAGCTCATCATCGACTGCATCGAGGACCTCGGCTACCAGTACGAGGCGTGACAGCAACGGCATGCATAACCCGATTGTGCTCAGGAACAACCGCTAAATTCTGGCTCACGATTTTCTTGAAAAACGCTACCTGCTTTTTTTAAGAAAGTTGTGCGTGTGTTCATGTAACCCGTCGCGCATCATCACTCACTCCCACGAAGGGAAGCGACTGCTGCCAGCTCGTCAAGTCATAGCCACATCCGGCCCAACGGGTACAGCAGCAGGACATTTCCCCGCAGGATAAGCCCCCCCGACTCCAGTAAGCCCTGCACAATTATTAACTCAATATAGCCTATTCCTTCATGACAACCATCATACGACATCGGGTTGCCACCCTCACTTGTACTGTGGCCCTTGCAGCCACCATCGGCTGCGCCGACCTGCAAGCGCAGGACTCGACAAAAACCATCGTCCCCATCCTCAATTACACGGCCGACCTGGTCGCCAACACTTGTGGAGGAATCAAAGCCGGCGTCGCCTATCAGGGCTATGCCGAGGCGGGACTGGAAATCAACCCCTGGAAAAACGGCAAGTTCAATTTCACCATCGCCTCAACCCATGGTGGGGAGCCGTCGACCAATCTGGTCGGCGACTGGCAAGTGTTTGACAACCTGGAGGCAGGAAATCACATCTTCGCCCTCAACGCATGGTATAGCCATGACATCGGCAAGTTTAACATCCTTGTGGGTCTACAGGATGCCAACGACAGCTACTCGACATGTGACGCTTCAGGAAACCTGATAAACACCTCATTCGGCGGCAATCAGGTGTTGCTCTCCGGGGGCTATGTCCCCACGATGCCCTGCAACGGCTTGGGCCTCAACCTCACGTGGAAAGCCAGCGACGTGTTCTCGTGGCAGGCGGGAATCTTTGACGGTGGCGTCATCGACCTGGATGACGGCAACAGGTTCAACCTGAAGCACAAGTTGAGCCGCAGCAAGGGTTACGCCATCATCACCGAGGGTCAATTCACCCCCACCGACGCCCTTGTGCTCAAGGCCGGAGCTTACTACCACACGGGATTAGAGAACAACGGATACTATGCCTCTCTGGAGAATTTGTTCCCCTTGCAGGGCAAACGCTCCATCAACACATTCATCACCGGCGGCTCTGCGCCATGCGCCAACGACGCGGTAAGGGCCAGCATCACCTGTGGAGCGACACTGAACTCGCTGTTCAGCAAGAGCGGTGCCGATGCCTTGAGTGCTGGATTGTCGACGATTCATTTCGATCATTTCAAGTGGGAGACAGCCGTCGAACTGAACTACCGCTACCAACTTAACGACCACTTCTACGCCTCACCCGACGTGCAATGGATACTCAATCCCATGGTCGGCGAGAATGCCAAGAACGCCCTCGTCGCCATGCTCAGGATAGGATTTGAACTGTAAAATGTAAAATGAGGAATGAGGAATTGGCATCCGCTTCCTGAAGCCTGATGGCTAACGCCTATTCTCAGCCAGATAGCGCCACAGCGGTGCTGCCATGAGTGCCTGCAACTGGCGGTTCTCGCGCAGCATCGCTTCAATCTCGTCGCGCGACAGCAGCAGCACGGCGATGTCCTCGCTGGCATCAAGATGCTGGTCGCCGAGGCGCTCCACCCCTTCGGCCAGGAAGCAGTGGGTGATGTTGTCACAGATGCTGGGATTCTGACCCACTGTCATGATTTCGCGCCACTGTCCGCCGCCGTAGCCCGTCTCTTCCAGCAGTTCGCGGCGGGCCGCCTGCAAGGGTGTCTCCCCGTCCTCCACCACTCCGGCACACAACTCGTCGAGCACCACGTCCATCGCATGACGGTACTGCCGCACCATGACAAAGTCGCCCCCGGTGGTGATGGCGATGATGTTGACCCACTCGGGATATTCCAACACATAGTGCTCGGGGTTGATGCGCCCGTCGGGCAGCTGCACCTTGTCGACGCGGGCCGTGAGCCAGGGCCGCCGAATGATGTAGCGGCTCTCGAGCGTCGTCCATTTCTTGATTTCCTTGGCCATAACGAAAGTGTTTTATCATCTATATAACGTGTAAAACGGCCCGGATAATACACTTTTTAGAAAAAAACACTATCTTTGCACCAGTGGACAACAAAAAGACGACACAGGACAAGGGGAACGGGGAAAAGGTGTGGTTTGCCATCCGCGTGACCTACAACCGTGAACTCAAGGTCAAGGCCGACCTTGACGCGCGCGGCATCACCAACTTCGTGCCAATGCAGTACCGCCGCGAGGAGCGCAACGGACAGATGGTCAAGCGCCTGATGCCCAGCGTGCACAACCTCATCTTCATCAATATCACGCCCACCGACATGGTGGAGTACAAGCGAAGCACCGCGCTGCCCATCCGCTATATCATGAGCCGCGAGACCCACAAGCCCATCACCGTGCCCAACCGGGAGATGGAGAACTTCATCAAGGTGGCGGGCACCCATGACGAGGAACTCATCTACCTGAATCCCAATCCGGGCGATTTCTCACAAGGAGAGCGCGTGCGCATCATCGGTGGCATGTTCGCCGGTGCCGAGGGGGTGTTTGTGCGCGTCAAGGGCGACCGCCGCGTGGTCGTCAATGTCCCTGGTGTGGTCGCTGTGGCCACCACCTTTGTCCACCTGTCAATGATTGAGAAAATCAATGACCCGCAGCCTCAACAACTTGACAACGCATTATAATCATTCAAGCTTCTTTAAAAGCAGCCACGTCACTTTAAAGAAGCATGAGGAGTAAAGAGAGTAACGATTAATCAATGAGCAAGTTAACATCTTGCCAGACTTAAACATAATGACAATGAACGAGAACAAGCAGAAAGTCGCCCTCATCACGGGCATCACCGGCCAAGACGGCTCCTATCTGGCAGAATTCCTGCTCGACAAGGGCTATGAGGTGCACGGCATCATCCGCCGCAGCAGCAGTTTCAACACGGGACGCATCGAGCATCTGTACCTCGACGAGTGGGTGCGCGACATGAAGCAGCAGCGCCTCATCAACCTGCACTATGGCGACATGACCGACAGCAGTTCGCTCATCCGCATCATCGAGAAAATCAAGCCCGACGAGATTTATAACCTGGCGGCCCAGAGCCACGTCAAGGTATCGTTTGATGTGCCTGAATACACGGCCGAGACCGATGCCGTGGGCACGCTGCGACTCATCGAGGCGGTGCGCATCGCCGGGCGCGAGAAGACGACACGCATCTACCAGGCGAGCACGAGCGAGCTCTACGGCAAGGTGCAGGAGGTGCCGCAGAGCGAGACCACACCGTTCTATCCGCGCAGCCCCTACGGCTGTGCCAAGCTGTACTCGTTCTGGATTATGAAGAACTACCGCGAGAGCTACGGCATGTTCTGTGCCAACGGCATCCTGTTCAACCACGAGAGCGAGCGGCGCGGCGAGACTTTTGTCACTCGCAAGATCACCGTTGCCGCGGCACGCATCGCCCACGGCCTGCAGGACAAGCTGTACCTGGGCAACCTGAACGCCCTGCGCGACTGGGGCTATGCACGCGACTATGTGGAGTGCATGTGGCTCATCCTGCAGCAGCCCGAGCCCGATGACTTTGTCATCGCCACGGGCGAGTACCACTCGGTGAGGGAATTCTGCACCCTGGCGTTCCACCACGTGGGCATCGAGCTGCAATGGCAGGGCGAGGGCATCAACGAGAAGGGTATCGACAAGGCCACGGGCAAGGTGCTTGTGGAGGTGGACCCGAAGTACTTCCGCCCCGCCGAGGTCGAGCAGCTGCTCGGTGACCCCACCAAGGCCAAGAACACGCTGGGCTGGAACCCGCGCAAGACCTCATTTGAGGACCTGGTGCGCATCATGATCGAGTACGACATGCAGCACATCAAGAAGATCTACCACCTCCAGTAAACTCCGTTTCATCCGTTTCGTTCGTTTCATCCGTTATCCACGTAACACCCGATTCCCAATGGAAAAAGATTCAAAGATATATGTGGCCGGCCACCGCGGACTCGTGGGCAGCGCCATCTGGAACAGTCTGCAGCGCAAGGGTTACACCAACCTCATCGGCCGCACCCACCAGGAACTTGACCTGATGGACGCCCTGGCCGTGAAGCGCTTCTTTGACGAGGAGCAGCCCGAGTATGTCGTGCTGGCGGCAGCCCATGTGGGCGGCATCATGGCCAACCTGAAGTACCGCGCCGACTTCATCTTCCAGAACCTCGCCATCCAGCAGAACGTCATCGGCGAGAGTTGGCGGCACGGCGTGAAGAAACTGCTCTTCCTGGGCAGCACCTGCATCTACCCGCGTGAGGCCCCCCAGCCCATTCCCGAGACCGCCCTGCTCACCGCCCCGCTGGAATATACCAACGAGCCCTATGCCATCGCCAAAATCGCCGGCCTCAAGATGTGCGAGAGTTTCAATCTGCAGTACGGCACCAACTACATCGCCGTGATGCCCACCAACCTGTACGGGCCGCGCGACAACTTCAACCTCGAGACCAGCCACGTCATGCCGGCGATGATCAGGAAGATGCATCTGGCCAAGATGTTCAACGAGGGCGACATGGACGGCATCCGCGCCGACCTGGACCGCCGCCCCGTCGAGGGCCTTGACGGCAGCGCCACCAGCGAAGCCATCGTCGCCCTGCTCGAGAAATACGGCATCCTTGAGGACCGCCTGTGCCTGTGGGGAACAGGAGCCCCCATCCGTGAATTCCTGTGGAGCGAGGACATGGCCGACGCCAGCGTCTATTGCCTGGAGCATATCGACTTCAAGGACGTGCGCGGCACGGGAGACGAGGTGCGCAACTGCCACATCAACATCGGCAGCGGCAAGGAGGTCACCATCCGCCAACTCGCCGAACTCGTCAAGGCCACCGTGGGCTACCGTGGCACCATCGAGTGGGACAGCACCAAGCCCGACGGCACCCTGCGCAAACTCACCGACGTGAGCAAACTTCACGCCCTGGGTTGGCGCCACACCATGGAACTTGAGGACGGCGTCCCCGCCCTCTACCGCTGGTACTTGGAGAATTAATAACACTAAAAAAGACACTGACTATGAAAAGAGAAGTAGGCGCCGGATGCGGCATCATGTTGCTGGCATTTTGCCTGTTGTTCATCGCTGGCGGAGTTGCTGTGGTGATTGAAATGTGCGGTGAGGGTGATGGTGCCGACGGTGCACTCTCACTGTTGGTGTTTGTCCTCCTGCTGGCTCCTTTCATCTATTGGGGATATGCGATGATCTACAAGTCCATGCACCCTGGCAAGCCCGTAAAAATCACCAAGAACGTCGCTCGCTATGGTGGTGCTGCACTGCTGGTCCTCATCCTCTTTTCCATTTGGGCCGCCCTCAAGGGAAATCAGGTCGAAAAGGTCGTCAAGCCCATCACCGAGATAGCCCAACAGCCCAAAGAGCCCAAGGACAGCGTCGTCATCACTCCCGTCATGGAAGAAGACCCCTACCAGGAACTGGATGAACTCATCGGCCTGGATTCGGTGAAGGAAGAGGTGCACACCATCGCCAACTTTGCCAGAATCCAACAGCAGCGCAAAGCACAGGGTCTGAAAGTGCCCAAGATGTCATTCCACCTCGTGTTCACCGGAAGCCCCGGCACGGGTAAAACCACCGTGGCGCGCATCGTGGCACGCATCTACAAGGACCTGGGCATCCTCAAGAGCGGACACACCGTCGAGACCGACCGCTCGGGCCTCGTGGCCGACTATGTGGGACAAACCGCGACCAAGACCAATGCCGTGATTGACTCGGCATTGAACGGTGTGCTGTTCATCGACGAAGCCTATGCCCTCGTGCCCGAACACGAAGGCTATGACTACGGCCGGGAAGCCATCTCCACCCTGCTCAAGCGCATGGAGGACGACCGCGACAAACTGGTGGTCATCATTGCCGGCTATCCTGACGAGATGAAACGCTTCATCGACGCCAACCCGGGCCTGCAGTCGCGCTTCACCCGATACATCAACTTCCCCGACTACACCGAGCAGGAATTGTTCGACATCTTCCATCTGTACCTGAGGAAGAACCAGTACACCATAACTCAAGAGGCCGACCAACTGCTCAAGGACAAACTCAACTATGTCGTGGCCCACAAGACCAAGAACT
This sequence comes from Sodaliphilus sp., assembly GCA_045114435.1. Lineage (GTDB taxonomy): Bacteria > Bacteroidota > Bacteroidia > Bacteroidales > Muribaculaceae > Sodaliphilus. Next base: position 52,248 of record JBGUKK010000094.1, read on the forward strand.
TCGGCAACGCCCGCTATGTGCGCAACATCTTTGAACGAGCCGTCGAGCAGCAAGCCAACCGCCTGACGGCCAAGCGCAACATCAGAGACGACGAACTCTCGGTGCTGACCAAGGAAGACATCGAGAAAGCCTTCAAGATAAAGAACCGAAACTGATATTATTCACCTGAAATCCCCATCAACATGACCAAGTTTTTCATCGCCTTCATCCTGTGCTTCACAGCAACGGTCATGCAGATCCAGGCCAATCAAAGAACCACGAATTTCACGAATTAAACGGATGGCAGAGGATTGCCGCCCTCGCCCGCATGAACTGGCAGTCCCACCGCAGGGCCACGCCCTGGCATGGCCGCACCCAGGCCAACCAAAAAGAACTACGAATTTCACGAATTAAACGGATGGCGGAGGATGGCCGCCCTCGCCCGCATGAACCGGCACCCCACCGTAGGGCCTCGCCTTGGCGTGGCCGCCCGTTCCGTTCATTTCGTTCATTTCGTCCGCGCATGCACGTGGTACATCAAAAGTACATCAAAAGAACCGTCCCTTTTTCCCTTGGACCGAGTTCCAAGAGGTATCATAAGTCCTCTGATTGTATGGGACTAAGTTATTGCAGTGCCGATATCAGGTGCGTGACAATCGGTTATGCTGAAGAACTTGGCTGGACTCCCTTTAAGCGGTGCTATTAATCTGAAATTAAAAAGATGATGCAGAATACTTGGTAGCTTAAAGAATTGTGACGATATTTGCAGTTATAAACACTAAAACCAGAAATGATATGAAAAAGTTTATTCTTTTACTGATGGTATGTTTGATGCCATTCGCTATAAATGCCCAAGTCAAGTCAAATGGGAATTCAACAGGATCCCGGAATCATAATTCATATTACGAAAAAGGAACAGAAGATCGTGATGTTACGAAGACTCTCAAAGAGGAAGTTGTCGTAAAATCAAACGAAAAGCCCAAGGAGGTAAAAGTGGAGACATTTCGCTCAGTTGAGCAGATGCCGCAGTTCCCGGGTGGAGAAATCGCATTGATGAAGTATTTACAATCACACATTAATTATCCTCCAACAGCAGCTAAGTATGATATTGAAGGTAAGGTTGTTGTTCAGTTTGTTGTGAAGAAAGATGGGAGTATTGGTGAAATCAAAGTTGTGAGATCAGTTGATCCTGAATTAGATGCAGAAGCTATTCGCGTTTGTCGTTCTTTGCCTAATTTCATTCCAGGTAGGCAGAATGGGGTTCCTGTTAATGTGTGGTATACAATACCTGTGACCTTCAAGCTAGAAAGGAATAATCAAGTATCATCAGTCCCAGTGCAAGATTCCGAAAGCAGCGATTATGACTATACTCGTGATCTTCTCAGAAAGTTTATTAATGAAGCTCAGAATAGTTTACCAATGAATATGGGGAATGGATTAACCATGACAAGTATAGATATTGTTGATGACAAAGTTGTTTATATGTTTGATAATGATGAGTCAGCTATGACTGTTGAATTGCTGAAGGGTATGAGGGATCATAGTACCGATACTTATGGTCAACGGCAGTTAGCTTCCTACGTACTAAAGGCTGAAGACGAAGTATCTCGTGGGCTAATCATCTTAATTGCAGTGAACGAGATGGGAATCCAATACTACTTCAGAAATAAGAAGCAAAATAGTTTGATTACCCTTGACGTTTAT